>NZ_JBHZCF010000010.1:0-186920 GCF_042755225.1 Streptomyces sp. NPDC059169 | reverse complement strand
GTGTTGGTGGAGGAGGAGGGGGGGGTGAGACAAAGACGGGGGCACTACCCGATGGACGCCATGCCGAAAGGGGGGGGGTCCCCGCGGGGGCCCTCGGGGGGGCCCCCCCCCGAGGCGCGGGACCGTCGCTACTTGCCGGTCTCCTTCTCGTACGCCTTGAGGACCTCGGCGGTCGGTCCGTCCATCAACAGCTCGCCCTTCTCCAGCCACAGGACCCGGTCACAGGTGTCCCTGATCGAACCGAGGCTGTGACTGACCAGGAAGACCGTGCCTGCGTGTTCGCGGAGCTCACGGATGCGCTCCTCGGAGCGGATCTGGAACTTGCGGTCGCCGGTGGCCAACGCCTCGTCGATCATCAGGACGTCGTGGTCCTTGGCCGCGGCGATCGCGAACCGGAGCCTGGCTCCCATTCCGGACGAGTAGGTGCGCATGGGCAGGGTGATGAAATCGCCCTTCTCGTTGATCCCCGAGAAGTCGACGATCTCCTGGTACCGCTCGCGGACCTCCTCGCGCGACATGCCCATGGCCAGCCCACCGAGGATGACGTTGCGTTCGCCGGTCAGGTCCCCCATGAGGGCCGCGTTGACGCCCAACAGGGACGGCTGACCGTCGGTGTACACCTTGCCGCTCTCCGTGGGGAGCAGTCCGGCGATGGCACGCAGCAGCGTCGACTTGCCGGACCCGTTGGTACCGATCAAGCCGATCGCTTCGCCGCGGTAGGCGGTGAATGTGACCCCCTTGACGGCGTGGACCTTGCGGACGCCCCGGCCCTCGCCGCGGTCCCCCTTGAGTATCCGGCTGAGCGCCGCGGTCGCACTGACCTTGCCGCCGCCGGCACCGTTGACGCGGTACACGATGTGCACGTCGTCGGCGATGACGGTGGGGACACGGGCGTCACCCAGGGCCTTGATGTCGTCAGCCACGGCCGTAGCGCTCCTCTGCCTTCCAGAAGTACACGAACCCGAGGACGCCGAGGAGGACCGCCCAGAGCAGTGCGGCCAGCCAGACGTGCGAGGGCAGGTTCGACGAGCCGTACCCGTCGATCAGGGCGAAGCGCATGAGGTCCATGTAGATCGCCGCGGGGTTGTACATCAGGACGTCGGCGATCCAGGCCGGCTTGCCCTTGAGCATCACCGAGATGGAGAACATGACGCCGGAGCCGTACATCCAGGTGCGCATGATGAAGGGCATGAGCTGCGCCAGGTCGGGGGTCTTGCTCCCCCACCGGGCCATGATCAGGGCGAGGCCGATGTTGAACACGAACTGCATCGCCAGCGCCGGGACGACCAGCAGCCAGCTCATCGACGGGTAGCTGCCGAAGGCGACCGCGACGAGCACCAGCACGATCATGGAGAACAGCAACTGCTGGAGCTGCTGGAGCGCGAAGGAGATGGGCAGCGAGGCGCGCGGGAAGTGCAGGGCGCGGACCAGGCCCAGGTTGCCGGAGATCGCCCGCACACCCGCCATCACCGACGTCTGGGTGAAGGTGAAGACGAACACCCCGGTCACCAGGAACGGGATGTAGACCTCCTTGGACATCCCGCGTCCGGCCCCCAGGATGAGCCCGAAGATCAGGTAGTAGACGAACGCGTTGAGCAGGGGGGTCGCGACCTGCCACAGCTGACCGAGCTTGGCCTGGCTGTACTGGGCCGTGAGCTTCGCGGAGGAGAAGGCCAGGATGAAGTGGCGGCGGCCCCACAGCTGCCTGACGTACTCCACGAGCCCCGGCCGTGCGCCGCTCACCGACAGGCCGTACTTGGCGGCCAGCTGAGCCGGGGTGAGCCCGGCGTCGGGAGATGGCGGGGCGCTCGTCATGATCGCACCGTCATGGGTTGTGTCACTCACAAGTTGAAACTTTCGTGTTCAAGATGCGTGGCAGTCGGGCGTTCAGGTGGCGGCCAGGACCCGGAGCATGCCCGATGCTCTCAGATCCGGGCCCGTCAGACGATGGGCGGGCGGCCCAGTCGGGTCAGCCGCCATACCGTACGCCACTTCATGGGCTTGCGGGGCCCGCAGGGAGTCGTCCAGCCTTCGCTGAATCCACCGAACCACGCCTTGAGGGCCGACATGGAAGGCCGCCTCGCCAATGTGAGAAGAATCCACACCCCCAGGTACAGCGGCACCAGGGGGGCGGGCAGACGGCGACGGGCCAGCCACACCCTGTTGCGGGCCACCATGCGGTGGTAGACCGCGTGCCGTGACGGCAGTGTGGTCGGGTGGAACAGCACCATGTCGGAGCGGTAGTCGATCATCCAACCCGCGTCCAGGGCACGCCAGGCGAGATCGGTCTCCTCGTGCGCGTAGAAGAATTCGTCCGGGAGCCCGCCGACCTCGGCGAACACCGTGGTGCGGACCGCGTTGGCGCCGCCCAGGAAGGTCGTCACGCGCGATGAGCGCATGGGGTCCGAGGCACGGAGTCGGGGGACGTGGCGCCGCTGGGTGGCTCCGGTCTCCGGGTCGGCGATCCGGAAACTGACGATCCCGAGGGCCGGGTCCTCCTCGAACGCACGACGGACCAGCTCCGCCGTGTCGCTGTTGGGCAGCAGTCCGTCATCGTCCAGGAAGAGCAGTGCGTCGACGTCGCCGCCGGACGGTCCGAAGGCTTCGATGCCGACGTTGCGGCCACCGGGGATGCCGAGGTTCTCGGGCAGGTCCACGGTCCGTACGAACGGGAAGTCGGCCACCCCGGTCACCGGTGCCCCGTTGCCGACCACGACGACCTCGACCGGTTCGCCCTCCTGCTCGGCGACGGACTCCAGCAGCGCGCGCAGGTCGTCGGGGCGGTTGCCCATGGTGATGACGACGGCACCGAGCCTCATGGCGCTCACCTCAGCCTGCTGGAGACGAGGATGGACACCAGGTGCAGCACCGTCTGCAGCAGGGCGATGCCGGCCAGCACCGCGACGCCGAGGCGGGAGAAGAACAGGTCTCCGCGGACCTGGTCGGCCACGGCCAGCACCAGGATGAGGAAGGACGCCTCGATACCGAGGACCAGGCGGTGGAACTTCAACGCGGCGGCGGCCCGGCGGGCCAGCGCCATCCCGGACGAGCGCGGCTCGGCCGCCGCGTCCTTGACCGGCTCCATCCCGGCCTGGTGCCGGGCGACTCCGACCAGGTCGGTCTCGGCCTTGATCAGGATCGCGCCGAGCGCCGCAAGGGTACCGAGGAAGGCCCACAGCCAGTCGACCGGCGCGCTGCCCCACAGGTCGGCCGCGCGCAGGCCGAAGCCGACCAGCACCGCGGCGTCACACAGGTAGGCGCCGACCCGGTCCAGGTACACACCGGACAGGGAGTACTGCTTCTTCCAGCGGGCGACCTCTCCGTCCACGCAGTCCAGCAGCAGGTAGAGCTGGACCATCACCACACCGAGGACGGCTCCCCAGACGCCTGGGATCAGCAGGGCCGGCAGGGCCAGAACGCCGGCCAGGGTCATGAGGTAGGTCAGCTGGTTCGGCGTGACCCTGGTGGTCACCAGGACCCGGGTGATGCGCAGGGAGACTTCGCGCATGTACAGGCGGCCTCCCCAGTGCTCGCCGCTGCGCCGGTCCTTGACACCGGCCGGGTGCACGACCGGGCGGAGTTCAGCTACGGATGGTCTTGGCATAGTCGGCGTACGCGTCCCTGATCTGGTCGGTGGACAGGTCGAGGTGCTCGAGGATCGTGAAACGTCCGGGTCGGGTCTGCGGTGCGTACTCGACGGCCCGGACGAACTCGTCCGCGGTGAATCCGAGGTCCTCGGGGAGCACGGGCAGCCCGTGTCTGCGCAGGACTTCCGCGAAGAGCCCGGACTGCTCCCGAGCGCCGCGCAGGTGCATCGCGAAGGCGGCGCCCAGTCCGACCTGCTCGCCGTGGCTGGCGGCCCGCCGGGGGTACAACAGGTCGAAGGCGTGGCTGATCTCGTGGCACGCGCCCGACGACGGCCGGGAGTCGCCGCTGATCGACATGGCGATGCCGGAGAGCACCAGCGCCTCGGCGAGCACGGTCAGGAACTCGTCGTCGCCGACTCCCCCGGGGTGCCGGAGCACGGCTTCCCCTGCGGTCCGGGCCATGGCGGCGGCCAGGCCGTCGACCGACTCCCCGGTGATCTTGTGGGACAGCTCCCAGTCGGCGATCGCGGAGATGTTGGAGATCGCGTCACCGATGCCGGAGCGGACGAAGCGGACCGGGGCTCCGCGCACCACGTCCAGGTCGATCACCATCGCGATCGGCGAGGGGACGCCGTAGGACCCGCGGCCGTTGTCGTTGTCCAGGATCGAGATCGGCGAGCACAGACCGTCGTGCGCCAGGTTGGTGGCGACGGCGACCATCGGCAGCCCGACGCGGGACGCGGCGTACTTCGCAACGTCGATGATCTTGCCCCCGCCGAGGCCCACGATCGCGTCGTAACGACGCTTGCCCTTGATGTCGTCGGCGAGTTTCACCGCGGAGTCGATCGTGCCGTCGGAGACCTCGTACCAGTCGGCACCGGGCAGCGCCGGGGCCAGCCGCTCGCGCAGCGCCTGGCCCGAGCCGGTGCTGATCGCGACCGCCAACTCACCGGACGCGGAGATGCGCTGGTCGGCGAGGAGGCCGGCCAGATCGTCCATCGCCCCGCAGCTGATGTCGACGACGACGGGCGAGGGAATGAGCCGGGTCAGTACAGGCACGCGATCTCACGGCCCTTCGCGAGGTCCTCGTGGTTGTCGATCTCGACCCACTTGACGTCGCCGATGGGGGCCACGTCGATCTGGAAGCCCCGGTCCACGAGCTCCTGGTAGCCGTCCTCGTAGTAGAGGTCCGGGTCGCGCTCGAAGGTGGCGCGCAGGGCGTCGGCGAGCGCCTCGGCGGCATCGGGCTCGATCAGGGTGACGCCGATGTATTCGCCGGTGGCGGAGGCGGGGTCCATCAGCTTGGTGATCTTCCGGACGCCCTGGCCGTCGGCGGTGATCACCTTCATCTCCTCGTCGGCGAGGTGCTTCACCGTGTCCAGGGCGAGGATGATCTTCTGCCCTGCTCCGCGGGCGGCGAGCAGGGTCTTCTCCACGGAGACGGGGTGCACGGTGTCCCCGTTGGCGAGGATCACGCCCTGCTTGAGGACGTCACGCGCGCACCACAGGGAGTAGGCGTTGTTCCACTCCTCGGCCTTGTCGTTGTCGATCAGGGTGAGCTTCAGGCCGTAGCGGGCTTCCAGCTCGTCCTTGCGCGCGTACACGGCTTCCTTGCGGTAGCCCACGACGATCGCCACCTCGGTGAGGCCGACCTCGGCGAAGTTGGCCAGGGTGAGGTCGAGCACCGTCGTGGCGGCGCCGTCCTGCTCCGGGCCCACGGGCACGAGGGCCTTCGGAAGCGTGTCGGTGTAGGGACGCAGACGGCGTCCGGCACCGGCTGCCAGTACGAGGCCGATCATGCGGGTTCTCCTTCGTCGTGTACGGCGGGTGCTCCGGAGGAGACCCAGAAGCGGATGGACTCCACGAGCACCAGGAGTGCCACGGCGACCGCGAGGACCGTCAGGGCGATCGGGAAGTGCGCGGCACCGAGCAGGGCGGCCAGCGATGCCACCGCCAGGGTCCGCCCCTCGTGCCCGCCGACCGCACGGACCAGCCAGGTTGGCGGCGCACCGCTGCCGCCGCGGATGCGGTACACCGTGTCGTAGTGATGGTAGGCGACCGCGGCCACCAGGCCGAACGCCGCGGGAAGGGCTCCGCTCACCTCGGCGCGCAGGGCGAGGACCAGGATCGTGAGGTACTCCGCGGCCCGGAAGACGGGCGGCACCAGCCAGTCGAGGGCACCCTTGAGCGGGCGGGCGACGGCGAGGCCCGAGGCCACGGCGTAGCAGACCGCCGCGGCGACCGGCCAGGGGCTGCCGTAGGGGGTGAGCCAGGCGGTGGCCGTCACGACCGCCGCACCGAGTGCGGCGACCACCACGGGAGCGAAGGACGGCAGCCGTCGGGCCGCACCCGCGAACGCCCGGGCGAACCAGTCGGCGAGCGGTCCGGAGTCGGCGAGGTCGGCGAGCGCCCCGGCTGCGCGGTCGGTCCTGCGCGCCTTGCGGGTGAGCGACCGGAGCACCCGGCCCGCGGTGGTGTACGCAGCCGCGAAGGCGCAGCCGATGAGAAGCGCGTAGAACGTGATGCGGGGCGTGGTGAGGGCGGTGAGCACCGCGATCATGGCCCAGCGTTCACCGATGGGCAGCACGATCATGCGACGCACCCACACCGTCCAGCCGACGCTGTCCAGCCGGTCGGAGAGGGCCGCGGTGGGGCTGGTGTTCGCCGTCGCGTCGTGGTTCGCCTCGTTGAACGAGAAGTCGACGACGTGACGGCAGGTCTGCAGGACCATCGCGCCGAGCGCGAGGGCCCAGACGTCGTCCCCGCCGCGGGCCGCGCCAAGGGCGAGACCCGCGTAGAAGGCGTACTCCTTGGCGCGGTCGAACGTGGCGTCGAGCCACGCGCCCAGCGTGGAGTACTGCAGCGAGTACCGGGCGAGCTGGCCGTCCGTACAGTCGAGGACGAAGGAGAGGATCAGCAGTACGCCGGCCGCGACGAAACCCCCGCGGGTGCCGGTCGCGGCACAGCCGGCCGCTATCAGTGCGGTGATCAGCGAGGCGGTGGTGACCTGGTTGGGGGTCAGGCCGCGGCGGGCACACCAGCGCGCGACGTAGCGCGAGTAGGGGCTGATGCAGAAGGTGGTGAAGAAGCCGTCGCGGGCCTTCACCGCCGAGCGCAGCCGGACGGCTTCGTCGTCGACCGCCGCGACGGCCTGCCGGGCCTCGTTCCTGGCCTGGGGGTCGGCGGGGACGGTGGCGACCAACGTCCCGAGTTCGGGGCGGTGCACGGCCGTACCACCGGCGTCGAGCACGTCCGCGACCTCGTCGGTGAGCACGCCGTCGGGGGCGTCGGCACCGGCAGCCATGGCCGGCCGGTGGTCGCCGGCCGGGCCCGCGGACGCCGACGGCCGGGCGACCGCGGCCGAACGGACCGCTGCGAGCAGCGCCGACCGGGCCTCCGGCCGGGCCGTCACCGCGCCCGGTACCGCAGCGGCCGTGAAGCGCGGGTCCGTCAGACCGAGACGGAGTGCGTGGACGTGCCCGACGAAGCGGGAGTCGACGACGGCGACGCGCTCCGCTGCCGGGACGGCGGTGAGCAGCGCGGCTGCCTCGTCAGCGCCCGAAGCGGCGCGGACGTCGAAGCCCAACGACCGCAGATCGCCCTCGAGCGACGATCCGGGTACCGGCGGACCGGTGAGGATGGCGGTCGACAGACGGACTCACTCCTTGGCGCTGACGGGTCGGGGGTACGGCGGCTACGCCCGTGACCCGGGCGGCGGCACGCCGGCTGAGGCTATCGGATGAACGGAAGCGCGAGTTCACGAGGTTTCCCGGTGAGGGCGCTCCGTTCCCCCGCCGGCCGCCTGCTCCGGCCGGGCAGCCCCGGGCGCAGCCCCGTCCCGGCCGCGGGGTGCGGCCGGGATCATCATTGTCGATCAGTGGCGCGACCCACAAACCGCACCGGGGGCACCCCGTAGGGTTGCGGCCATGACATGGCTGATCACAGGTGGGGCGGGGTACATCGGGGCACACGTGGCGCACGCCATGACGGGGGCCGGGGAGCGGGTCGTCGTCCTGGACGACGCCTCGACGGGGATCCCCGCGCGACTTCCCGAGGGAGTACCGCTGGTGAGGGGCTCGCTGCTGGACCGGGAGCTGCTGGACGCCGCCTTCGTGGAGCACGCGGTCACGGGTGTGGTGCACCTCGCGGCGAAGAAGCAGGTCGGGGAGTCCGTGGAGCAGCCGCTGCTCTACTACAGGGAGAACGTGCACGGGCTGACCGTGCTGCTGGAGGCGGTCGCCGCGGCAGGGGTCAAGCGCTTCCTCTTCTCCTCGTCCGCCGCCGTGTACGGGGTACCGGACGTGGACCTCATCACGGAGGACACGCCGACCGCGCCGATCAATCCGTACGGCGAGACGAAGCTCACGGGCGAGTGGCTGGTGCGGGCGACGGGACGGGCACACGGCATCGCCACGGCCTGTCTGCGGTACTTCAACGTTGCGGGCACGGCCCGGCCCGAGCTCTCGGACACCGGGGTGTTCAACATCGTCCCGATGTTCTTCGACCGGATCACCCGCGGCGAGGCCCCGCGGATCTTCGGAGACGACTACCCGACCCCGGACGGCACCTGCATCCGCGACTACATCCACGTGGCCGACCTCGCCGACGCCCACCTGGCAGTGGCCCGCAGGCTGGACGTCAGCGGCGCCGGAGACCTCACGGTGAACATCGGGCGGGGCGAGGGCGTCTCGGTGCGCGAGCTGGCCCGGTTGGTCGGGGAGGTCACCGGGAGCACGAGGGAACCGGTGGTCGAGCCTCGCCGTGCCGGGGACGCCGCGCGGGCCGTGGCGTGCGTGGACCGGATGGGACGTCAGCTGGGCTGGGCGGCTTCGCACGGGGTGCGGGAGATGGTCGAGTCTGCGTGGGACGGCTGGTTGCTGCGTCACCCCGGGCCTGCCGGAGGCTGATGTGAAGATGCTCTGACCTGCGGACATAATTGCAGGTCAGAGCATATGACAACGGTGTTCAACGTCGTGTTGCCCGATACCCCCCACCCGTAGTTCACTGGCTCATCGGAGAGATCGTTCGGACATCCGGGAGGCGTCCTCATGGGGGCTGGGCACGACCACGGGCACACGCACGGTGGACCACCACCGACGGGCACCGCCGGTGCCGCGTATCGAGGGCGGCTGCGCATTGCGCTCACGATCACGCTGAGTGTGATGACCTTGGAGATCGTCGGTGGGATCCTGGCGGACTCGCTGGCCCTCATCGCCGATGCCGCGCACATGGCGACGGACGGTCTGGGTCTCGCGATGGCCCTCCTGGCGATCCACTTCGCGAACCGCCCGACCGGGGCGAACCGCACCTTCGGCTTCGCCAGGGCGGAGATCCTCGCCGCGCTCGCCAACTGTCTGCTGCTGCTGGGCGTCGGCGCCTTCCTGCTGTACGAGGCCGTGCAGCGCTTCATCTCCCCGGCCGAGACCAAGGGCGGGCTGACCATCGCCTTCGCCATCGTCGGCATGGCCGCCAACATGGTGTCCCTGTTCTTGCTGATGCGCGGCCAACGCGAGAGCCTCAACGTGCGCGGGGCGTACCTCGAGGTCCTCGCGGACACCTTGGGGTCGCTGGCCGTCCTCGTTTCGGCGGCGATCATCCTGACCACCGGCTGGCAGGCGGCGGACCCGATCGCCTCCCTGGTGATCGGTCTGATGATCGTGCCCCGCACGGTCAAGTTGCTGCGGGAGACTCTCGACGTCCTGCTGGAGGCGGCGCCGAAGGGCGTCGACATGGACGAGGTGCGCGAGCACATCCGCGCCCTGCCCGGTGTCGAGGACGTCCACGACCTGCACGCCTGGACGATCACGTCCGGGATGCCGGTGCTCTCCGCCCACGTGGTGGTGTCGCAGGACGTGCTGGACGCGATCGGTCACGAGAAGGTGCTCCACGACCTGCAGGGCTGCCTGGGCTCACACTTCGACGTCGAGCACTGCACGTTCCAGTTGGAGCCGAGCGGTCATGCCGCGCACGAGGCCGGACTCTGCCACTGAGCAGGAGCCGGGCACGGGGCCGGCCCGGGGGCCGTCGATCCCCGGTGGTCGACCCGCCCCGAGACCGCGGCCGATGCCGCCGCCGTGCGCACCGTCAACACGGCCGTGTTCCCCGCTGCTGACGGGGCGGACCTCGTCGACGCGCTGCGCGAGGACCCGTCGGCCTGGGTCCGGGGCCTGTCGTAAGTGGCCGAGGCACCGCTCGGTTCGATCGCGGCGCACGCACTGCTCACGCGGTACCGGGTCGGGGACGCGCCCACGCTGGCGCTCGCCCCTTGCGCCACCGATCCGCGCCGCCAGCGCCGCGGACGGCTCGTCCGAGACCGGCACCTCGCCGGACGCCACCGCCAAGGGCGAGCAACTGGTCCTGATACTCGGTCATCTGGACTAGTACCCCCGGTTCGGATTCCGGCCCGCTTCCCGGTTCGGCACCCGCCGGGCTTCGCGGTGCCCGACGAGGCGATGATGGCCCTGGTCATCGATGGTTCCGCAACGGCACCGCAGGGCACGATCAGCTATCCCGCAGCCTTCGGGGTCTGACCCGAATGTCCGTGCCCGGCACGCCGCGGACACGGCGGGCACGGACATGCCCAAGGCGGCGAAGTGCTGACAAGCCGCTTTTGTGCGGCAGACTGAGGGAACGCCCGCCGGGCCGAGGACCGATGCGAAGGATGGCTATGCCGACCACACCCGCCACCGCGGCGAACAGCTCGCCGAACGGCACCCTGCCGCCGATCTTGCTCGAACTGGTCGACGAGAACGGTCAAACCATCGGCACCGCGGAGAAACTCTCCGCGCACCAGGCGCCCGGGCAGCTGCACCGGGCGTTCTCCGTGTTCCTCTTCGACGAGCAGGGGCGGCTCCTGCTGCAGCGCCGTGCGCCCGGGAAGTACCACTCCCCCGGTGTCTGGTCGAACACCTGCTGCGGGCACCCGTACCCCGGTGAGTCCCCCTTCAGTGCAGCGGCCCGCCGCACCCACGAGGAGCTGGGCGTCTCCCCGTCGCTGATGGCGGAGGCGGGCACCGTTCGCTACAACCACCCCGACCCCGCCTCCGGTCTGGTTGAGCAGGAGTTCAACCACCTCTTCGTGGGCATGGTGCAGGCACCACTGCGGCCGGACCCGCAGGAGGTCGGCGAAACGGCGTTCGTGACGGCGGCGGAATTGGCCGAGAGGCACGCGAGGGACACCTTCTCCGCGTGGTTCATGACGGTGCTGAACGCCGCACGCCCGGCGATCCGCGAGCTCACGGGCCCGGCCGGGGGGTGGTGACCCGATCGCGGTGACGCCCCGGGCGCCGTGGCCGCCACGGGTACGCCGTAGCCGACTGTGGGGTCCCGCGGCCCTACGGCGAGGCGGCACCGCTCACGGGAACCAGCGGCAGCGCGGCCCAGACGATCTTCCCGCCCCGCATGGTGTGCGCGACGTCGCACTCACCGCCCGCCTCCTGGGTGATCTCCTTCACCAGGAGTAGCCCGCGTCCCCCGGTACGGGCGGAGTCGGTCTCCAGCGCCTTGGGCCGGTAGGGGTGGTCGTCCTCGACGGCCACCCTGACCCACGCGGCCCCGATCGCCACCTCCACCGTGAGCTCGGGCGAGAGGAGCGCGGCGTGCCGCACGGCGTTCGTGACGAGTTCGGAGACGATCAGCAGCAGTCCCTGGAGGACGTCGTCGTGGATCGGTACGCCCTGCCGGAGGATCAGATCGCGGACGGCGTGGCGCGCCTGTGGCACCGATACGTCGATCGCAGGAGTGCTGAACCGCCAGAGGCCTTCGTACGACAGCGGCCGGGCCGGGACGCCCCCGGGGCTCTCCATGGTGCCGCACCACCCACCCTCTGACACGTCACTGCGAACGGTTGTGTACCGAGTGTTGGGAAGGGGTTGGTCCGGACCGGCCTGCTGAACGAAAGTCATCCATCATCGATGGAATTCAATCGCAGTCGCTCGATCAAGCGAGCTCTTTGATCGGTGCGTCCACGGTGGCGTCCGATCCACCGACGCCACCGCCGTGATCGCCGGCACGTCCGTGGCCGATAGCATCCGCCCCATGGAGCCGCACCTGGAGCACACCGTCGCGGACGGGGTCGCCACCGTCGTCATCAGCAACCCCGCCAAGCGCAACGCGATGACCGCCGACATGTGGCGCGCGTTGCCCGGGCTGCTGGAACGGCTGACGCACGCCCCGGAAGTGCGGGCGCTCGTACTGACCGGCGCCGGAAGCACCTTCTGCGCCGGTGCCGACATCTCCTCGCTGCACGAGCCCGCTCCCGGAGAGACCCCCCAGAACCTCGCCGTCCGCGCCGAGGACGCTCTCGCGGCCTTCCCCAAGCCGACGCTGGCGGCGGTGCGCGGCTACTGCGTCGGCGGCGGCTGCCAGCTGGCCGCGGCCTGCGACCTGCGGTTCGCCGAGGAGGGCGCGTCCTTCGGGATCACCCCCGCGAAGCTGGGCATCGTCTACCCGGCCTCCTCGACCCGGCGGCTGGTGTCCCTGGTGGGCCCGGCGGCGGCGAAGTACCTGCTCTTCTCCGCAGAGTTGATCGGTACCGACCGGGCACTGCGCACCGGGCTGGTGGACGAGGTGCTGCCGGCGGGCGAGTTGGGCAAACGCGTCGCCGAATTCGCCCGGATCCTGACGTCCCGTTCCCAGCTGACGCAGGCCGCGGCGAAGGAGTTCGCCGCGGGCCGCACCGACCGGGACGCGTACTGGGCGGAACAGGCCCGCGGCAGCAGCGACCCCGCGGAAGGGGTGGCCGCCTTCCTGGAGCGCAGGCAGCCCGGCTTCAACTGGACCGTGTGACGGCAGTGTTCGGTGGGGGTCAGTCCGCCGGAGCCAGCACCCGTCCCGGCTCCTTGCGCCAACGGGCGACGATGTCGGCCGGCGCCGTGTCGGGCGAGCCCGCGTCGTAGGGCGGCTGCGGGTCGTATTCGGTGAGGAGCTGAACGGACTGGGCGACCGTGTCGCCGGCGATCCGGCCCAGCAGGTGGAGTGCCATGTCGATGCCTGCGGAGACCCCGGCACCGGTGACGTACTTTCCGTCGAAGACGACGCGCTCGCCAGTCGGCTCGGCGCCGAACGCGCGGAGCCGGTCCAGGGCGAGCCAGTGGCTGGTGGCGCGACGTCCCTGGAGCAGTCCGGCCGCGCCGAGCACGAGCGACCCGGTACACACCGACGTGGTCCACGTGGTACCCGGATCGACGGATCGCAGCCAGTCCAGCACCGCGGCGTTCTCCAACACGTGCCGCGGGTCGGGACCGCCCGGAACGAGCACGATGTCCGGGGCGGTCACCTCGGCGAGGCCGAGGTCAGCGACCAGCGAGAGGTTGTCCTGGTCGTTGCGCACGGGCCCAGCCTCCTCCGCGACGAAGACGGTCTCGGCGTTCGGTAGCCGGCTCAGCACTTCGAACGCGCCGACGGCGTCCAGGGCGGTGAAGCGGTCGTAGAGCAGGATGGCGGTCTGCACGGGGGTCCTCCCGTTGTCGGTGGACGGTGGTTCCGGGGCGGTCTCAGTGGACGGTGGTTCCGGGGGCGCGGAAGCGGCGGCGGTACTCGGCGGGCGCCGTTCCGAGGGTCTTCACGAAGGCGCGTCGCATCGCTTCGGGAGTGCCGTAACCGCTCGCGCGGGAGATCTCCGCGACTCCTTCCACGGTGTCCTCCAGCAGCCGCCGGGCGTGCTCGATGCGGACGCGTTCGACGTACCGGCCCGGGGTCGTTCCGGTCTCCGCACGGAAAGCGCGCGCGAACTGGCGTGGGGACAGCCGGGCACGGGCGGCGAGCGCCTCGACCGACAGGTCGCCGCCGGGATGCTCACTGATCCACTGCTGCACCTCGCGCAGCGGTCGACGCTGGGCGGTCTGCGTGGCGAGCTGGACGCTGAACTGCGACTGGTTGCCGGGCCGGCGGAGGAACACCACGAGATGGCGGGCGATGGTCAGTGCCGCGTCCCGACCGAGGTCGTCCTCGACCAGGGCGAGCGCCAGGTCGATCCCGGCGGTCACCCCGGCCGAGGTGGCGAGCCTGCCGTCCCTCACGAAGATCGGCTCGGGGTCGACCTCGACATCCGGGTGGTCGCGGGCCAGCCGGTCGCAGAGGGACCAGTGGGTGGTGGCGCGGTGGCCGTCGAGGAGGCCCGCCGCGGCCAGCACCAGCGCGCCTGAGCAGACGGAGACGAGGCGTTCGGCAGACGGGGCGGACGCCCTGAGCCAGTCGACCAGTGCCGGGTCCGGGTCCAGGGTCCCCTCTCCGCCCGGGACGATCAGGGTGTGCGGCCCCGGCTCGTCGCGGAGCACGCCGTCGGGGACGAGGGTGAGCCCGCTGGACGTACGCACCGGTCCCCCGTCGAGGGAGGCCGTACGGATGCGGTAGCCGATCAGGGCGGCGGGGCACTGGTTGGCCCCCGCGAACACCTCGAGGGGGCCGGTGACGTCGAGACTCTGCACGCCGTCGAACAGGGCGATCAGCACGTTCCGCTCTGGCATTCCTCCATCGTGGAACCCGAACGGGATGACGGCAATGACGACTTCCCCACCTTTCCTGCCATCCTGCCCGGCAGAGTCCTGACCTTCACGCCGTACCAACCAGTCGGTAACCTCCAGGCATGACCTCTCTGCCGCCGCGTGCGGGCCGCCGCTGCCACAACGCCGTGAACCCGCTGCACGCCACTCTGTACTTCTCGCCCGACTTCGCCAAGGAACTGGCCGCGCTCGGCGTCGAGGACCAGAGCGCCGCCTACCTCGCCGGCCGCTCCGCCGCCATGGGCGCCGTGGGTCCGGGCACCGTGACCGCCACCTTCTACAACTTCAACCACGAGCTCATCGCCCGGCACGTCCCGGCCGTGTGGGAGACCACCTCGCCACAGGCGGTGCTGGACGCCCGGCTGCGCGCGGTGGACGCGACGCTGCGGCGGCTGTTCGGCGACACGGTGGCCTCCCCGGAGATGGCGGAGGCCGCCCGGCTGGCACTACACGCCACCGAGGCGTGCACCCGGCACGCCCGACCGCTGTACGCGGCCCACGCCGACCTGCCCGTGCCCGAGGAACCCCACCTCGCCTTCTGGCACGCCGCGACCCTGCTGCGCGAGCATCGCGGCGACGGGCACCTGGCCGCCCTGCTGCACGCGGAGCTCGACCCGCTGGAGGCCCTGGTCAGCCACACCGCGACCGGCAAGGGGATGTCCCCGCGCTGGATCCTCGCCAGCCGTGGGTGGCGGCGAAGCGAGTGGGAGACCGCGTCGGACCGGCTGCGCGAGCGCGGACTGCTCGACGCCGGGGGCGAACTGACCGAGGCGGGCACGGCGTTGCGGGCGGAGCTGGAGGACCGAACCGACCTGCTCGACATCGCCCCGTACGAACACCTCGGCGCCGACGGCGTCGCCCGGCTCACCGAACTGTCCAGGGGATTCCTGATGACCGCCGTGGCCGCGGGTGCTTTCCCCGCGAACCTGACGGGCACCGGCTGACCTCGGAGGGGGCGCGCGACACCGCACCCCGCCACCCGGCAGAATGCAGGTGAGAGGGGTCGCGCGGTCAGGAGCGCGGGACCCTGGGTACAGCCAGCAGCAGAAGGCGAGTCGGGGAACCGTGACGACGTCCATCGAAGGCAGGATCGCCGAGGAGCTCGGCGTACGGGAGCGGCAGGTGAAGGCGGCCGTCGAGCTGCTGGACGGCGGGTCGACCGTCCCGTTCATCGCGCGCTACCGCAAGGAAGCGACCGAAATGCTCGACGACGCTCAGCTGCGCACGCTCGAGGAGCGGCTGCGCTATCTGAGGGAGCTGGAGGAGCGGCGCGCCTCGGTCCTGGAGTCCGTGCGCGAGCAGGGCAAGCTCGATGACGAACTGGAAGCACGGATCCGGGCAGCCGACACCAAGGCCCGCTTGGAGGACATCTACCTGCCGTTCAAGCCCAAGCGGCGCACCAAGGCGCAGATCGCCCGGGAGGCCGGGCTGGAGCCGCTCGCCGAGGGCCTGCTGACCGATCCGTCGGTCGATCCGCTCGCCGCGGCAGCCGCGTTCGCCGACCCGGACAAGGGCGTCGCGGACCCGGCGGCCGCGCTGGACGGCGCGCGGGCCATCCTCACCGAGCGGTTCTCGGAGGACGCCGACCTCATCGGCGAGCTGCGCGAGCGCATGTGGAAGCGCGGCAGGCTCGCCGCGAAGGTGCGGGACGGCAAGGAGGAGGCGGGCGCGAAGTTCGCCGACTACTTCGACTTCGCCGAGCCGTTCGCCGAACTCCCCTCGCACCGGGTGCTGGCGATGCTACGCGGGGAGAAGGAAGAGGTCCTCGACCTGGTGCTGGAGCCCGAGGAGCCCTCGGCCGAAGCCGGCCCCGCCACGTACGAGGGCATGGTCGCCCGTCGCTTCGGCATCACCGACCGCGGCCGCCCGGCCGACAAGTGGCTGGCGGACACGGTGCGCTGGGCCTGGCGCACCCGGATCCTCGTCCACCTCGGGATCGACCTGCGGCTGCGGCTGCGCACGGCCGCGGAGGACGAGGCGGTGCGCGTCTTCGCGGCCAACCTGAGGGACCTGCTGCTGGCCGCGCCGGCCGGTACGCGGGCGACGCTGGGCCTCGACCCCGGCTTCCGGACGGGCGTGAAGGTGGCGGTCGTGGACGCGACCGGCAAGGTCGTCGCCACCGACACGATCCACCCCCATGTGCCCGCCAACAAGTGGGACGAGTCCCTGGCGAAGCTCGCCCGGCTGGCAAAGGAGCACACCGTCGAGCTCGTCGCCATCGGCAACGGCACGGCGTCGCGCGAAACGGACAAGCTGGCCGGTGAACTCATCGCCAAGCACCCGGAGTTGAAGCTGACCAAGGTGATGGTGTCGGAGGCCGGCGCTTCCGTGTACTCGGCTTCCGCGTTCGCGTCCCAGGAACTGCCGGGCCTGGACGTCTCGCTGCGCGGCGCGGTGTCGATCGCGCGGCGGCTGCAGGACCCGCTGGCCGAGCTCGTGAAGATCGATCCGAAGTCCATCGGCGTCGGCCAGTACCAGCACGACCTGTCCGAGGTGAAGCTCTCGCGTTCCCTGGACGCGGTGGTCGAGGACTGTGTGAACGGCGTCGGCGTCGACGTCAACACCGCTTCCGCACCACTGCTTTCACGGGTGTCGGGCATCGGCGCCGGGTTGGCGGAGAACATCGTGGCGCACCGCGATGCGAACGGCCCGTTCCGGTCGCGCCGCCAGCTCAAGGACGTGGCGCGGCTCGGCCCCAAGGCGTACGAGCAGTGCGCCGGCTTCCTGCGTATCCGTGGCGGGGAGGACCCGCTGGACGCGTCCAGTGTGCACCCGGAGGCCTATCCCGTGGTGCGGCGGATGGTGAAGAGCACGGGAAGCGAGGTGGCGTCGCTGATCGGCAACACGGGCGTGTTGCGGTCGCTGCGCGCGGACCGGTTCGTCGACGACACGTTCGGACTGCCGACCGTGACGGACATCCTGCGGGAGCTGGAGAAGCCGGGGCGCGACCCCCGGCCTGCGTTCCGGACGGCGACCTTCAAGGAGGGCGTCGAGAAACTCTCGGACCTGGCCCCGGGCATGGTGCTGGAGGGGGTCGTCACGAACGTGGCGGCGTTCGGCGCGTTCGTGGACGTCGGCGTCCACCAGGACGGCCTCGTCCACGTCTCGGCGATGTCCCATACGTTCGTCAAGGACCCGCGGGACGTGGTGAAGCCCGGTGACGTCGTGAAGGTGAAAGTGCTCGACGTCGACATCCCCCGCAAGCGGATCTCCCTGACGCTGCGGCTGGACGACGAGGGCACGCAGCAGACCGCGGGCGGCGGCGGTCAGCGTCGCGACCGCGGTCAGGGCGGACGTCCCCCGCAGCAGCGGCAGGGCGGTCGTGACCGCCGTGGCGGCGGAGGCGGTGGCCGCTCGTCGGCTCCTGCTCCCGCGAACAGCGCCATGGCGGACGCCCTGCGCAAGGCGGGGCTGCTGGACCCCAAGCAGGGCCGCAAGCGCTGACGGACCACGCTCACGGACGCTCCGGGGCGTCCGTGAGCGTGTCCCCTGGGTGTGCCGGGGCTGCGAACCGTCGGACACGCCCCGGAGGCGGACCGGCACGGAGAGCACACCGGGGGACGGGACCGACGCCCCGCCGGACGCGGCCACGCGTTCCATGCGGCACTCCCCCCTTCTCCGACAGAGCACAACGCGAATACGCCCGTAATCTGGTGTTACGCGCATTTTCTGCGAGCCTGGGGGAGATCATGGAACTTGGTTTTCTCAAACCGCTCTTCGAACATCCGGGCCCATGGGCCTCTGTGTACATCGACACGTCACGTGCGACCGAGGACGCAGCGAAGCGGCAGGAGCTCCGCGAGCGGTCCGTCGCCTCGCAGTTGATCGAGGCGGGTGCCGACGGATACACGACCAGGGCGGTCATGGACCGACTCGCCCAGGAGCCGGTGTCGGGCGCACCCCCCGGCCGCGCGCTCTTCGCCGCGGGCGCCGAGGTGCTCCTGGACATCCCGCTCGCCGTCGGCCCGGCCGCGAGCGAGGCCACGTGGTCCGTGCTGCCCCACATCGCACCCCTCGCCGAACTGCGCGGCGACGCACCGCCGTGCATGGTCGCCTACATCGACCGCTCCGGCGCCGACCTCGAGCTCCGCGACGGGACGCACCGCCGGTCCCTGGGCCAGGCGAACGGCAGGGAATGGCAGGGCCGCGGCCACCGCAGCGTTCCGGAGGACCGCCAGGAGTGGCACTACCGCAACAAGGTCGAGAACGGCTGGAACGAGACCGCCGACGCCATCGCCGCCGAGCTCGCCCGACAGTGGCCGGGCAGCGGCGCCCGGTTGCTGGTACTGACCGGAGACGCGCGCGAGCGCAGGGCCGTCCACAACAAGCTGCCCGAACAGATCCGGGCCGTCGCCGTCGAGGCGGGCAGCGGCAGCAGATCCCCCGGCAGCTCCGCGACCGTGCTGGACCGGCAGATCGCCGATGCCTGCGAACAGTACGCGAACGACCGGCTCCAGTCCGCGCTCGAGCGGTTCCGCATGGGCCGCGGCAGACCGGGGGAGCACCGCGAGACCTCCGTGGACACCGGTCTCGGAGGCGCAGCGGAAGGGATCCCCGCGGTCGTCGACGCGGTGCGCAGCCATCAGGTGGCCACCCTGCTGGTGGCGCGTGGCGCGTCGGACGCGTCCCGCGAGGTGTGGATCGGTCCGGGCGCGGACGACGTGGCCGTACAACGCGGTCAGGCTCGGGCGATGGGTGTGGCGAAACCCGTCCCGGCACGCGCGGACGACGCCCTGCTGCGGTCGGCAGCGGCGGGGGACGGCGAGGTGCTGATGGTGCCCGCGGGGGCGGACGGCCCCGCCGGTGGGTTCGGGGCGGTGCTGCGCTGGAGCGTGTGAGCGAAGGACCGTGGCGGTCGCGGCGAAGGGCCGGCCGGCGGAAGCGGTGGTACGGGCCGCGTCCGTGCGGGCGCCGGCACCCCGCGGTGCCCTCCTGCCGGAGAGCGGGCGTCCCGCCCGGGGCCGGGTGGGACGGCTCCGGTCAGGTGGACTCCGTCACCTTCCCGTCCGCCACCTCCAGCCGGCGGGTCGTGCGCACGGCGTCCAGCATCCGCCGGTCATGGGTGACCAGGAGCAGGGTGCCGCCGTACGAGTCCAGGGCCGACTCCAGCTGCTCGATCGCCGGGAGGTCCAGGTGGTTCGTCGGCTCGTCGAGGACGAGCAGGTTGACACCCCTGCCCTGGAGCAGTGCCAGCGCGGCACGGGTCCGTTCTCCTGGGGAGAGGGTCACCGCAGGGCGCAAGACGTGCGCCGCCTTGAGGCCGAACTTGGCGAGGAGGGTGCGGACGTCGGCCGGCTCGGTGTCGGGGACCGCCGCGCAGAAGGCGTCCAGGAGCGAGTCCGTGCCGTGGAAGAGCCGGCGCGCCTGGTCGACCTCCCCGATGACCACTCCGGAGCCGAGCGCTGCCCGTCCCTCGTCCAGGGGCAGGCGGCCCAGGAGTGCGGCGAGCAGGGTGGACTTGCCGGAACCGTTGGCGCCGGTGATGGCGACCCTGTCGGCGCAGTCGATCTGCAGCGAGACCGGCCCGAGACGGAAATCGCCACGACGTACCGCGGCTTCGCTCAGGGTCGCCACGACGGAGCCTGAGCGTGGCGCGGCGGCGATCTCCATCCGCAGCTCCCACTCCTTGCGGGGTTCCTCGACGGCATCGAGCCGCTCGATCATGCGCTGGGTCTGGCGGGCCTTCGCAGCCTGCTTCTCGCTCGCTTCGCTGCGGAACTTGCGGCCGATCTTGTCGTTGTCGCCGGCCTTGCGCCGGGCGTTCTTCACTCCCTTGTCCATCCAGGAGCGCTGCATCTGGGCCCGGCCCTCCAGCGCCGCCCTCTTGTCGGCGTACTCCTCGTACTCCTCGCGGGCGTGCCGGCGGGCCGTCGCCCGCTCCTCCAGGTAGGCCTCGTAGCCGCCGCCGTAGAGGGTGGTCTGCTGTTGGGCGAGGTCGAGTTCGAGGACCTTGGTGGCGGTGCGGGTGAGGAACTCGCGGTCGTGGGAGACGAGGACGGTCCCGGCGCGCAGCCCCCGGACGAACGCCTCCAGCCGCTCCAACCCGTCCAGGTCGAGGTCGTTGGTCGGTTCGTCGAGCAGGAAGACGTCGTAGCGGGACAGCAGGAGCGACGCGAGTCCGGCGCGGGCGGCCTGGCCTCCGGAGAGCGAGGTCATCGCCTGGTCGAGGTCGGCGGTGAGTCCGAGTGAACCCGCCACCTCCTCCGCACGCTCGTCGAGGTCGGCTCCTCCGAGGGCCAGCCAGCGTTCGAGCGCCGTCGCGTACGCGTCGTCCGCGCCCGGCACGCCGTCGACGAGCCCCTGCGTGGCGTCGTCCATCGCGGCCTGGGCGGCGGCGACGCCGGTGCGCCGGGCGAGGAAGCACCGTACGGACTCGCCGTCGCGGCGCTCCGCCTCCTGCGGGAGGTGCCCGACGTTGGCGCCGGGTGGCGACAGCTTCCGCTGTCCCCGCTCGGGCCGGTCGAGGCCGGCGAGCAGCCGGAGCAGGGTGGACTTCCCGGCGCCGTTGACGCCGACCAGGCCGATCACGTCGCCGGGGGCGACGACGAGGTCGAGCCCGGAGAAGAGCGAGCGGCCGCCGTGTCCGGCGGCGAGGTCCTTGGCGACGAGGGTGGCAGTCATGAGACGGCGATCCTATCCGGGCTCCGGGCTCCGGGCTCCGGGCTCCGGGCTCCGGGCTCCGGGCTCCGGGCTCCGGGCCGCAGGGTGCCGGGCCGCAGGGTGCCGGGCCGCAGGGTGCCGGGCCGCAGGGTGCCGGGCCGCAGGGTGCCGGGTCGCAGGGTGCCGGGTCGCAGGGTGCCGGGTCGCAGGGTGCCGGGAGTCGCTCGCACCCGGCCCTGCCGACGCTGTCCGGCCCGATCGGCCCCGCGATGACGGGATCCGGATCGGTGTGCCTGCCGAAGGCCCTCCGCGGACGGCTCACCGCACCACGGCTGCGACCAGCACGCTCCCCACGGCTCGTGCCACCAGGAAGGACCGCCGCCTCGTCGGCTGACCGCCCAGGGGGATGCGGTGCGTGCCCGGCTCCAGGGTGCCGTCGAAGACGTCGTGGACGTGTGTGCGGTGGAGCAGGTCCAGGCGGTACGCCACGATGCGTACGCGGCAGGCGCAGGTGACGGTCACCGCGGCTGCCCCCTCGACGACCGTCAACTCCGCCAGTCGACGCCGCTCGGACGGTGCCCGGTCGAGGGCGTGCTCGATCTGCGCCACGAGGAGCGGAACGACCGGGGCCAGGCCCTCGACGTACGCGACGTCCACCCCCGCTCCGGCGAAGGCCGCGCGCACGGCCGCCCGCTCCGCTTCGCGGACGGCACCGCCGAAGGCGACGGCCCCGTAGGTGCGGAGCTCCTCTGCCGGGACCCCCGTCG
Source organism: Streptomyces sp. NPDC059169 (assembly GCF_042755225.1). Lineage (NCBI taxonomy): Bacteria > Bacillati > Actinomycetota > Actinomycetes > Kitasatosporales > Streptomycetaceae > Streptomyces > Streptomyces sp. NPDC059169. The sequence goes on along the minus strand of NZ_JBHZCF010000010.1, from coordinate 165,464 downwards.
CGTCCTGGGCGATCTCCGCGCCGACTCCGATGCCCCGCAGCGCGGCGGCGAGCCGTGCCAGGACGGCGGCGCGCGGCCCGATCAGCAGGACGCGGCGACGCGGCCGGGCCTGCTCGTCCACCAACAGCCGCTCCAACGCGGCACGGTACTGGTCCGCGCGGAAGCGGAACGGCCCGATCCCGTGGTAGCCGCCCCGCTCCAGATCTGCTTCCTCGTCGGTCTGCCAGGCGAAGTCCCGCCAAATGACGTCGCCACCGTCCCGCTCGATGACGGCGGTCACGGCCCCGCATGCGAGCGCCTCGCACTCGGGACAGCCGTAGATGACGTGCCGGCCGTCGGGGAGCGGCGGGTCGGCTTCCAGGAGGAGGCTCCGCACCTGGTGGACGAATATCGACGGTGGCACGTCGGAGGCCAACGGCGAGACGGCGTCGAGGTCGGCGAGCCGGAAGAGGAGCGGGCGGCCGTCGACGATGAAGTCCACGAAGTCCCGATGGACTTGGTAACCACCGTCGACGAGGACTCCCCCGGCTCGCACCGCGGGGGCCAAGGCGAAGGTCGCGTACTCGGCAGACATGTCTGGAGTATCCCCACCTGCGTCGTGTTGTGACCACGCGCCGGGGAATCGGCCGGGCTGCAACCGCAGTTCGACCCGACCTCCGAGGGCGGAGACGACCCCGCCCGCCCGGCGCCCACCGGCCGCCTCGGCCCCTCGATCCCGACATCGAGCTACGCTCGGTCTTCGTGAGCGATGTGATCGTGGTGGGCGGCGGGGTCATCGGGCTGACGACGGCGGTGGTGCTCGCCGAGCGGGGACGGCGCGTGCGGGTGTGGACCCGCGACCCCGCCCCCGCGACCCCCTCTGCGGTCGCGGGGGCACTCTGGTGGCCCTACCGGATCGAGCCGGAAGCGCTGGTCGGCGACTGGTCTCTCGATTCCCTGCGGGTCTACGAGGAACTCGCGTCGCAGCCCGAGACGACGGGGGTGCGCCTGGTGGACGGCATGCAGGCCGGGGTCATGCTCGATGAACTCGGTTGGTGGGCACGGGACCTGCCGAAGCTGCGGCAGTTGGCACCCGATGAGCTCCCGGCGGGGTGTTCCTCGGCGGTGGGCCTGCGGCTGCCGCTGATCGACATGCCGGTGCACCTGGCCTGGCTGCGGTCACGGCTGGCGGCGGCCGGCTCCGCGGTGGAGATCCGCGGGATCGTCTCCCTCGACGAGGCGGCCGCCCGAGCCCCCGTGGTGGTCAACTGCACCGGGATCGGGGCGCGCGACCTGGTGCCCGACGACGGGGTGACGCCCGTCCGCGGCCAGCTGGTGCTCGTCGAGAACCCGGGCGTCGACACCTGGTTCGTCGCTGCGGAGGGCACCGCAACCACGGCGACGTACTTCTTCCCCCAACCCGGACGGCTCGTCCTCGGTGGCACCGCGGACGAGGGCTGCTGGTCCCTAGCCCCGGACCCGGCGGCCGCGGCGGCGATCGTCGGACGCTGCGCCCGGATCCGCCCCGAGATCGCGGACGCCAAGGTCATCGGGCACCGGGTGGGGCTGCGCCCGGTCAGGACGTCGGGCGTCCGCCTCGAAGCGGGTACCGGCCCGTCCGGGAGCCGACTGGTCCACAACTACGGTCACGGCGGCGCCGGCGTCACCGTCGCCTGGGGCTGCGCCCGCGCCGCCGCGGATCTCGCCGGGTGAGCGGGCCGCTCAGCAGTCCGGCACGGCCCTCCCCTCCGTGAGGCGGTAAGCGGCCCGCTCGTCGAGGAGCAACGGGACGAGCGCCCGCTGGGACTGCCGCAGAGGGACGTAGGCGCCGTGCCGGTCCGGCCGGGAACGGACGCCGTGCAGGGCGAGTTCGTCCTGCACGTCCGCGTACTGCTCCGGGGTGAGGCGGTAGCCGCAGGGCGGGTCCTCGATGACCTCCGCCGGGTCCGCGGGATCGTTGTCGGCGCCGCCGAGGTGGATCGGTCCGCGGTCGAGGAGACCTGCCGTCCGGGCGGCGGACGTGGCGGCTTCGATCCGGTCGCGCCGTTCTTCCGTGAAGGCGAACGCCGCGTGCAGCGCGACCAGCTGGCTGGTCACCCGACGACGGTTGTTGACCGCTTCGTCGTTCCTCTCCTCATCGGTGAGGGGGTCGGTGCGCGTCTCGACGAGCAGTCCGACGGAGTGCTTGATCCCCGCCGCATTGCGCAGGATCCGTTCCTGACCGTCTCCGGCGACCTGCTTGACCGGCTCGCCGGTGACGGGGTCGGTCCAGATCCCGTAGACGCCCGTGCTGAATCCGGCGTCGTGGGCCGCGGGCCGGACGTAGCGCTCGGAGAGGGTGCGCGCTTCCCGGTGCACCGGGGAAGCGGTGTTGAGGTTGCGCGGCCAGAGCGACAGCAGGTCCTTGTCGTAGAAGCGGGGGGTGCCCCCGTACTCGTGCAGGTCGTAGATGACGTCGGGGCGGTGGTCGCGGATGACGGCGGCCACGGCCCGTCCCTCGGCCGTCTTGAGGGCGATGTGGTCGCGGTTGACGTCGACCCCGTCGGCGTTGCCGCGGGTGTCGGCGGCCCGCCCGTCGGGATTGGCGGTCGGGATGACGAAAACCGTCGTGCGGCTGAGGAGCCGCCGCGTCCCGGGGTCCGCCGCGTACGCCAGGTCCCGGACGGTGCTGAGGCATGCCTCGCGTCCGGACGGCTCGTCGCCGTGCTGGCTGCAGACGAGCAGGATCCTGCTGGTGGTCGTCCGGGAGCCGCCTACGCGGACGAGCCGCACGGGGCGACCCTGTCCGGTGGTGCCGATGGTGCTGACGCCGACCCGGTCCGTCGCCCGGTCGACGGCGGTCAGGAATTGCCGCTCCTCGGCCTGTGTGGTCCAGCGTGCGCCGTCGGAGAGCTCGAATCCGGTGCGCGGCGCACCCCCCACCGGGGCTGCCGCCCCCATCGGGACGGCACTCCCGGGAGCGGCGTGGACGGGTGCGCTCAGCAAGGACGCGGCGAGGGCCGCCGTCGCGACGGCGACCAGGCGTATGTGACGGCTCATCGGCTGCTGCCTCCCGGGACCGGACGGTTCGGACGTGGTGCGTCAACGCCTTGGAGTCGCTTGCCGTACGGGGTCTGCGCCGCCGAGCCGGTACCGGTCACGGCTTGTTGGAAGGCTCCCCAGCCCCCCACGAGGGGGAGCCGCGCCGCGGTGCGCGCCAGGTCGAGGGTGAGGCGCGGCCGGGTGGACGGCGGTTCGACGAGGTCCTTGTCGGTGCCGCCGACGATGAGTGCCAGCCGGTGCCCGGCGGGGATGACGTGGTCCGTGGCGTGCAGGCCGAGGGTGATGGTGTAGGCCTTGCCGGGGGTGAGCGGACGCCCCCTGGCCGCCGAGACGTAGGTACCGAGATCCGCCCAGCCCCGGCTGATCACGGTGTAGCCGACGGCGGTGGTGCGTGCCGCGGTCTCCTTGAAGCAGGAGCTGTCGCCGCTGGTACCGGCCCCCCAGCAGGTGCGCTCGGGAAGGGTGGTGATGCCCTCGCCGGTGGCGGAGTAGTCCCGGATGGTGTCGGGCCCGAGATCGACCAGCACCGCGGTCAGGTGTGCGGTCGTGGTCGACGGTGTGGCGGTGACGGTGACCGTGGAGGAACCGGAGAGCCGGAGGGCGCGGGTCAGGCGGGGTGTCCTGAAGGCGACCTTCGCGGGCGTGGTGCGGTCGACGTCCCCCGCCCAGGAGGTCTCACCGAGTGCCGGATCGTCGGTGAACGTCTCCGTGGTGCCCGGCCGGGCGGGCGCTGCGCCGAGCGTCCCCACGCCGGGGACGGCGCCCCTCCTCGGGCGCAGGGTGGTGGGACTCGTGGTGCGGGGCGGCCAGACCCGGTCCGTGGACCAACGGCCGGGGGCGCGCTCGACGTCGGCCACCGGTTCGCGGTCGATCCCGTTGTCGTAGCCGAGCAGGTAGTGGTCGAACCAGCGGTGCAGGGTGGCGACCCAGTCGGCGCGGCGGAAGTCGAAGGGGTCGACGTGACCGGTCTGCGAGAGCCACACCTTGCGCTCCACGCCGTTCCGGGCGAGTGCGTCCCACCACCGCCCGAAGTGACCGGGCCGAACGTTCAGGTCCTGCATGCCGTGGACGGCGAAGACACTGGCCCGGACCTTGGCGGCGCGACGGACGTAGTTGCGCTCGCTCCACAGCCGGGTCCAGTCTCCGCTGCGCGGGGCGCCGTCGATGAGTCGCTGCTGAACGCCGGCGCAGCGTGCCCGCGCCTCGGCACTGTTGACGTAGTCCCCTAGCCAGTCGGGTCCGGATCCGTAGAGGGGGGCTCCCTGGGCGAAGAAGTAGTCGTACCACGAGGAGATGGCGGCGATCGGGACGACGGTCCTCAGCCCCTCGACCCCGGTTGCGGCGACGCCGTTGGCGATGGTGCCGTCCCAGCTCTTGCCGATCATTCCGGTGTCGCCCGTGGTCCAGTCGGCCCGGACGCGTCGGGTGCCGGTACGCGTGGTGTAGCCACGTGCGCGGCCGTTGAGCCAGTCGACGACGGCCTTGGCGGAGGCGATGTCCGAGCGTCCGCCCACGTCGCTGCACCCGTCGGACCGGTTGGTGCCGGCGAGGTCGACCGCGGCGAACGCGTAGCCCCGCGGGACGAAGTAGTTGTCGTAGAACAACGGGAACTGGACGGGTCTGCCGTCGGGTCCGTATGTCTTCTTCTGGCTCTCGTTGCCGCGCCCGCAACAGGAGTAATACGGACTGGCATCCATGATGACCGGTACTTTCCGGCCATGTTGTGCGGGTTCGCGGGGCCGGACGATGTCGACGGCCACGCGGTCGGACCGTCCGTCGCCGTCACCGTCGAGGCGGGTGTCCACCCATACGGATTCGCGGATCGCGTCGTCGAACGAGTACACGGGACGGCTCTCGGCGGGTCCGGTGCCCGCGGCGCTGCCCGGCGGCCCCAGGACGGACACCAGGGCGGCTGCGGCCACGGCTGCGATCACTCTGCACAGGACGCGCGGGTGCCACGCGGGAATCGGCATGGGGCGGAAGGTACTCCGGACGACTACGTCAGGACAGAGGGCATGACGAGCCATCAGCAGAGCGGAGTAATGGGCGGGGTACACCGCGGCATCTCGGCCGAATGGCGATCGCGTGACGGCCGGGGCCATGGACACGGCTGAGCGGAGCGCGCGTCAATAGGCTCCGGAGAGATCATCCGCCCCGACCACTTGGAGCATTCGTGCACCGCAGAATCCTCGTCCCGAGCGTACTTGCGGCTTCTCTTCTGCTGGCGATCCCGGCATCGGCGGCCGACCACGTCCCCGGGGCACCCGGAATCGGTGATCCCTACTACCCGGCCAGCGGCAACGGCGGCTACGACGTCTCGCACTACGACCTGCGGCTGAAGTACCAGCCGAAGTCGGACTTGTTGGAGGGCACGGCGACGATCCTCGCCACCGCCAAGCAGAACCTCTCCCGGTTCAACCTCGATTTCGGCCTGCAGGTCAGCGAGGTACGGGTGAACGGGAGGAAGGCGGCGTTCGCCAAGGCGGGGAACCAGGAACTGGAGATCACCCCGGCTGCGCCGTTGGAGCGGGGCAGGGCGGTCTCGGTGGTCGTCCGGTACGCGGGCAAGCCCTCCGAATTGAAGATCGACGGCTGGTCGGCCTGGCACCGAACCCCCGACGGCGGGATCGCCGCCCAGGAGCCGGACTCCGCGGTGTGGTGGTTCCCTTCCAACGACCACCCGCTGGACAAGGCCACGTTCGACATCTCGGTCTCCGTGCCGGACGGTACCCAGGCGATCAGCAACGGAGTCCTGCAGTCGCAGACGTCGCGCCTCGGCTGGACCCGCTACAACTGGCGGTCGAACAAGCCGCAGGCGACGTATCTGGCCACGCTCGCCGTCGGCGCGTTCGACATCACGACCGACACGACGGCGAACGGCCTCCCCGTCCTCAACGCCTACAGCAAGGACCTGGGGGACAACGCGGGTGCCGCGCGCGCGAGCGTCGAACGGACGACCGAAGTGGCGGAGTGGCTCGAAACGGTCTTCGGACCGTACCCGTTCGCCGCGCTCGGCGGTTACGTCCCCAATGTGACCAGCGGCTACGCCTTGGAAACACAAACCCGTCCCTTCTACAGCCCGCGGCAGTTCGCGAACGGGGCGAACGTCTCGGTGGTCGTCCACGAATTGGCCCACCAGTGGTACGGGGACAGCGTCTCCGTCAAGGGCTGGAAGGACATCTGGGTCAATGAGGGCTTCGCCCGCTACAGCCAGTGGCTCTGGTCGGAGAAGGAGGGCGAAGGCACGGCACAGGAGCTGGCGGACTACGTCTACGCACAACACCCGGCCGACGACCCGTTCTGGACGGTGAAGCCCGGGGACCCCGGGCCCGACAAGCAGTTCGACATCGCGGTGTACGACCGGGGGGCGCTCGCCCTTCAGGTGCTGCGCAACCGCGTCGGGGAGAAGGACTTCTTCGCGATCCTCAAGGGCTGGCCGACGGCGAAGGCGGGTGGCAACGCCTCCGTGAGCGACTTCGTGCAGTACGCGGAGAAGGTCTCGGGCAAGCCGCTGGCCGCTCTCTTCGACACCTGGCTCTTCGAGACCGTGAAGCCTGCCCCCACCGGCCCGGCCGGAACGAGTGCGGGCCGCGCCCGCGTCGACACCCGGCCCGCACCGCCGGCGTCGTACCGGAAGATCGCCGAGACCGACACCATCCACGCGCAGGAACACCACGGCCGCTGACCCGTGGCCAGGCGCCGCCACCCGGACGGGGCGGCGGCGCTTGGCGTTACCCTGGCTCCCCGTAACCCATGTCACCCGCCCGGACACCGACGGTGAGGAGCGACCCGTGCCCGATCGGAGCAGGGAGACCAGGCCGACCCTCGAGGCCGTGGCCGCCCGGGCGGGCGTCTCCCGCGCGACCGCGTCCCGTGTCGTCAACGGCGGCGCCGGAGTGCGGGCACCGCTGGCGGACCGGGTGCGCGAAGCCGTAGCGGAACTCGGCTACGTACCGAACCTCGCGGCACGGAGCCTGGTCACCCGGCGCAGCGGAGCCGTCGCCGTGATCATCGCGGAGCCCGAGTTCCGGGTCTTTTCGGACCCCTTCTTCGAGCGACAGCTCCGCGGAATCAGCCGTGAACTCACCGTGCACGACAGCCAATTGGTGCTCCTGTGGGTGGAAGGTCAGGACGACCACGAACGGATCGCCCGCTACCTCGGCGGCGGTCACGTCGACGGTGCCCTCGCCTTCTCGCTGCACGACCACGACGATCTCCCCTCCGTCGTACGCGGTTCGGGCGTACCCGCCGTGTTCGGCGGTCGCCCCGGTGGACCGGGGGCCGGATCGCAGGGCGCGGTGCCCTTCGTGGACTGCGACAACCGGGGCGGCGCCCGCGTCGCCGTGCGTCATCTCGTCGCCCTCGGACGCAGCCGGATCGCCCACATAGCGGGACCGTCCGATCAGACCTCGGCGCGGGACCGCCTCGACGGCTATCGCGACGTACTGCCCACCGCCGACCCCTCGTTGACCGTGCACGGCGACTTCACTGCGGCGAGTGGAGCACGGGCGATGGCAGGGCTGCTCGACCGGGGTGCCGCGCCCGACGCGGTCTTCGCCTCGAACGACCTGATGGCTTCCGGAGCACTGACGGTGCTGCGTGAGCGTGGGCTGCGGGTGCCGGAGGACGTCGCGCTGGTCGGATTCGACGACATGACCCCGGTGGCCGAGGCCACCGATCCTCCCCTGACGACTGTCCGTCAGGACATCGAGGGCAACGGCAGGTTGATGGTGCGGTTGCTGATGCGCGCACTGGGCGACGGCGGTGGGGACGCCGCACCGGCATCGGTGATCACCCCGACGACGCTGGTGCACCGGGCTTCGGCGTGACTCGGGCCGCGCCCCGAACCCTGCGCCGGGCTTCCCTGGCGAGTGGCAGGTAGCGCCACCGCTCGGGCAGCAGCGGCACGGTTGCCCGCACCACGAGCCCGAAACGGCGCAGCCGACGCTCTTGAGGGGCACTCCACTCGAGTCCTATCGCCCGACGGGCGTCCGGCGGCATCAGGCCGACGGTGACGAAGCGCCGGAAGCGCGCGAGCGGCGGTAGGAGCACCGGCCAGAACGCCCGCAGCAGCAGCCGGATCGCCAGCGGGCCACGGTCCGGCGGAGGTACGCGGGCGTGGGTCTCGACCAGGTCCCGCACGACGGCGGTCGCCTCCAGCTCGTCTGCGAGGACCTTGTGGTAGTACGGCCAGAACTCTTCGACGGTCTGGGGCATGTCGCGGTCGCGGATGCCGAGCACGCGGCCGACCTGGAGCCATTCCGCGTACAACTGCCGCTCCTGTTGCGAGGTGAGCGGCCGGTGCAGGTACCGGGAGGCGTACTGGTACACCGGGAAGCCGGTGGCGTGCACCCAGGCGTAGTACTCCGGGGTCAGCGCGTGGTAGCGGCGGCCACGGGTGTCGGTGCCCTGGATCGTGCGGTGCAGCTGGCGCAGTCGGCGCCCCTCCTCGGCGGCGGCCTCACCGCCGTACACCCACAGCTGGAGCGAGCGCAGGGAACGCTCACCACGACCCCACGGGTCGGTGCGGAAGACGGAGTGCTCGTCGACACCGGCGCCGACGGCGGGGTGGGCGACCTGCATGGTGAGGGCAGCGGGCAACATCAGCAGCCCCCGGACGTCGCCGGCGAGGCTCCACAGCACACCGCCGGGCGGCGGAGGCGCGGGCTCGGACTGCCTGCTCATCGGTGCTCCCAGAGTCGGCGGGACGCGGGGCTCCGTCCCCTTCCCTCCGTCTCCAGTATGCGATCTCCGGGGACGGGACGATTCCCGGGGGGGGACCGCAGCGGCCCCGTTGGTGCGGCAGCGGCGGCCGACCGGACGTGTTCGCGTGATCGTGGACCTGCGGCAAGAAAACCGGCACCAAACGGTTACCCGAAGGTAACTGCCGCTGCTTTGATGTGCGCGCCGGACATCACCCCCCTCACATCCGGGAGTTCCAGTGCCGCACTCCACGCTCCGCCGTCTTTCCGGCGCCGCCCTGTCGACGGCCCTTGCCGCCGCCCTGGCGGTGGCCGCGCCCTCGGCGTCCGCCGCAACCACGCCACCGGTACCCGCCGCGCCCGCTCTGAAGGTGCTGACGTACAACGTGTTCCTGTTCAGCAAGACCCTGTACCCGAACTGGGGCCAGGATCACCGGGCCAAGGCGATCCCGGCCGCCGGCTTCTTCCAGGGCAACGACGTCGTCGTGCTCCAGGAGGCGTTCGACAACTCCTCCTCGGACGCTCTCCAGGCCAACGCCCGTGCCCAGTACCCGTACCAGACCCCGGTGATGGGCCGCAGCAAGAGCGGGTGGGACGCGACGAGCGGCGCCTACTCCGCCCTGACCCCGGAGGACGGCGGCGTCACGATCCTGAGCAGGTGGCCCATCGAGCGCAAGGAGCAGTACGTCTACAAGGACGCGTGCGGCGCCGACTGGTGGTCCAACAAGGGCTTCGTCTACGTGGTGCTGAACGTGAACGGCACCCGCGTGCACGTGGTCGGCACGCATACCCAGTCCACCGATCCGGGATGCGGGACCGGCGAGGCGGCTCGGATGCGCAGCCGCCAGTTCCGGGCGATCGACACGTTCCTCGACGCCAAGAACATCCCGTCCACGGAACAGGTCATGGTCGCGGGAGACTTCAACGTCGACTCGCGGACACCCGAGTACGCCACGATGCTGGCCGACGGCGGCCTGACGGCTGCCGACGCCCGCACCGGACATCCGTACTCGTTCGACACGCGCGAGAACTCGATCGCCTCCTACCGCTACCCGGACGATCCGCGCGAGGACCTCGACTACGTCCTGCACCGGGCGGGCCACGCCAAGCCGTCCGGCTGGACCAACGGTGTGGTCAAGGAGCAGAGCGCCCCGTGGACCGTCTCGAGCTGGGGCACCTCGTACACGTACACGAACCTGTCCGACCACTATCCGGTCACCGCAGGCGCGCAGTAGCACGACCGGAAGCCTCCGGGACGCACCGGCCGGTCGGGCCGGTCAGGGGTCGCCCTGCGACGGTGGCTCGAGGCCGTTCCGGTGACGTGGTGGTGCCCGTGACCCGTCATGGACACCACCACGGCGAGTCATTCCCCCTCACCCGGTGACCGCCTCCGCGCCGCACCGCATCGCCGCCGGCAGCCGCGAGCGGACCCGGCGGGAGCGCGCTACCGGTGGGCCCCTGCGACGTTGTACACGTAGAGGGCCACGAGCCCGGCGATGCCGAGGATGACCGTCCAGGCGGCGAGCCCCGTGTGGCGCGCGCGTCCGCTGCGGTGGGAACGGATCCTCCGCTCGCGCGGCCCACGGCCCCCGGGCCGCGACCGCCCCCGCGGCGTCCCCGGGGGTGCCGCATCGGCTGCCGCCTCGGCCAGCAGCCGGCGGCAGACAGCGGCCAGTTCGCCCTTACCCGCCCCCAGGCTCACCACCGACTCCGCCCGCGCCGGAGCCGTGGTCCCTCCGTGGAGGATGCGTCCGACGCGCACGAGAACCTCGTCCCGCCCACCGCTGGGGGCGAGACTGATCCAGCGTTGGACGTGCTCCCCCCGGATGACGACTCCCCCTGCCCGATCGCGATAGACGGTGTGCTCGCGCCACAGGACCTCAGCCAACTCGACCGCGGTTTCCCTGAGTTGCGTGTGCATGCGCTCCCCTTCGCCATGCTCCACATTCGAACAAACACCGCACTCTAGCGGCAGGTACACACCAAGGAAGACGGGGGGTCTAGCGACCGTGGTCGTACACCGTGACGGCCACCCCGCGCGCGACGAGCCGTTCGACCACCAGCGGCTCCACCCGCGACCACCGGCCTCCCGCCAGACCGCAGCCGATCCGGGGCATGTGCACCGACGCACCGAGCTCCAGGGCCTTGTCCCGCGACCGCAGCGTCGTCGGAGCCCCGTTCGTGTGCTCCTCCGGCGAAATCGCGACGGTACGCCCCATGCCGATCAGCCGGCCGGCGCTCTCCGTCGTACCCGTGCCACCGATGCGGCAATGGCTTTCACAACTCTGGTGAGACAGCAATACTGTTGCACTGGCACACAGCACGCGGGAGGCAAGGGAGACCATGGCGACGGAGGAGACCGACGAGCCGACACTGACGGTCGACGAACTGGCCGCCCGCGCGGGTGTCACCGTCCGCACCATCCGCTTCTACAGCACCCGGGGGCTCCTGCCTCCCCCGACGATCGGTCCGCGACGGGTCGGCCACTACGGCGCGTCCCACCTCTCCCGGCTGGCCCTCATCGAGGAGCTGCAGCGCCAGGGTATGACCCTCGCCGCGATCGAACGCTACCTGGAGCAGCTCCCGCCCGACCTGAGCGCCCACGACCTGGCGATCCACCGGGCTCTGGTGGCGTCCTGGGCCCCCGAGTCCGCTGAGGAGACCAGCAGGCAGGAACTGGAGCGCCGGGCCGGTCGACCGCTGTCGGACCAGGACGTCGACCGACTGGCCGCGATGGGCGTGGTCGACCGCGCGGGCGCGCCGGACGCGTACCGGCTGGACGGCGGCCTGCTGCGGCTCGGCGTGGAACTCCTGGACGTGCCCATCGCGCACGAGACGATCCTCGCCTCCCGCACCGTACTGCTGGAGCACGCACGGACCGCGGCCCACGAGCTCACCCGGCTGTTCCGCGACGAGGTGTGGGATCCGTACCGGCAACGCGAAGCCGACCCGGACCACGTGGCGGCCATGAAGTCCCTCTCCGCTCACATGCAGCCGATGGTGATCCAAGCCCTGGTGACCGCCTTCCAGCGGTCCTTGAGGGAGGAGCTGCGTGCGGCGTTCGGCGCGAGCCCGGCCGACTGACGGTGGGCCAACCCGCGGGCCAACCGAGCGGGGCCGGCCGGGCGCGCAGAAGCCCGCACCCGACACGGACCCGCGCCGCAGTCGGAACCGCTGGACGTGCGCGGTACGGGCGCAGCAGCCCCTGGACGCGGAGGGGCCGCCGGGACGGCCCCTCGCTCGCGGCGGGGCCGCCCGTGCCGTTGCCCCCTGTCAGTCGGTGAAGGTCTCGCCCTTCTCCGCCTTCTCCACCAGCAGCGCGGGCGGCTCGAAGCGCTCGCCGTACGCCGCCGCCAGCTCGCGCGCCCGGGCGACGAATCCGGGCAGACCGTTGCCCACTCCGGCGCCCCCCTCGTACCCGTTGATGTACTGGAGCACGCCGCCCGTCCAGGCGGGGAAGCCGATGCCCATGATGGAGCCGATGTTGGCGTCGGCGACGGAGGTCAACACGCCCTCCTCCACGCAGCGGACGGTGTCCAGGGCCTCCGAGAAGAGCATCCGCTCCTTCATGTCCTCGAAGGGGACGTGGACGTCGGGCTTCGCGAAGTGCTCGCGCAACCCCGGCCACAGACCGGCCCGCTGACCGTCCACGTAATCGTAGAAGCCCGCGCCCCCGCTGCGTCCGGTGCGTCCGAACTCGTCGACGAGACGGTCGATGACGGCGTCCGCGGGGTGGCCCGTCCAGGTGCCGCCGGCCTCCTCCACCGCCCGCCTCGACTCGCCGCGGATCTTCCGCGGGAGGGTGAGGGTCAGCTCGTCCATCAGGGAGAGCACCTTCGCCGGGTACCCCGCCTGGGCCGCCGCCTGCTCGATCGACGCGGGCTCGACGCCCTCGCCGACCATCGCGACCCCCTCGTTGATGAACTGGCCGATGACCCGCGAGGTGAAGAAGCCGCGCGAGTCATTCACCACGATCGGCGTCTTGTTGATCTGGCGCACGAGGTCGAAGGCGCGGGCCAACGCCTCGTCGCCGGTCCGCTCACCCTTGATGATCTCGACCAGCGGCATCTTGTCGACGGGCGAGAAGAAGTGCAGTCCGATGAAGTCGACGGGCCGTTCCACACCGTCGGCGAGGAGGGTGATCGGCAGGGTCGAGGTGTTGGAGCACAGCAGCGCGTCGGGCTCGATGACGTGCTGGATCTCCTGGAACACCTTGTGCTTGAGCGCCGCGTCCTCGAAGACCGCCTCGATGACGGCGTCGCAGCCCGCGAGGTCGGCAGGGTCGGCGGTCGGGGTGATGCGCGCGAGCAGCTCGGCCCGCTTGGCTTCGGTCGTGCGGCCCCTGCTCAGCGCCTTGTCCAGCAGCTTCTCGGAGTAGGCCTTGCCCCGCTCGGCGGCATCGACGCTGACGTCCTTCAGGACGACCTCGATCCCGGCCTTGGCACAGGAGTAGGCGATGCCAGCGCCCATCATGCCGGCACCCAGGACGGCGACCTTGCGCACGGGGCGCTGCTCGATGCCCCGGGGACGATTGGCGCCCGAGTTGACCGCCTGAAGGTCGAAGAAGAACGCCTGGATCATGTTCTTGGCCGTCTGCCCGGTGAGCAGCTCGGTGAAGTAGCGCGCCTCGATGACCTGGGCGTTCTCGAAGTCCACCTGCGAGCCCTCGACCGCGGTCGCGAGGATGTTGCGGGGCGCCGGGTAGGGGGCACCGTTCAGCTGCTTCTTCAGGGTGGCCGGGAAGGCGGGCAGGTTGGCGGCGAACTTGGGGTTCGACGGCGTACCGCCCGGGATCTTGTACCCCTTGACGTCCCAGGGCTGCTGCGACTCGGGGTTCGCGTCGATGAAGGCGCGCGCCTTGGCGAGCATCTCCTCCTCGGTCGCGGCGACGTCGTGGACCAGACCGTTCTCCAGGGCCCGCTGGGGGGTGTACTGGGTTCCCTGCAGGAGCACCTTGAGCAGGGCGTCCGCGATGCCCATGAGCCGCACCGTCCGGGTCACCCCACCGCCTGCCGGCAGCAGGCCCAGCGTCACCTCGGGCAGGCCGATCTTGGATCCGCGTACGTCGAGGGCGATGCGGTGGTGGCAGGCGAGGGCGATCTCGTAGCCGCCACCCAGCGCGGCACCGTTGATGGCGGCGACGACCGGCTTGCCGAGGGTCTCGATCCGGCGCAGCGCATGCTTGATGCCCATGCCCATGTCGAAGGCCTGCTGGGCGTTCTCCGGCCCGACCCTGATCATGTCCTTGAGGTCACCGCCGGCGAAGAACGTCTTCTTGGCGGAGGTGACGATGATGCCGCGGATCGTGTCCTTCTCGGCCTCGGCCCGGGCGGCGATCGCCGTGATGGACTCCCTGAAGGCCTGGTTCATGGTGTTGGCGGACTGGTTGGGGTCGTCGAGGACGAGGGTGACGACCCCGGTCTCGTCCTGCTCCCAGCGGATGGTGGTGCTCGTCGGCGTTGCGGTCATTGCTGCTTCTCCGTACGGGGGAAGAGGAGGGACGGGACGGTCAGAGACGCTCGACGACGGTGGCGATGCCCATGCCGCCGCCGACGCAGAGCGTGGCGAGGCCGTAGCGCTTGTCCTGACGCTCGAGCTCGTCGATGAGCGTGCCGAGGATCATCGCGCCGGTGGCGCCCAGCGGGTGGCCCATGGCGATGGCGCCGCCGTTGACGTTGACCTTGTCCAGGGAGATCCCCATGTCCCGCACGAAGCGGAGGACCACCGCGGCGAACGCCTCGTTGATCTCGACCAGGTCGATGTCGTCGATGGTGAGTCCGGCCTTGGCCAGCGCCTTGCGGGTGGCGGGCGCCGGGCCCGTGAGCATGATGGTCGGCTCGGATCCGGAAACGGCGGCCGAGACGATGCGGGCGCGGGGAGTGAGCCCGTAGCGTTCGCCGACCTCCTTGGAGCCGACCGCCACGAGCGAGGCACCGTCGACGATGCCGGAGGAGTTGCCCGCGTGGTGGACGTGGTCGATCTTCTCCACCCAGTGGTAGGTCTGCAGGGCCACGGCGTCGAAACCGCCCATCTCACCGATGGTCGCGAAGGACGGCTTCAGGGCCGCCAGCGAGTCGGCCGTGGTGCCCGGGCGCATGTGCTCGTCGTGGTCGAGGACGGTGAGACCGTTGCGGTCCTTGACGGGGACGACGGACCGTTCGAACCGGCCGTCCTTCCAGGCCGCGGCCGCACGCTCCTGGGAGAGCGCCGCGTACTCGTCCACGTCGCGGCGGGAGAAGCCCTCGACGGTGGCGATCAGGTCGGCGCCGATGCCCTGGGGTGCGAAGTTGGTGTCGAAGTTGGTCATGGGGTCGGCGAACCAGGCGCCACCGTCGGACGCCATCGGTACGCGCGACATCGACTCGACACCGCCGGCCAGCACCAGGTCCTCCCAACCGGAACGGACCTTCATCGCTGCCATGTTGACGGCTTCGAGACCGGACGCGCAGAAGCGGTTCTCCTGGACGCCCGCGACGGTGTCGGGCAGTCCGGCCGCGATGGCGGCGATACGGGCGATGTCAGAGCCCTGGTCACCGACCGGGCCCACGACGCCGAGCACGATGTCGTCGACCGCGGCCGGGTCCAGCCCGGGGAAACGGGCGCGGATCTCGTGGATCAGGCCGATGACGAGGTCGATCGGCTTGGTGCCGTGCAGGGCGCCGTTGGCCTTGCCTCGGCCGCGCGGGGTGCGGATCGCGTCGTACACATACGCTTCGGTACTCACAACAGAGCCTTTCGCATCACGAATGGGGGAGGAGCCGGTGGGGCGGGATCAGGAGAGCAGCGAGCGGCCGATGATCTCCTTCATGATCTCGGTGGTACCGCCGTAGATCGTCTGGATGCGGCCGTCGGTGAAGGCCCTGGCGACCGGGTACTCGGCCATGTAGCCGTAGCCGCCGTGCAACTGGAGGCAGCGGTCGGCGGCACGCTTTTGCAGCTCGGTCGCCCACCACTTGGCCATCGAGGCGTGCACCGCGTCGAGCTTCCCCTCGGAGTGGTCGACGATGCAGCGGTCGAGGAACGTGCGGGTGACAGCGCACTCCGTGGCCATTTCCGCTATCTCGAAGCGGATGTGCTGGAGCTTGGCGAGCGGGCGACCGAACGCCTCGCGCTCCTTGACGTACCGCGTGGTGATCTCCAGGAGGTGCTCGGCGGCAGCGATACCGGCCACGGCGATGTGGAGTCGCTCCTGGGCGAGGTTGGTCATCAGGTGGACGAACGCGCCGTTCAACTCGCCGAGGAGGTTCTCCTTCGGCACGCGGACGTCGGTGAAGAACAGCTCCGCCGTGTCCTGCGCCTTCTGCCCGATCTTGTCGAGGTTGCGGCCACGCTCGAAGCCTTCCGCTCCGCGTTCCACGACCAGGAGGGAAAGTCCCTTCGCCCCGCCTTCCGGGGTGGTCTTGGCCACGACGATCACCAGGTCGGCGAGTATGCCGTTGGAGATGAAGGTCTTGGAGCCGTTGAGCAGCCAGTGGTCGCCGCGGTCCTCAGCGGTGGTGCGGATGCCCTGGAGGTCCGAGCCGGCACCCGGCTCGGTCATGGCGATGGCCGTGATGGTCTCGCCGCTGCAGAAGCCGGGTAGCCAGCGCCGCTTCTGCTCCGGTGTGGCCAGCGAGGTGAGGTACGGGCCGATGATGTCGTTGTGGAGGCCGAGGGCGAGTCCGGCCACGCCGGCCCGGGTGAACTCCTCGGCGAGCACCGCGCTGTAGCGGAAGTCGGAGTTGCCGCCGCCTCCGTACTCCTCGGGGACGGCGAGGCCGAGCAGCCCTTGCCTGCCCGCCGCCAGCCAGGCTTCGCGCGCGACGATGCCGTCCTTCTCCCACTGCTCGTAGTGGGGCAGCACTTCCTTCGCGAGGAAGGCGCGGACGGTTTCGCGGAACACGTCGTGCTCGGTGTCGAAGATCTGCCGTTCCATGTCCCTGTCCCCTACGTCCGGCCGTTGGTGGTTTCGATCGGTTGGCCCTGGAAGGCGCGGGGTTCCACGACCCACGGCCCTCCGGTGCGGCCGGTGCTCCGGACCCCCGGGCGGTCCGGCGGCAGCGGTCCCATCAGCGCGCCCCTTCCTGATCGGCCCGGATGCCGGGCACGTCCCAGTCGCGGGCCACGTCCTCGGTGTCGGCCCCGGGCTGCGCCGGGGGCCTGCGCACGCTGCCCGGAGTGGCGGAGAAGCGCGGCGCGGGGGCCGGCTGGGTGATCCCCCCATGCTCGGTGAAGGTGCCTCGGGCCGCGAGATGCGGGTGGGCCGGGGCCTCGCGCAGCGACAGCACGGGCGCTACGCACGCGTCGGACCCCTCGAAGACCGCGGTCCATGCGTCGCGGGTCTTCGTCCGGAACCTGGCGGCGACGGCGGCACGCAGCTCGCCCCAGCGGGCGAAGTCCTTGCGGGTCGGGACCTCGTCCCGGATTCCCAACAATTCGATGAACTCGTCGTAGAAGGCTTGCTCGAGCGGCCCCACCGCCATGTACGCCCCGTCGGCGGTCTCGTAGTTCCCGTAGAAGGGGCAGCCGCCGTCGAGCAGGTTCGAGCCCCGGCGGTCCTGCCAGCCTCCGGCGGCCATCATCCCGTGGATCATCGTGGCGAGGTGCGCGGCGCCGTCGACGATCGCCGCGTCAACGACCTGTCCGCGGCCGCCCTCCGTACGGGCGTGCTGCAACGCGGCCAGAACGCCGACGACGAGGTAGAGCGAACCGCCCGCGTAGTCGCCGACGAGGTTGGCGGGCACGGCGGGCGCCTCGTCGGGCTTACCGATCATGCCGAGGGTGCCGGTGATCGCGATGTAGGCGATGTCGTGGCCGGCCCGCTGGGCGAGCGGTCCGGCCTGGCCCCAGCCGGTCATCCGGCCGTAGACCAGTTGGGGGTTACGGGCGTGGCAGTCCTGCGGCCCGACGCCGAGCCGCTCGGCCACGCCCGGTCGGTAGCCCTCGATGAGGATGTCTGCGCGTTCGACCAGATCGAGCACCCGCTGTGCCCCGCCGTCCGCCTTGAGGTCGACCATCACGGACCGTTTGTTCCGGTTCGTCAGGTCGTAGGCGGGATCGATCGCCAGCCCCGCGCCTCCGGGACGGTCGACGCGCACGACGTCCGCCCCGAGGTCCGCGAGCAGCATGGCGGCGAACGGGCCGGGCCCGATACCTGCCAGCTCGACCACGCGCACGCCGGTCAGCGGACCGCCCGGCGGACCGTTCCCTGTCGCTGCCATCAAGCCCCCAGCACTGTGACACAACTGATGTAACATCAGTGATGTTAAGAACGTGTTCCACTCCGCACAAGCCCTCCGGCGAGCAAGCGCTTAGTGTTTTTCGCCGCATTCTCGCGGGATCCGGGCGGCTGGCGCCGATCGGCGCGCCGCACCGGCACCGGGAGACCGCTCAGCGCGCGTCGAGCTCCGCGACCAGCTTCTTCGTCGCGATCGCCCGGTAGCTCTCCTCCACCCAGTCGCAGAGCACGTCCACCGCGGGAGCCCCCTCAACGGCCAGCGGAATCCGCACCCAGCCGGCCTTGCCGAGGCCGTAGCCGGACGGTTCGGCACCCGGGCTGGACAGGGCGTGGGCGTGCACCGCCTCGTCCCGGAGCTTCACCACCAGCCCCAGCGGGTAGCTGCCGTCGGCTACCCCCAGAAAGACGAAGATCTTCTTGTTGACCTTGACGACCGTCTCACCCCAGGGGAACTCCTCGCCCGCGGCCGGCAGGCCCAGGGCAAAGGACCGCACCCTCTCCCATTTCGCCAGGGCGCCTTTCGGCGGTGCCGCCATCCGTACCTCCCGGTAGCGCGCGCTGTTCCGTCTCACGCTAGCCTCGGCCACCGACATCGGCGTGGGGCAGTCGGGCGGAGGGGTCAGTGAACCGGAAGAACGGGCCACAGCGGGCGTACGACATCGTGCTCTTCGGAGCCACGGGCTTCGTCGGCACGCTCACCGCCGAGTACCTCGCCGCGCACGCCCCGGAGGACTGCCGCTGGGCCATCGCAGGGCGCAACGCGGACAAGCTGGAGCGGCTGCGCGAGCGGCTGGCCTCGGCGAACCCGGCGTGCGCCGACCTTCCGATCGTCGTCGCCGATGCGGCGGACCCCGAGTCGCTGCGCGGCCTGGCCGAGTCCACCCGTGTGGTCGCCACGACCGTGGGCCCGTACGTCTGGTACGGGGAAGCGCTGGTCGAGGCCTGCGCCGAAGCCGGGACGGACTACGCCGACCTCACGGGCGAGCCGGAGTTCGTGGACGACGTGTACGTCCGCTACGACGCACGCGCCCGTGAAACCGGCGCCCGGATCGTGCACGCCTGCGGCTTCGACTCCGTGCCGCACGACCTGGGGGTGTACTTCACGGTCCAGCAGTTGCCCGAGGACGCACCGCTGCGCGTCGACGGCTTCGTCCGGGCCGGCGGGATCTTCTCGGGCGGCACCTTCGCCTCCGCCGTCACCGCCATGGGACGACAGCGGCAGGCAGCCCGCGCGGCACGCGGACGACGGCTGCACGAGCCCCGACTGGTCGGCCGGCGAGCCAGGGCGCGGCTCGGTGCACCCCGGTTCAGCAGGGAGACCGGCGCCTGGGCCCTGCCGCTGCCCACCCTCGACCCGAGGATCGTGAGTCGCTCGGCCGCCGGTCTGAGGCGCTACGGCCCCGACTTCCAGTACCGGCACTACGCGTCGGTCAAGACGCTTCCGATGGCCCTCGGCGGCCCAGCGGCCCTCGCCGCCCTGACGGTGCTCGCCCAACTCCCGGCTGTCCGCGACTGGTTGATGGACCGGTACGAGCCGGGGCGGGGTCCGAGCGCCGAACGGCGCGAGAAGAGCTGGTTCCGGGTCCGGTTCGTCGGCGAGGGCGGCGGGCGACGCGTCTTCACGGAGGTGTCCGGTGGCGACCCCGGCTACGACGAGACCGCGAAGATGCTCGCCGAGTCGGCGCTCAGCCTCGCCCTCGACGAGCTGCCGCAGACCGCCGGCCAGGTGACCACGGCCGTCGCGATGGGCGATGCGCTCCTCTCACGGCTGCGTGCCGCCGGCATCACCTTCCGCGTCGCCTACTCCCGATAGGACGTTCGCCTACTCCCGCCGTTCGCCGACTCCCGACAGGTGGTTCGCCGACTCCCGGTAGGTCGGTCGTGAGCGTCGGACCTGCGCTGGGGCGCCCGGCCGGCGGGTTCCGCGCAGGGGCGCCCCGACCACCGGGGACGACCTGACGACGGTGGCGTGCGGCGCACGGGGCGCAGGGACGGGCGTCTGCCAGGATGCCCGGATGACCGAGCTTCCGATACCCGCCCCTCGCCCGCTGCTGCTCCGCCCCCAGGACGGTGAGTTGATCGACGTGGCCGGAGTGGCGCACTTCTTCCGGCTCACCGCTGAGCACACCGAGGGCCGGTTCGCCTTCGAGGAGTTCACCCTCGCGCCCGGTACCGTGGGTGCCCGCCCGCACGTCCACACCGCCCACGACGAGTACTTCTACGTCCTGGAGGGCGAGTTGACCCTCCACGACGGCGAGGGGGAAGTGGCGGTGGGCCCCGGGCACCTGATGGCTGCCGTGCGCGGCACTCCGCACGGCTTCCGCAACGCGGGCTCCCGCACCGTGCGCGCACTGTGCCTGTACACCCCGGCCGGCTACGAGGGGTACTTCCGGGAGGTCCACGCGGCGGTCGCCGCGGGTGCGGCGGTGACGGACGAACTCCTCACCGAGTTCCGCAGTCGCTACCGGACGGTCCCGCACGACCCGCACGAGACGTGACGGCGCCACCGGCCCGGCACGACGCCGTCCGGACGGGCTCCACGTCCCCGACCCTTCGCCGCAGCCACGCACCGGCCCCGGGGCCCTGCTCAGGTGATGGTCTCGCGCAGCACCCGACGGCAGAGCGCATCCGCCCGGCGCGTCGACTCCGGCAGCCGGAAGTTCGGGGACAGTGCGAGGGTGTGGGCGCAGGCGTTGTCCAGGGAGACCCGGTGACCGACCGAGACGAAGACCGGTTTGACCCCGTCCTGGGTGCGCAGGGCCCGGCCGACCTCCTCCCCTGCGTCCGCGAGCAGCGGTGAGGCGTCCCCCCGCCGCCCGCCCGGCTGGTCGTAGGTGAAGGTGAAGGGGTTCTTGGCGACGCCCACGACCGGCAGTCCCGTCACCACGCCGAGGTGGCTGGCGAGACCGAAGCGGCGGGGGTGGGCACGACCGTAGCCGTCGCAGACGACGAGCCCCGGGGCGGAGCGCAGCGACTCCAGGGCGGCGAGCACGGTCGGAACCTCGCGGAAGGCGAGGAGACCCGGTACATAGGGGAAGGCGACCTCGCCGACCGCCGTGGTCTCCTCGACGACGTCGAGGGTGCCGGCGTCGAGGACCACGGCGGCCGCGACGACGACATCGCGCTCGTCGTCGTAGGCCACGTCGACCCCGGTGACCAAGCCCGTGCCCGGCAGCGGCCCCGTTTCGTCGAGCACGACCCGGGCGCGCAGCTCGTCCTGGACGGCCCGGGCCGCGGTCTCGTCAGCAGGTGTCCTGATGGTGGTCATGGTGGAACCCACCCTAGACACCCCGGCTAACCTGACGATCATGTACGTACTGGAATTGACCTACACCGCGCCCGTGGAGCGCGTCGACGCGCTCCTCGACGCGCACGTGGCATGGCTGGACGCGCTGTACGAGCAGGGCGTCGTCATCGCCTCCGGACGCAAGAACCCGAGGGACGGCGGCGTGCTGCTGGCCGTGGGCGTCGACCGCGAGCGGGTCGAGGAGATCACCGCGTCCGACCCGTTCACGGCCGGCGGCGTGTGCGAGTACCGGATCACGGAGTTCATCGCGACCAAGACCGCACCCGCGCTCGCGGCGTACCGGGAGCAATCGCCGGCCTGACGAGGGACCCGGTCGGCGGTCCACGACCGGGGCCCGGCAGGTCAGCGGTCCCATCGCGCCACCCGGCCCTTCTCCCCCGAGGCCCAGCACGCGGGAGCCCTGTGTCCCCAGGGGACGCGGGCACCACGGCCCGGCGCGCAGTCGACCGTGTCGTAGGAGCCGGTGTCCACGGTGCGCCAGGTGCGGCCGCCGTCCGTGGTCAGGTCGGTGCCCGTGGGTCCGACCGCGAGCGCAGCGGCGCGGCCGTGCGGGAGCCAGGCGACACCGGAGCGGTACGCGGGCGGCGGGGTCGCCGCCTGCCGCCAGCTTCGGCCGCCGTCGTTGCTGGCTGCGGCCGCCTGCGGTGACGCCTGCCCCGTCCGGTAGTCGCCGCCGACCGCCAGGCCGCGGTGTCGGTCGCGGAAGGCGAGCGCGAAGACTCCACGGGCCGCGTCGCCCGCCGGGACCGTCGACTCCGCCGCGGTCCAGTGCCGCCCGCGGTCGGCGGAGTGCAGCACGCGCGCAGTGGCTCCGCCCCCGGTGGCCAGCCAGACGTCCCTGGGCCCGGCACTGACCAGGCACTGGCCGCTCGCCGCGAAACCCGCCTCGCCGGTCTGCGCGACCGGCATCCCCTCGCCCGGGAGGACCCGCCAGGACGTCCCCCCGTCAGCGGTGGAGAGGATGCGGTACTTGCCGTCGACCGGATCGCTCACGGCCAGTCCGTGCTCCGGGTCGAAGAAGGTCATGCAGTCGTAGAAGGCCCTCGGGTCGGTGTTGCGGAAGGACTCGCTCCAAGTCAGGCCGCCGTTCTCGGTGCGGAGCACGCGCGACGCCTCACCCTCCCCGATGGCCAGTACCACGGCCCGCCGGCCGTCGAAGGCCTCGATGTCGCGGAACTCCAGCTCACCCGCACCGGATGGGGAGACGTCACCCCAGCTCCGCCCTCCGTCCGTGGTCCGCAGTACGGTGCCGTGGGAACCGGCGGCCCACGCCGTCTCCCGGCTCACCGCGGCGAGGCCCCGTAACCGCGCGTCCGTGCCGGTCTGCTTGACGTCCCAGTGTGGTGTGGTGCGCGCCGTGTGCTGCGGCTCGGCCTGCGCCGGACCGGCCAGGGCGGCGACCAGTGCAGCCCCGCACAGCCCCAAGGACGTCCACCGTCTCGACTTCCCCTCACGTCTCATGGCGCGCGAACCTAGCCGAGACCCGGGGTCCGGTCCAGAGCGCCTCGATCGGTGACGCAACTCACCCTGTCCTCCGATGCACGCATCGGTCGGTTCTGCCGTCCTCCTCTGTGCAAGGAACACGTCGGCCGTGCCGCAGCGAAGTAAGGGAGCGGGCCTTGTCCAGCGTCATCGAGCAGGCCGTTCAGGCCCGTCTGGTCGCCTCGGCACCCCAGATGGAGACCGTGCCCGCGATCCTGCGTTACGACCGTCGCGACCCGTTTGCCGTGAGCATGGCATTCCCGCCGCCGGCGACGCTGGAAGGAACCGAAGTGGCGTGGTCCTTCGGCCGCGAACTGCTCGCGCGCGGCCTGGAGGAGCCTGCCGGGGTCGGTGACGTGCGGATCCGACCGTACGGCTACGACCGGACGGTCCTCGAGTTCCACGCTCCGGAGGGCACCGCCATGGTGCACATCCGCACGTCCGACCTGCGGCGCTTCCTCAAGCGCTCGCTGGAGCTCGTCCCGGTCGGCCGTGAGCACCTCCACCTGGACCTGGACGAGGACCTCGCCGAGCTGATGCGCAACATCTACTGAGCGTGTTCTTTGACCCGTCAACCGCTGTAGGGCGATGAGCGTCTTCTCGCGGCGGACGGTCTTGCCGACGTCGTAGCAGGGTGCCCGGCGCCTGTTCCTGGTGCCGGGTGGTCGTCCAGGCCCCGTCCGGTGGGGTTCGCTGCCCTGGCGGGACAGGGCGTGTGCTGGCGGAGGTTCCGAAACGCCCGTCGGACTCGGGCAGGCATGAGTCGGCTCGGGTGCGACCGGCCTCTCCCAGGGGTGCCGAAGGTCCCGGGCCGGCGGGCGGGCGAGCCGCAGCACGCGGTCGCCGCGGATCCGCCCGGTCGACTCGACGGGCAGATCCCGCAGGACCCGGGCCAGGCGGGTCACGTCGTATCCGGCGTCCGTGACGATGACGATGTCCAGCTCGCCGGGCTGCCACTGCCGCGCGGCGATGAGCCGTTATCAGACGGAGGCCGCCTCGACGTCCGGCACATGACCATGTGGGCGAAGCAGTTCGAGGCGCCGTTCGAGGCGTGAGGCCGCTCAGTCGGGCAGCGCGACGGTGAGGTCCACCTCGACCAGCTGCCCTGCGAAGCCCAGCTGTGCAACCCCCAAGAGCGTGCTGGCGGACGTGAAGGCCGGTCCGAGGGCGGAAGCGGTAAGCCGGTTCCAGGCGAGGCTCAGGTCCTCCCTGTCATTGCTCCGCACGTAGATCACCGAACGCACCACGTGCTGCGGCTGAGCATGTACCGCCGCAAGGGCAGCAATCGCGTTCACGACAACCTGATCAACTTGCACCTCGAGGGAGCCCGGGCCGACGAGAGAACCACCCGGGTCGAGGGGGCACTGCCCGGCAAGATAGGCAGTTCGGCCGGTCTCCACCACGGTGATGTGGTGGTAGCCCGGTGTCTCATGCAACTGATCGGGGTTGATGCGGCTAATCTTCGATGTCATGCCATGAGTCTGACCAGTCTGCCCCCGACACGCACCGAAAATTTGTCCTACTGCCGACCGTCCGACGCGGCGCGAGGTAAGAGAACAAGCTGAGACGGGGACCCCCACTGCGCCCCCGCTGGCTCGGCACGGGCGGTCGGACGGCGAAGTCGAACGTTCCGGGTCGGTCCCGTCGCCGAGCGGCGGCTGTCCGCAGGCCCCGGAACGCGGAGCCGACCCGCCCCCACGCCCAGAGGCGTCGGCCGTGCGAACGGGCCGGCGTCAGCTGCTGCTTGCCGATCGACGGAACACGGAAAAGCGATTGCCCGCCGACCGGCAAGGGCGTAATTTCTTCCTCGGCCCCACAGTCGTCGGATCGGAGAAGGACATTGCTCGTCTGAGGTCTTGAGACACCGCGCGACGCGGCTTTCCGCCCGCGTGCCCGTGTGCGACCTCGGCGTACGAGCCGTCCCGCTCCCACGCCCCGGGCCCCTCTGCCGTCCCGAACGGTGTCTCACCCGTTGCCCCAACCCTCCACCGCAACAGGGAGACCCTCATGTCTACCGTCCACACCCATGTCATGTGCTCGTCGCTGTCGTTCAGTTGGCCCGATGGCACCCAGGTCTTCGAGGACTTCCAGCTCGCCGTCGGACCGGGCAGGACCGGCCTGGTCGGCCTCAACGGCTGCGGCAAGTCGACGCTGCTGCGCCTGATCTCCGGAGATCTCAGCCCCACCGGAGGCTCCGTACGGACCGTGGGCGAGGTCTCCCGTCTGCCGCAGAACCTGGTGCTCGACACCGCATTGCGCGTCGACGAGGCGCTCGGGATCGCGGCCACGCGGGCCGCCCTGCACGCGATCGAGGGTGGTGACGTACACGAGCAGCACTTCACGCAGGTCGGCGACGACTGGGACGTGGAGGAGCGGGCGATCGCCACGCTCGACCAACTGGGGCTCGGGCACATCGGCCTCGACCGCACCGTCGGCGAGGTATCGGGCGGCGAGTGCGTCCTGCTGCGCCTCGCGGCACTGCTGCTGGCCCGTCCCGACGTGCTGCTGCTGGACGAACCGACCAACAACCTCGACCTGTACGCGCGTCGGCGGCTCTACGACGCCGTGGAGGCCTGGTCCGGGGTGATGGTCGTGGTCAGCCACGACCGGGACCTGCTGGAACGGGTCGACCAGATCGCCGATCTCCGGGACGGCGAGGTGACCTGGTTCGGCGGCACCTTCTCGGACTACGAGCACGCTCTGGCCGTGGAACAGGAAGCCGCCCAACGCATGGTGCGCGTCGCCGAGGCCGACGTCCAGCGACAGAAGCGTGAACTCGTGGATGCACAGGTCAAGTTGGCCAAGCGGAAGCGGTACGGCCAGAAGATGTACGACAACAAGCGAGAACCCAAGATCGTGATGGGTGCACGCAAGCGACAGGCGCAGGTCTCGGCGGGCAAACACCGCATCATGCACACGGAGAAACTGGGCGAGGCCAAGGAGCGGCTCGCCGAGGCCGCCGACGCGGTGCGGGACGACGACGAGATCCGCATCGAACTCCCCCGTACGAAGGTGCATCCGGGCCAAGGCGTGCTGCGGCTGTCCGAAGTGGCGTTGGCGCACGGGCCGCGGATGGAGGGCGAGTTCGACCTGTGCGGACCCGAGCGGATCGCCCTCGTCGGACGCAACGGGGCCGGCAAGACGACGCTGTTGCGGACGATCGCGGGTGAACTGGTGCCGCAGGAGGGGGAGGTGACGGTGCACGTGCCGATGCGCTTCCTGCCGCAGCGGCTCGACACGCTCGACGACGGACTGAGCGTCGTGGAGAACGCGGCCCGGTTCGCACCCGCCGCGACGGACAACGCCGTCCGGGCGCGGCTCGCACGCTTCCTCTTCAAGGGCGCGCGCGCCGACCGGACGGCCGGGTCCCTCTCGGGGGGCGAGCGGTTCCGTGCCGCGCTGGCGGCGCTCCTGCTGGCGGAACCCTCACCGCAACTGCTCATGCTGGACGAGCCGACGAACAACCTGGACATGGCGAGCGTCCGCGGACTCACGGCGGCACTGGAGGCGTACGAGGGAGCACTGGTCGTGGCGAGCCACGACGTGCGGTTCCTGGAGACCCTCGGCATCACCCGCTGGCTACTGCTGGACGGCGAGCTCCGGGCCACGACGGCCGCCGAGGTCCGTGCGGTCCTCGGCGAGGAGTGAGGGGCGGCCCTGACGCGGGAGCCTCCATGCCTTTCGTCAAAAGCGTGGGGTTCCGGGTTCGTAGGAGGTGCCGGCGCGGAGCATCGCGAACAGCACCTCGATGCGTTGTCGGGCGAGCGGGAGGAGGGCTCGTGTGCGGGTCCTTCCCCCGGCTCGGCAGCGGTCGTAGTAGGTGCGGGAGGCGGATTCGTGCAGGGCGGCGAACGCGGACAGGATCATCGCGCGTCCGAGCTGCCGGTTCCCTCCTCGCGGGGGACGTGCAGCGCTCTGCTGGACGGTGTGGTCGAGCAGACCGACACGATGCACAAAGTCCTGGTCGACCAGGGGTTCCAGAAGAGCGTCGTCGAGCACGGCAAACGGCACGACGAGATCGTCGAACGCAATCCGGCCGGCAAGGGCTTCGACCCGCAGGCCGAGGGGTGGATCGTGGAGCGGACGAACGGGAAACGCCCTACGTCTCGTGGAGCCCCGGCCCGGCGGACCAGCCCACAGCACCGTGACGAACGGAGTGTTCACTACCTTTGCGAAAGAACCGCTGCACCCCGAGCGTTCTGAAGACTCCGCCAGGAAGGAACCGGCAACCATGGCTTTCATGCCCGGTGCACCCCACACACACGGGATGCACGGCACCTCTCAATCACCTGACACACCGCTCGCCTCGATCACTCAGGAGATCCTCGACCGCTACGCAGACGACCCGGCAGCCGAGGACTGGACGTACGAGGCAGACTCGCTCGCGCCACTGCTCTGGCACGGTTCCCGCGCCGATGCCGAGGCACTGCTTCAGGCATTTCTCCAGGACCCCGAACGACGTGGTGGTCTGGTGCCCGTCGTCGCCGCGCACGGGGACAGCGCCATGGCCTCTCGTCTGATGGACGCCTGCGCCGACGGGGATCGGCTGCGCGACGGATTCCCGGGCACGGTCCTGCACGCCCTTGGGTACCTGGGTTTCGAGCCCGCCGAGCGCCTGCTGTGGACGTACGCCAGAGAACGGACCGCGGAGGCTGCCGACGCCTGCCTCGGTCTGCTGCATCTCCCCTGCTACGACCTGCGGGACGAGATCGCGGAGGAACTGGAAAAGATCTGCGGTTCCGGCCTTTTCAACGAAATGCTCCCCGCCCTCGCTACGAAGACGGGAGATCCGTCCTGGCTGCCACGGCTCATCGACTGGGGACGGACATACGCCTCCGTCGACTGCAACGCCGGGCTGATCGTGGGCATCGCGCTTCATGGCCCCGAAGCCCGCTCCGATTTCCTGGACTTGCTCTGGAGCCCGGCGTGGGAGGCGTACGACGCCGGGACCGGGGTTGCGCCCTTTACGTACGCGGGCACCCGCGTCTTGGGACTCGACATGCGGGAGATCTACACCCACATGTCGAGCCGCTCCGATGGCGATCCCTGGCCCCGCTTCAGAACGATGATCACGCTCCTCAAGATGTGGATCTGTCGGCCTTGGCCCGGCATTCGCGCTGCGCTTCCGCGGCGGGAGAGTGCCGCCGAACTTCTTGACCTCCTCTACCACTCCTACGGTCCGGACGACGAGGACCTTTCTCTCCTCGCCCGCGCCCACCGAGCGTTGCCCGGGGAACTCGACCTCATCGCCGAGTTGACAACCCTGAAGGCCGTCCTCGAAGCCACGGTTCGCCATGAGCGCGAACTCCGCGTGTTCGCGGCACGACCGACTCAGTCACGTGAGGCGAAACGGCGAGGCTAGTCGATCCAGAAGAACAGCAGTTCGTGCACGTCCTGCTCTCTTGCCCCTCCGATGGCGGAAACGTGCAGGCCGTCGACGAAGACGGATCCGGCAGCGGAATCGATCCAGAGGAAGCCGGCCGATTCCAGTGCCTGACGGATCGCGGGACCAAGGCGGTCGGGGTGTTCGCAGGCGACGTACGGTCCGAGGGTGCTGACGAGGAGGCGATTGCGGCCGTCCTCGAACCCGATCGCGTGGTAGGTGAAGAAGCCGTTTCCCCCGTGGTCCTGTGCAGCGGATACGGGAGGATCAGCCGACAGGCCCGCCGCGATCAGCGCCTGTGTCGCCCTGCGCAGTTGTCCAACCTCGTCGACGACGGCGGGTGGCTCGGTGAAGAAGGATTCTAGGCGCCAGCGGGGATCGGTCTGCATGCTGGTCCTGTCGGGCAGGTACTCGTGCAGGATCGCCCGGCGGACCTCCTCATCGAGGCCGGCGACCTCGACCCGCCCCAAGGCGTTGTACAACTCCTCCGCGTCCTCCTCGCCGTCGGCGTCGCCGCTCCAGTACAACGCGCACACAGCCCAGAGCTTCGCTTCGACAGTCGGGGCCCTGTCGAGGTAGGCGCGGAGCCGGTCCTCGTCGTGCCTGAGGAACGCGACGGTGCAGGCGACCGTCCGCTCGGGGTCGGCCAGGGCGTCGGTCACGTCCTCACCGGCGTGATGGCGCACTCGGAGGGCGTCGATCCGGTCCTGGACGTTCCCCTCGTCGAGGCCGACGAGGAGAGTCACCAGTCCGTATCGTGCCAACAGCGCGTCCAGCCCTGCTTTGCAGGGCCGTGCCACGCGCTCGTCCGGCCAACCCGCTCGGCTCGACAGCCCTGGCAGTGCCGAGCGGTCGCCGAGAGTCGCACGTGCCTTGAGGACCGCCGCGTACACACGGTGACTCTCCTTCCGCCGGTCCTCGTGCATGAGCCACGGCAGTAGTTCCACCCGGCCGGAGAGGGCCTCGATGAGCGCTTCGCGCACATCGTTTTCGACGGATGCGTCGTGGATGCTGCCGATCAGTTCAGGAACGCGCGCCTCAGGCACCCGCCCGGCCAGCGCGGTCGCACAGGGCTCGCGTCTCCACCATGGAGTCTCCCGGTCCAGTACGAGTGGGAGGAGCTCGCCGACGTCTACCTCCCGAAGGCCGGACCTGTCCGCCCGCGCCGGTTCCGGTATCAGCTGTTCGATCTTGGTCATCGGGGAAGACTACGGCCCGCCGCGAGACGGACTCCAACGGTTTCAGGGTGCTCGTGCGGATTGCTCCGCGGGGACCGACGGAGGCTCCGGAGATGCCTCCCTGGGGTGCGGTCGGGCTCAGGCGCATCGCCTCACCCGCAAAGGCATACGCCGACAGCAACGTCGGGACCGTAGCGGCGAAGGTCGGGTAGCCCGGGTCTGAGACGCCCCGGGCTGCGAACAGTTGCCGAAGCTTCGGGTGACACGTACCCATCACGAGAGACCAAGGGCGTGTCCCACGTGGCGTTGTGAGGGTGCTGCTCACGGCGCCGCGTCTCACCGTGCGCCGCTATGCTCGCTCTCGTGGGCGAGATCGTGGTGGTGCGCGACGGCTCGGGGCCGGAGGTCCTGCTGGTACATGGCGGTGCCGGCCCGCGGACGACGTGGGGCGCTATCGCTCCGCTGGCCGCCCGGTGGACGCTCGGATACGTCCATCGCCGAGGCTATCCGCCGAGTCCCCCGCCGCAGGAGCGTCAGGACTTCCAGGTGGACGCCCTGGATCTGGCGCCGCTGCTCGTCGGGCGCCCGCACGTCGTCGCCCACTCCTACGGCGTTCTCGGGACGTTGATCGCGGCCGCTGCCGCGCCGGGCAGCGTGCGCTCGCTCACGTTGATCGAGCCACCCCTCAACTACCTTGTCCCTGACGATCTCGAGGTGGCGCGGCTTGGGCGCATCGGCGATGCGGTCCTCACTCACGGGATGGATGTGGACCCGACCGAGCTGCGCGAGTTCCTCCATCTCGCGGGCGCACCCATCGGGGACGGACCGCTCCCCGAGAACGTGGTTGCCGGCGTTCGGCGGGCGCACGGTGGTCGGCCGACCAGTGAGGCGCGCCCGCAGCTCGACACGATCCGGGACGCCGGAGTCCCGGTACTCGTCGCGTCCGGGGACCACGCGGACGCGCTCGAGCGGATCTGCGACGCTCTCGCGGATGCGCTCGGTGGCACACGCAGCGTGCATCCGGGCGCTGGTCACTTCGTCGCCGCAGCACCGGGCTTCGCCGAACAGCTGGAGACCTTCCTTCGCAGGGACGTCACGCGGTGAGGTTCTTCCAGCGCCTCATGCGGGCGAAGGCATGCTCGACGCGGGCCCGGGCCTTGCGGTGCAAGGTGTTGTGCTCTTCCTTCCAGTCGGACGGTTCGCTCTGCCCGCGTTCGCGGCGGTGCGGGAGGGGCTACCCAGTCCCTCCACAGCCGCCGTCGGCGACCACCGTGGTGTTCCCGACCGTTCCTTCGCACCGGACAGGACCCACGCGCCGAACGGCGGGGCGAGCTGCCGTTCCGCCTCCTCGCGCCGCAGCGCCGTCACCAGTGCCGCATCAGACAACGTTCGCCCTCTTGTGGCGAGGAGGCCGGGTGCTGCGGCCGGCTGTTCCGGGCGGTCAGAACGACCACGTGGCTGATCGCGTACAAGTCCGGGAGACCGATGACGACGAGGGGCAGCGGCTGCTGCGGTTCATCCGCAGGGGCACGGGTTCGGTGGTCGGGACCTGGGCCGCGGCGGACGATGTCGAGATCGCCTGACACCCCGACCAACACCTCCTGGCTCAACCGGATCGAGGCCCGATTCACCGCACTGCGGTACT
This sequence comes from Streptomyces sp. NPDC059169, assembly GCF_042755225.1. Classification (NCBI taxonomy): domain Bacteria; kingdom Bacillati; phylum Actinomycetota; class Actinomycetes; order Kitasatosporales; family Streptomycetaceae; genus Streptomyces; species Streptomyces sp. NPDC059169. The sequence continues at coordinate 134,529 of NZ_JBHZCF010000010.1, read as the reverse complement.
TCGCCCTCAACGGCACCGACCACGCCAGCCACAAGAAGCAGGGCATCACGATCCGCCGCTACATCATCCGGCGGGACGAGCACGCCGCCGACGAACGGCTACGCAAGCTCGTCACCAGGGCGAACGTCGCCTGATGAGCACCAGGTGTCCGTGCGACCAGCCCCGCCGAGGTCGACTCACCCGCGTCCTGTGCGCGGGCGTGTCCTGCGTTCAGGCCGCGGCGCGGAAGACGTACGCCGTCATCGCGGCGGTGACCGGCCCCGGGCCCAGACGGGCTGTCATCTCTTCGACGACGGTGGCCCGGGCGGCGGGTCCGTCGCCGCGCTCCTCGACAGCCGCACGCACCGGTGTCCCGGTGAGGTACCCGGTGGCAAGGTCGGCGGTCGACGCGGCCCGGCCCTGAAGTGTCAGCTCCTGCACGTCCTCGACAGCGAACCCGGCGGCCGCCAGGTCAGCGGCCACGACAGCGGGGTCGGCATAGCCGTGCGGAACCGTCTGGAAGAACCGCGGCGGGTCGACCGGAAAGGCCCGCTCCAACCCGGCCTGCAGCGCGACTTCGAAGGCGTGCGTCCCGAGCGGGCCCCAGGTGTTGAACAGGAACCGGCCGCCCGGGGCCAGCACCCGGCGGACCTCGGTGAAGGCCTCGATGCGGTCGGGAAAGAACATCACGCCGAACTGGCAGACCACCAGGTCGAAGTCTCCGACCGGGAACGGCAGCCGCTGCGCGTCGGCCTGCCGCCACACCGCGCCAGGGGCCCGGGTCGACCCGAAAGCGACCATGGCCTCGTTCAGGTCGGTGGCCGTCACCTCGGCCGAGGGTGCCGCCGCGACCAGGCGGGATGTCAACACGCCGGTTCCCGCGGCGAGTTCGAGGATCCGCCGAGGGTGGAGTGCCGCCGCCCGGGCAGTCAGGTCCTCGGCGAAGGGCCGGAAGACCACCGGCACGAGGTACTGCTCATAGGCCACCGGCATGGATTCGGACCATCGCCGGTCGGCATTGGTTCCTGTCACCCTCATGACGGTAGCGCCGCGTCAGGAAACCTCTTCCTTGCCGCGCCGCCATGCACCCTGGAGCCAGACCCACCTGACGAAGCCGCAGGGCGAACGCTCCCTGACACGGCACCGGCTTCCCGAACTGCCGCGGGCTCAGCCCGGTGAACGGACGTGTCCAGGGCGGCTGCAACGCCGCGGTCACACCAGACGCCGAGTGATCACGTCACCGGTGACGGGCATCGACGCGGTGTCGTCAACCGATCCCGGTGATCACCGACGCCAACGAGGAGGAACACCCCCAGCACCCCCACGGCACCGTAGGGTCGCGCCTCACCCCGGGCATGTGCAGCAGGTTGACCGGCACGTAGTCCGTGCCGTCGGTGACGTGCACGGCCCCGACCACGTCCTCGCCCAGCTCCAGGACGTCGGCGGTGAGCTTCGGCAGTTCCGGCTCGTCGCTGACCACCCTCCGCGAGAGCAGCACCTCCCCCTCGCCGTTCAGGACAACGGCGTGATGGTGGACCCTGCCGATGTCGGTAACCGCCCGGTTCCAGGCCGTGGCTCCTGTGGTCGTTCGACGTCCGTGGGGGGGTCTTTACGGGATGGGGCTGGGGGGACTAATGATGGGCGCGGTTACCCCCGAGCCCGCCCCTGGAGAACCCGTGCCGAGCAGAAAAGCCCTGATCCGACGCCCGAGTCCGCGCCTGGCCCAAGGGCTGGTCACCCATGCGGAGCGCATCCCCGTCGACGCCGACGCGGCGCTCGTCCAGTGGGAGGCGTACGCGGAGGCGCTGCGCGCCAACGGCTGGGAGACCGTCGAGGCCGAACCTGCGGACGACTGTCCGGACGGGGTCTTCGTCGAGGACACGGTGGTGATGTTCCGCAACGTGGCGCTCATCGCCCGCCCGGGCGCGGAGTCCCGCCAGCCGGAGACCGCCACGGTCGAGGAAGCCCTGGCGAGGCTCGGCTGCTCGGTGAACTGGGTGTGGGAGCCAGGCACCCTCGACGGTGGGGACGTCCTCAAGATCGGCGACACCGTGTATGTGGGCCGCGGCGGGCGGACGAATGCGGCGGGCGTCCGGCAGTTGCGGGCCGCGTTCGAACCGCTCGGCGCCCGCGTCGTCCCCGTGCCCGTCACACGCGTCCTGCACTTGAAGTCGGCCGTGACGGCACTGCCCGACGGGACCGTGATCGGGTACGAGCCCCTGGTGGATCAGCCGTCGCTGTTCCCCCGCTTCATGCCCGTGCCGGAGGAATCGGGAGCGCACGTCGTGCTCCTCGGCGGCCAGAGGCTGCTGATGGCAGCGAGTGCTCCCAGGACTGCGGAGCTGTTCGCCGAGCTCGGATATGAACCCGTTCAGGTAGACATCGGCGAATTCGAGAAGCTCGAAGGATGCGTGACCTGTCTCTCGGTGAGGCTGCGGGACCTGCACACATAGCGGTGCGTAATCGGATGTAACAACCCCAGGCTTGGCCGACGGCCGGCCGGGCTTTAACCTACGGTTTCGTAACCTACGAGGCCGTAGGTACTTCGCATGCCCTCGTTCGTCCAGCGGCTTGCCCACGGCCGCGTGGGTCGCCGTTCACCCGCACATCCGTCCCAGGAGCCCCCGTGACCCTCACCTCTCCCCACCTCGGCAGTTCGGAAGCGTGGACCGACGCCCGGCTGCTGTACGCGCTGGAAGAGGTGGTCGAGAAGGAACTCAACCGCCATCTCAAGATCGCCAAGGATTGGATGCCGCACGAGTACGTGCCGTGGACGGAGGGACGGAACTTCCCCGGCCTCTTCGAGGACGGCGAGGCGTGGGAGCCCGGCCACTCCAAGGTGACCGACGTCGGCAGGACCGCCCTCGTCGTGAACCTGCTGACCGAGGACAACCTGCCCAGCTACCACCACGAGATCGCCACCCTGTTCGGCCGGGACGGCGCCTGGGGCACCTGGGTGCATCGGTGGACCGCCGAGGAGGGTAGGCACGGCATCGTGATGCGCGACTACCTGCTGACGTCGCGCGCCGTCGACCCGGACAAGCTCGAGCAGTTCCGTATGGCGCACATGTCAGAGGGCTTCGAGTCGGACAACCGCCACTCGATGCTGCACTCGGTGGCGTACGTCGCGTTCCAGGAGCTCGCGACGCGCATCTCGCACCGCAACACCGGCCACCAGTCGGGCGACCCGGTCTGCGACCGCATGCTGGCCCGCATCGCCACCGACGAGAACCTGCACATGGTGTTCTACCGGAACCTGCTGGGCGCCGCGTTCCACATCGCCCCGGACCTGACCATGCAGGCCGTGCGGGACGTCGTGGTCGACTTCCGCATGCCGGGGCACGGCATACCGGGGTTCGAGCGAGCGGCGGCCCAAATGGCGATCGGGGAGATCTACAACCTGCGGATCCACCACGACGACGTCCTCCAGCCCGTGCTGCGCTTCCTGAAGGTCATGGAGATCGACGGACTCGGCCCCGAAGGCAGGAAGGCACAGGAGGAACTGGGGCTCTACATGGACGGGCTGGACTCCGAGGCCCGGAAGTTCGACGAGCGCCTCGCGGCACGCAAGGCGCGCCTGGCGGCACGCGCCAAGGACTGATCCGGCAGCAGCCGCAGAGGAGCGCACCGGGACCGCGGCACCCACGCGTCGTCCCGCACCCGCCCGGTGCACGCCCGGGTGCGGGACGGTCGCCCGCGCTCGGGCCGTCGGACCGCGGGGCCCGGGCGCCTCAGCCCTGCGCCCTGCGCAGCCTCAGTCGCTCCTTCTCCGACAGCCCGCCCCACACGCCGAACCGCTCGTCGTTCGCCAGCGCGTACTCCAGGCACGCCACCCGCCCCTCGCACGCACCGCACAGCTTCTTCGCCTCGCGGGTGGAGGCTCCGGGAGCCGGGAAGAAGAACTCGGGGCCAGCCTGGGCGCACAACGCCGTCTCCTGCCAGGAGAGTTCGTGATCGGTGGTCGAGACAGTGGTGTTGATCGGCATGAAACACAGGTTGCCCCGTGCCGATAAACACCATGTCAATGAATGATCAATGAGAACGTGCCTCACCGTTGCGGCGGCCGGCACGTTGTCCGTGCGAGCCGCAGGAACGAGCCCGGACCGCGCCTCAGGACGGGGACTGTGCCGCGCTCTTGATCACAGCGAAGCGTGCGCCGTACGGGTCGGCGAGCTTCGCGATGCGTCCGACGTCCTCCAGGTCCGTCGGCACCATGCGGACCGTGCCGCCCAGTTGCTCCGCCTGGGCCACCGTCGCGTCCGGATCCGTGACCTCGAAGTACGGGAGCCAGTAGGGACCATCGGCAGCCTCGGCCGGGTCCGCCCCCAGGGGTACGAGCCCGCCGAACATGCCTTCCTTGCCCGCCCCCGCCGGGTTGACCGTCGTGTACGTCTCGTCGCCACCGCCCGGGATAGGGACTCCGTACTCCTCCCAGCCGAAGACGGAGCGGTAGAACTCCATGGCGGCGCGGGTGTCCGGGGTGTAGAGCTCCGCCCAGCAGAGCGTGCCGGTCTCGTTCACGACGTCGAGACCCTTGTTCGTCCCAGGCTGCCAGGTCGAGAACACGACGCCCGCGGGGTCGGAGAACACCGCCATGCGACCCAGGTCCCAGACATCCATCGGCCCCGACTCGACCGTGCCGCCGCCCTCGCGCACCCGTTTGGCAGTGTCATCGGCGTCGGTCGACTGGAAGTAGACGTTCCAGGCGGACACGCCCTGCTCCGGCGGTACGGTCATGCCCCCGGCCGCCGTCTTCCCACCCAACTGGAACATTCTGTAGCCGCCGGCGTCCGGGCCCGCCGACCGGAAGGTCCAGCCGAACAGCCCTCCGTAGAAGCTGCTGGCGCCCTCGATGTCCGGTGTTCCGAGGTCGATCCAGTTCGGGGAGCCGGTGAGATAACGGGTGGTGAGCATGGTGCGTCGCTCCTTCGTGGAGGGGGCCCGTCGATCCGCGTGGTCCTGCCCCCACGAGTCTGCTACCGATCCCGGCCTGCCGCACGCAGTGCGGCAGGCGCGGCGTGGTGCCCGCGGGTTCCGCGACGCCGGTGCCCGGTGGGGACGCGGCGGAACACGGGTGGACCGCCCGATTGCCGCCGCCGACGACGCCGACGCCGAGCCGGTTGGCATACGCCCACGCGTGCCCGAGTGAGCCTCCCCGGGAGATCGCCGGACGTGCGGTCCGCGTTGGGTCCGTGCAGGAGGTGTCGTCCACCTGTTGGCCGGTGCCGGGACTCGGCGCGGCGTCGCGGCGTGTCCTGTGCGATCACTCGTCACGGTGGTCCGGGCGCGCGTCGCCCTCCTGTGCCCGGTCACTCGGGCAAGGTGGGCAGATGCACCACCGGATCAGGCCCCTGGCCCTTGTCGTCCTCCTCGCCGCGACCGGCTGCGTCTCCGTTCCGGCCGCGCCGACGCCTACGGCACCGGGACGCGTCCCGGCCGGATCCCGCCCCCCGGCCCCGGTCGGATCCGACGAGCCGTCCAGGCCCCCGGCGCAGGGGGAGCTCGCGCCGGGTGGCGAGGCGCCGGGCTCGGAGCCGACGCAGGCGCCGCAGACGAGGAGCGGGGACGTGCGGGGACCGGGCCGGCGGGAGGAGGGGCCCCTCCGTGCGGAGTTCCCGGGTCCGGCACGGGAGCCAGGGGCGCGTGCGCACGCGACGCGGACCGAGGGGGCGCAGCAGGAAGCGGTCGGACCCCGCAGAAGGGGCTCCCGTCCGGTCGTCCGCCCGACTCGCCCAAGGGCGGGGTACGACATGCGGGACGTGTGCGAGGCCGCCTACGGGGTCGCGGATCCTTCGCTCGTCGAAATGTGCCGCGCCCACTACGGTCGCTGACCGCCCGCACCGGGGCGGACCCGTCCGTCACCCGGGGCGTGTGCGGTCGGCGTCCGGCGGGCGACGCCCTCCGCCACAGGAACGCGCGGCGGAGGGCGATCCGGTCGCCGACTACGGGTGCCCGGGGCGCGGGTCGGGCGCTCCCGTCGGTTGCCACGGCCCAGGGTGCTCGACACCAGGTCGCCGGGGGCGTCCAGTTGCAGGAGGGTGCCACGGGCCGCGGGACACGACCACGGTCGTGCCCGGCGGGAGGTGCACCGTCTCCCCCGCCGTCCCCGGGCCTGCGGGGCGGGAGCGGAGGCGCAGGCCCCGTCCAGTCAACGCACCGCCTCCTCGGCCCCGGAGGCATCTCCCCGTGGTCGGCGTGCACGTCGGCGTCGGTCTCGGCGTGGAACGTCGCCGTCTGCCAGGCTCCGGTGTCGCTGCTCGTCCACGACTCCCGACGGGCCTCGCGCCGGGCCGCAAGGGCCTTCGGCCGCCCGGGTGACGGGAGTGTCAGTGGCACCGGGCACACTGACCGAGGACCGGGCGGTCCGGGAAGGCGAAGGCTACCGATGGGACGGGACGGGACCACGATGCTGACCAGCGGATCCACTGCGGCGGCCGATGCCGCCGATCACCGCCACCGGCCGGGCGGGGGACGGCTCCCCGCCGACCTCCTCGCCTTGAAGAACCGGGTTTACGACCCGTGCGGGTTCGTCTGGTCGCACCCGGTACCGGAGGAGGAAGGGGCCGCCTATGCGGCGCACGGTTTCACGCTCGACGGCGCCTCCGTGAGGTTCCGGGTGGCCGGGACGACCCCGACGAAGGCGGGCCACTTCGTCACGGTGTGGAAGAGGTCGCCGGACGGCCCCATCCGGCCGTTCGACTCCGATGACCCCGTCGACCTCTTCGTCATCAGCGCGCGCGACGGCGACCGGCACGGCGCCTTCGTCTTCCCCCGCGCCGTGCTGCGCGAACAGGGCATCGTGGCGGGCGGCGGTTCCGTGGGGAAGCGGGCGTTCCGCGTGTACGCACCGTGGGTGGCTCCAACGAGCCGTCAGGCCCTCAGGACCCAGGCATGGCAAGTGGAGCACTTCCTCCACATCCCCGGGAAGGAGCCGGTCGACGCGGACCGGGCCCGGGCGCTCCACCGCCCACCGGCCCGGGAGTGACCGTCCGTCCACTGCGCCGCCGGCATCCGGGTATGCGCCGCGCCGGACTTCCTCGCCCGCCCGCCCCGCGGGGGCGGCGGCCTCCGTACGGCCTCGGCCCGTTCCGCCCCTCCGGCCGTCACCCGATCGCCCGGTCAGTCCTCGCGCCGCGCCCGGCTGGGTTGGACCCGCTTGGGCTCGCCCGGCATCTTGGGGTACTCCGGCGGGTAGGGCAGATCGCCCAGGCCGTGCTCGGCCTCGTCCCTCCGCGCGAGCTCAAGCAGGCTCTCCAGGCTGAAACGATGGTCATCCATGTCGGCGTGCACGTCCCCCACCTCGGCGTACCGGCGGGGCATCGTCGTGATGTCGAAATCCTCGGGCACGGCGTCATCGACCTCGTCCCAGCGCAGCGGAGCGGAGACCGGAGCGTGCGGACGGGGACGCACGGAGTAGGCGGAGGCGATCGTGCGATCACGGGCGGTCTGGTTGTAGTCGACGAAGATCCGCTCACCGCGTTCCTCCTTCCACCACTTGATGGTGACCCGGTCCGGCATCCGGCGCTCCAACTGCCGCCCACAGGCGATGGCGGCCCTTCGGACCTGCGTGAAGGTCCAGCGCGGCTCGATGGGCACGAACACGTGCAGCCCACGTCCGCCCGAGGTCTTGGGCCAGCCGCGCAGCCCCGCACCGTCCAGCACCTCGCGCAGTTCGTGGGCCGCACGCACCGCATCGGCGTAGTCGGTTCCGGGCTGAGGGTCGAGGTCGATCCGCAGCTCGTCGGGGTGGTCGGTGTCATCCCGGCGCACCGGCCAGGGGTGGAAGGTGACGGCGCCGAGATTGGCGGCCCAGACCACCGCGGCAGGTTCCGTGGGGCACATCTCGTCCGCGGACCGCCCGCTGGGAAAGGTGATGTGCGCGGTGGGGATCCAGTCGGGCAGGTACTTGGGTGCGCGCTTCTGGAAGAAGGACTCCCCGGTCACTCCGTCGGGGTAGCGCTCCAGAGTGGTGGGCCGTTCCCTGAGTGCGCGGGTGATGCCGTCGCCGACGGCGAGGTAGTACTGGACCACGTCGAGCTTGGTGTAACCGCACGCGGGGAAGTACACCTTGTCGGGATTGGACACGCGCACGGTGCGCCCGTCCACTTCCAGTTCCACCGCTCCCGCCATGCCCGCCAGCGTAGGCCGTGCCCCAATCCCTCGCATACCGGACAATTCACCTATGGATCTCCCGGTGATGCCTCCTGTGAAGCCGATGCTCGCGAAGTCCGTGGCGAAGATCCCACCCGGGATGCAGTACGAAGCCAAATGGGACGGCTTCCGCGCCATCGTCCACCGGGACGGCGACGAAGTGGTGATCGGAAGCCGCACCGGCAAACCCCTCACCCGCTACTTCCCTGAGCTGGTCGCGGCACTGCGCGCCAACCTGCCCGGCCGGTGCGTCGTCGACGGGGAGATCGTCATCGCGCACGGCGGACGGCTGGACTTCGACCGGCTCACCGAGCGCATCCATCCGGCCGAGTCGCGGGTACGGAAGCTCGCCGAGAAGACACCTGCGAGCTTCGTCGCGTTCGACCTGCTCGCGCTCGACGACACGGCGCTGCTGGACGCTCCGCTGGCCGAGCGGCGGGCCGCGCTCGCCGATGCCCTGCGGCACGCACGTGAACCGGTCCACATCGCGCCGGCCACGACGGACGCCGCGCTCGCCCACGAGTGGTTCGAGCGGTACGAGGGAGCCGGCCTCGACGGGGTGATCGCCAAACCGCTCGACCTTCCCTACCGCCCGGACGCCCGACTGATGTACAAGATCAAGCACGAGCGGACGGCAGACGTCGTCGTCGCCGGCTACCGCTTCCACAAGAGCGGACCGGTGGTCGGCTCGCTGCTCCTCGGCCTGTACGACGACGGGGGCGACCTCCAGCACGTCGGCGTATGCGCCGCGTTCCCCATGCGGCGCCGCGCGGAACTGGTCGCCGAGCTGGAACCGTTGCGCCTGGTCGACGCGTCGGACCATCCGTGGGCGAGGTGGTCCGACGAGACAGCGCACGCGTCCGCCCGGCTGCCCGGCGCGCCGAGCCGCTGGTCGGGGAAGAAGGACCTGTCGTGGGTGGCACTGCGGCCGGAACGGGTCCTGGAGGTGGCCTACGACCACATGGAGGGCGACCGCTTCCGGCACACCGCCCAGTTCCGCAGGTGGCGCCCCGACCGCACTCCCGGGAGCTGCCGCTACGCCCAGTTGGAGGAGCCGGTGCGGTACGACCTCTCCGAGGTGCTGGCACCGCCGCCGCCCCCCGGATGACCGGTCGGGTACCGGAAGCGGCCGCTTGCTCCCGCGGGGCAGAAGCGACCGGTCGATCGCGAACGGTTGCAGCACAGAGACGGACCCGCCGACGAACCGTGAATCCCATCCGGTACGTATAGAAGGAGAACACTTCCGATGCCCGGCGCCCCCGGGGCACATCAGCAAAGGACTTCACGTGACCGCGTCGAACATCGTCCCCGTCCCGATCCCCGACAGTGTCGCAGCACTGATCGGGTCCTGCATGCCGACGGGCGTGCTGCAGGCGGAGATCGACGCCGAGTGCGCGGCGCGCGAGGCGCTGCGCTTCCGGGCCCCGTTCTGCAGCGAGGACCAGGCCGACCGCGAGCACGCACTGTCGGTCCTGGCCAGGGCGAACAAGGTTCTGGCGGCGTACAACCCCCGGCTGGTGCTGCGACCCGGCGGCAGGCGCTGACTCCAGGCTGCCCTGCCGCCGTGCGGCGGGGCACCGGGCAGTCCGCGCCAGGCCCGGCAGGTGCCGGGCTCAGTCGACGAACGTGCCGTCCACGTACACCCAGGCACCGTCGTGGCGCTCGAAGTGGCTGCGCTCGTGGAGTTCTCCGGGCTCGTTCCCCACGGTGTAGCGGGCGATGAACGTCACGGTGCCCGTGGTGTGGAACATGCTGCCGTCGGTCGCCTCCCGGACTTCCAGCCCGGCCCATCGCACCGCGGGGTCGAACTCGACCGACGCTGGACGCTTCTCCGGGTGCCAGGTGCGCAGCAGGTACGCCTGGTCGCGGACGACGAAGGCGCTGTAACGGGAACGCATCAACAGTTCGGCGGTCTGGGCGACGGACTGCCCGGAGTGGAACCTTCCGCAGCAGGAGCCGTAGACGGCGGGCAGACCGCAGGGGCAGGGGGACTGGGCGGTGACGGCGGACGGCCGCCGGGGGGTGGTGGTGCGTCGGGCCATGGACCCATTGTGTCGGGCGATGTGCGTCCGCCGTGACGCGCATCCCGATCTCTTCCTCTCCGGCGGCTGCGTCGGCGTCGATGACGGGTCTGACCGCGATCGAAGGGGCCAACGCATCGGCCCGCGCGGCGGCGAACGCACCCCTGGACCGCATCGGATCACCCGCCTCGCACTGCACGGTCCGGTGGCCGGCTGTCCCGGGGCCGCTCCCGCGCTTCGGCGCACCACGGGCCGCAGACGGTGCCGGACGCCCGTCGGTTCTCGCGGGAACGTCGCGAAGGTGACAGCGTGGGGACTGCCGACCGACGGCCGGAGCGCGGCCTGATTCCCGGAATGCGCCGGGGAACGAGGAGGGTCACCGGATGAAGCTGACGATTCTCGGCGGCGGGGGGTTCCGCGTGCCGCTGGTGTACGGCGCGCTCCTCGGCGACCAGGCCGAAGGCCGGGTCACCCGCGTCACCCTCCACGACGTGGACGCCGGCCGGCTCGACGCCGTCTCCACCGTGCTCGCGGAGCAGGCGGCAGGGCTGCCGAACGCTCCGGAGGTCACGGTCACCACGGACCTCGACGAGGCCGTGCGCGGCACCGACTTCGTCTTCTCCGCGATCCGGGTGGGTGGGCTGGAGGGCAGGGCCGCCGACGAGCGGATCGCGCTCGCCGAGGGCGTGCTCGGGCAGGAGACGGTCGGCGCCGGCGGCGTCGCCTACGGCCTACGGACCGTTCCGGTCGCGCTGGACGTCGCCGGACGGATCGCACGGCTCGCGCCGGAAGCCTGGGTCATCAACTTCACCAATCCGGCGGGCTTGGTCACCGAAGCCATGTCGCGACTGCTCGGCGACCGGGTCATCGGGATCTGCGACTCGCCCGTCGGGCTTGTCCGGCGCGTCGCCGGAGTCCTCGGCATCGACCCGACCGCGGCGCGCGTCGACTACGTCGGCCTCAACCACCTCGGCTGGCTGCACGGGCTGCACGTGTCCGGACGCGACCACCTGCCGGGGCTGCTGGCCGACTCGGACGCCCTCGGCTCCTTCGAGGAGGGCAGGCTCTTCGGTGCCGACTGGCTGCGCTCGCTCGGCGCCGTCCCGAACGAGTACCTGCACTACTACTACTTCCACCGCGAGATGCTGCAGGCGTACCGCAGCAACGACCGGACGCGCGGTGCGTTCCTGCGCGAGCAGCAGGCAGGGTTCTACGCGCGACCTTCGCTGGCGAGCTGGGAGTCGACCCGCGCCGAACGCGAGGCCACGTACATGGCCCACAGCCGTGCGGCGTCCGGCGCGGGCGAGCGCGCCGCGGCGGACCTCTGCTCCGGTGGCTACGAGCAGGTCGCCCTCGCCCTGATGCGTGCCGTAGCCGGGGACGAGCCGACCACCCTGATCCTCAACGTCCGCAACCGGGGCACCCTTTCGGCACTGGACGAGGACGCCGTGATCGAAGTGCCGTGCCTCGTCGATGGATCGGGCGCGCGCCCGTGCAGGGTTGCCCCGCTGCCGTACCACGCAGTCGGTCTGGTCGCCTCGGTCAAGGCGGTCGAACGGGAAGTCCTCGCCGCGGCGAGGACCGGTTCGCGCGCGTCCGCCGTGAAGGCGTTCGCTCTGCACCCCTTGATCGATTCGGTCACCGTCGCCCGCCGTCTCCTCGACGCGTACACGGACGAGCACCCCGGCCTCGCCTATCTCAACCGGAAGTAGGTGTCAGTCAGATGCACGACGAACGTCGGAGGATCGAGGATCGTGTCAGGCGGGTGCTGGAACAGCGGATCTGGCCGCTGGTCCACTCCGCAACCGTGCCGCTCGCGGTCGAGGCCTGGCAGGTTCCAGACGAGCCGGTGCCGTTCGAGGAGGCCCTCCTCGCCCCGTACGAGCCGTTCGCCGTAGGCAGTCCGTGGGGACCCTGCTGGGGCACCACCTGGTTCCGGGTGCGGGGCGAGGTCCCGGCGGACTGGGCCGGACGGCGTGTGGAGGCCGTCTTCGACCTGGGCTTCTCGGGCGGACGGCCGGGCCAGCAGGCCGAGGCACTGGTGCACCTGCCCGACGGCACACCGGTGAAGGCGGTCCAGCCGGAGAACCAGTACGTCCCCGTCTCCCCCTGCGCGGCCGGCGGGGAGCAGGTCGCGTTCCTCATCGAGGCCGCGTCCAACCCCGACATCCTCGGCCGCGGCTTCCTGCCCACCCGCCTCGGGGACGAACGCTCCGCGGGCGGGGAGCCGCTCTACACGTTCACGCGGGCCGATCTCGCCGTCCTCGACGAGGACGTCTGGCACCTGACGCTCGATCTGCAGGTGCTGGGGGAACTGATGGCGGAACTCGGGGACCACGAGCCGCGTCGCCACGAGATCATGCTCGCACTGGACCGTGCGCTGGACGCGCTGGACCCGGACGACGTGTCCGGGACGGCCTGCGCGGCACGTGCCGTGCTGTCCGGGCCCCTGTCCTGCCCCGCGCACGCCAGCGCCCACACCGTCTCGGCGGTCGGCCACGCCCACATCGACAGCGCGTGGCTGTGGCCCCTGCGCGAGTCCCGGCGCAAGGCGGCCCGCACCTTCGCCAACGTGACGGCGCTGGCCGCGGAGTACCCGGAGTTCGTCTTCGCCTGCTCGCAGGCGCAGCAGTACGCCTGGGTGCGGGACGAACATCCGCAGGTGTGGGCGAGGATCCAGGAGGCGGTGCGCAACGGCCAGTGGGTGCCGGTCGGCGGCATGTGGGTGGAAGCCGACGGCAACCTGCCGGGCGGTGAGGCACTCGCCCGACAGTTCGTGCACGGCAAGCGTTTCTTCCTCGACGCCTTCGGGATCGAGACCGAAGGCGTCTGGCTGCCGGATTCGTTCGGGTACACGGCTTCCTATCCGCAATTGGCGAAGCTCGCCGGGATGAAGTGGTTCCTGACGCAGAAGCTGTCCTGGAACCGGACCGACAAGCTGCCGCACCACACCTTCTGGTGGGAGGGCATCGACGGCTCCCGGATCTTCACGCACTTCCCGCCGGTCGACACGTACAACGCGGTCTTCTCCGGGCGGGAGATGGCGCACGCGGTGCGCAACTACCGGGAGAAGGGCCGGGGGACGCGCTCGCTCCTGCCCTTCGGGCACGGTGACGGCGGCGGCGGGCCGACCCGCGAGATGCTGGAACGCGCACGGCGGCTGTCCGACCTGGAAGGATCGGCGAAGGTCGTGATCGAACATCCGGACGCCTTCTTCGCGGCCGCGCAGGCGGAGTACCCGGACGCGCCCGTCTGGTCGGGCGAGCTGTACCTGGAGCTGCACCGGGGGACGTACACCTCGCAGGCCCGCACCAAGCAGGGCAACCGCCGCAGCGAACACGCTCTGCGCGAGGCCGAGTTGTGGGCGACCGCCGCCGCCCTGCACGTCCCGGGGTACGCCTACCCGTACGAGGCGCTCGACCGGTTGTGGAAATCGGTGCTGCTCCACCAGTTCCACGACATCCTGCCGGGCTCGTCGATCACCTGGGTGCACCGGGAGGCGGAGGCCGAGTACGCCCGGATCGCCGCCGAGTCGGAAGCACTGACCGCACAGGCGCTGGAAGCGGTGAGCGGCGCCGGTCCCGTCGAGGCGTGGGTGTACAACGCCGGCCCGGTGGACCGTGCGGAGGTCGTGCGACTGCCCGGAGCGCTGGCCGTGGTGCTGGATCCGGGGCTACCCCGACTGTCGGACGGGTCGGCGGCGGTGTTCGTCACGGCACCGGCGTGCGGCTCGGCGCGGGTCACCGCCGACGCGCACGTTCCGCACCGGGTCACGGTCACCAACCGCGTCCTGGACAACGGACTCGTGCGGGTCGAGTTGGCCGACGACGGCACCTTCCGTTCCGTGCATGACCTGGTCGCGGATCGCGAGGTCCTCGCGCCCGGCGGTCGGGGCAATCTGCTGCGGCTCCACGACGACCTGCCCAACCGCTGGGACGCCTGGGACATCGACGAGCACTACCGGCACCGCTGGACCGACCTGCTGGACGGCGCGGTGATCAGGATCGCGGACGACGACGGTCTCCTCGGCGCACTACGGGTGGAGCGCGCCTTCGGCGCGTCCGGCCGCTCCCGGATCGTGCAGACCGTCACGGTCCGGGCGGGCAGCCGTCGGGTGGACGTCGAGACCGAGCTCGACTGGCACGAGACGGAGAAGATCCTCAAGGCCGGGTTCCCGCTCGACGTCCGTGCGGACCGCTCCACCGCCGAGATCCAGTTCGGGCACGTCCACCGGCCGACCCACACCAACACCAGCTGGGACGCCGCACGCTTCGAGGTGTACGGGCACCGCTGGGTGCACGTCGGTGAGACGGCGTACGGGGTGGCGGTCGTCAACGACTCGACCTACGGGCACGACGTGACGCGCACCACCCGTGTGGAGGACGGCGGGACGACCACCACCGTCCGACTCAGCCTGGTCCGTGCCCCGCGCGTACCCGATCCGCAGGCGGACCAGGGGCTGCACCACTTCACCTACTCCCTGCTGCCCGGCGCGACAGTCGAAGAAGCGATCAGGGAGGGCTACGCACTGAACCTGCCGCTGCGCATCGGCCCCTGCGGCAGGGAACTGCCGCCCGTGGTGTCCACGGACGGCCCCGCCGTGCTGGTGGAGGCGGTGAAGCTCGCCGACGACGGATCCGGCGACGTGGTCGTACGTCTCTACGAGTCGCTGGGTGGCCGGGGGACGACGACGCTGCGCACCGGTTTCCGAACCACGGGGGTGGTGTTCGCGGACCTGCTCGAGCGACCACTGCCGGGACCCGTGCCCGTGCTGGAGTCGAACACGGTGCGCCTTTCCCTGCGCCCGTTCCAGATCGTGACGCTGCGACTGTCCCGGAATTAGTCCTTACGGACCCATGACGGCGCGGCGTCGGACCGGGGCATCCGGTGATCCGCGCCGTAGCGTCAGTGACATGCGAGTTCTCGTCACTGGAGGCGCGGGATTCATCGGCACGCACGTCGTGGCCGCCCTCGCCGCGCGCGGCCACGACCCGGTCGTCCTCGATGCCCTGCTGCCCGCCGCCCACCCCGGTCCCCCTTCCCCCGCCCTCGGGTCGGTCCCCGGGGTCGTCCACGCGGACGTCCGCGACCGTACGGCCGTCGTCCATGCGTTGCGGGGTGTGGACGCCGTCTGCCACCAGGCGGCGATGGTCGGCCTCGGCCGGGACTTCGCCGACGCGCCCGAGTACGTGTCCTGCAACGACCTGGGCACCGCCGTGCTCCTCGCCGCGATGGCCGAGGCCGGCGTGCACGACCTGGTGCTCGCCGGGTCGATGGTGGTGTACGGGGAGGGGCGCTACGACTGCCCGGCCCACGGCGGGGTCCGGCCGGGGCCACGGCCGGTGACCGCCCTCGACGCGGGCAGGTTCGAACCGGACTGCCCACGCTGCGGAAAGGAATTGACGCCCGGCCTGGTGGACGAGGACGCGCCGGTCGATCCACGCAGCGTGTACGCGGCGACCAAGCTCGCGCAGGAGCACCTGGCGGCGGCCTGGGCACGAGCCACCGGCGGCCGGGCCGTCTCGCTGCGCTACCACAACGTGTACGGGCCGGGGATGCCACAGAACACTCCGTACGCGGGTGTCGCCTCCTTCTTCCGTTCGGCGCTGGAGCGCGGCGAAGCCCCGCGCGTCTTCGAGGACGGCTGCCAGCGCAGGGACTTCGTGCACGTGCGGGACGTGGCGGAGGCCAACGTCGTGGCCCTGGAGGCGTTGCACGGGAGAGAGCCCGGTGTGCTCACCCCGTTCAACACGGGTAGCGGGACCCCGCACACCGTCGGAGAGATGGCCGCGGTGCTGGCCGCCGCGCACGGCGGCCCCGCTCCGACGGTAACCGGGGAGTTCCGGCTGGGGGACGTCCGCCACATCACCGCCGACTCCCGTCGGCTCATGGCCGAGCTGGGCTGGGCCCCGGCGGTCGGATTCGCCGACGGCATGGCCGAGTTCGCAACCGCGGGAATGCGGGGTGCGGGCGCGTGAGCACCACCGTGGACGTGGTCCTGCCCTGCCTCGACGAGGTGGAGGCGCTCCCGTGGGTCCTGGAGCGGATCCCCGCCGGGTGGCGGGCGATCGTGGTCGACAACGGTTCGACGGACGGCTCGGCCGAACGCGCCGCCTCCTTGGGTGCGACCGTGGTCCGTGAACCGCGCCGCGGGTTCGGGGCGGCCTGTCACGCCGGCCTGCTCGCCTCGCGGGCCGCGTACGTGTGCTTCTGCGATTGCGACGCGTCGCTGGACCCGGGACTGCTGCCGGGCATGGTCGAACGGGTGGCTGACGGCGAGGCCGACCTGGTGCTGGGGCGGCGCAGGCCGCAGAAGCGCGGGGTGTGGCCGCTGCACGCCCGCACCGGGAACGTGGCCCTGACGCACCTGCTGCGCCGCCGCACCGGCCTCGCCCTGCACGACCTGGGGCCGATGCGCGCGGCACGGCGCACGGACCTGCTGCACCTCGGCCTGACGGACCGGCGCAGCGGCTACCCGCTGCAGATGGTGGTCCGGGCCGCGGACGCCGGATGGCGGATCGCCGAGGTGGACGTGCCGTACCTGCCGAGGACGGGGAAGTCGAAGGTCACCGGAACGTGGCGGGGGACCTGGCAGGCGGTGCACGACATGCGAGCGGTGCTCGCGCAGACGCCCTCGGGGAGGACGGCATGAGCACCCTGCTCGTCATCGCGAAGGAGCCCGTGCCGGGACGGGTCAAGACCCGGCTCACGCCCTGGTACACGGCCGGGGAAGCCGCCCTCCTCGCCGAGGCGGCGCTGGTCGACACCCTGGAGGCCGTACGGGAAGCGGAGGCGGACCGCCGGGTACTGGTGTTGGACGGCGCGCCAGGACCCTGGCTGCCGCCCGGGTTCGAGGTCGTTCCGCAGGTCCCGGGGGGACTGGACCGGCGGCTGGCCGGGGCGTTCGCGGACGTTTCGGGACCTGCGCTCCTGGTCGGCATGGACACCCCGCAGGTGTCCCCCGCGCTGCTGACCCACGGGCTGCGCCTCGCTGCGGCCGGGGCCGTGTTCGGGCCCGCCGCGGACGGCGGCTTCTGGGCGCTCGGGCTGACCGAACCGGATCCCGCGCTGTTCCCCGGCGTGCCGATGTCCGTGCCCGAGACCGGCGCACTGCAGCGGCGGCGGCTGACCGAGGCTGGGCTGACGGTGCATCACCTGCCGGTGCTGCGTGACGTCGACACTCCCGAGGACGCGCGGCTGGTCGCGGACGCCGCACCCGGCAGCAGGTTCGCCGCGGCGGTGGCACGCCTGACACGGGCGGGGGCACGATGACGACGACGATACCGGTGGACACGAGCTGCACCACGGCGTGGCGGGCGGACCCGTACGCCGATGCGCTGCGCAGCGGTCGCGGCCCGCTGTACCTCCGCCGCCCCGACGGATGGCTCCTGCCGCTGGAGGTCGAGCGCTGGTGCGCGGCGCCGGACGAGGCCGACCGCACCGTACTGGACCGGTGCCGGGGTGCCGTGCTGGACATCGGCTGCGGCCCGGGCCGGCTGGTCGCCGCGCTCGCCGCCCCGGAGCGACGGACGCTCGGGGTCGACGTCAGCCCGGCCGCGGTCGCCCGCGTGGTGCGCTCCGGCGGCAGTGCGCTGTGCCGCTCCGTCTTCGATGCACTGCCGTACGAGGGCTCGTGGGGCACTGCCCTGCTGATCGACGGCAACATCGGCATCGGCGGAGACCCCCGCGCGCTGCTGTCGCGCATCGGCGAACTCGTCGCCCCGGACGGGTTGCTGATCGCCGAAACGGCACCGGTGGAGGTCGACGAGCGGGTGGACGTCAGGGTCCTGGACGGCAGCGGCGCACTCGGGGCGCCCTTCCCGTGGGCGAGGGTGGGGGTGCGTGCCCTGCTCGACCACGGCATGGCGACCGGCTGGGCGAGCACGGCCACCTGGACCGCCTCGGGACGCAGCTTCGTCTCGTTGTCCCGGGAGTAGTCCGCGCTGCAGCCCCTTCGGGCGACGGGAGCACCGAGCCCGGTGCTCCCGTCGTCGTGTGTCGGCGGGATGTGCGAGCATCCGATCCGTGACGCACACGCATGAGCATCCCGGCCTGACGCCGCTGCGCGACGGCGACTTCCCGATCTACACGGTGACGTTCGTGCGGGACCTGGAACCGGCCGAGGTGCTCGCCCGCATGGGCGTGGACCCGGAGACACTCGCCCTGCGCGACAGCACGGGCCTGGCGGACGAACTCGGCGACGACTTCTACGACGACGAGGAGCCGGTCGTCACCACCGGCGTCCAGGGACGCTGGACCTGGGCCTGGGAGCGGGGCGGTGTGCACGGGCTCGACGCGCGGATCCTGGGGCCGGTCTCCCGCGGCACGGAGGCCGTCGTGGTGCATTTCAACGAGAAGCCGGTCCACTGGTTCGCGTATGCCGTCGACGGCAGGGTCGTCGTCGACTTCCACACGCTGTCGCCGATCGAGCCGGTCGGGGACGACCCGACCCGGCTCGATGCTCACATGCGGCCGTTGGGGCTGGTTCCCGGGCGGGTGGCACCACTGCACAGTGTGCTGTCCCTGGTGGAGAACGCCTTCGGCATCGGGCTCGTGCTTCCCGGAGACGACGATCTGAGCCTGAGCGGCCGGTTGTACCCGCTGCCCGAGTGACCGCGGGCGGTTCTACCGCGCAGCCGGCTACGGCGCGGGCTCACCTGCGGTGGTCCCGTCGCCGGTGCCCCCGTCCTCCTTCCGAGCGGCCGACCACCGCTGCCACCGTTCGTGCACCGTGCGCACCGCCCGGGGAAGCAGCAGCCCTGCGGCGGCCAGCACAACGACCGCACCGGACGCCAGCAGCCAGTTGGCGAAGTAGTCCAGCGGCAGGACCGACGGGTTCTTCGGCGTCCCGGGGCGCAGCAGCGCCGGCAGCGCGACCAGGGTCAGCGCACCGACCGTGATGAGGGTCGCGCGCAGGATGCGACGGCCGGGACGCGCGGCGATCAGGGCACCGACCGCGAACACCACGGGCGCGATGAGGGCGTCGTGCAGCACGACCGCCCCGACGAGCCAGACCACCACGTCCCACGGGTTGCGCACCTCTCCCCCGCCGAACAGCAACCACGCCCCGAAGCCCATGACCGCGACCCCGACGCCGCCCACCAGGAACCGCATCACAGCACCTCCAACCGTGCGACCCACTTGGTCTGCAGCACACCGGGGCGGTTCGGTGCGATGATGCGAGCCGGGAAGCCGTGGTCCGGTGAGAGGACCTCGCCGTTGATCCGCAGCGCCAGCAGGGTCAGCGGATCGCGTGCGTAGCCCTGACCCATCTCCATGACGCGGTAGGCCCCGTGCCCCTCCAGGGACACGACGCGCAGACGCGCTCCCGGCGGCGCACCGGCCCTGTCCAGCAGGTCACGGATCCGCACCCCCGTCCACTCGGCGGACCTGCTCCAGCCTTCGACGCAGGCGATCGGCAGGGTCACCGTGTGCTGCGGCATGGCTCGGAGTTCGGCGAGGCCGATCTCGTACGGCCGGGGGCCGGTCACCGCCAACCGCCAACGGCCCGCGGACACCCCCGTCACGCCTGCTGCCGCGGCCGTCCGGTTGACCGGCAGCGCCTGCGGTCCACGGTCCGGATGGCGTGGGGCCAGCAGGTCGAAGCGCTTCAGCGGGGTGAACGACTGCCCCACCGTGACGAGGGTGACCGCGCCGACCGCCGCCGCGAGTCCCGCGAGCAACGAGCGCCGGTCCGGCCCGTCCGCAGCGGCGAGTGCGCGCACCTCGGGTGAGCGACGTGACCAATGCGCCGTGATGTCGGGCGCCTTGACCGCGACGTGCACCAGCAGTGCGCCCACCAGCACCCAGGCAACGGCGAAGTGCACCGGAACGAAGGAGAACGGCCACGGGTACCACTGCACGATGTTCAACAGCCCGCTGAACAGCTCGAAGACCGCTGCGGCGACCATCGCTGCGACCGAGAGCCGCTCCAGTGCGTGCCGGACGGAACGCACCACCGGCTGGGCGAAGAGCTTCGGGTACACGGTCCACAGCTTCGCCACGAGCAACGGGATCGCGGCCGTCCCGCTCGCTACGTGGAGCCCCTGGCTCAGCCGGTAGCCCCAGGCCGGGCGGCTGGGCAGCAGGGGCACGAGCGCCTCGGGCGGGTGCTGCAGCACGTGGCTGATCAGCCCGGTCACGAAGCACACGGCGACGGCGATGCCCAGCCACCGACCGATGACCGTGGCCGTGCGGGGATCGTGCAACCGTGCTGTGAAGGACGGCACGGGAACGCGGGGCGGTGATGGGAGCCTCATGGCTCCATCACACCCCCGGACGGCCGCCCGGTGGCCGTTCTGGCACCTTACGGATCTCTGACATCGAGGGCGCGTTGCGGTCCCGGGACCGCCGGTGCTGCCAGGCTGGGTCGCGTGTTCAGCCTCCGCACCCTCGTCTCCGGACTGCTGTTGGCAGCCCTCGCCACCACGCTCGCCCTCACCGTCCGCCAGGACACCTATTTCGCCGATTCGCCCGTACTGGCCTGGTGGTACGCCGCGTGCTGGCTGCTCTTCGCCGCAGCCGCGTTCTGCCTACGGAAGGCACCCGTGCGCCACTCCGTGGCACTGGTCCTCGGCGGTTCCGTCGTGATCGCCGCGACCGGCCTGCTCGCTCCCCCGCGCACCAGCAGCGACGCCTACCGCTACGCCTGGGACGGCCGGGTCCAGGCAGCCGGGATCTCCCCGTACGACCACACGCCGAAGGACCCGGCCCTGGCCCCGCTGCGGGATCCGTGGCTCTTCCCCACGGGTGCGGATTGTGCGGCTGCCGAACGTGCACGCATCCCCGGGCCGCCGGGACAGGTGCACTGCACCCGCATCAACCGGCCCGGCGTCCACACCATCTACCCGCCGGTCGCGGAGGGCTACTTCCTCCTGGTCCACGGCCTCTCCCCGGACGGAGCACGACTGCGCCCGCTGCAGATCGGCGGCGCCGCACTCTCCGTGGGCGTGACGGGAGCGCTGCTGATGGTGCTGCGTCGCCGGGGTGACCCGCGCGACGCGGCCTACTGGGCCTGGTGTCCGGCGGTTCCCCTCGAAGCGGTGAACAATGCTCACGCCGATGTGCTCGGGGTGCTGCTCGGCGTGGCCGGTCTCGCCGTCGTGGTGCGGCGCCGCGCGGCCGGCGGTGCGCTCCTCGGCGCGGCCACCGCCACGAAGCTGCTGCCCGCCCTGCTGGTGCCGGGGGCGCTCTCCGGGGTGCGCCGGGTCCGTGATGCAGCCGCCGTGGTGCTGCCCGCGGCCGCCGTCGTCGTGCTCAGCTACGTGCCCTACCTCCTGGTGTCCGACGGCTCCGTCCTCGGCTATCTGAGTGGTTACGTCGACGAGGAGGGATACGGCGATGCCTCCGCCCGCAACCGCTACGCCCTGCTGCGGCTGGTACTGCCCGACGACTGGTCGGTGGCCGCGGTCGCCGTCGGGATGTTGTGCGTCGTCACCTACGTGGTGGTGCGCGGGGACCCGGAGCGCCCCTGGCACGGATCGCTGCAGGTGACCGGGACGGCGTTCCTGCTGCTCACACCCGGGTACTCGTGGTACGCACTGCTCCTCGTCGCGTTGGTGGCGCTGGACGGACGACCGGAGTGGCTGACGGTGGCCGCAGCCGGCGCCGCCAAGTACGTCACGGCGCAGTCGGGCGGTGACGGGGACGTCATCGGGACCACTGCCTACGCGGTCGCGGCTTGTGCGGTGCTGGCCGGATGTGCCGTACGGAGCCGGCGCAGCTCCGGCCGGCGCAGGCACCGTACCGGCGCGGGTAGCACCGAACCGGCGCTGCCCGCGGCACCGTCCCGCTGACTGTCATCCGATGGAGCGATGGCCAACTCTGCTGTCTTTACGGCGATTTGGCCACGGCCCTACGCTCCGGCCGCATGGACACATCCGGCACACGTCTCCCCAGAGCGGTGGCGCTCGGCATCGCGGGCGCCCTCCTCTCGTCCGGTTTCCTCGGCGCGACCCCGTCCGCTTCGGCGGCCGTCGCCGAGCCGGTGAACGAGCACGCCAGGGTCGTACCCGTGCAGACCACGGGGCCGACCGACAAGCGCTTCAACCTCGTCTTCCTCGGCGACGGCTACACCGTCGACGAGCTGGGCGAGTTCCGCGCCGACGTCGGAAGGCACCTCGGCATGCTCTGGAGCATCGAACCGTTCGCGTCGTACCGCAGTTACGTCAACGTCTGGGCGGTGGAGGTACCGTCTCCCGAGTCAGGAGTCGACTGCGACCCCTCCCTGGACGCCCCGCGCCGCAACACCCCCCTGGACATGGGGTTCTGGGGTGGCTGCGACCAGGACGGGGTGCAGCGGCTGCTCACCGTCGACTCCCGCGCCGCCACGGCGCTCGCCGACCTCGTCCCCGGCACCACGAGCACCAACCGCCAGGTCGTGGCACTCGCGAACAGCGACACTTACGGCGGCGCGGGAGGTACGTACGCCACTGCGTCCGGCGGCAACGCACTGTCCTCGCTCATCACACCGCACGAGATCGGCCACTCGCTGGGCCGGCTGCAGGACGAGTACGACTACTACGCCCGCGGGATACCCGGCGACACCTACTCCGGGGACGAGCCCTCCTCGCTGCACCACACGCTCCTCACCGAGGAGCAGATGCGCGACCGCCGCGCCAAGTGGTGGCGCTGGCTGGGCGAGGAGAGCGAGTCCGGCGGTGTGATCGGCCGGTACGAGGGCGGGTTGTACAGCACCAGGGGCGTTTGGCGGCCCAGCAAGCACTCGATCATGAAGAGTCTGGGCTACGCCTTCGACCAGGTGGAGCGGGAGGTGATGGTCGGCGCGATCTCCGCCAAGGTGAACCTGGTCCAGGACCACGCCCCGAACACCGCACCGATCGGGGCCGACCGCACGGTCTGGGTCGAGACGTTGCATCCCGTGGGCGGCGAACTCAGCGTCTCCTGGCGGCTCGACGGACGCGCGCTGCCCCGCACGCACGGCGCCCGCACCCTCGATCTGCGGCGACTGGGACTGTCCCCCGGCACCCACCAGCTGACGGCCACGGTCAGCGACCCGACCCCGTTCGTCCGGGACCCGGCCCTGCGCGCCTCGGCCGCACTGACCCGAACGGTCGACTGGACGGTGGACACCTCCGTACGCACACCACGCGCGCCCGTGTCCCCGGCCTTCACCGGACACACCGCCACCGGGAGTCCGGTCGGGGCCTCGTCCGTCGTGTACGCCGACACGACGCATCCCACCGACCGCTCGCCGGCCGTCCACTGGGCGCTCGACGGACGTCCGCTCCCCCGTCCCGGAAATGATCGCGATCTGGACCTCGGCACACTGCGGATGCACCCGGGGACACACACACTGACCGCCACCGTCGGCGGCTCGCCCGGGGTGCTGCGGTGGACGGTGGACGCAACCCCGGCGGCCGGGGCGTACGAGCTGTCCCGTCCGCTGCGGACGGTGCACCGACCGGGTCGGCCACCGGAGTACGTCTACGACGGCCCCTTCACCCTGCGGCTAATCTCCCGCGATGACCAACCTGGCCCGGTCGTCTCGCAGTTCAGGGTGGACGGCGACGGCTGGTACACGTACTACGGCTGGCCCACGGACGCCGACGCGCCGTTCCTCTTCACGCCGGGCGGCACGACCGTCGACGGCCTCGTCTACGGCAAGCTCGGCACCCCCCGCGCCGTGCCCTGGGACGACGCCACGCCGCAGTTCGGTACCCATACCGTGGAGCAACGGACGATCGACACATCCGGCAACGTCAGCAGGGCGACGTCCTTCTTCGTCACCCTGCTCCCCAGCGGCTGATCAGACGACCCGGGCGACGCCCGCGTAGCCGGGGATGGGGTCATCACCCGTCACGGCGACGGCTTGGCCCAGTTCCGGGTGCCAGTCGGCGGTCAGCGACACTCCCGGGTCGACGAGCTCGAGACCGTCGAAGAACCGGGTGAACTCGGCGCGCGTGCGCGGGCGCAGGGTGAGCCCCCGGTCCCGGTACATCTCCCGGGCCGTGGCCGCCTTTTCCGGATCGAAGTCGCCCGTCGTCTGGGAGAGCACGAGGTGGCTCCCCGGGGCGAGCTGCCGGACCAACCGCTCCACCAGCTCGTACGCACCGTCCTCGTCGTCGACGAAGTGCAGCAGCGCGAGCAGCGACAGGGCGATCGGCCGCTCGAAGTCGAGGACCTTGCCGGCCGCGTCCAGGATGGCCTCGGGATCGCGGGCGTCGGCCTGGATGTACTCGGTGGCGCCTTCCGGGGTGCTGCGCAGCAGCGCCTCGGCGTGTGCGAGCACGATGGGATCGTTGTCGCAGTAGACGACGCGGGACTCGGGGGCGACGTCCTGGGCTATCTGGTGGAGGTTGGGCTCGGTCGGGATACCGGTGCCGATGTCGAGGTACTGGCGCACGCCGTTCGCGCCGAGCCACCGGGTGGCGCGGTGCATGAAGGCCCTGTTGACCCGCGCCATGTCGCGTCCGCGCGCATCGAGGGCGAGGAGTTGCCTGGCCATCTCCTCGTCGACCGGGTAGTTGTCCTTGCCCCCGAGGAACCAGTCGTACATGCGAGCCGGATGGGGCTTGCTGGTGTCGATGTGTACGGCGGTGGGCTCTTGCCCGGTCATCTGGCCTCTCCAGTGGTCTGCGACGGTGAGCGACGGGTTGACGAACGTAACAGCGTTTCTCTGTAGTGGAATTGAATCCCGATCAGTTCGGATCGCATCATGTCAGGAGGAAGTCCGCCTGCCCGGACTTGGCCCCCTGGATGAAGGCGGCGATCTCGCCGTGGGTGTAGATGAGGGCGGGGCCTTCAGGGTCGGCCGAGTGGCGCACCGCGACCCTGCCGTCAGCCAGCTTCATGGCCTCGAAGCAGTTGCCGCCGTTGCCACCGCTCCACGGCTTGTGCCAGCCCTCCGTACCGAGCTCCCGGGCGGGCATGCCGTTGTATATGCGATCCATTCACAGCTCCTTGCGGACACCCCGCAGGATGTCCTTCGTGCGTTGTGCGGTGGCGGCCTGGGCCGCCATGCGGTCCATGACCTCCAGGTGCGAGGCCACTTCAGGACGCGCGTCGAGGTAGACCGCGCCGGTCAGGTACTCGCTGTAGACCATTTCGGGCAGTTCGGCCATGGCGAACCGGAAGAGCACGAACGGTCCGTAGGTACCGGGGTGCGGACCGGTCGCGAACTCCGCGATCTGCAAGGTGACGTTGGGCAACTCCGCGGCCCGGAGCAGCTGGTCGAGCTGGGCCCGCATCACCTGCGGGCCGCCCACCGGTCGGCGCAGCACGGTCTCGTCCATGATCACCCAGAATCTGGGTGCGTCGGACCTGCCGAGCAGTCCTTGCCGTTCCATGCGCAGGGCGACGTGGCGTTCTATGTCGTCCGCGCTGGTGGCACCGAGCGCCCCGCTGCGCATGACGCCGCGCGCGTACTCCTCGGTCTGGAGGATGCCCGGAACGAAGTGCGGTTCGTACGCCCGTATGAGGCTCGCCGCGCCCTCCAGGCTTACGTACATGCTGAACCAGCCGGGCAGCACGTCGTGGAACCGCTGCCACCACCCGGGCTTGTTGGCCTCCTCGGCGAGCTGGACGAAGCGTTCGGCTTCGTCGTCCGCGACGCCGTAGGCCCTCAACAGCACCTGCACGTAAGGGATTTTCAGTGCGACCTCTGCGGTCTCCATCCGCCGGATGGTGGCCGGGGCGACCCGGAGGACCTTGGCGGCGGCTTCACGCTTCAGACCCGCGCGCTCGCGCAGGTCCTGCAGCTGCTTGCCGAGGACGACCTGCCCCACGGTGGGGGCGGACCGCGGCTCGCTCACTACAGACCTCCCCGACGCGCTGTTCTCGATGTCACCACGAGTGTGCCATGCAACCTTCCCGAGGACATGACACTCTGCAATTTCCAGAGTGCCTCTTGCCAAGTGGCGCGTTCAGGGGAAGAGTGTCCCGGTGAACCGGTTCACGAGGCTGCCGCGCCCTGCTCCCGGAGAGGCACGTCCGGCACTGCTTCCCCATCGTTAAGGATTGGTCGTGGCTCCTGGTAACACGCTCAAGCCCGTGTCCGTGGACCCGTTCCCGGTGCCCACGATCCACCGCTTCGGGTTCGAGCTGCCCGGCCGCACCGATTCGGTCGCGCGCGCCCGCCGCCTCATACGCGAGCGGATGCTGCGGTGGGGACTGGGTGGCGAGCTCCTCGACACCGTCGCCCTGGTCGCCTCGGAACTGTTCACCAACGCGGTCGTCCACACCGCGAGCGAGCGAGTGCTGTGCGAACTGCGGAGCGCACAGGACCAGTTGCGGATCGCGGTGCAGGACCAGGGCAGCCCGTCGGGCGAGCCGCGGCTGCGCCGCTTCTCCGACGACGAACACGGACGCGGACTCCTCCTGGTGGATACGGTGACCAGTGCGTGGGGTGCGCACGACGCGAACCCGGGACCCGGCCGCATCGTCTGGGCGGAGCTGGCGCTCAGCACGGGACGTCCATGCTGAGGACCGTGACCGGTCTACTCTCCCGCAGGCACGGGATGAGCAAGGAGCAGCAGCGCCTGGACGTACCCCCCGGGCTGTCGGCGACCCTCGGCTGCGATGCGGTCGGCCTCCCGGCGGGGCACGGCGTCCGCCTCCTCGCCAGGATGCCGCACACGGGCTGTGTCTACGCGGATGCGGACTGGTGGTGGTGGATCGTCCCCTCCGGCTCCGACCTGGACCTGCCCTGGCCGCTTCCCGCCCATTACTCCCGCGGCGCCTACGTACCGGTGCGGTCCGGCCACGGAACGTACGCGACGGCGCCCCGTCTGATCCACCGGCCCGACTCCGCCTTCGCCTACACCCCGCCCATTCCCCTCTACCTCATGGTCTGCCAGATCACCGGCATCGCCCCTGCGTGGGCACGGCACGGGTTCAGCAGCACACGGGAGCCCGAGGCACGCGAAAGCCCGGCCAGCCCGCGGGTACCCGGGCGGAACGCGGGCGGACCGGGCTGCCCGCTCGATGTCGAGAACCGGGCCGGGGATCGCTGAAGGAGCACGCCGAGCACCGTCCGCATCCACGCCTCCGGGCTCCGCGATCCGGGCTCGACGGGGGGCGGCGGGTCCCTCGCCGGCAGCTCGCCACCGGCGATCCACCCCCCCATTCTCCGGAAGGGACGGCCGTCCCCGTCAGGGCCGCGCGGCGGGCGGTGCGTAGATCCCGAACGCCGCGCCCTGCGGATCGTGGAGCACCGCGATGCGCAGCCCGTCCGGTATTTCCATCGGCTCCATGAGGACGCCGCCACCCGCACCCGCTGCCGTGCGGCCGGTCGCCCGCACGTCCGTCACCTCGAAGTACGGCATCCAGTGCGCCGGAGTCCCGAGTGGGAACCGCTCGTCGCCCATCGTCAGCATGCCGCCGAACTCCTCGCCGCCGATGGCCCACTCCGTGTACTGCTCGGAGCCACTCACGCTCCAGCCGAAGACCGCGGGGTAGAAACGCCCCGCCTCCGCGGGGTCACGCGTCAGCAACTCCACCCAGCCCAGCGCACCCGGCGCACGCAGCAGTTCAGCGCCGCCGAAGGCCCGACCCTGCCACAGCGAGAACACCGCCCCTTCGGGATCGGCCACGATCGCGAAACGGCCTTCCTCGAAGACCTCCATCGGGCCGGTGAGCAAACGGCCGCCGGCATCTGTGACCGCAGCCGCGGCCGCGTCCGTGTCGTTCGTCGCGAAGGACACCGTCCACGCCGCGGGCTGACCCGCCTGCAGG
The DNA here is from genome assembly GCF_042755225.1 of Streptomyces sp. NPDC059169. Classification (NCBI taxonomy): domain Bacteria; kingdom Bacillati; phylum Actinomycetota; class Actinomycetes; order Kitasatosporales; family Streptomycetaceae; genus Streptomyces; species Streptomyces sp. NPDC059169. The sequence continues at coordinate 106,684 of NZ_JBHZCF010000010.1, read as the reverse complement.
AGCGGGGTGAGCGCACACACGGCGAACTCACCGACGCGGGCGATGGTGTAGCCGCCGGCTTCCGCCCGCGGGTCGGTGACCGTGCGCCAGCCGAAGACCGCGCCGTAGAAGGCCTGCGCCCCCGGCATGTCCGCGGTGCCGACTTCGGCCCAGCACGGACCGCCGGTGACGGGTTTGGACGACTTCATGACGGTACCTCCGGCGGCCGGTCCCCCCGCAGAGCACGCTATGCCGGGTGGGTCACAGCGGCCACCCGTACCGGTCCGTACGATCGGTCACCACCGCGCCCGGCCGGTCGCGGCCGAACGACCGGAGGCAGACAGTGACCCGCTCCCCCAGCCACACCGCGGACGGGCGGACGTCCGAGCGCCCCGCGCGCGCCTTCCCCGCACCGAACGGGCTGACCGGGGTCGGCATGATCGTCCTCGATCCGACCGGCCGCGTCCTCCTCGGACTCGCGCACGACGGTCGCTGGGAGCTGCCGGGCGGCAAGGTCGACGCCGGTGAGAGCTTCGAGCAGGCGGGAGCCCGGGAGCTGGCGGAGGAGACGACGCTCCGGGTGCGCGCGGAGGACGTGCGGGTCTGCGCCGTGGTGTTGGACGGCGAACGGGGGCTACCTCGGGTCTCCGCGGCAGGACTGGTCACAGAGGTCGAGGGCGCTCCGGAGGTGACCGAGCCGGACAAGATCGCGCGCTGGCAGTGGCACCGGCCCGAGTCCCTCCCGTCCGACCTGTTCATGCCCTCGGCTGCGGTGCTCCACGCCTGGCGGCCGGACCTGGCGCTGCCGGACGTCCCCGCGCTCGGCTATCCGCTGGCCGCGACCGCTCCGGGGGCGGCCGGCGCGCGGGCCGCCGGAACCGGTCCCGACCTGGGTATCGGATCGGTCGTCGAATCCGACTGAGACATTCCTGTTATCGGTGCGGAGGCCCGCGCGTCTCCCAGGTGTCGGAGGACAGGCCCGAGTTCTGAGAGAGAGTGGACACAGCGTGAGCAGCGAACGCGACGCCGCGACGATCATGGCGGCCCAGGCCGGGGACCAGCAGGCGCAGGACCGCCTCATCGCCGAATACCTTCCGCTGGTCTACAACATCGTCGGCAGGGCCTTGAACGGCCACGCGGACGTGGACGACGTGGTGCAGGAAACCATGCTGCGCGTCCTCGGCGGTCTGGACGGGCTGCGCAGCCCCGACAACTTCCGAAGTTGGCTCGTCGCCATCACGATGAACCAGATACGCAGCCACTGGCGGGAGCGAACCGCCGGTGCGATACCCACCGGCGACGGCTTGGAGGACGCGTACGACGTCGTCGACCCCGGTGCGGACTTCGTGGACCTCACCATCACCCAACTCGGGCTCTCCGGCCAGCGCCGCGAAGTCGCCGAGGCCACCCGCTGGCTGGACGAGGACGACCGGGCCCTGCTCTCCCTGTGGTGGTTGGAGGCCGCCGAGGTGCTCTCGCGGGCGGAGGTCGCCAACGCGCTGGAGCTGACCCCACAGCACACCGCGGTACGGGTGCAGCGGATGAAGGCCCAGCTGGAAACGGCGCGCGTCGTGGTCCGTGCACTGTCGGCGGATCCCCGCTGCGTGCTGTTGGAGCCGATCATCGCCAGCTGGGACGGCATACCCTCGGCCCTCTGGCGCAAGCGCCTGGCCCGCCACGCCCGCGGATGCACGGTCTGTTCGGGGCACTGGTCCGGTCTGGTGCCCGCCGAGGGCCTGCTCGTCGGACTGGCGCTCGTGCCGGTGGCGGCGGCTGCCGCGCTCAGCCAGTTCGCCCAGGCACCACACCTGGTCGCAGCGGGGTCCGCACGGACCCCGGACGGGGCCACGGCCTCTGCCCCGGACGCGAGTTCCACGGCATCGGCGGCCTCCCCGACGGGCACCCGCGTGGAGGCGCGGCGAGCACGCGGCCTACGCCGTCGGCGCACGGCGTACGTGGCCGCGGCGGTCGCCGCACTCGTTTGCGGCGGCGGTGCCGTCCACCTCCTCACCGCGCCGCCGGACGTGGACAAGCCGACCCCCGTGGCGGCGGCACCGGCTTCGCCGCTGCTCCCCTCCTCCCCAAGCCCCGCACCGACGCCGTCGCCCAGCACGTCCCCGTCGCCGTCGCCGTCGCCGAAGCCCACCCCCAGCAAGTCGCCGAAGCCCGCCCCGAAACCCTCGACGGCCAAGCCGACGCCCAAGCCGACGCCCAAGCCGAAGCCGGAGCAGGCCGACCCGCCGCCCGTCACGGGCGGCAGCAGGGCGCAGCAGGTCCTCGGCCTCGTCAACACCGAGCGCTCCAAGGCCGGATGCGGTCCGCTGCGCAGCAACGACAAGCTGGCGACGGCCGCGCAGCGCCACTCCGACGACATGGCCGCGCGCGGCTTCTTCGACCACACCAACCCGGACGGATCCGACCCCGGTGACCGGATCACCGCGGCCGGCTACCAGTGGAGCACGTACGGCGAGAACATAGCGAGGGGTCAGCAGTCTCCCTCGTCGGTGATGGACTCGTGGATGAACAGCCCCGGCCATAGGGCGAACATCCTCAACTGCTCGTTCAAGGAACTCGGCGTGGGCATCCACGACGGGTCGGGCGGCCCCTGGTGGACACAGGCCTTCGGCGCGGCGATGTGACGCCCCGGCGTGGGCGGCGACGCCCACGTGTCAGAGACGAGTCCGGCGCCCGGTGCCGTGGGCGCCCCGGCGAGTGGGGGCCACGATGCCCCTGGCCCTCCTGCTCGATCAAGCGACGAACCCGAACCCGCGCCCTGACGCGCACGCCCGGCGGGTGCCCCTCAACCCCTGGGGGAAAAACGACTTCTGGCTCCTGGAGGGGTCCAACACCCCCGGCATGACTGCACCTGGGCGGGCCCGAGGCCGAGGGGCGCGCTCCGGGGCCGTCCTGCACACCCGAGGGTCGACGTCGCTCGATCAGCCGCGCACACCTGCTCAGGCACCACCGCGAACGGCCGAGAGCAGACGTTCGCAACGTGCGCTCATCTCGTCGCTCGACAGGTCCGGATGGGCGATCCACCAGCCGACCAGGGCGCTGACCGTCCCCGTCCACACGTACTTGAGCGCGTCCGCGTCGAGGGCGTCGTCATTGCCCTGGCCGCGGAGCAGCGCGGCAGTTCCGGATGCCGCCAGGTCGTCGATGGCGGCTCGATGGCGACGCGCGGCCCGCCACGGACCGGAACCGTGCGGCAGCGTCCGGTCGTACAGCACGAACCAGGCGTGCCGCTGCTCCTCCAGTGCCGCGAAGACGGCGGTGAGGACCGCGTGGGGCAGCCGGTCTCCGGACGGTCCGGACGCCATGACCCCGTCGATCGCCGCGAGGAGGCGGGTGCCGATCCGCTCGACGCAGGCCGCGTAGAGGCCGTCCTTGGAGCCGAAGTACGTGTAGAGCATCGGCTTGGTCACCCCCACGCGCCGTGCGATCGCGGCCATCGACGCGGCGGCGTATCCGCGCCTGCCGAACTCCTCCAGCGCTGCGGCCACGATCTGCTCCTCGCGGCGGGCCCGTGGGACCCCCTTGGTGCCGGCGCCGCGCCCGCCTGCCGCGGCGCTTCCCGGGGTGCCACCGGACGGCGGGGCGGGCTCGACCGGATCCGGCGTGGCAGAGGCTCTTGCAGAGGTCATGGAGAGGACTATACGTTGCAGTAACTTACCAAGAGGTAAATTACCGAGAGGTCACATCATGGCCGACCGCACCACACCCGGGCCCCCGCCCCCCTCCCCCGGCGATCGTTCCTGGTGGGGCTGGGGCACCGTGGACGAGGCGCTTCAGGACGGCGAATGCACCGCACTCGCCGGGCTCGTCCCGGGCTCCGCGGACACCCCGCTGCCGGTGCCCGACCTCTGCGCCCTCGAACTGCCCAAGGTGCGCGTCGACCCGCCGCGCGCCCTCGCCCCGCAGCTGTCGGCCACGCCGTGGGACCGGGCCTCGCACACCTATGGCAAGGCGTACCGCGACGTGGTCAGGGCACTCCACGGAGACCTCGCGGCGGCCCCCGACCAGGTGGCCTTCCCCCGCACCGAGCAGGACGTGGTCGACGTCCTGGACTGGGCGGCGGACGCGGACGTCGCCGTCGTTCCCTACGGCGCGGGCAGTTCGGTGGTCGGCGGAGTCGAATACCGCGCGGACCACCACCGCGGCGTGGTGTCGCTGGACCTCTCGCGCCTGGACCGGGTGCTGGAGGTGGACCCGATCAGCCGGGCGGCCCGGATCCAGGCAGGGACCCTCGGACCCGCACTGGAAGCACAACTGCGGCCGCACGGGCTCACCCTGCGCCACTTCCCGCAGAGCTTCCAATTCTCCACCCTCGGCGGCTGGTTGGCCACGCGCGCCGGCGGCCACTACGCCACGCTGTACACCCACGTCGACGATCTGGTGGAGTCCCTGCGCGTGGTCACCCCCATCGGGGTCAACGAATCGCTGCGGCTGCCCGGTTCGGGAGCCGGTCCATCACCCGACCGACTGTTCCTCGGCTCGGAGGGCACACTCGGCGTCATCACGGAGGCTTGGATGCGCCTGCAGGACCGCCCGCGACACAAGGCGTCCACCACGGTCCTGTTCCACGACGTCGACTCGGCGATGAACGCCGTGCGCGGCATCGCACAATCCGGCCTGCACCCGGCCAACTGCCGACTGCTCGACCCGGGCGAAGCCGCACTGGCAGGCGTGGCGCACGAGGGCGAGAGCGTACTCGTCCTCGGTGCGGAGTCGGCCCACGCCCCCGTGGACGGGCGCCTCGCCGAGCTCGTCGCCCTGACCCGCGACCACGGCGGTTCACCCGCTCCGACGTCGCCGGGCTCCGAGGACGCCGCCGCCGGCGCCTGGCGTTCCGCGTTCCTGCGCATGCCCTACTTCCGGGACGCGCTGGCGCGGATGAGCGTGGTCACCGAGACGTTCGAGACCGCCTGCACCTGGGACCGCCTGCCGGAGCTGTACCGGACGGTGCGCCGTGAACTGGGGGACGTCGTGCGGAACGTCACGGGCGCCGAGGGCACGATCAACTGCCGCTTCACCCACGTCTACCCCGACGGTACCGCCCCGTACTTCACGGTCATCGCACCGGGGCGGCGTGGTGCGGAAGTCGCCATGTGGGACGAGATCAAGGCCGCGGCCATGCAGATCCTCGCCCGCCACGGAGCGACGGTCACCCACCACCACGCCGTCGGCAGGGACCACCGGCCGGGCTACGACGGTCAGCGCCCCGAGCCGTTCGCCCACGCGCTCCGCGCGGTGAAGCAGGCACTCGACCCGGCGGGGATCCTGAACCCCGGTGTGCTCCTCGACCCTGCCACCCCGCACCCCGCTCGCTGACGAGACGTCCACGCACCACACCGGACGGTGCGTGACGCACCCTCAGCCCCAAGGGTCACACCGGCCGGCGGCTCGACCACCACGACCCTCCCGGGGAGTCCCGCGCCGCCCTGCGGCGGCCGGGACACCCGACCGATCCGGACGCTCCCGCGCGAGCGGCTCCCCCGCCGCGGCCGCCGGACCCCCCAAGCGAGTCACGCGTCGTCCGCCGAATTGGGCAGCGCTCGTTCCGCTCACTATGATCCGCCGATGATCACACGAAAGCGACTGGCGGCCGCGCTCGGCGGCGCGCTGCTGGTCACCTTGACCGGCGGCCTCCTCCCCGCGGCCGCCCTCGCCGATTCCGCCGACGAACCGGTTGCGAAGGAACCGCCCAAGGTCGAACTCGTGCTTGACGTCAGCGGTTCGATGAGGGCGCGCGACATCGACGGGCAGACCCGGATGTCCGCCGCCAAACAGGCCTTCAACGACGTCCTGGATGCCGTGCCGGGCGAGGTGCGGCTCGGCATACGCACCCTCGGCGCCAACTACCCGGGCGACGACCGGAAACAGGGCTGCAAGGACACCCGGCCGCTCTACCCCGTCGGCGAACTCGACCGTACCGACGCCAAGACCGCGGTGGCGACCCTGGTGCCGACCGGCTGGACGCCCATCGGACCCGCCCTGCTCGGCGCCGCCGACGACCTGAAAGGCGGCAACACCAACCGCCGGATCGTCCTCATCACCGACGGCGAGGACACCTGCGCTCCGCTGGACCCCTGCGAGGTCGCCCGCGAAATCGCCGCCAGGGGCATCAACATCACCATCGACACGCTCGGGCTGGTGCCCAACGCCAAGATGCGCGCCCAGTTGATGTGCATCGCGGAGGCCACGGGCGGTACGTACACCTCCGTACAGCACAAGGAGGAACTGTCCGACCGGGTCAACCAGTTGGTGGACCGGGCTGCTGAGCCGGTCGTCACACCGGTCGCCACCAAGGGCGCCGACAGCTGTGCCGCCGCCCCGCAGCTCAAGGCCGGCCTGTACAACGACCGTGAGGCCTTCGGTCAGCACCGCTGGTACCGGGTGGCGCTCGAGCCCGGTCAGGAGCTGCGGGCCTCGGTGAGCATCGCCGCCGACCGAGCCGTCAACCGTGACTACGGAGTCATGCTGCGCGCCTCCACCGTCCACGGGCGGGAGATCGTCCGCGGCGAGGCCGCCGGGGACGGCCGCACCGACGTCATCTCGACGGGGCTGCGCTATCCCAAGGCCGACACCGACGAAGCCGAACCCGTCGCCGAGACGGTCTGCCTGCGGGTGAGCAACTCCTTCTCCGCGCCCGGCAACGTCAAGGCAGCCCCGGGTCTGCCCGTCGAACTGACGCTTGATGTGGTCGGCGGACCCGACGACGCCGACGACGTCGCCTTCTACGGTCTCGGCCGCGGCTGGTGGCTGCTCGGCGTACTCGGCGTCGCCGGCTTCGCCGCCGGTCTGCTCTGGGGCTGGGCCTCACGCTGGCGCATCGCAGTCTGGAGGACCAACTGATGCGTACCGTCCGTACTTTCGCAGCAACACTGTGCGCGGCCTCGGCCCTCCTCGGTGCCCCGGCAGCAGCCGCAGCGGCGTCCCCGTCGCCGTCCACGAGCGAGGACGCCGCCGCACCCACCGAAGCGGGCACGTCCTTCCGCACGGCCACCGTCGTCCGCCCCGGACAGCGAGCCACGGCGCAGGCGTCCGCGGGAGACTACCTGTACTGGCAGTTCGCCGCCGACGCGGCACAGCAGGCGACCGTGCGGGCCACGGTGAAGCTCCCCGACACCAAGGCGCGGCACGGCAACCACACATGGCGGCTCGACGTGTACGACGGACTGCGCCGCCGCCAGGCGTGCCGCTACGGCAGCGACGCCAAGGCGGCACCCGCCGAGGCCTCGAGCATCGAGCTGTCCTGTGCGCTGCGCACCGTCCGGGCCTGGTCCGAGCCCGCGGCCAACGACCCGCTGCCAGGCGCGTACTACGTGCGCCTCACCGTCGTCGACGCGCCCGCCGAGGACCTCGGCGAGTCGGTCGACACCGCCCTGGAGGTCTCCGTGGCCGACGCGGGGAGCGCCGCGGCAGTGGACGGCTCACTCGCCACCCCGCTGGTGCCCGCCTCAGGTCCCGCTCTCGAGCCCGACGGCGGCTGGGCCTCGGGCCGGTGGTCGTCCCGCCTGCTGTGGACGGCGGGCGGCGCGGTCCTCGCCGCTCTGGCCGGCATCTGGGGCTACCACCTCACCCGCGGCAACGGCCGCCCGGGGCACATACCGCCTGGCGCCTGACTTCACCGGCGCCGCCCGCCCCGGTCGAGAGGGACCGGGGCGGGCGGCCCTTCCTCCGGCCCGCTCCGGCGCACACCCGTGGCAGGCCCCGCTGACAACGTGGTGGAGCGGCACCCTGGACGGCGGGGGCCGGATCGGCGGAGAACACCCCGCGCCGGACGGCAGAACACCAAGATCGGCCAGGAGCTCGCGTGGCGCTGGTCCCCCGACGCCCCCGACTCCGCGGACCGCTCGAGACGGTGGGTCCCACGGGGCGACCTGGCGCACCCCGTTCCCACGACAGGCCCACGCGCACGGGGGCCGGCCCGATCGTCAACCGCACCGCACCGACCAGTGCCTCGGGCACGACGCGGGCACCGTCCGCGCCGGCGAGGGGTGACGAATCGCGGTGGACCGGCTGCCGGGGTGGGCAGAGCGCCCGCATGCGCTGGTAGGCGGGAGGGCAGGCCCAAGGGGACTACCGTTCGAGTACCAACGCGGCTGCAACCACGGCCGTCCGCCGACGTACCGCCGGCCAGCACGGAGACAGCGATGAACCCCACCTTCCAACTCCTCCCCGGCGCCGCAAGCTCCCCCGTGATCCTGCACGTGCCGCACTCTTCCCGCACTCTCCCCACGGACGTGCGACGGGGCATCGTGTTGGACGACCGCGCGCTCCAAAGGGAGTTGGACCACATCACGGACGCTCACACCGAGGAGATCGCCGCCCGGGCCTCCGCCTCCTCCGGCGTCAGGCCGTGGCAGTTCGTCAACCGGCTGTCCCGGCTGGTCATCGACCCCGAACGGTTCCCCGACGAGCGCGAGGAGATGCTGGCGGTCGGCATGGGCGCCGTCTACACCCAGACCACCCACCGCGAGGAGCTCCGCCCCCTCGGCACGGACCACGAGCCGTTGCTCGAGCGCTACTTCCGCCCGTACGCGGCGGCGATGGCGGTGGCCGTCGCCGACAGGCTCTCCGCGACCGGGCGCGCCATCGTCATCGACGTGCATTCGTACCCGACCCGGCGGCTGCCGTACGAGCTCCACGGCGGCGGGTCGCGGCCGCCGATCTGCCTGGGGACGGACGCCTTCCACACGCCCGTCGCGCTCCTCGCCCAGGCCCGGCGGTCGTTCGCGGAGTTCGGCGGTACGGGGCTGGACAGCCCCTTCGCGGGGACGTACGTGCCGCTGGAGTTCTACGGCAAGGACCCCCGGGTGAGCGCTCTGATGATCGAGATCCGCCGCGACGTCTACATGGAGGAACCGGGGGGCCGCGCCGGCCCGGGGCTGGAGCGGCTGGGTGCGGCGCTCGCGGAACTGGTGGGGGCGGTGTCGGGGGGACCGGTCGCACGACCGACAGGCTGAACCGGCCGGGGCCGCTCGCGCGTCAGAGCGCGGTGAACAGCTTCGGGAAGCGGGGTGCCATCTCTCGTGATCAATACACCTAGCGGCGCCGGAGTCGACGGAGGCGGTCACGGGAGGGCGAGCGCCGCGCCCCGGTCGCCTGCTGCGGTGCCCCACCCTGGGTCTGCGGCCACCAGCCGGTGCGGGCGGGGGACGCAGGCGCACCGCTTCGGTCGCCTTCGTCGCCCCGCGGCCGATCAGGGGCTGTCGGCGGTCATCCGATGCCCTGACGGTCCGGCTCCAACGCGAACCCCCGGTCGGCGGCGTCCGGCACCGTCCGCTCCACGGCCTGGACCAGGAGGGTACGGTGCCGCAGCAATGGCTCACGCCGGTCGGGTGGCGCGAGCAGCAGCAAGTCGTCCAGACCCGCCAGTACACGGCGGGAGATCTGTGGATTGCCCGCCGCGCTCCCGCGGATTTCCGCCAACCCCAGGTCGACCAGGTGAGCCCAGTCGGGCACGTTCTGTACGAGCCGGACCCGTCCCCGTCCGTCCCTGTGGTGCACGGCTCCCAGCGGCCGGTCGGCGACCGCCGCCAGGAAGGCCACGATCCGGTCCACACACTGCACCGCGGTCGTCGGATCGTTGACGGCGGGCGACAGTGCGCGCAGCGCAATGTCGGACAGTTGCCGCAGACCGAAGCCGAGGTCCTGGTGGAACGTGCGCTCCGCCCCCACGGACACCGCGTGCCGGATCCCGGTCAGGACGGGCGCCCGCCTGCCGTGCACGGCGAGCACGGGCATCCCCGGCACCAGGTAGTCCCCGATCCTGGGGATGAGCCGCAACACCACGTCGTTGCGCCGGGCCACCCTCACGAGCCGTGCGATGTGCACGTCCCTGAGGACTCCCGCCCGCCCCTGGTGGTCCAGTCGCGCTACCTCGTCGGGCAGCGAAGCACCGTCGGCCCCGTACAGGGGCATCTTCGCCAACACCCCGAACGATTCCTTGGTGATCCGCTCGACCACCGGCCCGACCTTCATCAGCTGAAGCGTCTGCGTCACGTACGCGATGAACAGCACCACGCTGAGACCGACCATGGCGAGAGTGAGGGCACTCTGCACTAGGGGCACGGCCGTCACGTCGCGGGGGTCGGCCTCGGTCTCGTACGACGTGAGGACGAGGAGCGACAGCAAGAACGTCGCCAGGAACACCGCGAACGTCAGCTTGCTGATCCTGCTCCTGATGAAGATCCGGACGATGCGCGGCGTGAAGTTCCCGGCGGCCATCTGCACGGCGACGAGGGAGATACTGAAAACCACGCCGATGAAGGTCATCATCGCCGCACTGATCGTGGTGATGATCGTCTTTGCGTCCTCGGCGATTCCCACCAGGGCGCGGATGTCCGCGTAGTCCCCCTCCCTCCGCAGCGAGTCGACGATCCACGCATCGATCTCGTCGGCCAGGACCCACAGCACGAAGACGAGGACCAGCGCCACCGTGGGCGCGAACCAGAAGGTGTCCCGCAGGTGCTCCCGCAGCGGGGACAGGGCGCGGGGCCTGCGACGAGGGTGCTCACGGCTCACGTGGCGAGGCTAGCGATTCGGCACTACCAGTGGTCGCTCGGCCACTTTCCGTGTTCTCCGTGCGGAGGGTCGCCCCGGCGCGACCGTGCGGGGGGCATGGGCGCGCCCCACGCCACTGACCACGAGAAATGCGGTGCAAGGACGCCTCGAACCCCTGGTAGAGTTATCCGTGTCGCCGCGGGGCACAAGCCCGGGAGCGACACAACACCTCGTCCGGGTGGCGGAATGGCAGACGCGCTAGCTTGAGGTGCTAGTGCCCTTTATCGGGCGTGGGGGTTCAAGTCCCCCCTCGGACACTCGTCGTTATGACACAGAAGCGAGGGCCTCGACCTTACGGTCGCGGCCCTCGATGCATTGTCGTCGCGCGACCCTCGGTGATCCTGTCGACCTGCCGGGCGTCGACCGGCGAGGGGGCCCGGATGGCGGGGCGGACGGTGTGCCGACGTCTCCTCCTGCGCCGAGACCCAGCTGTCGATCGCCGGCATGATCTCCGACCGCTCCGCGCGGCGCCCCACTCGCCTCCGGACCAGCGCTCAACGCCCCTCGTCCGAGGCAGAGTCGGCTGACCTCGCCAGCCGAACCTCCAGGCCAACACATCCGGACCTCGCCCCCGGGATCGATTGCCCGTGCGTGATCACACATCCCCGTGCCCTCCGTTGAGGGTGGCTGTCCGACGTCATGAGTACGCGGCCGTGGACGGTGACCGAAAGCGGTGCCGGGATGATGGGGACGGGTTGGGACCGCCACCCTCGCCGCACCGAGCGCTGCTCGGGTACGCCGAAGGGCGGCCGGCGCGAGGCCGACTACGTCGGCGGCTCACCTTCCCGCCTCCCACCCTGCAGATCTGCGAGCAGCTCGGCCTGGCCTGCCAAGACTCCGGACAGAATCGACCGCGCAACCTTCAGGAGTTCTGCCACCTGAGGGTTGGCCAGCGAGTAGTACACCGCGGAGCCCTCCCGCCGGGTCGTGACCAGGTTGGCCCGTCGCAGGACTGCCAGTTGCTGCGATAGGTGGGCGGGTTCCACGCCGACCTCGGGCAACATCTCGGAGACGGCATGTTCGCGCTCGCTGAGCAGTTCCAGTACACGGATCCGGGCCGGATGTCCGAGTGTCTTGAAGAACTCCGCCTTCAGTTGATACAGCGGCGTGCTCACCGGACCGTCCCCACTCCGGGGCACGCCGGCACGAGATCGGACGGTTCCTTCCGAATCAGCACCGTGCATCGCGTCCACCCAAGATTCTTCGCCATGGGGCCATCCTCGCGCCCTCCCACCGACATGATGACCTCGGGAATTGCTAATATTAGCAATTAGGAAGGTCAAGAAGAGGGAGGTTCGGTGTGCGAATCCCACGCCTGCGTGGCGGAAGCGCCTTGCTCAAGTGCCCCGCGTGCCGCCTCAAGTGCTTGCCGGCGGCCGCCGGTACGGACGGCTCGTGTCCCCGCTGCGGACATCAGCGCCTGCTGAGCATGGACATCGACCGCGGTTGGATCCGGCCGACAACCCGCATGGGGCGCAAGCCTGCCGACGGAGAGCGCTGAGCCACCCGATGAGCATCAGTTGGAGGGTCGAGGAGCAACGCGGTGCGACGGTCATGAGTGTCGCCGGGTTCCTCGGCAGCAACGCAGTCAGCCGCTTCTCGGAGGGATTCGGATGGGTCGTGGCCCGCAGCACCGGGCCAGTGATTGTTGACCTTGCTGAACTTCTGGGGTGGAGTGCAGAAGGGGAGCTGGCCGTCCTCCGGGCAGCCACGGCGATACGGAGCAGCGGACGCTCACTGGCGTTCTGCGGTCTTGACCACCTGGAGGCCACGAACACCTGGGGCGACCATCTCGCGTCCATCGCCGTCTACCCTGACCTGGACACCGCCCTGGACGCCCAGACGCGCTCCGACTGACCCGCACGGTCTGTGCGCGGGCAGTCGCCGGGATGCGGCGGTCCCCGCCACGCCGCGCCCCGTCGACTGGGGATCTCGAAGGCGTCGTCATGACGCGCGACCGGCCACGCCCGACAGTGACGGGACGAGTCCTGCCGCTTGGAGTAGCGCCGCTCGCCGGCCGTCGTTGCTCTCTCGTTCTCACAAGGGAAGGGTGATCCAGACGCACTTGCCCCGCCCGTCCGCGTCCGCACGTACGACCGCACTGCCGCCGAGTTCGAGGGTGAGTTCGACGACGGTGGCCAGGCCCCCGCGGTGGGCGAGTCGGGCGGGCAGGAGGGCAGGCTGGTACGGATGGCGGTCGTGGACGCCGAAGGCGAAGGCGTCCGGGCCGCCTGCGTAGATCACGGTGATGTTCGGCGACAACGCCGCGGCGTGCCGCACGCTGTTGGTGACCAACTCGCTCAGGATCAGCAAGGCGGGGGCTACGGCGGGGTGCCGCCGGCTGATTCCCCACTCGACCATCACCTGTTCGGTGTTCTCGCGCGCCGTCCGGACGGCAAGCCCCATCGCGGGCAGTGTCAGCACATGCCGGTAGGGCAGCTCTCCGACCCGAGAAGCCATCAGGCTTCCTCATGGGCCAGCTGGAAGCCCGTCACCGTCTGCGGGTGGACCCGCATGAGGGTGTCATGCGGGCCGTAGATCCAACCGGGCAGCGTTCGGCGGTAGTGGGCAGCCTCATCGGGGTCGGTGATGACCTCGGCAGGCCCGCTGACGGCCACCGACCACCCGGTGCCTTCGGGCACGCGGATCTCGTCCGCCTGGTAGGTGAACACGGCCCTGCCAGAGACTGCAGCCGCCTGCGCGGGCGTACGGACGATGAGACGGCCGTACTGAAGGAGATGCACGGCAGGCCGCACGACGGGGCTCTCACGCTGGACATACACCAGCCGCCCCTGGGCGGCGCCTCCAAGCAGCCACAGAGCCTCCGTACCGGAAACCTCGACCATACGGCGCAAGACGGGGCCGCTCACCGGGAAGCCTCCTCGGTGACGCGGGCGCCGGACTGCGCGGGTGCGGACAGCAGGACTCCGGCACCCTGCAGATGGGCACGGGCCGCGCTGATCGCCTCCGGTGTGGTGGCGTACTCCCGCACCTCCGACTGCGTCCGTTCCAACACCCCGACGGACGCGAGAGCCCGTCGCTGCCCCGGTTTCACCCCGGACAGCATGACGACGATGCCACGCCGGTTGAGCATGTCGACCGCGTCCTTGAGTACCAGCGCACCGGTGGCGTCCAACGTCGTGATCCGCGACATGCGAACGATCACCACGCGGACATCGGCGACCTCGCTCAGCTCCAGCAGGAACCGGTGCGCCCCGGCGAAGAACAACGGCCCATCGATCCGGTACGCCACGATGTGCTCGGCCAGCAACGCATGCTCCTCGTCGCTGTGCTCGCCCGGCAGGTCGGGCCGGAAGTCCACTTGGTCCATGCGGGCTTGTGCAGCCACCGCACGCAGCGCCAGCGCCCCGGCCACGACCAGCCCGATGATGACCGCCAAGACGAGATCGAGCGCGAGCGTGGCGACGGCCGTCAACACCAAGACGATCCCGTCGGAACGAGTCGCGCGAGCCATCGCCCGCAGTGAGCCGACCTCTACCATCCGGATCGCGGTGGCCAGCAGCACCCCGGCCAGCGCCGCCAGCGGAATCTTCGACACCAGCGGGGCAGCTGCGAAGACGATCGCGGCGAGGACGGCGGCGTGCGTGAGCGCCGCCAGCCTGGAGCCGGCGCCCGTACGGACGTTCACCGCGGTACGCGCAATGGCGGCCGTGGCGGGAACGCCACCGAACAACGGCACAGCCAGGTTGGCAACGCCCTGCCCAAACAGCTCCCTGTCCGGATCGTGCTGCTGGCCGACCGTCATCCCGTCGGCGACCGTGGCCGACAGCAACGACTCCAGCGCGGCCAGCGCCGCCACCGCCACCGCCGGGCCCAACAGCATGCCTAGCGTGGACAGATCGAGGAATCCAAGCGAAGGGGCCGGAAGCCCGGACGGGAGATCACCAATCGGCGCGGCCGCATCCAGATGGAACAGTTGCACGGCAATCGTCGCTGCACTGACCGCGACGATCGAAAACGGAACCACAGGCCGCCACCGCGCACCGACAAGCATCGCAACGGCGACACCAGTCGCCAGCGCGACGGCCGTCCAGTTCGGTGACGCGGCAAACTCCTGGACCGCCCGCCAAGCCACCACCAGAACCCGAGCGCCGTCGGGCTTGGCCACACCGAGCGCACTCGGGACCTGCTGGAGGGCGATTACGCAGGCGATGCCCAGAGTGAAGCCCTCCACCACCGGTGCGGGTACGTAGCGCATGTACTTCCCGGCACGCAGCAGGGCGAGCACGATCAGCATCAACCCGGCCAGCAGTCCGACAGTCAGCACCCCACCGGCGCCGTACTCGGCGACGATCGGCACCAAGACGACGGTCATCGCCCCGGTCGGGCCGGTCACCTGAACGTTCGAGCCTCCGAACAGCGCCGCAAGTGCGCCCGCGACCACCGCGGTCGCCAACCCGGCCTCCGCCCCGAGCCCGGAGGACACGCCGAACCCCAGAGCCAGCGGCAGCGCCACGATGGCGACGGTGAGACCTGCCGCCAGATCGCGGCGCGGGGAGCGCGCCATGACGGCGAAGTCGGCCCGGACGGGCAAGAGGGAACGCACCCGGCCGGTAACCAGGGCAAGCAGGGAGCTCACCGCGCAGCGACCTCCGCTTCCCGCAGCTCTACCAGCAGCTCGTTCTGCCCTGCCAGCAGCTCGGTCAGAATCCGACGCGCGGCCCGCATCAAATCGGCGACGTCGCCACCCGCGAGGTCGTACATCACGGTCGCGCCCTCCCGCCTGGAGGTCACGATCCCCGACCGACGCAGCACCGCGAGTTGCTGCGACAGCGTCGATGGCTCGACCTGGATTTCCGCCAGCAGCTCCCGCACCGGCATCGGCCCACTCTGCAGCAGCTCCAGCACCCGGATGCGCACGGGGTGCCCCAGCATCCTGAAGAAATCGGCCTTGGCCTGATACAGCGGTACCGACACGGTTGGGCCTCTCCTCACGCCCCGGGCAGACGGGGCATCGTCTGTGCTGTGCCCGCGGCTACCTACGGACACAGCCATCACAGCATGTTATGAATTGCAGAATTTTGCAATTCATGGAGTCCGCTAGCCGCAGATCGCAGACCCCGATGCGCCTCTTCAGTCCGCGCAGCACGCCATGCTCACGCCAGTCACCCTCAAGGCCCCACGAGGGGCAGGGATGACCGCGTCACGGCCGGCGCACCCAGACTCTCCCATCGCCCTGACGGAGCATCAGTCGAGCGCAGGTCCAGGACGCCCGCGGCCGGAGGCTCCGGCCACCCGGCCAGGCGACGGCGGGCAGCGTACAGCGATGAGTGCGACCTTTTGCCAAAATCAGAGGATTCGCCATCACGCCTTGCACGGAACGTAACCTCTCCGTCGCGGAACTTGCCTCAAGCAAGTGTCAGCAACGAGAAGGAGAGCAAAGTGGCGAACATCGAGGTCTCCCTGAAGGAGACCATGACCTCGATCGAGGGCAGCTTGGGGGCGGCCCTCGTTGACTACACCAGCGGCATGGCACTGGGCACCCTCGGAGGTAGCAAAGATCTTGATCTGACCGTTGCGGCGGCTGGCAACACCGACGTGATCCGCTCCAAGGTCCGCACCATGGAGCTCCTCGGGCTCAACGACGAGATCGTGGACATACTGATCACACTCGGCAGCCAGTACCACCTCATCCGATTGCTCAAGGGGCGCGGAGGAAACGGGCTGTTCCTCTACCTGGTTCTGGACAAGGCCAAGTCGAACCTGGCCATGGCCCGACACCAGCTCGGCCGGATCGAAGCCCAACTAGAGCTGTAGCCGCACCCCATGACCCCGGTGCCCTCATGGCCACAAATTGAAGACTTCTTCAATTTCCTACATGCCGAATCATCTCAAGCTTCGGCGGCGCCCAACCCGGCGCCTGGGCACGAGGGGTGCATCCGTCACATGCAGCAGCCAACCTCTGGGCCACTGACGAGTGACCTGGGTGGTGAAGCCAACGACTGCTGCCAGTGATGACCCGGGACGGACACCAAGGCCCAGAGCGCGCTTCGGAGGTGGCGGCACCGGACCGGACCGGTCCCCTCCCCGGCCTGGAGTCCTGCGTGTCCTGTTCCGCCCGCGGTCGCTGTTCACTCCCACCTCGCCGAGACCCGCGCCGGCAGGCCTCGGCGAGGTGTCGAACCAGCACCTCGCGGCTCCACAGCGAGCACCTCCAGCCGATCGGCGAGGACGGGCCGACGGTCGCAGTGTCGAAACCGTCGCCGAGGAGGACTTCTGATGCGCAGCGTGAGCTACTCGACGGGCGTCTCACGTGACGGCTCCATCGTTCAAGCCAGCTCGTACACGATTGTTCCTATGGCGGTGCACGTCGTTTTCTGGTCGTTCTTGATCCCCGAGGCTGCGGAGTAGCGGCATCCGCTCCGATGGGGGGCGACCCGCGGTGGACCGGGCGGTATCCGGCGGCGGGCCGCGGGCCGTGAGCTCCCCGGGTCGGATGTGCAGTTCCCCGCATCCAATGCGCCGACGGCCGCGAAGTAAGAGGCAGAGGACCGCTTCGGGCGGTGCGTCGAGTGGCGGGAGCAAAGTTGTGGATCATCGCGCCGTGGCCGTCGTCGGCTCGGGCGTGGCAGGACTGACCGCCGCCTACGTCCTGGCCAAGTCGAACGACGTCACGCTCTACGAGGGCGACGACCGGCTCGGCGGCCACGCACACACGCACGAGCTGCCGGCACCGGGCGGCGGCACGGTGTCCGTGGACTCAGGGTTCATCGTGCACAACGAGCGCACCTACCCCTGGCTGCTCCGCCTGTTCCGGGAGCTCGGGATCGCCACCCAGGACGCGGAGATGAGCATGTCGGTCCGGTGCGACGGTTGTGGCCTCGAGTACGCCGGTGCCCGCGGGCCGGGAGGCCTGTTCACGGGGCCGGCCTCCTTCCGCGGGCGCTTCCTGCGGCTGCTCGCCGAGGTGCCGGCCTTCCACCGGCGAGCCCGCCGTCTACTGACCGACCCACCGTCCTACGCGGTGACCCTCGGCGACTTCCTTGCCGGCGGTGGATTCTCCCCCTACTTCGTCGGCCATTTCGTGATCCCCTTGGTCTCCTCGGTGTGGTCATGCCCGGCCGGGACCGCTCTGGCGTACCCCGCGGCGCACCTCTTCACGTTCCTGGAGCACCACGGCCTGCTCTCGGTCACCGGATCCCCGCAGTGGAAGACCGTCGCCGGCGGCTCCGCCACCTATGTCGAAGCCGTCGCCAAACAGGTGCAGCGGGTGCGCACCGGCAGCCCGGTCCACGGCATCAGCCGCAGCGGACGGGGGGCCGTCGTCACCGCGGCGGGCGGCGCCGAGGAGTACGACGCGGTGGTGATCGCCACCCACCCCGACCAGGCGCTGCGCCTGCTCGCCGACGCCACGTCCGACGAGCGGCGGCTGCTCGGAGCGTTCCGGTACGAGCGCAACCCCACCGTGCTCCACACCGACTCGAGCGTGCTGCCGCGGTCACGGCGCGCCCGCGCCTCGTGGAACTACCGCCTGCCCGGCTGCCGCGCACTGCCCGAAGCGGTTCACGTCAGCTACGACCTGGGACGCCTGCAGCGGCTTCCCGCCGGCGCGGAGTACCTGGTGACCCTGAACGCCGACGGCCGGGTCGACCCCGGCAAGGTGGCGGCGCGGATGGTGTACGAACACCCCGTCTACACCACTGAATCGGTCGCCGCCCAACGCCTACTCCCCCGTCTGAACACGTCGGTGACGGCGTTCGCCGGAGCCTGGCACGGATGGGGTTTCCACGAGGACGGCTGCCGCTCCGGCGTGGCCGCCGCCCGGGCCCTCGGAGCCGAGTGGTGAGCGCCCACCCGCCCCGGGCGGCACGGTCCGGCGACGCTCCGGCACTGTACGAGTGCGTGGTTGCCCACGCACGCACCGCCCCGTTGCGCCATGCCTTCCGCCACCGCACGTACCTGTGGCTGACCGACGTCGACGAGCCGCCCCTGCTTCCCCTGCCCCTGCGGGCGCTCGCCCGGTTCGACGCCCGGGACCACTTCACCGGACGAGCCGCCAGCATCCGGGCCGGCCTCGATGCCTTCCTGGCGGCACAGGGCGTCGACCTCGCAGGAGGCCGGGTCCTGATGCTGGCCCACGCCCGCGTCCTCGGCTTCGTCTTCAACCCCCTCACTCTCTTCTGGTGCCACGACCCGGCCGGACGTCTGGTGTGCGTCGTGGCCGAGGTCCACAACACCTACGGGCAACGGCACTGCTATCTGCTGCGTACCGACGCCACGGGAGTGGCGGAAACGGCCAAGGACTTCTATGTCTCGCCGTTCTTCCCCGTCGCGGGCCACTACCGCATGCGGGTACCGCTTCCCCGCGAACGCCTCGACGTCACCGTGCAGTTCGAGCTCGGCAACGGTCGTCCCTTCACCGCCACGGTCCATGGCCGGCACCGGCCCGCCACCACACGGGAACTCCTGCGCGCCGCCGGCCGGCGTCCCTGGTCGACTGCCGCGGTGTGGGCGGGCATCCGCCGCCACGGAATCCACCTGCTGTTGCGCGGACTTCCCGTCGAACCCCGCCCGCCCCACACTCCGCAGAAAGGCATGACCCCGTGACCGTCTCCGTCCGCTCAACCACCGACGCAACGCCCGCGCCACCCGAGCCGTCGGGCCACGTGGTCGACGCGGCCCGCTGGCCGGACGTCGCCCGGCGGCCCGTCGCACGCCCCGTGCGCACCGCCGCCGCCCGCCTCCTGTTGCGCCGGGCCCTGGACCGGCTTCCGTTGAGGGTCGGCTACGCAGACGGAGCGCCCACGGGGCACGGCCCGTTGCTCACCCTCCATGCACCCGACGCCTTCTTCCGGCGCGTCGGGGCCGACGGACTGATCGGGTTCGGCGAGTCCTACATGGCCGGGGAGTGGGACTGCGACGACCTCCCCGCCGTTCTGACGGTGCTGGCCTCCCACGTCGGGGAACTGGTGCCCGCGCCGTTCCAGCGGCTGCGCCCGCTGTGGACGCACGCCCGGCCGGCCGGACAGCGCAACACCCCCACGGGCGCCCGCCGGAACATCCACCGCCACTACGACCTGTCCAACGACCTCTTCGCCACGTTCCTGGACGAGACCCTCACCTACTCGTCGGCCGTCTTCGATGTGATCCCCGCCTCGTGGGACGCCCTGGCAGCCGCCCAGCACCGGAAGATCGACCGCCTCCTCGACCTCGTCCGGGCCGGGGAGGGAACCCGCCTGCTGGAGATCGGTACCGGCTGGGGCGAACTGGCCCTGCGCGCCGCGGCCCGCGGCGCAGAGGTGACAACGCTGACCCTTTCCGCACAACAGGCGGAGCTCGCCCGGCGCCGCATCCGGGCCGCCGGACTCGCCGACCGGGTCGACGTGCGGCTCTGCGACTACCGCGATGCGACGGGCCGTTACGACGCGGTCGTCAGTGTCGAGATGATCGAGGCTGTCGGCGCGGAGTACTGGTCCGTGTACTTCACCGCCCTGCGCGACGCCCTCGCTCCCGGCGGCCGCATCGCCCTGCAGGCCATCACCATGGACCACCAGCAGATGCTGAACACGGCCGCCACCCATACCTGGATCAGCAAGTACGTCTTCCCCGGGGGCCTGATCCCCTCCCGCCGGGCCCTGGAGGACCATGCGGAGAGCGCCGGCCTGCGCATCGTCTCCGACCTCGGGTACGGGGACCACTACGCACAGACACTGCACCTCTGGCGGGAACGCTTCATCGCCCACACCGACCTCGTGACCGGCCTGGGGTTCGACACCACCTTCCAGCGCATGTGGGAGCTCTACCTGGCCTACTCCGAGGCGGGTTTCCGCGCTCACCGACTCGACGTCCGCCAGATCCTCATGAAGGAGGCGCACCGGTGACGCCACCCTCCGCAGAGCCCCTTGCAGTGCGCTGCCACCGCGTCCCCACCGGAACGTCCTCCGGGCGGCCCGGTGCCCGGGGCGGCCGAGTGCCCTGCCGTACGAGGAGTCGGTGAGACCGTGGACGGAACCGACTGGAGCGCCTTGTGGGCCAATCTCGCCGCGGCCGCCGTCGCGGCGCTCACCGTCATGCTCGTGACGTTCCTGATCGCCCTGTGGCGCAAACTGCACCGGATCGTCGACGTCGCCTGGGGCGTGGCCTTCACCGCCGTCGCCGCCACCACCTGGGTGCTGTCCGCCGGATACGGGGACGGTGGCCGGCGCCTCCTCGTCGCGGTCGCGACCGCCGTGTGGGGCTCGCGACTGGCCGTGCACATCGCCCGCCGGGGACACGGCCGTGGCGAGGATCCCCGCTACACCTCACTGCTGGACAAGGCGCGCGGCAGTCGCACCCTGTACGCCCTGCGAACGGTGTACCTGCTCCAGGCGGCCCTGGTGTGGCTGGTGTCCCTGCCGGTGCAGGTCGCCTCGTACGCCCGCGAGCCCGTCGGCCTGCTCGCCGTCATCGGCGTCCTCTGCTGGGCGGCGGGCGTCACCTTCGAGGCGGTGGGTGACCACCAGCTCGCCCGCTTCACGGCCGACCCGGCCAACCGGGGCCACATCATGGACCGCGGCCTCTGGGCGTGGACCCGGCACCCCAACTACTTCGGCGACTGCCTGGTGTGGTGGGGCCTCTACCTGATGGCCTGCACCTCGTGGCCCACTGCCCTGCTGAGTCTCGTGTCCCCCGTCGTGATGACCCTGCTCCTCACGGTCGGCAGCGGCAAGCGGCTCCTGGAGAAGCACATGGCCGACCGCCCCGGATACGCTGCCTACGCGGCGCGCACCAGCGGCTTCCTCCCCCGGCCGCCCCGGACCACCGGCGATGGGGCCGGGGGTGTCCGGTGGCCTCGCCCGTGGTGAAGGCCGGTTCCACTGCACCGCCGGGTGTGGTGGCCGGTGCCGTCGGTAACGCCGGTCCGTGCCGACGGGGCACGCGGTCGACGAACCGGAGCACGCCGCCCAAGTGCTCCTCGGGTCCCCGTCGTCACCGGCCACCCCGCTCACTCGGGACCGCGGTCCTCGCCTCCCTGCCGCCGCGTACTCTGCTCCATGAGTTTGCGTGCCTGGTCCAGCAACCTCCGGCGCTCTTCCGGATCCGTTTCGTGATCCGCCGCCGTCTCCAGCTCCTGCGCCTTCTGGAACTTCCGCGCAGCCTGGTCCGCTGATTCGCCGTTCGCACCCATGACCACTCCTCGTGAGGTTCCCGTTGCCGTGGGCAGTCAAAGAGAGTCGTCCACCGGGGACGTGGCGGCTCGCCTGGTGAAGAGTCGCTCCGCACGGCACCACCAGGCGTCCATCACCCGGACTCCTAGGACAAGTCTAGGCAATATGTCGGACACATGGCGATGCGCCTCGGCCCGTCGGCACGGGGCACGAGGCACGAGGCACGAGCACGAGTGAGGCCGTGTGGTGCGGGGCAACGCCGCCTGACGGGGAGCGCGCCGGCGGATCGCACGGCGCCCGGTCCCGCGGTCCCGTACACGGCACCCGACGGCCCCGCCCCTCAGTCCGGCGCCTTCGGCCGACCGGCGCCGCGGAAGCGGAGACGGTTCAGGAGGGAGGCGGTCGCCGCGGCCGCCGCTCGGCGAACGTCCGCGACGCTCGGAGCCGACGTCGCCGCCGGCCCACCACGTCGCGCGTGCGGGGCCGGTTGCTTGAGCACGCGACGACGGCGGCACTCACCGGCCCGGCCCGGCCAGGGTGCGGTCACCGAGCGACTGCGGCCACCGCACGGTGAGCAGGAGGGCGATGTCGTCGGGACGGTCGGTGGCGTGTCGTGCCTCACGCATCAGGCGATCGGCGGTGTCGGCGATGGAGATCCCGCTGACCCGGGCAAGCGTGGAGCGCAGTTGCTCGACCCCGACGTCGATGTCGGTGCCCGGGTCCTCGATCAGTCCGTCGGTGTAGAGGGCGAGCACCGCCCCGTGTTCGAGGGTCAGTTCACTGACCGGATAGGTCTCCTCGGCGTCGACGCCGAGGACCACACCGCCGGGGAGGTCCAGCACCTCCGTGCGGCCGTCCCGTCTGCGCAGCAGGGGCTGCGGGTGCCCGGCACGCACGGCCTGGGCGGCTCCGGTCACCGGGTCCAGCCTGACGTAGAGGCAGGTGGCGAACTGTCCGGGGTCGAGGTCGATGAGCAGCCGGTTGGTGCCGCGGATAACGGCGTCGGGTCCCAGCCCGGCGAGCGCGAAGGCCCTCACCGCGCTGCGTAGTTGGCCCATCGTGGCTGCCGCGGAGACACCGTGGCCCTGGACGTCCCCGACGACAAGGGCGATGCCCTGGTCGGTCTCGATGACGTCGTACCAGTCACCACCGATGTCCAGGCCCTGGGTGCCGGGGAGGTAGCGGCCGACGGTCTCGACATTGGCGATCGACGGCAGCCGGTGCGGCAGGAGGGCGTCCTGGAGGCCGCGGGCGAGAGCGGATTCGGTGTCGTAGCGTTGGGCGCGTTCGAGAGCCTGCGCGATGAGCCCGGCGAGGGCGGTGAGAACGGTGCGTTCCTCGGGGGCGAAGCCGCGGGGCTGGTCGAAGCCGAGGATGCAGGAGCCCACGGGGCGACCGGACGCGATCAGCGGGAGGAACGCCCGGGCGCCCACGGACGCGTCGAGCGGGATCCCGGGATACGCGGAAGCCAGTTGCTCCATGGACTCGAAGAAGATGGGGCGGCCGGTGGTGAGGGTCTCCACACCGGGCAGTCGGGCGTCGAGGCCGACCCCGTCGAAGGGTTCGAGGAAACCGGCGGGGAAGCCGGTCTCCCACGCCAGGTACAGGTGGCGTTCGTGCAGGACGTAGATGGCGAGCTGGCGTCCGCCGAAGGCGGGCAGCAGCTCTTCGGTGACGACCGCCGACACCTGGCGGGCGGTGACGGCCTCGGTGAGGGCGATGGCGAGGGCGACCGGCCGGTAGAGGGCGGTGGCCCGGTCGACGGGCGAGGCGAAGGTGCCGAGACCCGGGCGCGGTCGTTGGAGGGGACCGGCCGGGTAGTCGGGCCGGTCGGCGACGTCGAGGGTTCCGGTGATTCCGTGGTGGCCCGGGTAGAGGCACACCGAGAGCCAGTCCTGCTGCCCGCGGTGGACCTGGAAGTGGACCGGGTCGTGCGAAAGCAGCGCCGCCCGGTAGTAGTCCTCGAATCCGGGGCGGTCGAACCAGGGCACCGCCTCCCAGAGAACCCGTCCGGCCAGATCGGCGCGCGCGTACCCGAGCAGTTCCTCGGCCCTTCGGTTGACGTAGGTGATCCGTGCGGCACGGTCGAGCCCGAAGACCCCGTCGGGCAACCGGTCGCCGGCCTCCGAGAGCATCGCACCGGCGCCCAGGTCGATGAGCGAACCGGCGATCCGGCGCGACCCGATCCCGTCGGACGGGTGGACGGGGCGGCCCGCGAGTTCCACCAGGGACGGCGGCCCCGTGGCGCGCTGGAGCCGCAGCCGGCGGACGACCGGCCGGCCGTCCCGGGCGGCTTCGCGGACGACGGCCCACAGCTGGTAG
The DNA here is from genome assembly GCF_042755225.1 of Streptomyces sp. NPDC059169. NCBI lineage: Bacteria > Bacillati > Actinomycetota > Actinomycetes > Kitasatosporales > Streptomycetaceae > Streptomyces > Streptomyces sp. NPDC059169. The sequence goes on along the minus strand of NZ_JBHZCF010000010.1, from coordinate 82,706 downwards.
GCGTCCTCGGGTGCCACCTTGGCGGTGAGCGCCTCGGCTGTGCCGGGGAAGCGGGCCGGGTCGATGTCGAGGATCGCGCAGAGTTCTTCGTCTGCGGTCAGGGCGCCGGTGCCCACGTCCCAGTCGAAGGTGCCGATCCGTACGGGCCGCACGGCGGACTCGGCGGATTGGACGACCACCGGTTCGCGGTCCCACAGCACCTGGGTGCCGCCCCGCTGCAGCTCGGACAGGGCGGCTCCGAGGCGCCGGCCGGCGTCGTCCATGCGGCCGCGGTCCGCCTCGTCGACCGCGAGGCCCGGGGTGGCGGGGCGTACCGCTACGAGCACCCCGAAGCGTTCGGTGCCGCTCTTGACGGGCACGTACAGGGAGCCGAACGGGAACGGCAGGCCGGCCATCAGCTGCGGGAAGCGGCGCATGGCCTCCTCCCCGTCGGCGAGGTGGATCGGCTCGGAGCGGCGGTAGCACTCGGCCACCGGGAAGGGCCGGTTCACGTGCATGCGCCACCAGGGGCGGAACAGCTCGGCGGGCAGGCCGAGGAGGACGGCCAGGCGCAACAGGCCCGTGGCCTCGGAGCGCAGGTACACCGCTCCGACGTACCCGCCCACTGCGCCGACCGCGTTCACTGCGGCTTCTGCGAGCACCAGGCCGAACTCGTCCAGGTCGTGGACGGCGCTGTCGCTCGACCCGTGCTGTGGCCCGCTCCCGCGCTGCGGACCGGGCCTGGCCGCGCCGTACCAGGTCACATAGCAAGGATGCGTCAGGGCCGTACGGACGCGCACCTCCAGCACCACCGCGTGGGCCGGTGCGCTCAGGGGCAGCGGACGACCTGGCCCGCGTACGAGAGGTTGCCGCCGAAGCCGAAGAGCAGGGCCGGGGCGCAGGACGCCAGCTCACCGCGCTCCAGCAGTTTCGACAGGGCCATCGGGATCGAGGCCGCAGAGGTGTTGCCCGAGGTGACGACGTCGCGGGCCACCACGGCGTTCACCGCGCCGATCCGCCGCGCGACGGGTTCGATGATCCGCAGGTTCGCCTGGTGGAGGACGACGGCGGCGAGCTCTTCCGGGGCCACCCCCGCCCGGTCGCACACACTGCGGGCGATCGGGGGCAGCTGGGTGGTGGCCCACCGGTAGACGGACTGCCCCTCCTGGGCGAAGCGGGCGGGAGTGCCCTCGATCCGCACCGCGTGCCCCATCTCGGGGACCGAGCCCCAGAGCACCGGCCCGATCCCGGCGAGGTCGTCGTCGCATGCCTCGACCACTGCGGCGCCCGCGCCGTCGCCGACCAGGACGCAGGTGGTGCGGTCGGTCCAGTCGGTGACGTCGGACATCTTGTCGGCGCCGATGACCAGGGCGCGGGTGGCGGAGCCCGCGCGGACGGCGTGGTCCGCGGTGGCGAGGGCATGGGTGAAGCCCGCACAGACCACGTTGAGGTCCATGACGGCGGGACGGGGCATGCCGAGCCTGGCTGCGACGCGGGCCGCCGTGTTCGGGGAGCGGTCGGTCGCCGTGGAGGTGGCGACGAGGACCAGGTCGATGTCGGCGGGGTCGAGCCCGGCCGCGGCGAGGGCCTTGGCCGCGGCGTGGGCGGCGAGCTCGTCGACCGGCTCGTCGGGACCCGCGACGTGACGGGTCCTGATACCCACCCGACTGGTGATCCACTCGTCGCTGGTGTCGACGAGCGCGGCGAGGTCGTCGTTGGTGAGAACCCTGGCCGGCTGGTAGTGCCCGAGGGCGGCGATGCGCGTGCCTGTCATGCCCGGGGATGCCCCTCTGCTGCTGTCGACGTCAGGAGCCATCCAGTCTGGTGACCAACCGACGGGTAACCGGGCAGGTGATCCGACAGGATTCACCGACGGGTATTGGAGACTCCGTCAGCGCGCCGGAGGCTGGTGCACCCCGAAGGGCGACCCCTGGTCGTCACGGCAGAAGCGGAATCGCCCGAACCGCTTGACGCTGTCCGGGCTTTCCCGGTCCGGGCCCTCGACCGTGCCGCCCAGTTCCACCACCCGGACGAGCGCAGCGTCGAGGTCGTCGACCCGGAAGAAGACGTAGGGGCCGGCCTCTGCGTCGGCGCCGTGCACGCCACCGGGGACGGTGCGGGTGGTGATCGAGAAGCCGGTTCCCGACGGCACCTCGTCGAAGGTCCAGCCGAAGAGGCTGCCGTAGAAGGCACGGGCCTTCGTCGCGTCGTCGACGCCCAGTTCGAAAAAGGAGATCTCCCCGGCCATCGCTGGCTCCTGTCGTACGGCGGGATGTCGCCGTCCACGCTGCCACACGGGGGGCCGGCGGCAAGTCCGTGCGGGCTGCCCCGGGCTGTGCCCCGCCGTGCTCGGACCCGGTCACGGCGATGCGGCCGGCCGTTCGGCTTCTCCCGGTCGTGCAGGACACGTCGTGCAGGACAATGGGAGCGCATGCGCCGCGTCGGGGACAGCTCCGGTCCACCGGGGAGGTCCCGCATGCGCCGGCATGTAACACGTCAAAGATCGGACTGATCAGCATGGGACGGGTCACCGAGCGCCGCCGCACCATCCGGGTGAGGGGCGGCGCCGTGTCCGCGCGGCCCGACACGCTGGTCGCCGAGGAGCCCCTGGAGATCCGGCTCAACGGCCGTCCGCTCGCGGTCACCATGCGAACGCCCGGCGACGACTTCGCGCTCGCTGCGGGGTTCCTGGTGAGCGAGGGCGTGATCGCCTCGGGGGCGGATCTTCGGTCGATCGTGTACTGCGCGGGCGCCATACAGGACGGCTCCAACACCTACAACGTGGTCGACGTGCAGCTGGCACCGGACGTACCGGTGCCGGAGATCACGCTGGAGCGGCACGTGTACACGTCGTCGTCCTGCGGCCTGTGCGGCAAGGCCAGCCTGGACGCCGTACGGACCCGGTCCCGCCACCCCATCGCCGACGATCCGCCGGTACTGGTGTCGCCGGAACTGCTGTCGCACCTGCCCGACCGGTTGCGGGCGGCCCAGCGGGTGTTCGACCGCACCGGCGGGCTGCACGCCGCAGCACTCTTCTCCGAAGACGGGGAGCTCCTGGACGTCCGGGAGGACGTGGGGCGCCACAACGCGGTCGACAAGCTGGTCGGCCGGGCGGTGCGCGAGGACCTGCTGCCACTGTCACGGGCGGTCCTCCTGGTGTCGGGTCGCGCCTCGTTCGAGCTGGCGCAGAAGGCCGTCATGGCCGGGATCCCCGTGTTGGCGGCCGTGTCCGCCCCGTCGTCGCTGGCGGTGGACCTCGCAGCGGAGACCGGTCTGACCCTGGTCGGGTTCCTGCGGGGCCAGGACATGAACGTGTACGCCGGCGAGGAACGCATCGTCCTGCACTCGCAGGTGTGACGGCCGCCGCATCCGTCCGGCACCGGGCCGCCGCAGAAGTCCCGTCCGGTGCGGACGGGTGCGGTCGGCGGGCGTTGCCCACAACGGCGGGCCCGGGGCTCGAGGTCAGCGGATGGCGCCCGCCCGTGGGGGTGGCGGGATCAGCTGGAGCGAGAGCGTCGGCGACGGCTCCGCCACCCCCGGCCCTCCGGCCTCGGCCCACGCGAGCACCTCGTCGGTGGCGTCGTCGTCCAGGGCGAACCCGATCCATACCGCCCTGGCACCACGCCGCCGGGCTTCGGTGGAGGGCTGCACCACGATGACGTTCGCCTGCCCGCACGGGCCCAGGCAGTCGCTGGTGCGCACCGCGATCCGGCCGCCGGACGCCTCGGCCGCGGCGCGCAGCCGGGCGAGTTGCCCCGTGTGGTCGGGGCCCGGGTTCTTCCGGGCGTCCCCGCAACAGCAACCCCGGCAGACGACGAGGGTGCAGGGGCGCATCGCCCCGGGGCGGATCCAGGTGGGGCTCACGCGGCGGCACCCCGGGGGACGGCGGATGCGGAGCGGGCGCCGGGGCTCCGGGACGCACGCGACGGCACGGGGCCGCGGGGGGCAGCCCCGTCGGGCGCCGTACGGCCCCTTCCGGAGGTGCGGGTATCAACGGGTACGGGCATGATCGCACGCTACCCGCCCGGACGATCACCCCGGCACGGCGGGTCATTCGGGGTCGTGGTGCGACTCGCCCACCGTGGGTTCAGCTCCGCACGGCCTCGCGCGCGGAGCTCGGCACGGCCGGATCCGCGGACGGTCGTGGATCCTCGGCCCGCCGTCGGGCGATCACCGCGCACACCATCAACTGGATCTGGTGGAACAACATGAGCGGCACCACGGCGAGGCTCGCCTGGGCGCCGAACAGGACGCTCGCCATCGGCAGCCCGGCGGCGAGGCTCTTCTTGGACCCGGCGAACTGGATCGCGATGCGGTCGGCCCGGCTGAAACCCAGCCGCCCGGGCAGGTACCAGGTGAGGGTCAGCATCACGGCGAGGAGCACCACCTCGACCAGCAGCAGCGCGCCCAGCCGTGCCGGTGTGACCCGGTGCCAGGCCCCGGTCACCACGCCCGCGCTGAAGGCCGTGTAGACGACGAGGAGGATCGAGCCCCGGTCCACGCGGCCGAGCAGCTTCCTGTGGTGGGTGAGGAAGCCGCCGGTCCAGCGGCGCGAGACCTGCCCGGCCAGGAAGGGCACCAGGAGCTGCAGCACGATCTTCGGCAGCCCGTCCGTCGGGGCGCCGCCGTCGGCTCGGAGGAGGACGCCGGCCAGCAGCGGAGTGAGGACGATCCCGGCGAGGCTGGAGAAGGAGCCGGCGCAGATCGCCGCCGGTACGTTGCCGCGGGCGATCGAGGTGAAGGCGATGGACGACTGGACCGTCGACGGCACCAGGCAGAGGAACAGCAGACCGCTGTAGAGCGGTGGCGTCAGGACGTACGGGACGAGCCCCCTCGCCGCCAGGCCGAGCAGCGGGAACACCACGAACGTGGCGCCGAGCACGGTCAGGTGCAGCCGCCAGTGCCGTAGCCCGTCCATCGCCTCCCGCGTGGACAACCGCGCCCCGTAGAGGAAGAAGAGCAGGCCGATCGCCGTCGTGGTCGCCCCGTCGGCAACCGCGGCGGCCCACCCGGACACCGGAAGCAGCACGGCGAGGAGCACCGTCCCGAGGAGGGCCGGGACGAATGGGTCCACGGGCAGTCTCAGGGGCGGCCGGCGGGTGATTCTGCGGATCATGCGCTCCACGCGTGCTCTCGAAACCGGTTCGTGGGCTCCATCGTCACCGCGGACAGGGCGATCGTGAATCCCGTACACCGCTCTGACTGCCATCATGAATCGCGATAGCTTGGGTCCATGTACGAGCCCGGCCAGTTGCGGACCTTCCTCGCGGTTTCCCAGACACTGAGCTTCACGCAGGCGGCACGCCGGCTCGGCGTCCGGCAGTCCACGGTCAGCCAGCACGTCCGGCGGCTGGAGAAGGCGGCGGGGCGGCAGCTGTTCACCCGCGACACCCACAGCGTGGAGCTGACCGAGGACGGCGAAGCCATGCTGGGCTTCGCCGCGACGATCCTGGAGGCGAACGAGCGGGCAGCCGCGTTCTTCGCGGGGACCCGGCTGCGCGGCCGCCTCCGGTTCGGGGCCTCGGAGGACTTCGTGCTCACCCGGCTCCCGGAGATCCTGGAATCGTTCCGCCGCGACCACCCCGAGGTCGACCTGGAGCTGACGGTCGAACTGTCCGGCACCCTGCACGAGCACCTGGAGGCCGGCCGTCTCGACCTCGTCCTCGCCAAGCGGCCCGCGGGAGGCAGCCGCGGCGAGCTCGTCTGGCAGGACGTGCTGACCTGGATCGGCGCCCCTCGGCTGCGTCTCGACCCGGACCGGCCGGTCCCGCTGATCGCCTTCCCTCCCCCGGGCATCACCCGCGCCCGCGCCCTCTCGGCCCTGGAGGGGGCCGGCATGCCGTGGCGCGTCGCCTGTACGAGCACGAGCTTGAGTGCGCTGATCGCCGCCGCTCGGGCCGGGCTCGGCGTCATGGCCCACACCCGCGGGCTGATCCCCCCGGGACTCGTCCCCGTGGCCGCACGCTCGGGCCTGCCCGACCTGGGTGCGGTGGACTTCGTCCTGCTCCACGGCCACCGGGTCGGGGTGCCGCGCGGCACCCTCGAGGCGTCGGAGGCGCTGGCGTCGGCGATCCTCGCGGGTGGCGACCGGCTGCACCGCACCGCAGACCGCTCGCGCTGACGGGCGACACCGTGTCGACGGCGTAGGGATTCGGTGCAGATTCTCCCAGGGACCGCTCGCCCGAAGGCCAGAACTCCGTTCAAAGCCGGCCCTGTTGGCTGGATGTAGCTGGCTGACCAGCATCGATGCGAAATGTACCGACTTACCGAGGCCCCTCCCGCACGGGAGCCGGGTGGGGTACCGTCACCGGCGCTGTGCGGAGCGCCACAAGGAGCAGGTCATTGCGTGAGTTCACGGTTCCACCCCTGGCGACGCCACCCCCCGCGGGCGGGCTTGCGGATGCCGTGTTCGACCACGCCCGCACGGACCCGAACCGGGTCGCCCTCGGCCGCAAGGACGAAGGCGGCAACTGGCGCGATATCACCTCGGCGGGGTTCCGGGACGAGGTGCTGGCCCTGGCGAAGGGCCTGCTGGCCCACGGCGTGCGGTTCGGCGACCGGGTCGCGATCATGTGTCGTACCCGCTACGAGTGGACGCTCTTCGACTTCGCCCTGTGGACGGTGGGCGCGCAGCCCGTGCCCGTCTACCCCACGTCGTCGGCCGAGCAGGTCTTCTGGATGCTGCACGACGCCGAGGTGTCGGCCTGCATGGTCGAGCACGAGGACCACGCGATGACGATCGGCTCGGTCATCGACCGGTTGCCGAACCTGAGGAAGCTGTGGCAGCTCGACAAGGGAGCCGTCGCCGAGCTCATCGCGGACGGTGCGCACATCGACGAGGACGTGGTGCACAGGCACCGGCGCGCCGTCACGCCGGAGTCCGTCGCCACGGTGATCTACACATCGGGTACGACCGGCCGCCCCAAGGGGTGCGTGCTCACCCACGCCAACTTCATGTACGAGACCGACACCCTCATCGGGCGCTGGGAGCCCGTCTTCCACTCGAAGCCGGGCGACGAGCCGGCGACCCTGCTCTTCCTCCCGCTCGCGCACGTCTTCGGACGCATGGTGGAGGTCGCGGCCGTGCGGGGCCGGGTCAAGCTGGGCCACCAGCCGGCGTTGCAGGCGACGGCGCTGATCGCCGATCTGGCGGCGTTCCGTCCGACGTTCGTTCTGGCCGTCCCGTACATCTTCGAGAAGGTCTTCAACGCCGCCCGCCGCAGGGCGGAGGCGGACGGCAAGGACGGGCCGTTCGACAAGGCCGTCGACGTGGCGGTGAGGTACGCGGAGGCCAAGGAGCACCGCGCGTTCGGGCTCGGCCCCGGGCCGTCCGCGGCCCTCCGGGTGCAGCACCAGTTCTTCGAGAAGGTCGTGTACCACAAGGTCCGCGAGGCCATGGGCGGCCGGATGCGGCACGCGATGTCCGGCGGTTCCGGAATGGACCGCAGGCTCGGTCTCTTCTTCGAGGGCGCGGGCGTCACCATCTTCGAGGGCTACGGGCTGACGGAGTCGACGGCAGCCGCCACGGCGAACCCTCCGGAACGCACCAAGTACGGCACCGTCGGCCAGCCGATCCCGGGGACGACGATCCACATCGCCGAGGACGGCGAGATATGGGTGCGCGGCGGGCAGGTCTTCTCGGGCTACCTCAACGACCGCAAGGCGTCGGACGCCGTGCTGCACGACCGCTGGCTGGCCACCGGCGACCTCGGTTCGCTGGACGCCGACGGATATCTGACGATCACCGGCCGCAAGAAGGAGATCCTGGTGACCTCGGGCGGCAAGAGCGTGTCGCCCGTGGGGCTGGAGGAGCGGGTGCGGGCGCACCCCCTCGTGTCGCAGTGCATCGTGGTCGGCAACGACCGGCCGTACATCGCGGCGCTGGTCACCGTGGACCAGGAGGCGGTCGACCACTGGCTGGCGATGCGCGACATGGCTCCGCTGGCCCCGGCCGACCTGGTGCGCGACCCTGACCTGGAGATGGAGATCCGGCGGGCGGTGGTGGCCGCCAACACCCTGGTGTCGCAGGCTGAATCCATCCGTACGTTCCGCATACTGGCGCATCCGTTCAGTGAGGAGCACGGGCTGCTGACCCCGTCGCTGAAGCTGAAGCGGAAGGCGATCGAGGCGGCGTACGCGGCCGAGGTGGACGCACTCTACGGCTGAGCGGCCCCGCGGTACGGCGGCGGAATACGTCCCCCTCGGTGATCGTTGGTCGTGGAGGCACCACGCGACGACGTTAGGAACCACCGCTCGTGAGCAACGTCCCCTCCATCACCCTCAACAACGGCGTCCCCATGCCGCAGCTCGGCTTCGGCGTCTGGCAGGTCCCGGACGACGAGGCGGCGCGGGCCGTGGGCACGGCGCTGGAGGCCGGCTACCGCAGCATCGACACGGCAGCGATCTACGCGAACGAGCGGGGCACGGGCGAGGCCGTCGCCGCCTCCGGCATCCCCCGCGAAGAGCTGTTCGTCACCACCAAGCTCTGGAACAGCGAGCAGGGGTACGACTCGACGCTCCGCGCCTTCGACGCCTCCCTCACCAAACTGGGCCTCGACTACGTCGACCTCTACCTGATCCACTGGCCGCTGCCCGCGAAGGACGCGCACGTGGACACGTACAAGGCCTTCGAAGTCCTCCTCGCCGACGGTCGCGCCAGGGCCATCGGCGTGTCGAACTTCCTTCCCGAGCACCTGGAGCGCCTGCTCGGCAACACCTCGGTCGTGCCCGCGGTGAACCAGATCGAGCTGCACCCGCAGCTCCAGCAGGCGGAGTCCCGTGCCGTCCACGCCAAGCACGGCATCGCCACCGAGGCCTGGTCCCCGCTGGGCCAGGGCCGGGGGCTGCTGGAGGTCCCGGCGATCGCCGCCATCACCCGGAAGCACGGGAAGACCCCGGCGCAGGTGGTGCTGCGGTGGCACATCCAGCTGGGCAACGTGGTGATCCCCAAGTCGGTGACCCCCTCCCGGATCCGGGAGAACATCGACGTCTTCGGCTTCGAGCTGGACGCCGAGGACCTGGCGGTGCTCGCCGCTCTGGACGAGGGCAAGCGGCTCGGCCCCGACCCGGCCACCTTCTCCGCCGTCTGACCGGTGCACGTTCGGGGAGGTCACCGGCTGGCCCGGTGGCACCCCGTGCCGCACGAGAACCCACGACTCTCTTTGAGACCTCATAAGTCGAACTTATGAGGTCATAGGTGTGAGCCGGGTACCCGATCAAGCACGGCCTTGCGAGAGTCACGGGCGGGACGCCTGTCACCATGCGAAGGGAACACGTCATGCCTCGCCCCCTGCGGGTAGCCATCGTCGGAGCCGGACCCGCGGGGATCTACGCCGCCGACGCACTGCTGAAGTCGAAGGCGGCGGAGGCACCCGGTGTGTCGATCGACCTCTTCGAGCGTCTCCCGGCCCCGTTCGGATTGATCCGCTACGGCGTCGCCCCCGACCACCCGCGCATCAAGGCCATCATCACGGCCCTCCACAAGGTGCTCGACAAGCCGCAGATCCGCCTCTTCGCGAACGTCGACTACCCGCGGGACATCGGGCTGGACGACCTTCGCGCGTTCTACGACGCCGTGGTCTTCTCCACCGGTGCGAGCGCGGACAGGGATCTCGGCATACCCGGCGTCGGCCTGGACGGCTCGTACGGCGCCGCCGACTTCGTGTCCTGGTACGACGGGCACCCGGACGTGCCGCGCAGCTGGCCGCTCGGGGCGGAGAAGGTGGCAGTGCTCGGCGTCGGCAACGTCGCCCTCGACGTGGCGCGCGTCCTGGCCAAAACGGCGGAGGAGCTGCTGCCGACGGAGATACCGCCGAACGTCCACGCGGGCCTCGCGTCCAACAGGGCACGCGAGGTGCACGTATTCGGCCGGCGCGGTCCCGCCCAGGCCAGGTTCAGTCCGATGGAACTGCGCGAACTCGACCACTCGCCGAACATCGAGGTCATCGTCGACCCGGAGGACATCGACTACGACGAGGGTTCCGTCGCCACGCGCCGCGCGAACAAGCAGGCGCACATGGTCGCGCAAACCCTGGAGAACTGGGCGATCCGCGACCGAGGCACCCGGCCCCACAGACTGTTCCTGCACTTCTTCGAATCCCCGGCCGAGATCCTCGGCGAGGACGGCAGGGTCGTCGGACTGCGCACCGAGCGGACCCGGCTCGACGGCACCGGCAACGTCACCGGCACCGGTACCTTCCGCACCTGGGACGTCCAGGCGGTCTACCGGGCCGTCGGCTACCTCTCCGAGGAACTGCCCAAGCTGCCCTTCGACATCGGCACGGGCACCGTCCCGCACGAGGGCGGACGCGTCGTGGAGGCGGGCCGCCACCTGCGGTCGACGTACGTCACCGGCTGGATCAAGCGCGGCCCCGTCGGCCTCATCGGGCACACCAAGGGCGACGCCAACGAGACGGTGGCCGGACTGCTGGAGGACTACGACAACGGCCGCCTGCACACCCCGTCGGCACCCGCGCCGGAAGCCGTCGAGGGATTCCTCACCTCGAGGGGAGTCCGGTACACCAGCTGGCAGGGCTGGTACCACCTGGACGAGGCGGAACGCGCCCTCGGTGCGGCGGAGGGCCGCGAGCGGGTCAAGATCGTGGACCGAGAGGAGATGCTCCGGGCGAGCCGCGCGGGGGAGCGTTGACCGACACCTCGCTCAGAGGACGAACGGCAGCCGCGGGCACGGTGGTTGCCACACGCCGCTGTCCGAAACTCATCGCCGGGGCCGTCTTCAGGCCTCCCAATTTCTGCTTATGCTTCAGCTGTGTTCGACTCCCGGTACATCAAGACCTTCCACGAGGTGGTGAAGGCCGGTTCGTACTCGGCCGCCGCCCGCTCACTGGGATACACCCAACCGGCGGTCAGCCAACAGATGAAGGCGCTGGAGCGGGACGTCGGAACACCGCTGTTCACCCGGGTGGGTCGGGGGATCCGGCTCACCGAGGCCGGCGAGGCGCTCACCCGGTACGCCGGCACGATACTCGACAGCCTGTCGGCCGCCCAGCAACAGATCGACGCCATCGCGAGGCTCAGGTCCGGACGGGTGCGGGTGTGCGCGTTCCCCAGTGCAGGCGCCACCCTCATTCCCGAGGCCATGGCTCGGCTGGCGGCTGAACACCCGGGGATCCGGGTGGAATTGGTGGAGGGCGAGCCCCCGGAATCCCTGGCCCTGGTGGCGCGCGGGGAGTGCGACATCTCCCTGGCCTTCAGTTATCCGGGGCAGTCGACGGAGATCCCGCACGAGCTGGAGGAAGTGCGCCTGCTGGAAGACCCGTTGACGGTCCTGCTCCCCACCGGGCATCCGCTCGCGCGCCGCAGGGCCGTACGGCTCGCCGACCTCTCCGGCGAACGCTGGATCGCGGGGTGCCTGCGCTGCCGTGCCAACTTCCTGCACGCCTGTGCCGAGGAAGGATTCACCCCCGACATCGCCTGCACCACCGACGACAACCTCGTGATGCAGAGCCTCGTGGCGGCAGGCGTCGGCATCACCATGGTGCCCTCCCTCGTCCTGTCGTTCCTCTGCCACCGCAAGGTCACCGGTCGGATCGTGGAACCGCACACCCGCCGCCGGGTGTACGCGTACGCGCTCCGCGACCATCTGCGCATCCCCGCGACGGCCCTGGTGATGAACCAGATCAGGGCGGTCGCGGAGCTGAAGGTCGGCTGCTGAACCCACCGCGGGCACAGCATGCGGCCCCACCCATAAGCATCCGTTGGGGACCCGGCAAGGAAGTCTGCCTGGACGCACGGATTCTGCCGGGCGGACGCTGCCTGCATGACCCCTCCCCACGCAGCCGCCACCACCGCTCCCCCGATCACCGACCGCATGCGCGCGCTCGTCGCCGGCATCCGCGAGGTCGTGGACCGCGGGCTGCTGCCGGACCCCACCGCGCGCCTCGTGGCCGAGCGCGTCGCCCCGCACCTGTGCGCCGCCGACCTGCTCACCGACCAGCAGTGCGAAGGGGACCCCGACCGCTACCGCCAGCACGTGCTGCACGCCCAACCCGACGGCAGCTTCTCCGTCGTGGCCCTGGTCTGGCTGCCCGGTCAGGTCACACCCATCCACGACCACGTCTCCTGGTGCGTGACCGGTGTCCACGAGGGCGAGGAGCACGAGCGGCGCTACCGGTTGGTCCCGCAGGGAACCACCTCCGAGCTGGTCGCCACCGAGGACGTGGTGAACCCGCGCGGGGCGGTCTCCGCCTTCGCCCCGCCCGGCGACATCCACCTGGTCCGCAACCCCGGCCCGCAGAAGGCCGTGTCGATCCACGTGTACGGCGCCGACGTCTCCCGGCTCGGCACCAGCATCCGGCGCGTCTACGGCTCCCCGGCGGGCCGGTGATGACCCTCGCCGGCTCACGCACCCGGAGCGCGGGCCGGCCGGCCGAACGGCCTGCCGCGGCACCCGCCGGTCCCGGTCCGGGGCTCCTGCTGGCCGCCGCGGGCGTGGGTGCCGCCTGGCTGGTCCACTGGGCCGTGCCCGCGGTGCCCGTGCTCACCGCCGCCGTCGTCCTGGGCATCGCCGCCGCCCACGGCCCCTGGCTGCGCACCCGCGTCCGCGGCCGTTGCCGCCCCGGGCTCACCCTCGCCGCCAAGCGGCTGATGCGCCTCGGCGTGGTGCTGCTCGGCCTCAAGCTGAGCCTGACGGACGTGCTGGGTCTCGGCTGGACCACGGTCGCCATGGTTCTCGCCGTGGTGGCCGCCACGTTCTGGGGCACCTGGTGGCTCGGGCGCCGGCTCGGGCTTCCCGGTGACCAGCCGCTGCTCATCGCCACCGGGTACGCCATCTGCGGTGCCTCGGCGATCGGTGCGGTCAGTTCCGTACGCGACAGCGACGACGAGGACGTCGTCACCTCGGTGGCGCTCGTGACGCTGTGCGGCACGCTGGCCATCGCCGTGCTGCCCCTGCTGCACGGTCCGCTCGGTCTGACGGACCCCGAGTTCGGGCGCTGGGTGGGGGCGGGCGTCCACGACGTGGGCCAGGTGGTGGCCACCGCCCAGACGGCGGGCTCAGCGGCACTGGGCGAGGCGGTCCTGGTCAAGCTGATGCGGGTGGCTCTGTTGGCCCCGCTGGTCGCCGGCTTCGTGGTGGCAGCACGGCGACGCGGGCACCATGCCCCCACGGCGGCCGGTCGCCCCCCGTTGGTACCGCTGTTCGTGCTCGGGTTCCTCGCGATGGTGGTGCTGCGCAGCACCGGGCTGCTGCCCGGGCCCGTCCTCGCGGCGGCCGGAACGGCGCAGGAACTCCTGCTCGCCACTGCCCTGTTCGGCCTGGGGAGCGCGGTGCACCTGCCGTCCCTCACCCGGACGGGACTGCGGGTCGCCGCCCTCGGGCTCACCGCTTGGGTGCTGATTGCCGCTGCCTCGTACGCGGGCGTGCAGCTGACGGCGTAGTCGACGACCGCTGACCGGCCGACCGGGGGGTGGCGTCCGCCCCGGGACCGGGCCGGACGCCACCGGGCTACCGGGACCGGGGCCCGTTCCGCGGGCGGCGGGCCGCGCACCGGGCTCAGCCCCGGCGCGCCGTGTGCACCGTACGCGCAACCAGCAGGTAGCAGTCCTGACGGTGCATCAGACCTTCGGGATCGTTCGGGTCCAGCAACCGGTCCAGGACACCGACGTCGTCGGCGTCCAGGCGTCCCTCCAACGCCGTGCGCTGCCAGGAGAAGCCGTGCACCAGGTGCTCGCGTACGGCCGCCGTCACCGGCGCCGGGACGTCGAGGAGGAAGGACCGGGTGCCGGTCGCACCGAGGCCCGCTGCGTGGAGCAGTGCCCGCCAGTCCTCGACCTCGGGCTTGCTGTCCGGGAGGTCCGTGCGCATCCCGTCGAACCACGCGGCCTGGGCGGCGTCGATGCGGCTCTCCAGGCCGGGTCGGCCGATGCCGATGTCACGGGGCAGGTGGCGGGGCTGCAGTCCGCCCTCGAACAGGGCGAGCAGACCCCCGGTGCGCAACTGCTGCGCGAGCCCGGTGAGCGCCGCACGCTGATCCCCCAGATGGTGCACCGAGTTGCCCGCCCAGATGAGGTCGGCCTCCCCCACCTCCTCCATGCCGGACGGCAGTTCCGCGACATGGGTGCGGACCCGGTCGCCGAGGCCGCTGCGGTCGGCACGGGCGCGGGCGCGTTCGAGAAGCGCTGGCGTGGCGTCCACGGCGACGACCTCGGCGTACGGGAACGCCTCGGCCAGCAGGCAGGTGATCACGCCGGGCCCGCTGCCGATGTCGAGGACGCGGCGCACGGCTCCAGCGGGAAGTTGTTCACCGATCCAGGCCGCTGCCCGGGCGTACAGCGGTAGCTGCAGTTCGGCCCCGCGCTCGAGGAACGGGCCGAGCTCGTCCCAGTCGATGCGGGCGGTGTCATGGGCGTCGTCGTGTGCGTGGTGATGGCTCATGGCGTCAGGGTGCGTGCTCGGGGCGACGACGGCAATCATCGTTGCCGTTCCGGCAAACCGGTGGCGCGGGGCACGAGACGGTGCTCGTGCGGGCTGACGCCGTGCGACAGGTGCGGACCGGTGCGGCCGCAGCGCCGGACCGGGACGCACCGCACCCCCGCCGTGTTCGAGGACGACGATGCACGGAAGGGCGGAACCTGCGGCATCGGGCGCAGGGTCGAGCCGGCGACGGCGTCGCCCGGGTGCAGCAGCACGGGAGCCCTGCTCCCGGGAGGGACCGGGTGCCACCGAGGGCGGCGCACATCGGGCACAGCGGGGTGCGGCTTCGACTCCCAACCGTCGGGCGGGGCGGGCAGCTCCCGGAGCGGGGCGCCCCGGAGCTCCGTGGTACACGCGAAGGACGCGGCGACGCAGGAGTCGCGGACCGCCCGAGCCACCGCGCCCCTTCGGGGATGCGACGAGGGGACGACCGCGGGCAGCCCCGGGCGCACCGTCCGACGTCCCCGCGCGACGCCGCGCGGGCACCGGGTCGTACGGTGCCTCGCCATCTCGCGGGGCCCGCTCCGTCCGCGGGGGCCTTGCGCGCACCCGCCCGTACGTCCTCGGTGTCCCCGGGCGGGCACGACCCGAGGACAGCCGGTGGGCGGTCAGGAACCGTACGGGACCGGCTCGGCCCGGCACAGCGCGATGAGCCGGTAGCTGGGTTCGGGCCGCGGCTCGTCCGGGTCGGGGAGGTCGCACAACTCCGCGGCGAGCTTCTCGGCCACGGCGGCACGGGCCGAGATCCTGGACGCGTACTCGCCCCGGAGCAGGGCCTGTGCCGTCTGGCGGGGCGAGCGTCCCTGTCCGTGGCCGGTGAACCGGGTCTCACCGACCGGGACCAGACCGTGTGCCGCGCCGAAGGCCTCGATCCGGTCGGCGCGGTCGTACGCCTCCGCCGTGCGGTAGGGCGCCAGGACGGCGTCGACGTCGCTCCCCACGTCATGGCCGGCGTCCTTGTCGACGGTGGTCACGAAGACACCTCCGCGACGCAGCACCCGGGCGGCCTCGGCCACCACCGCACGGGCGTCCCGCACCAGGTGGAGCACCCACACCGCACTGACCGCGTCCACCGAACCGCCGGACAGCGGCAGTCGGCGGACGTCGGCCAGCACCACGTTCCCGATGCGGCCGGCAGCCGTCCTCGCCATGCCCGGCGACGCGTCGGCCCCGACGACCCGCAGCCCCGGGCGCACCAGCCGCTCGGTGACCAGCCCCGTGCCGCAGCCGATGTCGACGAGTGTCCCGGCGGTGGTCGGCACGAGCGACAGCACGGCCGAGGCGGCTGCGGCCGCGCGCGGCACACCGCCGCGGGTGGCGTCGTAGACCGCCGCTTCCACGTCGTAGTCGAGCAGAGCGTCCTGGCCGGCTCCCACGGATCCCGAGGTGTCGCGGGTCTCTTCGTCACGGAGCACGGTCAGCTCGCTCCGTGGTTCGGTGCGACGGCTTCCACCCGGTGCGCCAGTTCGAAGTCGCGCTCGGTGATGGCACCGCCCACGTCGTGCGAGTTCACCGTGAGCCTGACGGTGTTGTAGCCGAGGGTGAGGTCCGAGTGGTGGTTCAGGTCGTCCTGGATCCGGGCGACGTGGACGACCAGGGCGGTGGCGGCGAAGTGCGTGCCGAGCCGGTAGGTACGGGCGATCCTGTTTCCTTCCTGGGACCAGCCGGGCAGTTCGCGCAGGCGGTCCTCGATCTCCTTCTGCGACAACGGTTCTGTGGGCATCAGCCTGACTCCCTCCGAATTCGTCTGCGGGCGACGTTACGGTTTCGTCATGACAACTGTCGCCCCCGACACGGGAGTAGGGCCACTGCTGCGCGGCTGGCGCGTGCGCCGCAGGCTCAGCCAGCTGGAGCTGTCCCTGCGCGCCGGATCCTCGGCCCGCCACATCAGCTTCATCGAGACGGGCCGCGCGCGGCCAAGCGAGGACATGGTGCTGCGACTCGCCGAGCACCTGGACGTCCCGGTCAGGGAGCGGAACGCCCTGTTGTTGGCCGCCGGTTACGCACCGCAGTACGCGGAGACGCCACTGGACGACCCGTCGATGGCGTCCTTGCGCACGGGCCTCGACCGCCTGCTCCGGGGCCACGAGCCGTACCCGGCGCTCGTGGTCGACGGCACCTACACGGTGGTGGCGGCCAATCGGGGGATCACCATGCTCCTGGAGGACCTCCCCGAGCATCTGCTCGCTCCACCGCTGAACGCGATGCGGATCACGCTCCACCCGGAGGGTCTCGCCCCACGCATCCGCAATCTGCGCCAGTGGCGCGGGCACCTGCTGGACCAGATGGAGCGCCAGATCACCCTCGTCCGCTCCCGGGCACTGCGCTCACTGTACGACGAGGTCGCCGCCTATCCCCTGCCCGCGGGGTGCCGCGGGCAGAACGACCGGGACGACGGGGACCACGGGAGCGGCCGGGACCACCGGGTCCCCTACGCGTACGTCGCACTGCCCCTGCAGGTCGAACACAGAGGCAACGTACTGTCGTTCGTATCGTCGATCTCCACGTTCAACACCCCGATGGACGTCACCGTGGCCGAACTGGCCATCGAGACGTTCCTCCCGGCGGATCAGGCGACGGTGGCGCACTTGCACTCCCTGGTGCCGGGAGACCGCTGAACAACCGGTGATCCGGACGGGCAGCGCAGTCCGCCGCGCTACGACGTGGCAGACGACGGACGGACCGGCTCACCCCTCGTAATTCGTTTGCGGGCACGGGGACCTGGCCCCGACAGTGGCCTGATGCATGCCGGATCCACCATGACCGTGCGGGCCGCTTCCCTGGCGGACGCCCCGCTGATCTGCGACCTCCTCAACGCCGTCGACACGATCGAGATCGGCAGGCCGGAGACCGACCTGCACTCCGTCGAGGCCGATCTGGCCCACGCGGAGGTCGACCTCGAACGGGACAGTTGGCTGGCCTTCGAGGCAGACCGGCTCGTCGCCTACACCCTGGTGTGGGACGAGTCGGGCGCGGACCGCATCGATGCCGATCACTACGTGCTCCCCGGCCACCAGGGCGCGGGGGGAAGGCTGCTGGAGCTCGCCGAGGAGCGGGCCCGGGTGCGGGCGGGGACCAACGGCGCCGCGCAGGCCGTCGTTCACCTCAACCTCAATCAGCGTTCGACGACCGACACCTCGTTGCTGGAGGCACGCGGATGGCAGCGGGTCCGGCGCTACCACGTGATGGAACGCCCGATCTCCAGCTGGGCCGACCCCGTCCCGAAGCCGCCCGCAGGCGTGACCCTGCGGGACTGCACGGCCGAGGCCGACCGGCGGCGCGCCCACGCGCTGATCGCGGAGACGTTCGCCGCGCACTTCGACCATCAGGAGCGCACCTACGAGCAGTGGCTCGAGGACATCGACGCCGCTCGCGTGGACTGGTCGCTGGTGTGGATCGCCTCACTCGAGGGGGTCGGCGACGTGGCGGTGCTCCGGTCGCGCAACGACCGCCCCGGCACGGGCTGGGTCAGCAACCTCGGAGTGCGCGAAGGAGCACGTGGCCGGGGGCTCGGCGGATACCTGCTGCGCCACGCGTTCGGCGTGTTCGCCCAGTTGGGACGCGACGAGCTCGGCCTGGGAGTCGACACCCTCAACGAGAGCGGTGCCCTGAGACTGTACGAGGCCCACGGCATGCGCAAGCGATTCGCCGTGGACACCTGGGAAGTGACGCTCCCGGCGAAGGGCTGATGCGGCGACCCAGTGCCTCCCGGCGAGCCCGGAGGGGCGACTCCCGACGGTGTGACGGCTCAGCCGTTCCCGGGCGCGCGGCGTTGATGGCGGGCCCCACCATTCGGTGTCGTCCCGCGTGACGGTGTCCCAGTCAGCCCGTCGACCGGGGATCTTCCCCTGCGGGGCCTCCGGGATCCTGCGATGCGTCGCGGCTTTCCTCCAGCCACCGCGCCAGGACCGCGTGGACCTGCTCCGCGCCGACGAGTTCCCCGTCTCCCCCGCCGTCCGCAACGGGTGGGGAAAGCTCGCGGGGCGACAGGAGGAAGGGGTACGACTGCTCGCCGCCGAGTCCTCCGTGCGAGCCGATCTGCTGCTCGAAGGCGTGCACCCGTCCCGTCGCGGGGTCGTACATGGAGTTGACCATGATGTCGGCGACGTGCGGGAACCCATCGGCGCGGCGTACGGCGTCGGCCGCGCCCGGACCGAACACGGCCAGCGGACCGGTGCCGTCCAGCGTGTCCACCGGCAGTTCGGCTCCGTCCCCGGCGAGCACCACCGAGCCGTGCCGTTCGCTGCGCACCAGCAGGAATCCGATGCCCGGGTGGTTGGCGAGGGTGCGCAGCAGGGCGGGGTGGCGGCGGTCGATCTGCTCCCGGCTCAGCCGTCCGGGCACGCCGGGGAACGAGATCAGCCCCAGGTTCCCGGAGGCGAGGACGACTGGGTCCGACCCGGCTGCGGGCTGGTCCCAGGGTTCCTCCGCGACCGGCCGGTGCAGCGCGCCGCGCAGTGCGTCACGTGCCGCGTCCCGGGCCTCGGCACCGCTCCTCGTCCGCCCGGCGCGACGCGGGACGGCCAGCCCACAGCCCGCCCGGACCAGATCCCTGAGGCTCAGCCCGTAGACGCTCTCGAAGGTCTCCCCGTGGCTCTGGCCGTGGTCGGAGAGCAGGACGATCCGGTAGCGGCGTGGCGCGTGGGCGGCGACCTTGGCGATGAGTGCGACGGCGCGGTCGGTGCGCTCCAGCACCTTCGCCGCGTCGCGGCTGTGCGGGCCCGAGTGGTGGGCCACCTCGTCGTAGCCGACGAGGTCCGCGTAGACGGCTGTCCGTCCGGCCAGCAGGTCCCCGATCACCGCGGCGACCACCACGTCCCGCTCGACGACGGTCGCGAACGCCCTGATGAGGGGGTAGAGCCCGCCGCGCCCCGTCCGCGGCTGGTCGCCGCGCAGCCGGGAGGACGTGGACTGGACGATCTCGCGGACGACCTCGGCCACGAACGAAACGGCCGTGCGTACGGCGTTCGCCGGGTCGGAGAAGTAGACGACGTAGCCGGCGCGGGAGCGGTTGGCCCGGTCCCTGCGGGCGGCCACGGAGAGCACGAGGGCGAGTTGGTCCGCACCCCCGCTGAAGAGGTTGCCGCGGCTTGCGCCGTCGCGGCTGAGCAGTCCCGCGTGACCGGTCCGTGCAACGGCACGCCGCTGGAGCTCGGCCGCGCTCGCCGGACGGTTGCTGACCATGATCCGGCGGGAGTCCTTCTCGTACCAGCGGAATCCCGGAACGTCGTAGGTCGTGCCGTGCAGGATCCCGAGCTGGCTGGCGCCGGTCTGACTGGACCAGTCGGTACGCCAACGGGTGAGCCGGTGGGACTCCTCCCGCAAGCGCGCCACGGTCGGCATGAGCCCTTCTTCCAGGGCGCGCACCAACACGGCATGTCCCACCCCGTCGAGCTGGAGGAACACCGTGCCGTGAGGGGCGCTGTCCGCGGCCCGCTCGCCGTGCCTGCGGCGTCTGCGCTGGGCCAGTCGGGAGAGTCTGCGCCGGTAGCCGTTGTCGTCGCGGACGGCGAGCGCGGTGGAGGTGGCGGAGGCGACCGCCGACATGACGGCGGCGACCACGACGGCGGTCTGGGGGGCGGCTTCGTCGTGCGCGTCGGGTGTGAGCCGCAGGGCGAGCAGCAACAGCGAGCCGTTGAGGAAGAACACCAGCAGCCCCAGCACCAAGGCCGGCACCAACAGGAACGCACGGACGACCAGGGGCCAGACGAGAGCGCTGAGCAGGCCGAAGAGGCCGGCGCCCCAGGCCGCGGTGATCGCCGTGGCGGTGATGCTGCCGCCCTCGTCGGACTGGAGCTTGAAGTCGGGCAGGGCGGCGGCCAGCACGAGCATGGTGAGGGTGGACACCGCCCACACCACGACGACCCGGAGCAAGGTGCGGCCGGCGGTCCGCCATCCTTCCTCGGCCACGCGCCGTCACCGCCTCCCGCCTCGCCCGGAGTCCAGCGTGGCACACGACCGGGCCGGCGCCCTCCCCCGCCCCGACCCCGCGGTCTCCGTCGTTGTCCACCCGTCCTCGGCGCCCGCGCCCGACCCCGCGTCTGCATCCCGCCGTCCTGTGGTCGCGCGGTGCACGGGGGCGCGTCCGGCCACTCGCCCGCGCGGCGGCGAACGCCTCCGCCGGACGGACGGCACGGGGACCGGGGCGCGCGCCCGGTGGGCCTCGAGGTGCCCGCCACCGGTCGGTGCGACGCTCAGCAGCCGTCGTACCCCGCCGTCGGCATCGACAGCCGACGGTGGACGCTCGCCTTCCTCGCGGCGTCGTAGGCCGGTTCGTCGAAACCCGCGGTCGCCAGCCGCACGCCGCGCCGTTCGCATTCGACGGCGAAGTCCGCGACGGAGGTGATCGCGCGTCCGAGCACCCGTTCGTTGGGGGCGACGAATAAGTCGACCAGTCCCGCGTCGACATCGGTCCACAGCACGCAGTGGTCGGGACGCACCCCGTAGCAGAGCAGATGCCGGATGACGGTGTACCCCCTGTCCGCGGCCCAGCGTGCGCACATCGCATGCTGGCTGCGGGTGTCGACGAGGAAGGGGTCGCCCTCCAGTTCCTCCAACGGAGTCAGGCTGGCGATCGCCGCCACCCGTACGTCGTCCATGACCATCCCTCTGCGTCAGCCGTCGCCGCAGACCCTACTCCGGGCAGGGCCCGGTCAGGAGGCGCGCTACGGGGCGGCCGCAGGACCGACCGGCCGGTGAGCGCCTACGCTCGTACGCGAAGAAGCCGGCCGGCCGGGAGCCGGGCGGACGCCGTGGGCGAGGAGGCGGTGCGTGCCGGTGGAGGTCACCTGGTGGGGTCACGCCACCTGTACGGTCGAGGATTCCGGTGTCCGGGTGCTCACCGACCCGCTGTTCGTGCGCCGACTCGCGCACCTGCGCCGGCGGCGCGGCGAACTGCCGCCGCCCATGGCCGCGGTCGCCGAGGTCGTGCTCGTCTCGCACCTCCACTCCGACCACATGCATCCGCCGTCGCTCGCCCGGCTCGCCCCAGGCACCCGGCTGGTCGTGCCGCGGGGCGCTCAGCG
This sequence comes from Streptomyces sp. NPDC059169, assembly GCF_042755225.1. Lineage (NCBI taxonomy): Bacteria > Bacillati > Actinomycetota > Actinomycetes > Kitasatosporales > Streptomycetaceae > Streptomyces > Streptomyces sp. NPDC059169. Next base: position 61,268 of record NZ_JBHZCF010000010.1, on the reverse strand, counting down.
GGCAGTCCCCGCACTGCGTCGGCTGGATCGGCTGCGGATCACCGAGGTGGTACCGGGTGACGAGGTTGCGGTGGAGGGCGTTGTGGTGCGGGCCGTGCCGGCGCTGCACGACGGGCGCCGGATGCCGTGGGGACCGCACCTCTCGCCGGCGCTGGGCTACGTCATCCAGGGCAGCGTACGGACGTACTTCGCCGGGGACACCGGTCTGTTCGACGGCATGGCCGCCGCAGTCGGGCCGGTCGACGTGGCGCTGCTGCCGGTGGGTGGCTGGGGCCCGTTCCTGGGGCACGGGCACCTGGACCCGGACCGCGCGGCGCACGTCCTCGCCGTGCTGGCACCACGCGCCGCGGTCCCGGTCCACTACGGCACCTACTGGCCGATCGGCATGGACGCGATCCGGCCGCACGAGTTCCACTCGCCCGGGGAGGAGTTCACCCGGAAGGCCGCACGGCTGGCGCCCGGGGTGACGGTCCACCGGCTGGCGCACGGGGAGAGCGTCCGCCCGGAGGTCGACCGGTGACGCTCCAGGAAGTGGCGGGTCAACTACCGCCGGAATCGACGCAGCAGGCCGTGGGGTACCCGGCCCTGTTCCTGCTGGTGGCAGTGGGTGCTCTGGTGCCGGTGGTGCCAACAGGGGCTGTGGTGAGTTCGGCCGCCGTGGTGGCGTTCCACCAGACGACGCCGTACGGCGTCGTGTTCGTCTTCCTGGTCGCCGCGTTGGCCGCCTTCACCGGGGACGTCACGCTGTACTGGCTGGGGCAGCGCGGGGTGCGGTCGAAGAACGGCTCCCGATGGGTCGGGGCGCTGCGCGAGCGCACGCCGCCGGACCGGCTGGCGCAGGCACAGCACGGTCTGGAGGAGAAGCGCACCGCCGTACTCGTCCTCTCCCGGCTGGTGCCCGCCGGGCGCATCCCGGTGATGCTGGCGTGCCTGCTGGCCCCCATGCGGCTGGGACGGTTCGCCCGGGCCGATGTGTTCGCGTGCGGTGCGTGGGCGGCGACGTACGCCTTGATCGGGATCCTCGGCGGCTCGCTGTTCGACCAGCCGTGGAAGGGGGTGCTCGCGGCCGTGTCGTTGGCCGTGCTGCTCAGCGGCGTGCCCGCGCTGTGGCGGAGGCTACGGCGGCGTGGCTCAACGGGCGGACAGCACCCGTGAGCCGCCGACCGCCAAGTCCCACAACTGCTGGCGGGGGCGTCCGGTGTGTTTCCAGGCGGTCAACAACCGGGTGATCGGCTCCATGACCGGCTCGGCCGACAGCAGGAAGGTCGCCCAGTGCATCGGCGCCATGTGCCGTGCACCGAGGTCCTCGAAGGCCTGCACGGCCTCCTCGGGGTCGGTGTGCACCGTGCTCAGCCACCAGCGGGGGGCGTAGGCCCCGATCGGCAGGAGGGCCACGTCGATGTCGGGGTGGCGGCGGCCGATCTCCTTGAACCAATGGCCGTAGCCGGTGTCGCCCGCGAAGTAGACCTGCCTGCCGTTCTGGTCGGAGAGGACCCAGCCGCCCCACAGGGAGCGGCAGGTGTCGGTCAGGGTCCGCTTGGACCAGTGGTGCGCGGGCACGAACTCGAAGCGGACGCTGCCCACACCGCTGCCCGCGGGGAGTTCGGCCGCCTCCCACCAGTCGAGCTCGGTCACCCGGGTGAAGCGCCTGCGCCGGAACCAGCGGCCGAGTCCGGCCGGGACGAACAGCGGGGTGCGTCTGGGGAGCCGCGCGATGGTGGGTGCGTCGAGGTGGTCGTAGTGGTTGTGGCTGATGACGACGGCGTCGACGGGCGGCAGGTCTTCCCAACGGACCCCCACCGGGGTGAGCCGGGCCGGGGTGCCGAGGATCCGCCGCGACCACACGGGATCGGTCAGCACGGTCAGCTCGCCGATCGCGATCACCCAGCTCGCGTGCCCGGCCCAGGTGACGGCGACCGTACCGGGGTCGGCCGCCGGCAGGGGTTCCGGGGCGAAGGGCAGCTGGGGAATGCTCCTCAGCCCTGCGGCGGTGGGTCGGAGGGTCCCTTCCCTGGCAAGCCGGGCCATGGCCAGCACTCCGGGCAGCGGGGCACTCAGTCGGTCGGCGAACGAACGCGGCCAGCGACGGGTCAGCCCGAGCGGGCGCAGGCCCGTAGCGGGGACGGCGTCGCGGGTGGCGGCGGGGCCCGGTGCGCCGGGACGCCCGGTGAGCGGCTCCCGGCCCGCCGTCCCGGAGCGGGCACCGGGGGCCGCTGGGCCGGGCTGCGCCGGTCGCGTGACGTCGGTGGTGTGTGGCGGCGGCTGCTCCGTCTGGTCCGTCATCTGCGGCTCCGTTCAGCGCGGTTGGCGGTCGCGGTTCGCGGGTCGGGTCACCGGAGCTCCCGGAACACCGACGTGTAGGAAGTCAACGCCTGGGCGACATGGGGCAATTCCAGCGGGTCCCCGGCACCGAGCGCCTCCAGCCGCTCGTCGGGGGTCCCGCCGAGCAGCGGGCCGGTGTCCAGCCGGACGCGGAGCGCGCCGAGTTCGTCCCCGAAGCGGTGGCCTCCCGGGACCGGTGTCCCGAGGCGGTCGCTCAGGTACTCCTCCAGTTCCATCGAGTCGGTGACACCACGGGCGGCGAGCCTTCCGCGCAGCGGACCGAGGTCGGCGTAAAGATGGCGGCCCGCTTGCGGAGGGCGGGCGAGTGCCCCTGCGGAAAGGACGGCGTGGTGGGTGGCGGACGCCACCGCGGCGTGGAGTGCGGCGGCCCGCTCGGCCCTGGTGGTGACGGGCTCCGGTTCGTCGAGCGCGTGTGCGGCGGCGGCTGCGACCGGCCCTGCGACGAACGCCCCGAGCGCGGTCAGGATGTCGAGCACCCTGGCGCGCCGGCCCGCCGCGCGTTCGGTCGTCGGGAACCGGGCGATGCCCACCGGCCAGGCGGCCGGGGCCAGGGCGCCCGAGAGGTCGCTGAGGACGGTGACGTCGTCGGGGCACATCTCGGCGGGGCTGAGCAGCACCTGGTGCGGCTGGTGCAGGGTGTCCCGCCAGGTCTCGTCGCTGATGATGTGCAGTCCTTCGTCGACGGCCGCCTCGCACGCCTCCCGCAAGAGCTCGGGCGGTGCAACGGTGGCGGTGGGGTCGTCGGCGACGGAGAGCAGCAGGACGTGCGGCGCCCCGCCTTCGGCGCGCACCCGGCGCACGGTCTCCAGCAGGGCGTACGGGTCCGGGACGCCACCGCTCTCCGCGGAGGTGGGTACGTGGTAGGCGGGTCTTCCGAGCAGCCGGGCCTGCGGTGTCCACCAAGCGGGGCACGGCCGCGGCATCAACACGTCGCCGCCGTGCGCGGCCAGCAGGGCCAGCAGCAGCGGCTGGGCGCCGGGCGCGGCGGCGGTGTCCTCGGGGCGGCAGCGCAGTCCACGCCGCCACCAATACCCGGCGGCCGCTTCCCGCAGGACGGGACCGCCGCCCGGCGGCTCCGGGGAGGTCCGTCCGGCTGCGGCCGCCAGTACCTCGGCGAGCTCGGGGAGCACCGGCAGGCCGGGGTCGGGGGCGGGCGGACCGTACCGGACCGGACCGCGCCCCTCCGGATCCGTCCGCTGCATGCGCCACCTCCCGTGCTCGCGTCCGGTACCCAAGCCCGGCCCACGAGCCCTTTATACGGAGGTTCGGGCACTCCCGCCGCTCCGGGCGGGCCGTTCGCACGATGACGGGCGCCCGTCCCTTCTGGCCTGACCCTGCGACAGGTTCGGGAGCTGCGGGCACCACGAGGGGAACGGACCCCGGTCCGTTCAGGGCCGGCGGCCGAGCAGGCAGAGGAGCCTGGTCTGCGCATCGGCTCCCGGCGGCGGCTCCACGGGGTCCGCGAACAGTCCGCTCTTCCCCAGATCGGCTGCGTGGCGCGAGAGCTCGCTGCCGGCGGCCTCGACCAGGTCGTCGGGGAGGGCCTCGTCCGCCCCGATGCCGCGGGACAGGTCCCAGGCGTGCACCGCCACGTCTGCCGTCAACTGCGCGCAGTACGCCCGGACGGGGGTGTCGCCGTACGAGAGGTGCACGGTTCGGTCCAGCGCACCGGGCTCCCCGAAGGCAGCCTTTGCGGCGGAGGCCGCGCGGTCCCACGAGACGGCCGGGTGTTCGCCCAGGACGTCGCCGACGAAGGAGTCGCCGACGGCGGCAATGGTGCGCCCCGCACCAACCAACGGCGGCACCCAGAGCTGCTCGACGGTCACGTGGTTGACGAGATCGCGGACCGACCAATCGGTGCAGGGTGTCGGATCGTCCCACTGGTCGGGCCGGACGGCGTGCACCCGGTCGGTGAAGAGCGCCAGGGCTGTTCCGAGCCGGTCCGATACGTGCGTGTCCATGGGGTCCACTCTGCGCTGGCAGCGATCCCCGCGCGAGCGCGCGGACGGTACCGAGTCAGAACCGGGCGGGATGGCGACCCGCCTCGTGCGACAGCCCCATGACCATATAGCAAGACAGAAATCTCAGTATTCGACATGACGGCGTACCGTGGAGAGGACCACGTCGAAAGCCGGGAGGACGACCATGCCGAAGGAGACCGCCGTCTACACCCACGGGCACCACGAGTCGGTACTGCGCTCGCACCGCTGGCGGACGGCCGCCAACTCCGCTGCCTATCTCGTCCCCCGGCTGCGGCCCGGTCTGGAGGTGCTGGACGTCGGCTGCGGACCGGGCACGATCACGGCCGATCTGGCGGCTCTGGTCGCGCCCGGCAGGGTCACCGGGATAGACGCCTCCGAGGACGTCCTCGTGCGGGCCCGCACGGAAGCGGCTGAACGGAACCTGGACAGCGTCCGCTTCGCCGTCGCCGACGTCCATGCACTGGACCTGCCCGACGACTCCTTCGACGTCGTCCATGCGCACCAGGTCCTGCAGCACGTCGGGGATCCGGTGGCGGCGCTGCGCGAGATGCGCCGGGTGTGCCGCCCCGGCGGAATCGTCGCGGTGCGCGACAGCGACTACGGGGCCTTCACCTGGTTCCCCGAAATGGCTTCTCTGGACAGCTGGTTGGCGCTCTACCACCGGGTGGCGCGGGCGAACGGCGGCGAACCCGACGCGGGGCGCAGGCTGTACTCGTGGGCCCGCCGGGCTGGTTTTTCCGACGTCACGGCGACGGCGTCCGCCTGGTGCTTCACCACCCCGGAGGAGCGCGCCTGGTGGAGCGGGTTGTGGGCGGACCGCACGACGGACTCGGCCTACGCGCGACGGGCCGTCGAGGGCGGGCACGCGGGGACCGACGACCTCACCGCCATCGCGGACGCCTGGCGGGACTGGGCAGACCGTGAGGGTGCCTGGTTCATGGTGCCGCACGCAGAACTGCTCTGCCGCGCGTAGCGGTCGCCGGCACCGGGCGGTGTCCCTCGGTGGACCGCTCGCCCGGCGGCACCGGATCACGGGCCGAACCGGATCACGGGCGGGCACCGGCGAATGGATCTCGTTGCCGGGCAACGCCAACTACCCTCGCACATATGGAAATCCTGGGAACCACGCTGCGGATCTGCGTCGACGACCTGGAGGCCGCGACCGGCTTCTACGAACGCCTCACCGGTGCCCCCGCGTTGCGGTTCGAGCGTGGCGGCGTGTCCGTCGCGGCGGTGGGCTGCTTCCTGTTGATGAGCGGTCCGGAGACGGAGCTGGAGGTCCTGCGCAAGGTCACGGCGACGATCGCGGTCTCGGACGTCGACGCGGCACACGAGGCGCTCACCGAAGTGGGCGCCAAGGTCCTCGCGGGACCCCTGCCGACCCCGGTGGGCCGCAATCTCCTGGCAGTACACCCGGACGGGTCTGTCTTCGAGTACGTCGACCGCAAGGCGGCCGGGTAGCCCATCCCCGTCGGACGCGTCCGGAGGGCGCGGTCCACCGGCTCAGCCCTGCGGCGCGCCGTCCGGAGGGGCCGGGGCAGGATTTCCCCCGGACGGGATCCCGTCCGGTCGAGCGGCGTGCTTTGACCGTCCCCGCGGGTGCACATCCGCTCGGCGTGCATCACCCGGACGGCGGGTTTACGGTGGATCGGTCTGTGCTCGTGACGTACCCGAGCCGGACGAGGGACCGCGCGGCTGTTCAGGAAGCCGCGCACGCGCCGCAAGCGGCGCGACGTGGACCCGAACACCACGTCCCGAGCCCCGGAACCCACAGCTGATCACGGAGGTACTGCATGTCACGGCCCTATCGCGTCCGCACGGGCATCACTGCCGTCTCGGCCCTGGCCGCCGCGGCCACGGCCGCGCCGGTGATGGCCGCTTCACCGGCCGTGGCCGCACCGCCACCACCCTGCGCCACTTCGGCACTGGGGCTGTCCTGGGGACCCGGCGGGTCCGCCGTGCCGGGCGGAAGCGTTCCCGGGAGCCGACAGTCGGCCGTCGTCGCACTGTCCAACCTCTCCCGCACCACCTGCATGCTGGACGGCTTCCCCAAGATGACGCTCGTTCAGGGGGCCGCCACGACCACCTCCGCGGGCAGAACTTCGGCGCCGCACTCGACCGTGACGCTGGAACCGGGGACGACGGCTCGGTTCACGCTCGCCTTCACCGCTGGGCGGGCCGGCAGGTCAGGCGTCGTCGAACCATCGGTAGCGGTCGTCACCCCGCCGAACAACACGGGCGCCAAGGACCTGCACTGGCGATGGGGCCCGGTCGCCACCGAGGGAACTGCGCCGCTGGTGGGACCCGTCCGAGGCTGAGGTACGACGCGACGCGCGGCCGTGGCCGGCGGACGCGGCGAATCCGCGTGCGGCTGCGTCCCGGCGGGACCGTGCGCTCGCCGGGTGGGACGCCCCTGGCGCGTGGCTGCCGTCGTCGCGTGCGCCCACCCGGAGGACCGCCGCTCCGCCGCTCACTCCTCCGTGGGACGGTCTCGGCTCAGCGGCCTGGGAGGACCGCTCGACGTGCCCCGGCCGACGTCCTGGGGACCGGGCGGGCACGGGACCGCCTGCGGATTCCCCCGCGGAGGGCAGGCGGCGGCCGGGGCACGCGGCCCGCGCACCGCCCGCCTCAGTGGCGGCGGCCGGGCCGCGCGTTCCCGTGTCGCGGTGAGCCGCTCGCACCCGCACCGGTCCAGGGCGGGTGCGACACCGGCGGAATGTGCCGCACCGGTGCGGGCGCGTGCCGCACCCGGTCCACCGAAGGTGGCGGTCCGCCGAGGCTGGTGGACCGCCACCCGGACGGAGACGGTGGCTACCGGCCCCGGGCCGCCATCTCGGCCGTGATCGCCCACCGTTCGTGGTCACGCCACGCCCCGTCGATGAAGAGGAAGTCGGGCGAGAAACCCTCCCGGCGGAAACCGAGGCGCCGTACGAGGGCGATGGAGGACTCGTTGCGGGGCTGGATGTTGACTTCGAGGCGGTGCAGTCCGAGCGGACCGAACGCGTGCTCCACGACGAGCCCGAGACCCTCTTTCATCAGACCCCGGCCCGCGCAGTGGGCGAAGGCCCCGTAACCGACGGCGCCGCTGAGGAAGGCGCCGTGCACGATGTTGTTGATGTTGACGAATCCGGCGATCCGGCCGCTGTCCCGCTCGCAGACGAGGAAGCCCGCCTTGGTCGGGTCGTCGATGAGCTTGCGGGCGTAGACGGCGTAGGTCTCGGCCGTCTGCGGTGGGAAGAGCCACGGTCTGTGCAGTTCCCTGCTCTGCCGGGACAGTACGGTGAACTCCTCGGCGTCTTCGGGGCGGTAGTGGCGCACCCCTACGCGCGGCCCCACCGAAACGTAGCCGGCGGCGGGCCGCCGGGGCGCACCCGGACGGGAGGGCGCGGGTTCGGCGGGCATGCCGCCAGGCTAGCGTCCGTCATCGGGTGCGGCGCCGGAAGACGTACCCGCCGCAGAGGCCCCCGATGATCCACGTGGCCAGCAGGGCCAGGAAAAGGGGCATCGTGACCTCAGGGATCAGCAGTCTGATGGTCACCCTCGTGGTGTTCTCGAAGATGAAGACCAGGCTGATGACCGCCAGGACCAGAATGCCGATCCTGGACGGCGACAGCTTGCTCCGCCAGCCGTCCTTGCTCTTCACACCGGTCGCTGCGTCCTTGGGGCTCATGGGACCAGGATGGACGGGTCCTCGCCCCGTGGGGTGGATGGAACGGGCCGTACGGGTGACCGCCGTACGGGAGGGCGCGGGGCCAAAGACCCCGGGGCAGCGCTCGACGGTGGGCGCGGGTGGGCGCCGGCGGCCAGGCCGGGGGGAGACCGGCGTCCGGGTGTCGATGACCGCGACGGCGGCGGCGCGGAGCAGACGACGATGCAGGCGGAACCGATGGGGCCGGCGATCCGCCCGCCCGCGACGGCGGCGATCCCACGGGCCGCCGTCGACGACGGTGATGACGCCGGCGACCTCCCCGAGCCCGGCCGGGACCATGGCCGGCAGCATTGCTGCCGCGGCCCGCCGGGGCGGACTCGGTGCCGGAACGCGTCCGGCCGAGCGTGGAGGACATGCCGGCCGTTGTGCCCGGCGCGCCCGACCGTCTGTGCCTCGGATGTCCGGTCGCGGATGTCCGGTCGCGGCCCCCACCGGCCGGCGCATCGACAGGGTGCTCCTCGCAGGCGTACGAGACACTCGCCACCCACCACTAAAGTTGTCTGACAAGTAACGCCGAGACAGAGCGAGATCGACATGGATGGAACGTCAAGCCGATCCAGCAGTGAACTACGGTGAGCGAGAGTGGAGCAGTCTGCCGGCCCTGCCAGCAGAGCTCCCAGGCAGACAAGTGAGCCGAGGAGGGGCCGTGACAGTCGGCGGACAGCAGCGGAGACCGGTCGTCGCCCTGTACGAGCGGATCGCGGACGCCATCCACGACGGCACCTATCCGCCCGGCTCCACCCTGCCGTCCGAACCTCGACTGGCGACCGAGCTGGGCGTCAGCCGGCCGGCGCTCCGTGAGGCCCTGCTGCTGCTCCAGGAGGACGGACTGCTCACGGTGCGGCGCGGCGTGGGCAGGACGGTCAACGACCGCCCGCCACGGCGCGGCTTCGAACACATCCGGCCGCTGGAGGAGCAGCTTTCGGCGGGTGACCCGCTGCAGGTACGGGCGCTGCTGCGGACCGTGGAGGAGCCCACCGACTTCACCACGCAGCACCTGCTCGCCACCGCACGCGCCGAGCTGCGCTTCTGGGAGTCACTGCTCACCGGGGACGGCGCGGCGGCACTCAGCCAGGAGTGGGCGGCGGCCGACGACGTGCTGGGGCAGGTCCATCCGGCCTTCGCCCGGGCCTTGCACGCGCTACCGGAGGGCGAGCGGACCTCGATGCTGGCGGTGCTGACCGGCGCGTCGCGCGGCGTCCCTCTCACGGCACACTCGGGTGTGACGGCGACGGTGCTGGGGCAGCGGCGCGGGGCTCAGCTCGGCCGACCGGCCGATACGCCGGCCGTGCTGATCACCCAGGTCGTCCGGGTGGGCGAGGTGCCCGTCCTGGCCGCCAAGCACATGCTTCCGACGGGGGCGCCCGCGCTGCCGGTGCTGCAGTCCAACTAGACCGCGCAACGATCCGCACCGGCGACCGGCACCGCGGAAGGGGCGACAGGTACGCGTGGGGGTTCGGACAACCTGGAAGCGCCTCGCCCCGCTGCGCGGAGGGTGGGCCGGAGAAAGCGGGGCGCGGGGACCGCGAGGCGAGCTTCTCCGGAGGGGCATCGCGATGCGGGCACCGGGATGCGAGGGATGCGTGAATGCGGATAGCCGGGACGCCCTTCCGGCGCGGGCGCGGGGTGCCGACGTGGGGGCGCCGGGACGCCGACGTACGACGCACTCCTCCCGGCGGGATCGGGGGAGGGCCGGGCATGACTCCCCAGTGGTTCCCGGGAGCCGAGGCCCGTGCCCCCCGTCACGGCGCCGGGCGGCGTCGTGCCGTACACTCCCGGTGCATGCACTTGTCTGACAACTCTGCGGCTGTCGCCGACTGGATCCGCCGGGCCCCCAAGGCGGTACTCCACGACCACCTGGACGGCGGCCTGCGCCCCGCCACGATCATCGAACTGGCTCACGCGTGCGGCTACGCCGGGCTGCCCTCCGAGGACCCCGAGGCGCTCGCCGTCTGGTTCCGCGACGCCGCGGACTCCGGATCGCTGGAGCGCTACCTGGAGACGTTCGCGCACACCTGCGCCGTGATGCAGACCCCCGAGGCCCTGCACCGCATCGCGGCGGAGTGCGCCGAGGACCTGGCGGCCGACGGGGTCGTGTACGCCGAGGTGCGGTACGCGCCGGAGCAGCACCAGGAGCGCGGCCTCAGCCTCGACGAGGTCGTGGACGCCGTCAACGAGGGCTTCCGGGAGGGCGAGCGCCGCGCCGGGGGACGGATCACGGTCCGCGCCCTGCTCACGGGTATGCGGCACACGCAGCGGTCGCTGGAGATAGCCGAGCTGACCGTGGCCCACCGGGACCGCGGGGTGGCCGGGTTCGACATCGCGGGTGGTGAGATCGGCAACCCGCCTGCCAACCACCTCCCGGCCTTCCAGCACCTCAAGCAACACAACTGCCACTTCACCATCCACGCGGGTGAGGCCGTCGGCGCCGAGTCCATCCACGAGGCCGTGCAGGTCTGCGGCGCCGAGCGCATCGGCCACGGCGTCCGCATCACCGACGACATCCAGGTCCACGACGACGGCTCGGCAACGCTCGGGCACCTCGCCGCCTACGTCCGTGACAACCGGATCGCGTTGGAGGTCTGCCCCACCTCCAACCTGCAGACGGGCGCGGCGAAGGACTACGCCACGCACCCGATCGACCTGCTCCGTCGCCTCGGCTTCCACGTCACCGTGAACACCGACAACCGTCTGGTCTCGGGCACGACGATGAGCCGCGAGTTCCAGCACATGGCGGACGCCTTCGGCTACGGTCCCGACGTCTTCGAAGCCTTCACCGTCGCCGCGGTGGAGTCGGCGTTCCTGCCGCTCCCCGAGCGTCGCCGGATCATCGACGAGGTCGTTCGGCCGGGCTACGCGGCCCTGGCCTGATCTGCCCGGCGCTCCACCCTCTCCCCACACCGCCGTTCGCGCCCGCCGTGGACGGGAACGTGCGTACGGGCAGGGCTTGTTCCCCTGCCGGCGCCCTGCCGACGTCCAGTCCGCGGGCTCGGCCCGGGTCTGACGGGGGCTGTCCGGAGACGCGGTTGGGCCCCGCGTCCACGGCAGCGGTGGGGCCTCCCCGCCGGCTGCCCACTGGTCGGCACGGCGAGGACCGTGCCGGCGCCACGGCCCACGCCGGTCGGCCGTGACGGCGCTCGGCGGCGGCGTACGGACCGCGCCCCCGTGCGCACACCTCCAACCGAGCCGGGTCGAGCGGCAAGCCGCCCGTCCTCCGTGGGGTGCACCCGGGCGCGGGCGCGGTGGGGCGGATGAGGAGGGGAAGCACCCGCGGGAGGTGTCCGGGTTTCATCCCGGGCATACAGTCGTCGGGACGGCGATGGCGAGGTGGTGCACGCGGTCCCTGGCGGGCAGGACGAGCCCGGGAAGAGCCGCGTGCCGTACCGGGAGCCGCGTGCACCGGCTGCCCCGATACCGGTGAGACCGCCGTCGCGAGGCGGCCCGGCGCCCGCGCCGTCGTCCCCCCGCCCGCCGCCCCGGACAACCAGCAATTCTCCTAGTTCCCCGCAAACGTCCTTGTCAGCAGGCAAAACGTGCGGCGAAGCTGTCGATCGGCCGACGGTGCGCCTGATGGGAACGGCTGCTGCGGACGTGGGCAACGCTGCCGCGAGGCGCGGAGGGCGGTGCGTCCGATGCTGCGCCGGACCGTCCGGTGGTGCCGCGGCCGACGAGAGCCCCCTTCCCACCCTCCGCTGTGCGGGCAGGGCGCCGGTTCGAGCCACGACCGCGCAGCGGGATTACGGCGTGCACGCCACTCGCGACGTTCTTTTGTGGTTGCCGCACGAAAGGGGGACGAAGTGGTCACTCGGCAGACACTGTCCGACGGCAGCAGTCTCGGACCGGCGGAGCCCCGGCCGCACCGCCGGCGACCGCCGCAGACCCTGTCGCTCACCCTCGACGGCATGTTCAGCAGTACCGCCCGCAGGTTCCCGATGACCAGAGCCGTGCAGGAGGGGCAGCACCATCTGTCCTACGGAGAGGCCGAAGCCCGGGCCGGACAGTTGGCGTCGGCGCTGGTGCGCGGCGGGGTTCAGCTGGGTGACCCGGTGGTCGTCCACTGCGGTGACCACCGGCAGGCGGTCGTGGGCCAGCTCGCGGTGCTGAAGGCCGGAGGGGTGTGCGTGCCCGTGCCCGCGGCCTCCCGCGGTGCGCGGCTCGACCGGATCATCGAGGTCAGCGGTGCCCGAACGGTGCTGTGCAGCACCGCGACGCGGCCGGTGTGGAGCTACCGCTGCATGTCGTGGGTACTGGACGACCCGGCCACCTGGACAAGAATCGCCGCCCAGGCTCCGGACCGCGCGCTGCCGCGCTCGGGGCACACCGAGGCCGCCTACCTGCTGGTCTCCGAAACGGACTGCCACGGGGTCGGTGGCTATCTGGTCGACCACCGCGCATGGCGGTTGGCGCTGTCCGCCCGGATCCGCCGGGCCGGCAGTGCGCACGACGGGGTGATCGTGCACCACCCGCCCGTCCGTACGACGACGCTGCCCGCGATGTGGTGGGCGTTCGCCTGCGGGGGGACGCTCCACGTGCCGTCCCGCTTCGGAGGTGCCACCTGTTCGCCGACGCCCAGGCGCAGGGCCGCCGCGGTCTTCGGCCCGGAGGAGTACGCGCGGCTGTTGCAGCCTCCTTCCCTGGCCTCCCACCCGGTGTCCCCGCGGTTGACCGTGCTGATCGGCGGCGCCTGTCCGCGGACGGTGATCGACCGTCATTTCGAGGTGCTGCCCCGGGCCCCGCTGTGGGTGGAGTTCACCGCCGCGGACGGCACCCTGCCGTGGACGGTCCGGGAGTTCAGCCCCGACAATCCCTGGCCGGAACATCCGGGAGCCAGCCACCCGGTGCCCGGCGTCCATGTGCGGGTGGTGGACCCGGCCGGAAGCCCCCTGCCGAGTGGACAGACGGGTGAAGTCCACGCCACGGGGCCCGCGTTGCCCTACGGCAGCATCCGCAGCGCCGACGGGGCGTGCCTGGCGGAGGACACCGCGCCGGTGCTGGCGTCCGGGCGGCTCGGCCGCTGGAGACGGGACGGCACTCTGGAGTTCTGCGGTCCGGCCCCGGTGCCGCCGCTCGCCGCCCGGTTGCGGAACCCGTAGGTACGCCCGGGGACATGCGTGGAATCGCCGATGTGGAGAGGCGGAATCGCTGCCGATGACCTACCGAGAGAGAGGCCCCGCCGAAAGTGTGCCGCACGATACCCGGGGGCGGGTGGCCGAGCTCCACGCCCTGCACGAGAAGGCCCGGGTCGGTCCCGGCGAGCGTGCGACGCGGGCTCAGCACGACAAGGGCAAGCTGACCGTTCGTGAGCGGATCGCGCTCTTGCTGGACGAGGGGTCCTTCACCGAGGTCGAGCCGTTGCGCCGGCACCGTGCGAGCAGGTTCGGTCTGGAAGCCCGCCGGCCCTACACCGACGGTGTGGTCACCGGGTGGGGACGGGTGCACGGCCGGACGGTGTTCGTCTACGCGCACGACTTCCGGATCTTCGGCGGCGCACTGGGCGAGTCCCATGCCGCCAAGATCCACAAGATCATGGACATGGCGCTGGCGGCCGGCGCCCCGCTCGTCTCCCTCAACGACGGTGCCGGCGCCCGCATCCAGGAGGGCGTCGTGGCGCTCGCCGGCTACGGCGGCATCTTCCACCGCAACACCCGCGCCTCGGGCGTCATCCCCCAGATCTCCGTGATGCTCGGCCCGTGCGCCGGCGGCGCGGCCTACAGCCCCGCTCTCACGGACTTCGTCTTCATGGTCCGTGACACCTCCCAGATGTTCATCACCGGCCCCGACGTCGTCCGGGCCGTGACCGGTGAGGAGATCACCCAGAACGGCCTCGGCGGTGCCGACGTGCACTCCGAGACCTCCGGTGTCGCCCACTTCTCCCACGACGACGAGCCCACCTGCATCGACGACGTGCGCTACTTGCTGTCGCTGTTGCCGGCCAACAACCGGGAACGACCGCCCGCCGTTCCCACCACCGACCCGGTCGACCGCCGCTGCGACCGGCTGCTGGACCTGGTCCCGGCGGACGGCAGGAAGCCGTACGACGTCTGCGAGGTCATCGAGGAGATCGTCGACCACGGCGAGTTCCTGGAGGTCCAGGAACGCTGGGCGACGAACGTGGTGTGCGCGCTGGCCCGGCTCGACGGGGAGGTCGTCGGCATCGTCGCGAACCAGCCCCGGTCGCTCGCCGGTGTGTTGGACGTCCACGCCTCGCAGAAGGCGGCCCGGTTCGTCCAGCACTGCGACGCGTTCAACATCCCGCTGCTGACCCTGCTGGACGTGCCGGGATTCCTTCCCGGTGTCGATCAGGAGCACGGCGGCATCATCCGCCACGGGGCCAAGCTGCTGTACGCGTACTGCAATGCCACCGTTCCCCGTGTTCAACTGATCCTGCGCAAGGCCTACGGCGGCGCCTACATCGTCATGGACTCCCGCTCCGTGGGAGCGGATCTGTCCTATGCCTGGCCGACGAACGAGATCGCGGTGATGGGCGCCGAGGGGGCCGCCAATGTCGTCTTCCGCAAGGAGATCGCGGAAGCCGACGATCCCGAGGCGATGCGGGCACGGATGGTCAAGGAGTACAAGTCCGAGCTGATGCATCCGTATTACGCCGCTGAACGCGGCCTGGTCGACGATGTCATCGACCCGGCCGAGACGCGGGCGGTGTTGATCCGTTCCTTTGCGGTGCTGCGGACCAAGCAGGCCGATCTGCCGCTGCGCAAACACGGCAACCCACCTCAGTAGGGCGGTACCGCGTGACGACGGTCGCGGGGACCGTGCGGTGCGTCGTCGTGACCGTACCGCCCAGCCGCAGGAGGGCCCGTCCGGGGTGCGGGAGAGCACCCGCCCGACCCCGGGGAGGGTGCCCTCGCGATGCCGTCGCGCCGGCCGCCCCCGACTGGCAATTCCCTAGAATTCCCCCACCGGACTGGCTCCCTCCGACCGGTCCGTGCTGGGCTGTGGCTGTCATCGGGCCCGGGCCACACCGAAGGGGGAGTCGCCAGGGGAACCACCGCGACCCCGGGACGCCGCCCGCGCGCCGCGTAGTGCGGACCTGCTCCCGGCCGGCCGCTGCCCGCCCCGTGGTACGCGGCAGCCGGCCGTCCTTCTTCCCGCACCGGACCCTTTCCTCGGCCCGCGATCACCGCCCGTCGTGCCCGGTGCGGACCGCACACCCTGCACACGGGCTCCGAGCACGGCGCCCCAGTGGCCACCAACAGCAACGGAGGAGTCATGGTTTACGAGCCGAAAGCGCCGGTGATCCCGTACAAGCGCACCTGTCCCTTCGATCCGGCAGCCGAGTACGCGCAGCTGCGCGAGGAGGACCCGATCAGCCCGGTGGCCTTCGAGCTGTCGCCGCGCGAGAAGGACGGCTGGCTGGTCACCCGGCATGACCACGTCCGCCAGATCATGACCGACCCCCGCTTCAGCCACCGCAGCGAACTGCTGGCGTTGGTGCACTCGCCGCCGTTCCCCGTCGAGGACTACTCCCCCGAGCCGTCCGCGCCGGGCAACTTCGTGCGCATGGACGCTCCGGAACACACACGCTACCGGCGGCTGCTGACCGGCTTCTTCACCGTGCGCAAGATCCAGCAGTACGAGCCCACGCTGGAGCGGATCATCGACGGGGTGCTCGACGAGATGGCCGAGATGGAGCCCCCGGTGGACCTGGTGAAGGTCTTCGCGGAGAAGATCCCCGCCAGGTCGACCTGCTCCATCATGGGGGTGTCGGAGCGCGATCTCACGGCCCTGGCCGAGCACTTCTCGGTCATCATGCGGATCGACTACACGCTCGATGAGTTCATCCATCACAACACGGAGCTCAACGCGACGCTCGAGCGGATGATGGCCGAACGCTTCACCGGCGAGCCGGGGGACGACCTGCTCGGGCAGCTCATCGCGACCGGCGAGCTGACCGAACAGGAGATGTTCAACATCGCCTGGATCGCCATCGGCGGAGCACTCGACACCACTCCCAACATGTTCGCGCTGGGCACCTTCGCGCTGTTGGAGCACCCCGAACAACTGGCGAAGGTACGCGAGCGGCCTGAGCTGATGGACAACACCGTCGAGGAACTGCTGCGATACCTGACGATCTCTCATTTCGGGGCCAGTCGAGTGGCGCTGGAAGATGTCGAGATCGGCGGCAGGACCATCAAGGCCGGGCAGACGGTGGTGCTCTCACTGCCCTCGGCCAACCGTGATCCGCGGTATTTCGAGAACGCCGACGAGTTCGACATCGACCGCCCCTCGCGCCGGCACCTGGCATTCGGCTTCGGTATTCACCAGTGCCTCGGCCAGCACCTGGCGAGGGCGTCGCTGCGCATCGGCTTCCAGAAGCTGTTCGACCGTTTCCCGGACCTGCGGCTCGCGGTGCCCGCGGAGCAAGTGCCACTGCGGGAGACCGCGATGCACTACGGCGTGTTCGAACTGCCGGTGACCTGGGGCTGACTCTCCCCGGCCCGGCCGTTCACGGCAGGGCCGGCGTTCCGCTCCGTGCCCGAAGGCCCGCCCACCGATCACCGGGGTGGGGCAGACGCCCCAACCTCCGCCCCCAAGGACCTCCATTGGATGACTCCGTGCCGGCTCAGCCCATCACTCCCCCACGACAACTGTCCGCGCCCACCGGGCCGGCAGCCGACCCCGACGGCTCGGGGCCGGTGCGGTTCGGCGCGCTGGGGGCCTCGTCCTTCGGGGGACGGCGGGTTTTCCCGGCCATGAAGAACTGCCCGCAGACCGAACTCGTCGCGGTGGCCAGCCGCAGTCCGGAGCGCGCCCAACATTTCGCCGACCGGTTCGGCTGCGCCGCCGCGACCACGGAAGCACTCCTGGAGCGTGAGGACATCGACGCCGTCTACATCTCCCTACCGCCGTCCCTGCACGGCGAGTGGGCGGCGCGGGCGCTACACGCGGGCAAGCACGTCCTGGTCGAGAAGCCGATCGCGACGACCGCGGCCGAGGCCCGGGCCGTGGTGGGGCTGGCCGAGGACCGGGACCTGGTGCTGCGGGAGAACTTCATGTTCCTGCACCACCCGCAGCACGACGCGGTCGCCGCGCTGATCGCCGAGGGGCGTCTCGGAGGGCTGCGCGCGTTCCGCGGGGCCTTCTGCTTCCCCCCACTTCCCGAGCAGGACATCCGGTACGTGCCGGGACTCGGCGGCGGAGCGTTGCTGGACGCGGGGGTGTATCCGCTGCGGGCCGCCACGATGCTGCTGGGTCCCGGACTGCGGGTGGCGGGCGCCACGGCACGGGTGCGGCGGTCCGACGGACTGGATCTGTCGGGCCAGGCGCTGCTGGTGTCGCCGTCCGGCGTGCTGGCGAGCGTCGAGTTCGGCTTCGAGCACGCCTACGGCTCGTTCTACTCCCTGTGGGGCGCGGGGGCGAAGGTCACCGTGGACCGGGCGTTCACCCCGCCGGCCGGGTACCAGCCGGAGCTGGTACTGGAGGAACAGGACCACGTCGAGAAGTTCACGCTCCCGGCGGCGGACCAGCTGAACCGGTCCTTGGCCGGATTCGCCGCGGCCGTGACCGTCGGCGGCGCCGCTGCCGACCCCGCGGAGACTCGATGGCGGCAGGACGCGGTCGCCACGATGGAGCTGGTCGACGCGGTCCGCACGCAGGCCGTGCCGGTCGCCGTCGACGGATAGCGGCACGCGATCGAGGGGTACCGGCACGGGTGGACCCCGCGCGCCGTGTGCGCACCGTCGTCCAGCGGGTGCGCACACGGTCCGCGGGGTCCGCGTGCCGTACGGGCTCGGCCGGGGCTACGCCCGGTCGGCCCCCGGGAAGTCCAGCGCGCCGGGGGCGACGGGTGGTACGAGGCCCTCGGCGGCGGCCCGGCCGAGCAGCTCCCGTACCGCCGCGTAGCCGTTCCCGCCGAGGCCGGCGGTGAACTCGTTCACGTACAGTCCGATGTGCTGCTCGACCACGTCCGGGGCCATCTCCTGGGCGTGCTCCCGTACGTAGGACCGGGATGCCGACGGGTTGTCCCAGGCGAAGCGGACCGACTCGGCCGCGGCCCGGGCCACCGCCCGCAGTTGTTCCTCTCCGAGGTCCCGCCGGGCGACGATCGCGCCGAGCGGGATCGGGCAGCCACTGGTGGCCTCCCATTCCTCGCCCATGTCGGCGAGGCGGTGCAGCCCGTACTGCTGGTAGGTGAAGCGGGCCTCGTGGATGACGAGCCCCGCGTCGACCACGCCGTCCCGCACCGCCGGCATGATCTCGTGGAACGGCATCACCACGATGTCGCCCACACCGCCCGGCACGGCTCGTGCCGCCCAGAGGCGGAACAGCAGGTACGCGGTCGACCGCACGCTGGGCACCGCGACGATCCGCCCGGCCAGCCGCTCCGGGCAGGAAGGGCCGCCCGCGGGCCGGGTGAGCACCAGTGGCCCGCATCCGTGGCCCAGCGCCCCGCCGGACGGCAGCAGGGCGTATTCGTCGAGCACGTACGGCAGGGCAGCGTAGGAGATCTTCAGTAGGTCCCCGGCGCCGCGCTCCGCGAGGCCGTTGGTGACGTCGATGTCCGCAATGGTCACCGTGAGTCCGGGCGCCCGAGGGAGCAGGCCGTGGGACCAGGCGTGGAAGGTGAAGGTGTCATTCGGGCACGGTGAGTGGGCGATGGTCAGCCGCTGGGCCATGGGTCCCCTCCGACGGGGTTCGTTCGGGCTGCCGGCCCGGAGCTCCGGCGCCGTCCCCCCAGGAAACCCGTTGTGGGTATGGGGAATTCCCCAGAGTGGCCTCGGCGAGTATGAGAGGGGCCGCCGGTGTTGCCGCGTCGGACCGTCACCCCGGTGCCGGTCCGCCCGGATGGCACGGCGGCAGTCCGGCTCCCGCAGGTCCGCGCGCACTGCGGTCTTCCCGGCAGGAAAGGAACGGCGATGCTGCCGACCACCGCACCACTGGACACCTCCGCCATGGGGCGCTGGCTGTCCATGGACCTGGACGCGTGGACCCGGTACGTCGTACGCCGCCACTTCGCTCCGGACACCGGGAGTCCGTATTGGCTCAAGCGCCGTGACGCGCTGGATTTCGACCCGTTCGACATCTCTCGCTACGCCGAGCTGTCGGCGTTCGGTCACTTCGAACTCACCGAGCTGCGGGACCTCGACCCGGTCGACCTGGTCCCGCAGGCCGTGTCGCGCCCGCTGGCCGGCCGGGTCTTCGACTCGGGAGGCACCACCGGCAGGCCGTGCCACGTCTTCTACACCGCCTCGATGCTCGACCACCACGCCCTCTGGCGGCGGCTGGGTCTGGTCACGGCGGGTTTCGCACCGGGCCGCAGCTGGGTGTACGCCACTCCTGGAGGGCCGCACGTGGTGGGCGAGGGCGCGGCGCAGCTCGCCCACCTGTATGCGTCGGTGGTCTACGGGATCGACCTCGACCCGCGCTGGATCAAGCAGCTCATCCGGGGCTGCCGGTTGGCCGAGGTGAACCACTACGTCGATCACGTCGTCGACCAGATCACGGACCTCATGACCAGCCGTCGTATCGACTACCTGGAGACGACGCCCGCGTTGTTCCAGGCGCTGGTGCGACGGCGTCCGGATCTGGTCGGGCAGCTCGACGGCGTCGGACTCGGCGGTACCCAGATCGTGCCGGCGATGTACCGGGAGTTCGTCGGAGCGCTGGGCGACGGCCGGATCGGGACGGCCTACGGGAACACCTTCGGTTGCGCCATGGGCCTGCCCGCGGAGCAGGACGGCGACGTCCTTCCGTACGTCCCGAACTACCCGCAGGTCACCATGGCCGTCGTCGACAGGAACGACCCGGCACGCACGGTGGGCTACGGGGACGTGGGCCAGGTCAGGCTCACGGTGTTGCACGAGGACCTCTTCCTGCCCAACATCCTCGAACGCGACCAGGCCGTGCGGTACCGGACCTCGGCCGACTGGCCCTGCGACGGGGTGGCGAACGTCCAGCCGCTGCAGGTCTCCCGGGCCATGCCCGAAGGGATCTACTGACGACGACGCCCGCATCACCCAAGCGCACAGTTTGCCAAGTCAAGTACTCAGGAAGGTAGTTGGGGATGGACGCAGGACTCAAGCGTGAGCTGGAGGAGAAGGTCTATGCGGGAGAGCGGCTGTCCCGTGAGGACGGTATCGCGCTCTACGGGTGTGACGACCTGGCGTGGCTGGGCGGGCTGGCCCACGAGGTCCGAACGCGCAAGAACGGCGATGTGGTGCACTTCAATGTGAACCGCCATCTGAACATGACGAATGTGTGCACCGCGTCGTGCGCCTACTGCTCCTTCCAGCGCAAGCCGGGTGAGCAGGACGCGTACACGATGCGGATCGAGGAGGCCGTTCGCCTCGCCAAGGCGATGGAACGGGAGAACCTCACCGAGTTGCACATTGTCAACGGTCTGCACCCGACGCTGCCGTGGCGCTACTACCCGCGCTCGCTGCGCGAGCTGAAGAAGGCCCTGCCGAACGTCTCCCTGAAGGCCTTCACCGCCACCGAGATCCACCACTTCGAGACCATCTCCGGACTGACTGCCTCCGAGATCCTCGACGAGCTGATCGACGCCGGTCTGGAGTCGCTGACCGGCGGCGGCGCCGAGATCTTCGACTGGGAGGTGCGCCAGCACATCGTCGACCACCGCACCCACTGGGAGGACTGGTCGCGCATCCACCGCCTGGCCCACGAGAAGGGTCTGAAGACCCCGTCGACGATGCTCTACGGACACATCGAGGAGCCCCGCCACCGCGTCGACCACGTCCTGCGGCTGCGCGAGCTCCAGGACGAGACGGGCGGCTTCCAGGTCTTCATCCCGCTGCGCTACCAACACGACTTCGTGGACATGCAGGACGGCAAGGTCCGCAACAAGCTCCAGGCCCGGACCACCATGGCGTCGGGTGCGGAAGCCCTGAAGACCTTCGCGGTCTCCCGCCTGCTGTTCGACAACGTCCCGCACGTGAAGGTCTTCTGGGTGATGCACGGGGTTTCGACGGCGCAGCTGGCGCTCCAGCACGGCGCGGACGACATGGACGGCTCGGTCGTCGAGTACAAGATCACCCACGACGCGGACAACTACGGCACGCCGGACAAGCTCACCCGCGAGGACCTCCTCGACCTGATCCGCGACGCCGGCTTCCGCCCCGTCGAGCGCAACACCCGCTACGAGACGATCCGCGAGTACCCCGGACCGGACCCCGAGCGCCGTGAGGCGCCACAGCCCATGCGGGTCTGAAACCCGTCGGCCCGCGGCCCGAAACCACAGACCAAAACCACCATCGGCAGGCAGGCGGTATGTCCACCAACACGAACGCGAACAACGACGAACTCGAGGTCTGGATCGACCAGGACCTGTGCACCGGAGACGGCATCTGCGTGGAGTACGCGCCGGAGGTCTTCGAGCTGGACATCGACGGCCTCGCCTATGTGAAGGGTGAGGACGACGAACTGCGCCAGGCGCCCCGGGCAACCGTGCCGCTGCCGCTGGATCTGGTCCAGGACGTCGCGGACTCGGCCAAGAAGTGCCCGGGCGAGTGCATCCACGTACGGCGCGTCAAGGACTCGGTGGAGGTCTACGGACCGGAGGCCGAGTCGGCCTGACCGGCGGGCGACCGCAGGACGCACAACGGTAGGGCCGGTTCCCGAAGAGGTGTCTTCGGGAACCGCCCCTACCGTTGTGCACCGGTCAGCTTTCCGGCCGGACCGCGGGTGCGACTCCGCCGATCGGCCGCTGCGCACGGCGGCCATCCCGGTACGGCTCCACACGACGGTGACCGGATCAGCGGTCTGATCCGGTCACCGTCGTGTGGGGGCGGCCGGCGGGACGCGCGGCACGCAGGAGGGGCCGGTCAGCTGGCCCCGATCACCTTCAGCTCGGGATGGCTCCTCGCCCCGTCCGGGCCGTCGAGGGCGGTGGAGGACAGATGAGAGACGACGTGGTCGTCGAGCGGGTCGTTCGCCGGGTCCTCGTGCACCACGATGTGCTCGTAGGTCGTCGTCCGCTGCGCCGGCACCCGGTCGGCCGACCGGATCAGCTGGAGCAGTTCCCTGCGGTTGGATCGGTGCTTGGCGCCCGCCGAGGAGACGACGTTCTCCTCCAGCATCACCGATCCGAGGTCGTCGGCGCCGTAGTGCAGGGCGAGCTGGCCCGCCTCCTTGCCGACGGTCAACCACGACCCCTGGATGTGCGCGACGTTGTCCAGGAAGATCCGGGCGATGGCCAGCATCCGCAGGTACTCGAAGACCGTCGCCTGGGTCTGCCCCTTCAGGTGGTTGTTCTCCGGCTGGTAGGTGTACGGGATGAAGGCCCGGAAGCCGCCCGTGCGGTCCTGGACGTCGCGGATCATCCGGATGTGCTCGATGCGCTCCGCGTTGGTCTCGCCGGTGCCCATGAGCATCGTGGAGGTGGACTCGACGCCCAGCCGGTGCGCCACTTCCATGATCTCCAGCCAGCGCTCGCCGGACTCCTTCAGCGGTGCGATGGCCTTGCGGGCCCGCGCCGGCAGCAGTTCGGCGCCTGCACCCGCGAAGGAGTCGAGTCCGGCGGAGTGGATCCGCTGGATCGCCTCCTCGACACAAACCCCGGAGATCCGGGCCATGTGCTCCACCTCGGAGGCGCCCAGGGAGTGGATGACCAGTTGGGGGAAGTCCTTCTTGATGGCGGCGAAGTGCTCTTCGTAGTACTCCACGCCGTAGTCGGGGTGGTGCCCGCCCTGGAACATGATCTGCGTGCCGCCCAGCTCGACGGTCTCGGCGCAGCGCCGCAGGATGTCGTCGAGGTCGCGGGTCCACCCCTTGGCGGTGTCCTTCGGCGGCGCGTAGAAGGCACAGAACTTGCACGCCGTCACGCACACGTTGGTGTAGTTGATGTTGCGCTCGATGATGTACGTGGCGATGTGCTCGGTGCCCGCGTAGCGACGGCGGCGGATCGCGTCGGCCGCCGTGCCCAGCGCGTGCAGCGGAGCGTGGCGGTAGAGGTCCAGCGCCTCTTCGGGGGTCACCCTGCCGCCCTCGGCGGCACGGTCCAGGACGGACTGAAGGCCACGGTCGGTGGGTTCGGACGGTCGGGGCATGTCGACGGCCTTTCCGGGGGGGTTGTGGGGCTCGTTGCCGGTCATGTCAGGTGCTGGTCGCTTCTGGGCCCAGGAGCTGGACGCGGACGTCCGGCGGGAAGCCGGCCCGTCCGCCGCCGACCCGCAGGGCGAATTCCGCGATTCCGGCGAGCTGGCGCTCACCGAGGCTGAAGTCGAGGGCGGTGGTGTAGTAGTGCTCCAGGGTCCGGGCGTCGAAGGCCTCCCAACGGGCGGCCTGTTCACAGACCTCCCTGACTTCGGCGAGGGACAGATCGCGGGACGCCAGAAGATCGGCGTGTACGCGACGGACGGTCTCCGGCTCCCTGGCGAGGAAGTCCTTGCGGGCGGCGAAGACGGCGAAGACGAAGGGCAGTCCGGTCCAGTCGCGCCACATCTGACCCAGGTCGTGCACCTGCAGGCCGAGCCGGGGCGCGTCATGCAGGGAGGCGCGCAACGCGGCGTCACCGATCACGACGGCCGCGCGCGCCCGCTGCATCATTGCCGCCAGGTCCGGAGGGCAGACGAAGTATTCGGGCCGGACGCCGACCGACTCGGCGAACAGCAGCTCGGCGAGCCGCACCGAGGTCCGGCTGGTGGACCCGAGCGCGACGGGTGCTCCGTTCAGCTGGTCCAGCGGGACCTGGCTGACGATCAGGCAGGACTCCACGGGACCGTCGCTACCCACGGCGATGCCCGGCAGTGCCACCAACTCGTCTGCGTGTTTGAGGAATTCCATGAGACTGATCGGCCCGATGTCGAGCGCACCCGCGACGAGCGCGTCGCTCAGGCCGTCCGGGCTGTCCTTGCGCAGGTCCATGTCGAGCAGACTGCCGCTCTTGGCCAGTCCCCAGAACAGCGGCAGGCAGTTGAGGAAGTCGATGTGACCGACCCTGGGCCGGCGACCGGTGCGTGGTGCGGGCGTGGCCGACGCGGTGAGTAGCGGTTCAGGCATGACTGTCAGGGCTCCAGGGGCGCTCGGTCGGGGCAGCGGGGTGGCACCTACGCACGGTGGGGAAGGGCGGTCGAGGTGAAGTGGTCGCTGAGCACGTCCATCACCTCTTTCGGTCGGTCGACGAGGTAGAAGTGCCCGCCGGGAAAGACCTGGAGGTCGCATGTGCCGGTGGTGTGCGAGTCCCAGGACCGGGCCTCGCCGAGGGATGTCTTCGAGTCGTCGTCGCCGACGAGCACGGTGACGGGGCACCGCACGACGGCACCGGGCTCGCAGCGGTAGGTCTCGACGGCCTTGTAGTCGCTGCGCAGCGCGGGCAGCACCATCCGCAGCATCTCCTCGTCGTCGAGGACGCGCGAGTCGGTGCCGCTCAGGGCCCGCAGCTCGGCGACGATGCCGTCGTCGTCCCGCCGGTGCACCTGCTCGTCGCGGTACGCGGACGGCGCTCTGCGACCCGAGGCGAACAGCCGGACGGGGCCGTCCCCGTCGCGTTCCAGCCGCCGTGCCACCTCGAAGGCCACCACCGCGCCCATGCTGTGTCCGAAGAAGGTCAGCGGCCGGTCGGTCCAGGCTTCCAGCGCTTCGGCGATCAGGTCGGCCAGGAGCCCGATGTCGTCGACGGCGGGTTCCTGGCGGCGGTCCTGCCGCCCGGGGTACTGCACGGCGAGCACGTCCACTCCGGGACTGAGCGCGGCCGAGACGGGGTGGTAGAAGCTCGCGGAACCGCCGGCGTGCGGGAAGCACACCAGGCGCCGGCCCGCGTCCGGGGCCGGGTGGAACCGCCGGCACCACAGGCCGTCGTCCGCAAGGGGGGAACTCATCGTGGTGATCCGTCCTTTCCTGTGGACCGGCCCGGCCGCACCGCGGCCGGCACCGTCGTCCCGTGCGGATCGGGAAACACTTGCTGCCGCCACTATCCAGTGGGTCCGGACCACCGGCACAAGGTCTACCGGCCCGACACGGCCGAAGTCTGGACGTTTCCCCGGTTCTCGGGGGCGAGGGAACCGGACCGGTGGCGCGGCACCCCGCCCGGGGCCTAGCCTCGCGGTGCAGCGGTCGCTGCCCGAGGAACGATGGTGGTTCGGCACCCTTCGCGCCCGCCGTGCCAGTCCTGCACGCCCGCCTCAGGAGGTTGGTTCATCATGGCTGCGACATCGCCACGGTCCGCCCGGGTCCTGGCCGTCCTCGGGACCACGGCCGCCACGCTCGTGGTGTGGGCGATCGCCACGGTGCTGCTGGACGTGGAGCTCGATGTGCGGATGAAGCCCGGCGGCGCCCTCCAACACATCGGACCGGCCGCGG
The DNA here is from genome assembly GCF_042755225.1 of Streptomyces sp. NPDC059169. Lineage (NCBI taxonomy): Bacteria > Bacillati > Actinomycetota > Actinomycetes > Kitasatosporales > Streptomycetaceae > Streptomyces > Streptomyces sp. NPDC059169. The sequence continues at coordinate 35,960 of NZ_JBHZCF010000010.1, read as the reverse complement.
TCGTCCTCGCCGGCCTCGTCGCCGGATTCGCCGCCTGGGCGCTGCTCGCCCTGCTGGAGCGCCTCACCCTACGACCGCGCCGGGTGTGGACGGTCATCGCCGTCGTGGTGCTCGCCCTCTCGCTGATCGCTCCGCTGCAGAACGGTGTGACGACCGGTGCCAAGATCACGCTGCTGTGCATGCACCTGGTCGCGGCCGCGGTCCTGGTGCCGGCGCTGGGCCGCACGGCCGTCCGGCGATGACGCACGCCGGTCTCGCGTTCCTCTGCGGTACCGATCTCGATGCCTACGACCCGAGCGGGCTGGCCGCGTTCCATGACTGCTCCCCGGTGCTGCGCCACCGGTACCGCAAGGTCGCCGAGTGGACGGGCGTGGACGCCGGACGGCTGCTCGGCCGGGACCGTTCACGGGCCGGGCCGCACGAGCGTGCCCTCATCGGCCGGTTGGCGCTGGCGACGGCGATGCTGGGGATCCATGACGTGCTCGCGGTGCACAAGATCCGGCCCGGTGTGCTGGGCGGTCTGGGCATCGGGACGATGGTCGCGTCCGCCCTGGCGGGCACGCTCCCGCGCGACGCGCTGATCCGGACGCTGGCCGGGACCGGTCGCATCGAAGGCCCCGACCGTGCGGGAACCGTCGCGCTGGCCTTTCTACCGGCCGGCGCGGATCCCGGCTGGTACCGCTCTGCGGTGGGTGGAGGCGTCCGTTACGGCGGCTCCCTGGGCCGGGACACCAGTGGGGTGTACCGGGTGGTGCTGCTGACCGGGGACGGCAGGGCGCTGGCGCGGTTGGCCGCCGCGGCCCCGAAGGGCGCTGTCCGGATCAACGGGAGCAGCGGCGTCACGGTACACAGCCCGCTCGGCCGGAAAGCCCGTGCCGAGATGCAGCGGCTGGTGTCGGAACTGCCGTTCGCCGCCCCCACCGTGCCGCTGTGTTCCCCACTGGAGGCGAGGACCCTGCGTACGGCGGACGAGGTCGGCGAGCTCTTCGTGCGGAATGTCGTCCAGCCTGCTGAACTCGATGTGCTCACACGGGAGATGGCCTCGCACGGCACCCGTCTCGGGCTCGTCCTCGGACCGTCGCTGCCCAGGGATCTGCTCCGGTTCCCGTTCCCTGTCGTCCCGGTGGAATCCCCGGACGACATCGCCCAGGTGATCTCGGCGATCCTCGAGTTCGGGGTGGAGACGTCCCCCGCGGGGCACGCCGTGTCGCACTGGGCGTAGCGCCTTCGCCTCGGTGAGCCACAACGGTTGCTGACCCCGCACGGCACCAGCGGGTTTCCGCTCTCGTCACCGACCGCCACGGGCACGGGCAAGACCCGGGCTTCCCGTCGTCGAGCGCGGCGGACAACCCGACCGTCAACGCGGCCGTCATCACCACGACCAGGGTCCCCGATGTCGTAGTCCAGCGGTCCGGGAACACTAAGGGCCCCCCTAGCCACCTGCGACGGATGATATGCGCCGTACCGGCAGGACAGAGCCAGCTTTATCCGCGGAGGCCAGGAATGCGTGACCCTTCCGAGCGTCGGCCCTACACCAGACCCCTGTCGGCCGAGGAATGGCTGTACGTGGGCATGGGCGGCCGGAACACCATCCAGCACGTCATCGAGGGCGACGGGACCCTGGACGCCGAAGAGCTCGGCGCGGCGGTGGCGGTCGCCTCGGAGGCGTGCCCGGGCACCCGGCTCCGGCGAGAAGGGCGCCACTGGGTGGACGGCGGGACCGCACCCTTGGTGCACGTGCTGCCCGGACCGTTCGACGGTCGGCTACTGGACTCCCCCGCACTGCGGAAGCCGCTCAGCCCGTCCGGGCCGACCTGCGAGGTTCTGCTCGTTCCCGGCGATCCGGCCACCGTGATCTTCCGGGCGTGCCACGCCGTGACCGATGCTCGGGGCCTGCTGCCCTGGGTCGTCGATGTGTTCCGGGTGCTGCGCGGTCAGCAGCCGCTGGGCGCCCCCGACCGGCAGAACAGTGACGCGTTCCTACGACACCTCGACCTTCCGGACGGGCTGCCGCCGATCCCGCAGGGCGTGGGAAAGCTGGCTTGGCCCTCCCCGTTGGGTCACCTGCCCCGTAGTTCCCGGGGGATGCTCTGGCGGCGCCGGACCGTCGACGGCAGCCACCCGGCGGCCACGGCCAAGGTGACGACCGCACTGGCCGCGGCCTACGGACCGGGCGGCAGGGGCCAGTTCTTCGTGCCGGTCGACCTACGCCGCCATGACGCGGCCGTCCGGTCCACGGCCTGGCTGTCCCAGGCGCTGGTGCTGGATGTCGGTCCCGGGGACGGCTGGGAGGAGACGCATCACCGGATGCTCACCGCGCTCTCCGCGAAGGAGGAGCTGGCGCTGCGCACCGAACCCCGCCTGCTGAAGGCACCGTTGCCGGTGCTGCGCCTGATGTCGGCGGCGGTCGACCGTGCGGCCGTCCGCAAGGGCCGGTTCTCCGCCCTCGGCTTCGTGACACATCTGGGTGCCTACGACCTGCACGACTTCGGTACTGCCGGCTTCCGGGCCAGGACGCTGTACACGCTGGGCGGCACCGGCCCCGGCAGCCCGCCGTCGATCGAGATGATGGAGAGCGAGGGCCGCACGGAGGTCACCTTGGCCTGGCAGGACGGCCCCGGGGTCGCGGGGCGCGCCGAGGCGCTGCTCGACCGGGTGGAGGAGGCCCTGTCGCCCCGTGCGCACCGCCACTGGACGGGGAACGACACGGCGCGGGCGCTGCCGACGGACGGTTCGGTGGTCCAGCTGTTCCGTGAGCAGGTCCGGCGGACCCCCGACCGAGTGGCGCTCAGCGGGCCGGAGGGACCGGTCACCTACGCAGAACTGAGCCGCCGCGCGGACGCCGTGGCCGCCGAGCTGGCGCGGCGCGGCGCCGGCCGGGGCAGCGTCGTCGCCCTGCTCGCCGGCCGGTCGGTGGCGGGTGTGGCGGGACTGTGGGGCGTGCTGCGGGCCGGGGCCTGCTATCTGCCGGTCGACGCACAGCATCCGGACGCGCGCCTGGCCGGGCTGCTCGCGGACGCGGGTGCCGCCTTCTGCTTGATGGAACGGCCGTACGAGCAGCGCGCGTGTCTCCCGGAGGGATGCGTGCCGCTGGTGCTGGACGAGCTGGTGGCCGCGGCAGCCGATCCGGATCCGCCCGTCGGCACGGCCGACGCCCCGGCCGGCGACGGCGGCTTCAGGGACGCCGAGGTGGCACCGGACGACCTGGCGTACATCATCTACACCTCGGGCTCGACGGGCCGTCCCAAGGGCGTGCAGATCGAGCACCGCAACCTCCGGAACTACGTCCACTGGGCGACCCGGGAATTCGGGGTGGATGCCGAAACCCGGCTGCCACTGCTCACCTCACCGTCCTTCGACGTTTCGGGCACGTCCGTGTTCCTGCCCCTGCTGGCGGGCGGCGAAGTGATCCTCCTGCGTGACGAGCCCCATCACCTCTCGCTGCGTGGCCTGCTGGAGCACTCGGGCGCCAACATGCTGAACCTCACGCCCTCCCACCTCGATCTCATCGGGCAACTCGACATGCACCCGGCCGGGTTCCACACCCTCGTCGTGATCGGTGAACAACTGCGGGTGGAGGTCGCGGCGCGGGCACAGGAGATGTTCGGGGCCGACTGCCGGATCGTCAACGAGTACGGGCCGACCGAGGCCACCATCGGGTGCACGGCGTACACCTTCCGGCCGGAGCAGGACCGCAGCCGGGCCGTGGTGCCGATCGGGATGCCGGCCGACAACACACAGGTGTTCCTCCTCGATGCGCAACGGCGGTTCGTCCCCCGGGGTGAGGTGGGCGAGATGTATCTCGGCGGGGCACAGCTGGCCCGCGGCTACCGCGGCCGCCCGGACCTCGACCGGGAACGCTTCCCCGTGCTGGCGGACGGCACCCGGGTCTACCGCACGGGCGATCTGGCCCGGGTCCTTCCCTCGGGTGGGTTGGAGTTCATCGGACGCATCGACAACCAGGTCAAGGTGAGGGGCCACCGGGTGGAGCCGGCCGAGGTGGCGCAGTGCCTGGAGGGCCATCCCGCGGCCGACCGGGTCGTGGTGGTGGCACGGGCCCGACCCGGCCGTCCCGGCAAGTCCCTGTTCGCGTATGTGCTGTCCCACGGGGAGGTCACGCCGAAGGAGTTGACCGCCTACGCCGAGGAGCGGCTGCCCCGCTACATGGTGCCCGCCGCAGTGCTCCTCGTGCCGGAGCTGCCGTACACGGTCAGCGGCAAGGTCGACGAGAAGGCACTGCCGGACCCGTTCGCCGAGGGACCGGACGCCGGGGCGCCGGTCCGCGGGGGTGCGGCCGTGCGGGTGGATCCGGTGGAGGAGGCGGTGGCCCGGGTCTGGGCGCGCACCCTGGGAGTGGAGCGCTCCCGATTGGACGGCCAGGCCGACTTCCACCGGATGGGCGGTGATTCGCTGTCGCTGCTCGCGATGGTCGCCGGTGTCTGCCGCGAGGTGCTGGAGTCCGACCGGGAAGAGGCCTTCATGGCCCAACTCACCACGATCATCAGCGACCCCACGCTCGACCGGGTGGTGGCCCTCGCCCGCGCGACGGCCACCGAGGACCCGCGGCCCCAGCAGTAGGACCGCCGGCACCCTCCGTTCCGGCCCATGGTTCGACGCGGAGGGTCCGGGGCCCGGCCGGTCACGGCCCGGGGTGCCGGCACGCTCGGCGGCGCGGAACTCCTACGGCCTGAGGCGGCTGTGCACCATCCTCGACATCTCCCGCTCCAGCTTCGCCTGCTGGCGTCGTGCTCCTGCTCGGGCCGACCGGCAGGCGGCCGGCAACCGGCTCGCCACCCGGGTACGGGCTGTGCACCGGGAATCGGACGACGCCTGCGGCGTCCCCAGGGTCACCGCCGAGGTCCGCGAACGGGTCTGCCACCAGCGGATCGCGCGCGATGTGCGGAGCCTCGGGCTCGCCGGGCTCCGGCTGCGCTGCAGACACCGCACCACGACGACCCGGTCGCGGCAAAGGCCCCGGACCCGGTCGGCCGCGACCCCGAGCGAGCCGAACACGAAGTACGTCGGCGACTCACCTATCTCCCGCCGGATGGCGGGAAGTTGCTCCATCTGGCCACCGTGATCGATCTCGCTTCGCCTGGCCGGCTGGGCGTACCGCCGAGCACACGCGCACCGAACTCATCGGCTGGAGGGCGTACGGGCGGTCCACCTCGATCACCAGACCGGCACCTGGAACAAGCCGACGCCACCGCTGCCCGGGAGCCCGACGGCGACCACGTCACCCAACGCCGCTCCGAACAGTCCGCCGCCGAACGATCGCCAGCTCGAGCAAAGCTCGGCTACGCCGTCGACCCCAACCCGGGTGTCCGGCCCGACCCTCCGGGCCGGACACCCGGCAGCCGCCGACGACCGTGGGCTCCGCGCCAGGCCGCCACCTCCGGCCTCCTGCTCTTCACGCGTCAGAGGTCAAGAGACGGGCCAGACCCCTTGCCCGGCGAGTGGATCCGGTGGGGTCCCGTCCGTGGGACCGACGCAGCGGGACCGCACCACACCCATGTCGGCCAGCAGGGCGTACACGGCTGCGGCCGTTTGGCTGACCGACATGTGGTGCGTGATCAGGCGCAGGTCCGGGGCGGGAGGTGGCTCGTACGTCTCCTCCGGCGGCGTGGGGGCGCCGTGGTCCATGGGTGCCCCGGTGGGGCGGCGCTTCGCGCACACCGACTGCGGTGCGTCCAGGTGGATTTCCACGTAGGGGGTGCCGGTCGCCTCGTGACGTCGGCGGACGGCGTCGCGGCTCGCCGCGCCGGGAGCGGTGGCTGACACCAGGGTGAGGAAGCCGTTGCGGGCCAGGACCTCGGCGGCGAGGCCGGTGCGCTCGGTGTGCCGGTCGGGGTCGTCCCGGGCGGGTCCGGTGGGGAGGGTCGCGTGTCGGGGGTCGCCGTCGAGGATCTCCACCCGGTGCCGCCGTGCCCGCAGCGCGCCGGCGAGGGCCTGCGCGACGGTGGTCTTGCCGGCGCCCGGCGGTCCGGTGAACCAGACCGTCGCGCCGGCGCATCCACATATGAGACCGTCGTCGTCCATGTCAGCGCTTCTCCTGTGGTACGTCGAAGTGGTCGTAGTAGAAGGCGAAGCGCTCCCTGAGTTCGGAGACGTCCAGGGCGAAGTCCTCAGCGGCGTAGCGATGGCGGCCGCTGCGGTGTTCCTCGGCCTTCGCATACGCGCGCATCGCCTGCTCGGTGACGGCGTCCAGTTCGCGGTCGGCCGCCTCGTACACCCGGCGTACCTCGCGGAGCGGGTCCTCGACGAGCGGACGGAAGAGCACGTCCACGACCTGGTGTTCACGGCCCACGCGGTCCCTCAGCGAGGCGCGCAGGGACCGCTCGATGACGTCGGCGGCGTACTTGCCGATCAGATGGGGGTTGGGGTGGGCGAAGTAGACCCTGGCGCCGTAGGCGACCATGTTGCTGAAGGAGATCACCGAGGTCACCGGGTCCCGGTGGGTCTGCACCACCGTGGCGTCGTCGAAGGCGCCGAACAGTGGGAGCAGCATTTCGGCGTGGCCGGGGGACTTCAGCACCCAGCGGTCACCGGCCGGGCGGCTCCACTGAAGGAACTGCAGGACCCGTTTGAAGTAGCGGTAGCCGTCGGTGTGGTCGGTGGTGGTGTACCACCGGGTGTACGCAGGGACCAGCCCGATGTCCTCGTACATGGGTGAGCAGTGGCTCAAGGACAGAAGCAGGTTGTCCTCTTCGGCCTCGTCATACACCAGTTCGTGCATCGCCGCTTGTTCGGGCAGGATCCGGTTCGTCATCCCGACCTCGACCCGACTGGCCTTGATACGAGGGTCGGGGTCCTTGCGGGCGGCGGTCAGGTCACCGTCGGGCAGGGGGTGCGTCGATTCCCAGAGCGGGAGGGAGCGGGAGCGCGGGTCCCGGGCGATGAGCCGTTGCAGGAAAGTGGTACCGGTGCGCGGTGCACCGGTGATGAACAGCGGTTCGGGTACCGGTGCTTCGAAGATCTCCGGGCGCCGTGCGGCGAGTTCCGCCAGGCGCAGTCGGGTCGAGAGGTTGTTGACCAGTTGGCTGTGCAGCATGAAGCGGCCGTTCGCGGTCAGCTGGACTTCCTCGGTGAGCGAGTGGCACAGCAGGGCCAGTGGCTCCTCGAAGGTGGTGTCCGCTGCGACGGCCGGCACCTTGGCCCGGACGGCCGCCTTTCGGTTGAGCGCTTCGGGGTCGAGCGGCCACATCCGTGGTGCCAGTGGGCCGAGCAGCCCGTTCATCGCCCTCAGCGGCCAGGGGAGACGTGGGTACGCCAGGAAGGTACCGCGCGCGGTGAGCTCTTGACGTTGCGGAAGCGGCACGTGGGTCAGCATCAACTTCTCCCATGGCGGTGAACCGATCGCCGGTATCCTGGTCACGCGCTGTGACACCGGGCAAGGTCGTTCCGGAATAACTAGGAGTTCTTCTGGGCTTCCGGTGCTCGCGGCGACGGCTGCGTCCGGTCACCCGCCGGGTGGGGGCACCCACGCCGTTACGCTGCGTGCCTCCGTCCGGCGGCCGCACGCGCTGTTCCGGCTCCGCTCAGGCCGTCCCGTCGTCCTTCTTCTCCGTCCGGACCCGGGGCCTGCCCGGGCGTCTCCCCCGTCCGGGGAAGAGCAGTTGGAACACCCCGGAGCGGTGGAGCACGACGTGCGTGATCACCTGCAGCACGATGTACGTCACGAAGTACAGCGCACCGTCGAGCGCCGGCACCGTATCGACGGGCAGGGTGTACGCCATGACCACGCGCAGGGCCGCGTCGACGAGCAGCCCGCATCCCCAGAGCACGGTCAGCCCCCGCCAGATGCGCCGGAATTGGGGGTCGGTGCGCCAGAACCCTTCCAGGGCCTGCGACTTGCCCGGCAGCAGCGTCTTCAGTGCCCGGTAGGTGAACGGGCGGGAGGTGAAGAGCGATCCGAGGATCCACAGGGCGATCAGTCCGGTGAACCAGCCGCCTCTGGCCAGGGCCAGGCGTGGACTGCCGGAGATGAGCGAGCCGAGGCCGGCGAGCACGAGGATGGCGATGACGAACAGGCCGACGCTGTCGACCTTGCGCTGTTTGACGATGGTGTAGCCGGTGCTGAGTGCCGGCGCGGCGGCGCTGATCAGCAGCGACGCCAGTTCCCCGAGGCCCGCGCTGCGCAGCACGTAGTAGAGCCCCACGGGAAGGACGACATCGCAGAGCAGGGTCACCGCGAACTGACGGCGGGCTGCGGTCTGCTCGCGGTGATTGCGGTCTTGTGCCAACTCGGTTTCGTCACGCAGTGCAGCCATCGCTGCTCCTTGAGTCGTCTGTTGCTGTCCGTCCGCGCGGGATCGGACCACTCTCCGACGATTCCGCGCCCCGGAGTCCCGTCGGCTGCCTGATGGCCACGACCCGACCTCCACGGCGGACAACCACGGCGAGTTGCATAGCCAAGCAAAAAATAGCACAGGCGAGCAGGATCGGCGACCCCTCGCCGGGGTGAGCAGTGGTGCAGCGGAGGTGGGGCCGACCCCGCGCCCCAGAGCCTGCCACCGGCACATCCGCAAAGCGGCCGCGGCATGCGGGTTCTGGAGCATTTTCCAGAATGCACCCCGGAAGCAGGGTGGCCCGGCACTTCGGCACTAGGGTCACCGGCAGTTACCTGGCGGGGCTCGCCGCGCCTGGCGTGGGATCACGACGCCGGTTCCGATCCGGTCCAGCCGATGATGGAACGCGACCTGGAGAATCCATGATCATCGAAGACTGCCGCATCTGCGGCAACCGCAACCTGCTGCCGGTCCTCGACCTGGGCCCGCAGGCTCTCACCGGCGTCTTTCCCCGCACCCGGGACGAGGACGTCCCGGCGGTCCCCCTCGAACTGCTCAAGTGCTCGCCGGACGGCTGCGGCCTCGTCCAACTCCGCCACACGGCCGACTTCGGGCTCATGTACAACGAGAACTACGGCTACCGGTCGGGGATACGCCCGTTCATGGTCCAGCACCTCCACGACAAGGTCGCGGCGATCACCGGCCTGGTCGACCTGGGTCCGGACGATCTGGTCCTGGACATCGGCAGCAACGACTCCACGCTGCTGCGCGGCTACCCCACGCCGGGCCCGACCCGCGTCGGCATCGACCCCACCGGACCCAAGTTCCGCGACCACTATCCGCCGGACGTCGAACTGATTCCCGACTTCTTCTCCCGCGACCTGTTCACCGACAGGTTCGGCTCACGCCGTGCCAAGGCGGTCACCTCCATCGCGATGTTCTACGACCTGCCGCGGCCGATGGCGTTCATGCAGGACGTGTACGACGTCCTCGACGACGACGGCATATGGGTGATGGAGCAGAGCTACCTGCCGGCCATGATCGAGGGCACCGCCTATGACGTGGTGTGCCACGAGCACCTCGAGTACTACGCGCTGAGCCAGATCGAGTGGATGGCCGAGCGCGTCGGGTTCACGGTCCTCAAGGCCGAACTCACCGAGGTCTACGGCGGCAGCCTCTGCGTGACCCTCGCCAAGCGCCCCGGCCGCCACCCCGTGGACGAGGCCGGACTGGCCGCCGTCCGCGCCAGGGAGACCGCACTCGGGCTGGACACCATGGCCCCGTTCGAGGCATTCGCCAAGCGCGTTCATGACTACCGCGACCGCCTTCGTGACTTCCTCGACGAGTCGCGCAAGGCGGGCAAGGTGACCCTCGGGTACGGCGCTTCGACCAAGGGCAACGTGATCCTCCAGTTCTGCGGGCTCACCGAGGAAGACCTGCCGTGCATCGGCGAACCCAACGCGGACAAGTCCGGTTGCTTCACCCCTGGAACGAAGATTCCCATCGTGTCCGAGGAGCAGGCCAAGTCCCGCCGTCCCGACCAATTGCTGGTGCTGCCCTGGATCTACCGGGACGGCTTCGTCGAGCGGGAGAGCGACTTCCTGGCCGGCGGCGGCAAGCTGGTCTTCCCACTTCCCGAGCTGTCCGTCGTCTGACCCGCTGCTCCGCCCGACGGGACCCGTCCGGCTCCGGCGCGCCGGGCGGTGCCACCGGCCGGCCTGCGGCGAAACCAACCCGGATGACCGCTGATTCCCCGCACATCACACTAGGGAATCTTCCACATGGGTCCCGCCCATACTGGGGCAGCCACAGCCGGGGCAGGCTCGTCCCTCCGGCCTGAACACACGGACCGTGCGCGGTGCCGCGACGAGCCGCACCCGTCTGCGCAAGGCACAAACAGTTTCCGAACGTGGTGGGAGCGCGAAAACGTGAGTGACATGAGGCGCACCGAACCGACCCGGCCGCAGCGGCCCCGGACGTGCCCCCCGGCACCGTCCGCACATGACGCGACGGGCAGGTGACCGTGATGCGTACCCGAGAGCTCGCAGTCGCCGGCGGATTCGAGTTCACGCCCGACATCCACTCGGACCACCGCGGGCTGTTCGTCTCCCCGTTGCAGGACGAGGCGTTCCTCGCGGCGGTCGGTCACCGGTTCCCCGTGGCACAGACGAACCACAGTCGGTCGGCCCGGGGCGTACTGCGCGGCCTGCACTTCACGGCCACTCCCCCCGGCCAGGCCAAATACGTCTACTGCGCACGAGGTCAGGCACTGGACGCCGTCGTGGACATCCGGGTGGGCTCCCCCACGTTCGGTCAGTGGGACGTCGTCACGATGGATGCGGAGTCATTCCGCGCCGTGTACATCCCGGACGGGCTCGCCCACGCCTTTCTGGCGCTTGAGGACGACACGATCATGTCCTACCTCGTGAGCAGCGCCTACCAGGCCGAGTTGGAGCACGCGATCGATCCGCTCGACCCCGCGATCGGGCTGCCGTGGCCACCCGGAGTGGAGTTCCTACTGTCCGCGCGGGACACCGTGGCGCCCAGTCTGGCGGAGGCCGAGGCCAAGGGCATGCTCCCGCAGTACGCCGACTGCCTGCCGGTCGGGCCGGCCGCAGATCGGGGAGGAGTCCGGCCCGGTGAGTAGGGAGATGGTCGCCGTGGCACCGTTCAGGCCACCCTCCGCTCCCATGGGTGTGGCGGTGCTGGGGGCGACCGGTTGTGTGGGCAGGCATCTGTGTGCCGCCTTCGCGGCCGAGGGGAACGAGGTCGTCGCGATCGCTCGCCGGTACGCGCCGCAGGTAGCCGCCCACCGGTTCCTGCCCCTGGACGTCGCGGGGAGCACCAGCGACGAGCTCGCCCGGGTGTTGGCCCGCGAGGGCGTCGATGTGGTGGTCAATGCCACCCTCGGCTGGGGGGAGGAGCTGCACTACACCAACGTGCAGTTGGTAGAGCGGCTGCTCGGCACGCTGGAGCGGCTGCCGGCTCCTCCCCGGCTGGTCCACCTCGGCACCATCCACGAGTACGGCCCGACCCCCTTCGGGACGTCACTGCGCGAGGACACGGAGCCCGTCCCGGAGCATCCCTACGCCAAGGCGAAGCTCATCGCCTCACGGATGGTGCTCGACGCCGTCCGGGACGGCGGTCTGGACGCGGTGGTCATGCGGGTGGCCAACACGCTGGGGCCGCACCCCGCCCTGGAGAGCTTCTTCGGGTCGCTGGCGGTCCGGCTCCGCGGCGCCGACGCGGCCACGGGCATCGAGCTGACCATCGCGGACGCCCGGCGTGACTACGTCGATGTCCGGGACGCGGTGGACGCCGTGGTCCGGGCGGCCTCCATCACCCGCGCCGACCCCCTGGTCAACATCGGATCCGGCCGGGCCAGGGGCGTACGGGAGTTGGTGGACGAGCTCGTCGCGGCCGCCGGGCTGCCCCCGGAGACGGTCCGCGAGCAACGCGGTGAAGTGCACAGCAGGGGCGCCGACTGGATCCAGGTCGACATCGCGCGCGCCGGACACCTCCTCGGCTGGCGCCCCCGCTTCACCCTCAGGGAGTCCATGCGGGCCATGTGGGAGACCGTGGGCGCGGACCAGCCGATCCCGGCCCGTCAACACAGCTGAACGCCTTCCTGGGCGACGCTCCCGGAGAGGGGGTCAAACGCTAGGGATATGCCGGGGAGTTCGTGCTCGGCACGACAGGGTCCGATGGGATTTACTCAACCATGTCAGAATATGCTCAACCGAGCAAAACACTCGAGTGCGGTGGACGACGGACGAGATTCGCATCCGCGAGGCAGGAGGCCGCCATGACCGCTCCCATCATCAGCGCCAAGGGGCTCGCCCGCACGTACACGACCAAGAAGGGCCCGGTCGAAGCGGTGCGCGGCATCGACCTCACCGTGGCTCCCGGGGAGATCCTGGGATTCCTCGGCCCCAACGGCGCCGGCAAGACCACCACGATGCGCATGCTCACCACACTGCTGCCCCCCACCGGGGGTAGTGCCACCGTCGCCGGGCACGACCTGGCGAGCGACCCGGCCGGGGTACGCCGGTGCATCGGCTACGTCGCCCAGGTCAGCGGGGTCGACCCTGCCGTCAGCGTGCGCGAGGAACTGGTCACCCAGGGCCGGATGTACCGCCTCGGCAAAGCCCGGGCCAAGAACCGTGCACAGGAACTCGCCGAGGACCTCGACCTGGCCGACCTCCTCGACCGGCCCACGCGCGCGCTCTCCGGAGGCCAGCGCCGCCGCCTCGACATCGCCCTGGGCCTGACCCACCGGCCCGAGCTGCTCTTCCTCGACGAGCCGACGACCGGACTCGACCCCGGCAGCCGCTCCGACGTGTGGGACCTTGTGCACCGCATCCGCGCCGAGGGCACCACGGTCTTCCTCACCACGCACTACCTCGACGAGGCGGACGCCCTCTCCGACCGGCTCGTCGTCGTCGACGACGGCCTGGTCGCCGCCGAGGGCACCCCGCAGGAGCTGAAACTGCGGTACGCCGGCTCCGAGACGGCCAGCCTGCGCGAGGCATTCCTCGCCATCACAGGCCACCACACTCCCGCTCCCGAAGCTCCAGTCGCCGTCTGACCGGACGCTCCCCACGGAGGTTGACTTGCCGCACTCGTCCCCCGCCGCGCCTGTGCCGACCGCGTCCGAGCCCGCGGCCGTACCGACCCGACGTCATGCGGCCAGGCGGAGTTCCGGCTTGGCCGACCTGGCCGCCGACACCCGCCTGATCCTCGGCCGCTATCTGCGGCAGACCCTGCGTGCAAAGATCGGCCTGGTGGTGGGCGTCCTCATGCCGCTGCTCGTGCTGTTCTTCTTCGGCCCTCTGCTGACGCACGTTCAGCTGGGTACCGGCGGTGACGCCTGGCAGACGCTGGTGCCGGGGCTGCTGGTACAACTCGGCATGTTCAGCGCCGCCTTCGCCGGCATCGGCATCCTCATCGAGAAACAGCACGGTGTGATCGAACGGATGCAGGTCACCCCGGTCAGCCGGCTGGCGCTCCTCATGGGCCGGGTACTGCGCGACGTGGTGCAGATGATGGCCCAGTCACTGCTGCTGGTTCTCGCAGGGATGGCGATGGGGCTGCGCGCCCCGGTGCTCGGCGTCCTCATCGGCTTTCTCTTCGTCGCCGTACTCACGGTGGCACTGGCCTCGCTGTCCTATGCGCTGGCCATGCGGCTGAACTCCCCGGAGGAGTTCGCCCCGGTGGTCAACACCATCAACCTGCCGGTCATGCTGCTCTCCGGCATCCTGCTGCCGATGGCACTCGCGCCCCGGTGGCTCGACATAGTGTCGAAATTCGTCCCGCTGCGCTACTTGGTGGAGGCGGTCCGGGCCGCGTTCCTCGGTCAGTACGACAGCACCGCCATGCTCCGGGGCGCCCTGGTGGCGGCGGTACTCGCCGCGGTCGCGGTGTTCCTCGGCGCCCGGATCTTCCGCAAGGCCGGGGCGTAGGGCGACTGCCCTCGCGGCCGACCGGCCCCGCGTCGTCCACAGGCCGCGCCCCCCCCCACGCCGGGACGACGTGCGGGGTTCGGCAGAGTCGCACGAGCCGCCGGGCACCTGTGCGCCGTGCGATGAGGCGGTCATGGCGGGGCACTTCGCCCTTGCCGTGACCGCCTCGTCCCATGACGTGTTCACCGATCCCGGAGCACGCCCACGGTGCACCGGCTGACCGGTCAGGTCCCAGGCCGCGTGAAGCGGCGTCAGACGGACCACGGGGGCAGATCCAGGATGGTCACGACGCTCGCCGTGCAGATCCACCCGGGCCCCTGGGACACCAGCAGGACGTTGTCTCCCGCTGTCACTTCGCCGGTGCGCACCAGGTGCTCCAGCGAAATGAAGACATCGGCCCCACCCACGTGCCCGACCGACTTCCCGTAGTCCCAGCTGGAGCGCGACATGGGCAAGCCGAGCGGCATCATGGTGCCGAATTCGACCATGCGGCCATCCATGTTGATGGGTATGACCTTGGCGAGGTCGGATGCGTTCAGATCAGCGTCGACAAGCGACCGGTGAATGATGTCGAGGTTGAACAGCGTGATCTTCTCGAGGGCCTCGGACAGCGGCATTTCGGTTTCGTTGAACTGCTCGGCCCGCTCCGGCATCGTGGGGACCCGCACGTCGCGCTCCAACAGCGGTCCGTTGCCGCGGTGCCACTTCTCCAGTGCGTGCAGCACACCCGCGTTGAGGGAGCGTACCTGGGCGAATCCCTCGTCGGCGCTGAGCAGGACCGCCATGCCTCCGTCGGAGAAGAAGTAGGACTGGCCGAAACCGTCGTTCCAGCGGTCGGCTCCCGGGGCGGTGAAGTTCTCGCCCGAGGTCAGCAGGACGGCCTCGGCCTCCGCTGCGCCGGTCATCTGGCCGATGGCCACCTCCAGCGCCCCCAGCATGCCGTTGCAACCCTGCTGGACGTACTGCGCGGGGACGTTTTCGAGAGCCAGTTCACGCATGATGTAGCCCGGTGGATAAGCACCCACGGGGCCCTGGTAGTTGACGGAGCTATGGATGTGGAAGCTGATCGTCTCGATGTCCAGCTTCGAACGTTCAAGGGCCGTACGGGCAGCGGACACCGCCATGTCCATCGCCGGAATGTCCCCGCCGACGTGGGCGCCGGTGAGTCCGTTGCTCTTCGGGATCTCTGCGTCCAGGATGCCGTCGGCGACCGCCTGCTCCGCGCTCGCCCATTCCGGAAGGAAAGCTCCCAGCGAGTCGATGTAGACGTCTTCCACCTTCATGAACATTCTCCTCTGTACGTGCTGGCGGGCCCGATCAGCATTCGAGAAGCTCTCGCTTGAGGTGCTGGGCCAGGGCGCCGGGGTCGGGGAAGTCGAATACCACCGCGGGCGGCAGGGAGAGCTTCGTCGCCGCGTTCAACTCGTTGCGGACGGTCAGCGCCGTCAGGGAGTCGAAGCCGAGGTCCTTGAATTCCTGCTGCGTGCCGATCGCGTCGGGGGAAGCGTGCCCCAGTCCCGCGGCCACCAGTCGTAGCACGAGGTCGAGGAGGGTCGCGTCCCGTTCGGCGTCGGTCATCGCGGCGAGGCGGTGCTTGAGCTCGGAGGCTTCCGCGGGCGCGTTCCGCGCGGCCGGCCGGGACTGCTTGTGCACCAGGGAACGCAGCGTCGGCGGCAAGCCCCCGGACGCGGCCTGGCGGCGGAGTTCCGCGGTGTCCAGACGCGCCGCGACCGGGTTGGCGTGATCAAGCCCGCAGAGCGCGTCGAACAGCTCCAGACCCTCGGCGACTGGGAGCGGGTGCACCGGCAGCCGGGAGGTGCCGGACGTCGTGAGGTCCCGGCCGGCCCACAGGCCCCAGGCAAGGGAGGCTGCCGGGAGGCCCTGGGCGTGGCGGTGCCGGGCGAGGGCATCGAGGAAGACGTTGGCCGCTGCGTAGTTGCCCTGGCCGGCGCCGCCCAGGATCCCCGCCACGGAGGAGAAGACGACGAACGCGGCGAGGTCGAGGCCCTTCGTCGCGTCGTGCAGGGCGAGCGCGGCGTCGACCTTGGGCCGCAGTACGGCGTCCAGCCGCTCCGGGGTCAGGGACAGCACGATTCCGTCATCCGTCACCACCGCGGTGTGCACGACGGCCTTGAGCGGGCGGTCGTCGGGCACCGTCGCCAGCAGCCCGGCGAGCGCCTCACGATCGGCCGTGTCGCAGGCGGCGATGGTCACCCGGGCACCCAGGGCGGTGAGTTCGGCCTCGAGTGCGGCCGCGCCGGGGGCAGCAGGGCCCCGGCGGCTGGTGAGCAGGAGATCCCGTACACCGTGTCGGGTGACGAGGTGGCGGGCGAGCGTGGCACCGAGCAAGCCGGTGCCGCCGGTGACGAGGACGGTGCCGCCCGGAGCGGCGAGCAGCGGTGCGCTCTGGGCGGGGGCGGCGAGCCGGGCCAACTGCGGTATCCGCAAAGCGCGTTTACGCAGGGCGAGCTGCGGCACCTCGGCGCCGGCGACCTTGAGCAGGGCGCGCCACGCGGGCTTACCGGCGTCGGTGTCGACGAGGGTGAAGCGGCCGGGGTTCTCGGTCTGTGCGGACCGGATCAGCCCCCAGACGGCAGCCGTCGTCAGGTCCGGTTCCGGAGTGTCGTCCCAGGCGGCCACCGCACCACGGGTCAGCAGGATCAGCTTCGAGGAGACGAAGGCGGGGCTGGTCAGCCAGGTCTGGGTCCAGGCCAGCGCCTGCCGGGTGCGTTGGTGGACGATGCGGGCCAGGTCCGCGGGGTTGTGGTCCGCGGTGTTCCGGTCCGTTGCGGGGGCGACGGTCATCACCACGCAGTCCGGTGCGGCAGCGCCGCCCTCGATCTCCTTGGCGAGGGCGTCCAGATCGGGGTAGGCCTCGGCGTACTGTCCGGCGCCCATGAGTCCGGACCGCGCACGCAGCGGGTCCTCGCCGACGACGGCCCAGGCCGACGGGGTGTCCGCGGCGACCGACGCGACCGGTACCTCGGTCCACTCCACCTGGAACAGGCCGTCCTGCTGAGCCGCGGCGGCGCCCCCGACAGTGCGGGCGGACACCGGTCGGGTATCGAGGGCGTCGACGCTCAGCACGGGCCGACCGGTCGCGTCGGCAGCGGCGATCGCCAGGCCATCGGACTCCGTGCGGGTGATACGGACCCGCAGCACCTCGGCGCCTGCGGCGTGCAGGGTCACGCCCCGCCACCGTGCGGGCTGCCGCGCCTGCTGACCGTCGTCGGCGAGACCCGCCCATACGGGATGCAGTGCGGAGTCCAGCAGGGCGGGATGCAAACCGAACGCCGCGGCCTGTGTCGCGCGGTCCTCGGGCACGGTGACCTCGGCGAAGAGGTCGTCTCCGCGCCGCCACACGGCCGTCAGGCACCGGAAGGCGGGGCCGTGCTGGTAACCGGCGTCGGCCAGGGCGGCGAACACCTCGTCCGTCGCGACGGCGGTCGCCCCCGCCGGTGGCCACACCTCCAGGTCCCAGGCGGGCGTGACCCCGTCCGGTGCCAGGGTGCCGGTGGCGTGGCAGGTCCACGGCCTGCCGGTGCCCACGTCGGCACGTCGCGAGTGGACGGCGACGGACCGGTGGCCCTTCTCGTCCGGGGCGCCGACGGTGACCCTGAGCTGAACGGCGTCCCGCGCGGGAACCACCAGCGGTGCGTGCAGGGACAGCTCTGCCAGCCGATCGCAACCCGCCTCGTCGCCGGCGCGCAGTGCTAGCTCGACGAAGGCCGGGCCGGGCACCACGGCGCTGCCGGCCACGCGGTGGTCGGTGAGCCAGTCGTGGGTGCGGGCCGACAGCCGGCCGGTGAAGAGCAGGATCCCGGTTTCGGGCAGTTCGACGGCAGCGCCCAGCAGCGGGTGCTCCGCCTCGGCCAGTCCCAGGGCGGAGGCATCGCCCGCGCCGTCGGGAGGCGACAGCCAGAACCTGTCCCGCTGGAACGCATAGGTCGGCAGGTCGGTGCGAGCCGTCGCGGCGGCGGGAAACGCCGGCCGCCAGTCCACCGGTGCTCCGTGCACCCACGCCTCGCCCAGCGACATCAGGAAGCGGTCCCAACCGCCGTCGTCGGCGCGCAGGGACGGCACGGCCACCGCGGCGGACCCGGTGGACTGGAAGGTCTCCTGCAGGCCGACCGCCAGCACGGGGTGGGCACTCGCCTCCACGAAGATCTCGTACCCGTCGGCCAGCAGGACGCGGGTCGCGGCCTCGAAGTCCACGGTCTGCCGGAGATTGCGGTACCAGTAGGCCGCGGTCAGTTCCGGTCCGTCGATCCTTCCGCCGGTCATCGACGAGTAGAACGCCACCTCACACGACCGTGGTGACACCGGCGCGAGCAACTCCAGCAATGCCGTTTCCAACTGCTCGGTCTGCACCGAGTGTCCGGCGAAGTCGACCGGGACCCGGCGCACCCGCGCGCCTTCGCCCTCCATCAGTGCCATCGCCTCCTCCAGCGCCTCCGCATAACCGGAGATCACCGTGGATGAGGGACCGTTCACCGCGGCGACGCCGACCTGACCGTGCCAGCGTTCCAGGTGGGCCTGTACGTCGTCCGCGGGCATGCCCACCGACGCCATCCCACCGGATCCGGCAACCCGGACGATCGCTTGGCTGCGCAGGGCGACGACCCGTGCCGCGTCGTCCAGGCTCAGGGCCCCCGCCACGCAGGCCGCCGCGATTTCGCCCTGGGAGTGTCCCACCACCGCGTCGGGCCGCACGCCGAACGAGCACCACAGCTCCGCCAGAGAGACCATGACGGCGAACAGCACCGGCTGCACCACGTCCGCCCGCTCCAGCCCCGGAGCGCCCTCGGCACCCTCCAGTACCTCCGCCAACGACCAGTCCACGTAGGCCGACAATGCCTCTTCGCACTCGTCCAGCCGGTTGCGGAAGACCTCCGAGGCTGCCGACAGCTCCCGTGCCATGCCCACCCATTGGGAGCCCTGGCCGGGGAACACGAAGACGGTGCCGCCCGGGCGTGCGGTTCCCCGCACCACACCGGCGGCGGCCTCGCCCCGTGCGAGCGCCTCCAGTCCCGCCGGCAGTCCCGCGCCGCTGCCGACGACCACGGCCCGGTGGTCCAGGGCGCTGCGGCCGAGCAGCCCCAGACCTATTCCCGCCTCGTCCACGACGTCCGCTCCGACGTGGATGAACTCCCGCAGCCGGGCGCCTTGTCCGGCCAGTCCCTGAGGCCCGCGGCCGGAGATCACCCAGGGCAGAACGCCGGGCGCCGTGACGGGCTCCGCCGTCGAGCCGCCCGCCACGGGGGTCTCAGGCGCCTGCTCCAGGATGAGATGCGCATTGGTGCCGCTGGCTCCGAACGAGGAGACCGCGGCGCGCCGGGGCCGGCCGGTCGCCGGCCAGCTGACCGGCTCGGTCAACGGCCGCACCGCTCCGGCGGACCAGTCCACGTGGAGGGACGGTTCGTCGATGTGCAAGGACTGCGGCAGTACGCCCTGCCCGATGGCCTGCACCATCTTGATCACGCCGGCCACCCCGGCCGCCGCCTGGGTGTGGCCGATGTTCGACTTCAGAGAGCCCAGCCACAGCGGCCGCTGAGGTGCCCGCCCCTGTCCGTAGGTCGCCATCAGGGCCTGCACTTCTATCGGATCACCCAGGGTGGTGCCCGTGCCGTGGCCCTCGACCGCGTCCACCTCGTCGGGGGACAGACCGGCACGGTCCAACGCCTGTCGGATCACCCGCTGTTGGGCCGGTCCGCTGGGCGCCGTCAGGCCGTTGCTCGCGCCGTCCTGGTTCACCGCGCTGCCCCGCACCACGGCCAGCACCGGGTGTCCCAGCCGGCGGGCGTCCGACAGTCGCTCCAGCAGAACCAGGCCCGCGCCCTCGGAGAACCCGGTTCCGTCGGCCGACGAGGAGTACGCCTTGCAGCGGCCGTCGGCGGACAGCGCGCCCTGCCGGCTGAATTCGACCAGGGCGGTCGGCGCCGTCATCACCGTCACCCCGCCGGCCAGGGCCAGGGAGCACTCCCCCTGTCGGAGCGACTGGGCGGCCAGATGGATCGCCACCAGCGAGGACGAACACGCCGTGTCGACGGTGAGGGCGGGGCCCTCCAGGCCGAAGCTGTAGGCGATCCGCCCCGAGGCGATGCTGATGGCACTGCCGTTGCCGAGGTGCCCCTCCAGGTCCTGCGCCGACCGGTCGTGCGCGCCGGGGCCGTAGCCGCCGTGCATGACACCCGCGAACACCCCGGTGCGGCTGCCCTTCAGGCACGCCACATCGATGCCCGCACGTTCGAACGTTTCCCACGCCGTCTCCAGCAGCAGCCGCTGCTGCGGGTCCATCGCCAGCGCTTCGCGCGGGGAGATGCCGAAGAACGCGGCGTCGAAGCGGTCCGCTTCGGGCAGGAACGCCCCTTCGTGGGCGTCCGAACGGCCGCCGGCGGCGGGGTCCCTGCCGAGGAGCCGTTCCAGGTCCCAGCCGCGGTCCTCCGGCAGCGGACCGACGGCGTCCGCCCCCTCGGCCACCAGCCGCCACAGGGCTTCCGGGGAGTCGCTGCCGCCCGGGTAGCGGCACCCCATCGCGATGATCGCGACCGGTTCGTCCGGATCCGCACGCGGTGGGGTCGGCGCGACGTCCTCCTCCGGTTCGTCCAACAGCTCGGCATGCAGGTGCCCGGCGAGCGCGGCGGGGGTGGGGTAGTCGAAGGCGATGGCGGCCGACAGCCGTTTGCCGGTGAGGGACCGCAGCCGGTCGCGCAGCTGGACCGCGGCCACCGAGGTGAAGCCCAACTCCTTGAACGCCTTGTCCGGCGCGACGTCGTCCACCGCGCCGAGGCCGAGTACGTCGGCGACGGCCGAGCGCACCATGGTCAGCAGAGCGCGGCTGCCCTGGGGGCCGTTCAGCCGACGCGTCAGCAGTCCGGCAGCCCTTTCGGCCGAGCTGTGCGTCGGGGAGAGCGCCTCGGTGCGCAGCTGCGCCAGCGGGTTGACCGCCAGCAGCCGGGCCGGCAGTCGGGTCAGTTCCCCCCGGGCGATCTTCCCGGCCGGGGTGCGGGGGACGGCGGCAATCTCGTGCAGCGCGTCGGGCACCTTGTAGGCGGACAGTTGCTCCTGGCAGGTGGCGAGGACGAGGTCGGGGTCGATCCCCTCGGGGCCCGGAACGAGGTAGGCGACGGGGACCTCGCCGAGCACCTCGTGCGGGGTGCCCGCGACAGCGGCCTCCGCGACCCCGGGGACCTGCTGGAGGACCTCTTCGACCTCGCGCGGGTGGATGTTCTCACCGCCGCGGATGATGAGTTCCTTGACCCGGCCGGTCAGGGTCAGGTAGCCGGCGTCGTCGAGGCGTCCGAGGTCACCGGTGCGGTACCACCCCTCGGTCACCACATCGGCCGTTGCCTCGGGCTGGCGGTGGTAACCGAGCATCAGGGCGGGGCTGTTGACCCACACCTCCCCCTCCTCGCCGGTGCCGACCTCGTCCCCGGTGCGCGCATCGGTCAGCCGTAGGTCGAGCCCGGGCAGGGGCAGCCCGCAGGAGCCCTCGACCTGCGGCCCGTCGGGGAGGTTCGTGGTGATGGCGCCGCCGGTCTCGGTGCTGCCGTAGCTGGCCAACAGGGAGATCCCGAAGGTCTCCTGGAAGGCGTGGTGCAGCCGGACGGGGCAGGCGGATCCGGCCACCATGCACAGCCGCAGCTCGGGCGCGGCGAAGCTGCCGTCGCGGGCTGCCTCGACCATGTGGTGGAAGAGCGTCGGCACGCCGACGAGGAAGGTACTGCGCTCGGCCCGCAGGGCGTCCAGGACCTCGTCGGCCGCCAGGCCCTGCATGAGGTGCGCCGTGGCGCCGACGGCCACGACTCCCAGCAGGCACACGTTGTGCGACACGCAGTGGAACAGCGGCAGCGGCCAGAGCACCCTGTCGCCGGCGGACAGACCCAGTATCGGTGCGGTGCACGACGCCGTGGCCCACAGGGACCGGCGCTGGGTCGACAGCACGCCCTTGGGACGGCCGGTGGTTCCGGAGGTGTAGAGCATCCAGGCCGGTTCGTCCAGGCCGAGGTCGTCGCGCGCCGGGGTGACCGGTTCGGTGCCGGCGAGGGCCTCGTAGTGCGAGGTGCCCTCGGGGTTGGGACCGTCACCGGTGACCACGACGCGCAGGGCGGGGCGCTGCGGCAGCATCCGCAGCACCTGTTCGGCCTGGGCCGGACCAGCGATGATCACTTGGACGTCGCTGTCGTCGAGCAGGTGCGCCAGCTCGGCGTCGGAGGACTGGGGGTTGAGCGGCACACCGACGGCACTCGCCCGGGAGGCAGCGAGGCAGCTCTCCACCATCTCCACGCAGTTGCCCAGGTAGACGGCCGCCCGGCCGCCGCGGTCCAGGCCCAGATCCGCCAGGTGGCCGGCCAGCCGTGCGGTGCGACGGTCGAGCTCAGCGTAGGTCACGCTGCGCCGAGCGTCGGAGAAGGCGGTCTTGCCGGCGAACCGGACGGCGTGCTCGGTGAGCAACTCGTGCACCGGTCGGATCAGTTCGGTGCGCATCTTTGCACTCACGTCTTTCGCGCTCCCACCACTTCGGAAACAGGTCCTTGGCCCCGGGCAGGCGCAGGCCGTCCGGGCGGCCCGGGCACCTGGCGCCGGGCGCCGGGATCGTCCCGTCCGCTCTGCCGAGACCGCCTCGCGAAAGGTCTCGACGGAACGTCGTGCGCTTTCGGGAGGGAGAACACATTCCGTCGCTCCGACCGTGGAGAAAGCGCCGTCCCCCCGTCCGGCCCCAGTATGGTCAGCGGCGATGTGGGACATTCCCTAGTGTCCGCCCCGCCCGCGGGTCCGGTGGTGCCGCGCGGCACACCCTCTATGGCACTCCCTAGACTTCGCCGACCCTACTGGCACCGCCCGGTCCCGGCGTGCTGAGCTGATGACCCCGATCAGCCGACCGGTGACGGGAACCGGTGTACCGCGTGGCCGTGACACGCCGTCGGCCTGTCGTACTCAGCGCCGCGACCCGCGGATCGCACCCCCCGCGGCAACGCGACGATCACCCGCAGGACACTCACAGGAGGCGGCAGCCGATGGGGTACAGCAAGAGCGACATTCTGGATCAGGTACGCAAGTACCACCAGGACGATGTCGCGGCCGAGTTTGTGCCCGGGGTGACGCCGGTGGCGGCGTCCGGCGCTGTCCTCGACGAGGAGGACCGGGTCGCCCTCGTCGAGGCGGCCCTGGATCTGCGGATCGCGGCCGGCACCAGTTCCCGCCGGTTCGAGCGGGCGCTGGCCCGGTACTTCGGGCTGCGCAAGGCGCACCTGACCAACTCGGGTTCCTCGGCCAACCTGCTGGCGCTCAGTGCGCTGACTTCACACCAGCTTGAGGACTTGCGGCTGCTGCCCGGCGACGAGGTCGTGACCGTGGCGGCGGGTTTCCCCACGACGGTCAATCCGATCCTGCAGAACGGCCTGGTACCGGTCTTCATCGATGTGGAGCTCGGCACGTACAACGCCTCGCCGGAGCGGATCGCGGAGGCCATCGGTCCGCGCACCCGGGCCATCATGATCGCCCATGCGCTCGGCAACCCCTTCGCCGTCGAGGAGGTCGCCGGGATCGCCGCCGACCGCGGGCTGTTCCTCATCGAGGACAACTGCGACGCCCTCGGCAGCACCTACCGGGACCGACTGACGGGGACGTTCGGGGATCTGGCCACGGAGAGCTTCTACCCGGCCCACCACATCACCATGGGCGAGGGCGGCTGTGTGCTGACCGACAACATGGTGCTCGCCCGCATCGTGGAGTCACTGCGGGATTGGGGGCGGGACTGCTGGTGTGAGCCCGGTGAGGACAACCGGTGCTTCAAGCGGTTCGAGCAGCAGATGGGCACCCTGCCGAAGGGCTACGACCACAAGTACATCTTCTCCCACATCGGCTACAACCTGAAGTCGACGGACCTGCAGGCCTCGCTCGGGCTCAACCAGTTCGGCAAGATAGGGGAATTCGGTACCGCCCGGCGGCACAACTGGGCGCGGCTGCGCGCGGGGCTGGACGGACTGCCGCATCTGCTGCTGCCCGAGCCCACCCCGGACAGCGACCCGAGCTGGTTCGGCTTCGTGCTCACGGTGCTGGACAGCGCGCCGTTCTCGACGGCGGAGCTCATCGACCACCTGGAGTCGCGCCGAGTGGCCACCCGGCGCTTCTTCGCAGGCAATCTCACCCGCCACCCGGCCTACCTGAACAGCCCGTTCCGGGTGAGCGGGCCGCTGACGAACAGTGACATCATGGCCGAACGGACCTTCTGGATCGGGGTCTTCCCCGGGCTGAGCGACGAGATGATCGACCACAGCATCCGCAGCGTCACCGAGTTCGTCACCCGCCGCACCTGACGGGCCCGGCGGCCGACGGGCGCCCGACACGCTCAGGAACGTGCCGGGCGCCCGCGGTCCGGGCGCGGGCGGGTCGGCCCGGACGATTCAGGCCCCGGAGACGGACGGGGTCAGCTCGTCGGCCCACTGCTCCAGCAGGTCGGCGGCCCGCACCGCGCCCCCGGCCCCGCGGACGTGCGCACGCATCCGCGCCATCCGCTCCGGTGTCCCGGGGTCGGTCACGATCTCCCGAACTGCCGCGGCGAGGGTCTGCGACGTCAGCTGGTCCCGGTCGATCCACCGGCCCAGCTTGAGTTCGGCCAAACGCCGTGCGGTCAGGGCGAGCTCGAAGGTCTGCGGAACGGCGATCAGCGGTGTGCCGAAGTACAGCGCTTCCATGACGCTGCCCATGCCCGCGTGGCAGACCAACAGATCGGCGTGCGGCAGAACCACGGGGTGCGGCAGCCACTCGTGGACCTCCACGTACGGCGGCACGGGCCCGAGCCCGGCGATGTCCCTGCCTCGGCCCAGGGTCATCACCACGTGCCAGTCGTCCCCGTCGAAGGCGTCCAGACAGGTGCGGAAGAAGTCGCGCTGCCGGTTGGACTCGGTGCCGAGCGAGACCAGTGCCAGCCGTCGGTCGTCGCCGGGCGGCGCCCACGGAACGGCGGCGCCGTCCTCGACGACCGAGGGGCCGACGAACGCGAAGCGGTCGTCGAAGCTCCCGCCCTCGATCTGGAACTCACGTGGCTGGAACACCACGTTGCGGTCGTCCCATTCGGCGAGGAAGCGGCCCAGTTCCTCTGGGGCGAGGCCGTGGTCACTGGTGAAGCGCATCAACGCCTCGCCTCCCTCGCGCATCGAGGGGTCCTCGGGGTCGAGCATCTGGGCCCGCATGGAGAACGTCTCGTTCGACGCGTGGCTGGGGCTCAGCTGCACGGTGGTGGTGCAGCCCAGGAGGTGTGCGGCCATCCGGGCGGCCGCGAACGACTCGAAGTCGTAGAGCACGACGTCGGGTACGTCGGATGCGAGGGCGGCCACGGCGAGCGGACAGACCGTGTCCATCGTCTCGACCAACAGCTGGTAGCCCTCGGCGGCCAAGCGGGCGGCGCTCGGGTCGGGCACCTTGCCGAACGCACCACGCCGGGAGGCGTACCCCACTGCCCGGGCGCCGGCCCGCTCGACCAGTTCGGTGTAGCGGTGGTCGACGACGTAGGTCACCCGGTGGCCGCGCGCGACGAGTTCACGGGTCAGGCCGAGCGTCGGGTTGACGTGCCCGAAGTCGGCGAAGACGAAGACGGCAACATGCCTCTGGGATACCACTCGGGACCCTGACACTTCCACACCTCTGCTCGCTGCTCTACCGGAGCGGGACCAGGAGCCTTCGACATCAGCCGAGCCCCTGCTGCCACCGTAGCGACGGATGCCTAGGGTTTCTGCTAATGCTGCGCCGGCGACGAGACCCCGAGGGAGACGGGCTGGGCGCAGGCCTCCCGCCACAGTTCCCGGGCCGAGCTGTCGAGGCTGTGGCGTGCCGACCAGCCGAGCAACCGTTGGGCGGTGTCGGTCGCCACCTGCATCCAGTCCAGGCCGGTATGGGTCCGCACGCCCGCCCCGGCTCCCTCGACGATCCGGGCGGGTCTCCCGCTGGCCTCGATGAGCCGCTCCACCATCGTGCGCACCGGTACCGCCTCGCCGCGCCCGACGTTGATGACCTGCCCGTCGACGGGCAGCGATGCCGCGGCCAGAACGGCGTCCGCGGTGTCCCGGACGTCCACGAAGTCGCGGCTCGCCCGCAGCGGACTGACCCGCACCACCGCCTCCTGCCCGGCGTCCGCGGCACGCAGTTGGGCGGCCACCTGTCCGAGCAGGCTGCTCGGTGAGGTGCCGGCCCCGATCACGTTCGACAGCCGCAGCACCACCGCATCCGCCCGCCCCTCCCCGGACGCCGCCAGGACCGCCTGGGTGCCCCGTAGTTTCGACTGTCCGTACGGCGTGGTCGGCCGGGTCGGTGCCTGCTCGTCCAGGGCCGTCCCGGGTGGGGGCGGGGCGTACTCGAACACCGACCCGAGGTGGACCAGGCGAGGGCGCCAGGAGGCCGCGGCGATCGCCGCCAGCACCGTTTCGACCAGGGTGTGGTTGGCCTGGCGCATGGTCTCCTGCGCGCGGGACCACACGGCTCCGGCGGCATTGACCACAGCATCGGGTCGCTCGGTGTCGAGGAGACGACTGAGGGCGTACGGTCCGTCGCCGACCAGGTCGAGCGGCACGCAGTGCGCGGCGCCGGTGCCGAAGGGGCGGCGGGCCACGTGCAGCGGCTCGCCGCCGGCCGCCCGGACCGCGGCGGACACCTGTCGGCCGATGAATCCGCTCGCGCCCAGTACGACCACCCGGCGTACCGGGACGTCCGGGTCCCGGTCCGTTCGCGGCGTTTCACTGCGGGCCATCAGCGCGTCCCGGCGAGCCGCGTGGCGCGCTGCTTGAGCGGCTCCCACCAGTCGCGGTGGTCGCGGTACCAGGCGACCGCTTCGGCCAAGCCTTCGGCGAAGTCCTTGCCCGGCTTGTAGCCCAGCTCGTCCTGGATCTTCCGCCAGTCGACCGAGTAGCGCCGGTCGTGACCCTTGCGGTCGTCGACGTACTCGATCATGTCGGGCGACGCCCCGCAGGTGGCCAACAGCAGATCGGTCAGTTCCCTGTTGCTCAGCTCGGTGCCGCCGCCGATGTTGTAGACCTCGCCGGGCCGACCGCCGGTGCGGACCAGTTCGATGCCCTGGACGTGGTCGTCGATGTGCAGCCAGTCGCGGACGTGCAGGCCGTCGCCGTACAGCGGGACCTTCTTGCCGTCCAGGAGATTGGTGACGAACAGCGGGATGACCTTCTCCGGGAACTGGCGGTGCCCGTAGTTGTTGGAACAGCGCGTGACCCGTACGTCGAGGCCGTGGGTGCGGTGGTAGGCGAGGGCGATCAGATCGCTGGAGGCCTTGGAGGCGGCGTACGGCGAGTTGGGGTTGACCGGCTGGGTCTCCGAGCAGGCCCCCGTGGCGATCGAGCCGTAGACCTCGTCGGTCGAGACGTGGACGAAGGTCTGCAGTCCGTGCCGGAGCGCGGCGTCGAGCAGGACCTGGGTGCCCAGGACGTTGGTGCGCACGAACTCGGCAGAACTGAGTATGGAGCGGTCGACGTGCGACTCGGCCGCGAAGTGGACGACCTGGTCGTGGGCGGCGATCAGATCGCCGACCAGCGCTTCGTCACAGATGTCGCCGGGCGAGAAGCGGAAGCTGTCGAGGTGGCGGACCTCATCGAGGTTGGCCATGCTCGCCGCATAGGTGAGGCTGTCGAGCACGGTGATCTGGATGTCGCCAGGCCCGAAGGGTCCCAGGAGCGTACGGACGAAGTGCGAACCGATGAAGCCGGCGCCGCCGGTCACCAGGATTCTCGTGGGGCTCATCGAGGTTGTGGCGCGGGGCCTGGGAGCCAGGCGTGGAGCGCCTACCCCCTTCCGTTGTTCGGTGCGGGTGGGATCTGTCGGGCGGCCTCGCGGGCGGCGTCAGGACTGGATGTGGACCTTCGCGTGGTCGCCGATGACCAGCCGGTGAGCCACCGGACGCTGTGGGGCGAGCGCCACCTCGGCGTTGCGTCCGACCAGTGAGGCTTCGACCCGGCGCACGCTCTCGAACGACGAACCGCGTAGCACGATCGAGGAGGCCAGTTCGCTGTCGTGGATGCGGCAGTCCTCCGCGATGGAGGTGGACGGGCCGATGTAGGAGTCGGTGACGACGGTGCCGGCACCGATCACGGCCGGCCCGACGATGCGTGACCCGCGGACCGTGGCGCCGGGGCCGATGCGCACCCGACCGAGGACCTCGCTCGCACTGTCCACGGACCCCTCGATGCATCGGTCCTGGCTCTCCAGCAGCATGCGGTTGACCTCGAGCATGTCGACGACGCTGCCGGTGTCCCGCCAGTAGCCGGACAGCTCACCGGAGCGGACGTCCTGTCCCGCCTCGACCATCCACTGCACCGCGTCGGTGATTTCCAGTTCGCCGCGCGCGGACGGCCGGATGGCCCGCACCGCCTCGTGCACCGCGGGGGTGAAGAGGTAGACGCCGACCAGTGCGAGATCGCTCTTGGGGTGCTGCGGCTTCTCCTCCAGGCCCGTGACCCGGCCCGTGGCGTCCAGTTCCGCCACCCCGAAGGCGGTGGGGTCGGGGACCCGGCTGAGCACGAGCTGCGCGTCGGGGCGCTCCTTGCGGAAACCCTCGACGAGATCGGTGATGCCGCCGGAGATGAAGTTGTCGCCCAGGTACATCAGGAAGTCGTCGTCGGCCAGGAAGTCGCGGGCGATGACGACGGCGTGCGCGAGGCCGAGCGGGGCGCTCTGCGGAATGTAGGTCACCTGCAGGCCGAACTGCGAGCCGTCGCCGACCGCCGCGCGGATCTCCGGCCCGGTGTCGCCGACGATCACACCGACGTCGATGATGCCGGTCTCGGCGATGGCCTCCAGCACGTAGAAGAGGATCGGCTTGTTGGCGACCGGGACGAGTTGTTTGGCGGAGGTGTGGGTTATGGGCCGCAGGCGCGTACCAGCGCCTCCCGAGAGCACAAGAGCCTTCACGGTTTCCATCCAGGGGCGAGTGGTGTCAGGGGAAGGGCCTGTCGGTCGCCGGCCGACGCGGCCCGGTCATCGGTCCGCGACCAGTTGCTCCAGTGTGGCGACCATGTCGCGCGGACTGGGCATCGCATCGGACTCGTCGCGCAGTCGCTGTGCGGCGGTGGCGAAGCCAGGGTCGTCGAGGATCTGCAGGGTGTGACGGAGTACCAGGTCGGGGGTGACCTCGCTGTGGTGGGCGAAGATCCCCGCGCCGGCGCGCGCCAGGGACCGGCCCCGCCACTCCTGGTCGGCGACGTTGGTGGAGAGGGCGAGTTGCGGTACCGCGTTGATCAGGGCGGTGGCGTAGGTTCCCCAACCGCCGTGGTGGATGACGGCCGAGCAGCTGGGCAGCAGGGTGTGCAGCGCCACGCCGTCGACGGCGCGCACGTTGGCGGGGACGTGGACGAGCTCCGCCCGCTGCTGCGGCAGGAGCGCGGCGACAACCTCGATGTCGAGCGCGGCCAACGCTCCGAGGATGTCGGGAACGGAGACGAAGTCGCCGCCGTACGCTTCGGTGTTGCTGGTTCCGAGGGTCACGCAGACTCTCGTCCGCTTGGGTGCCTCGCGCAGCCACGGCCACCACACCGCGTCCCCGTTGTACGGGACGTAGCGCATGGACAGTGACCGCAGCGTGGTGGGCGGACGCAGGCTCGGCGGCAGGGTGTCGAGGGTGTACTCGCCGTTGATCAGCTCTTCGTCGCAGGAGACGCCGAAGGGAGCGCCCCGCTCGTCGAGCCAGTCGGCAAGCGGGTCCACCCGTTCCTCTGGCGGGGCCTGGCCCATCAGGCTGAGGTAGGTCTGCCGCGCCCTGCCGTACACGTCGGCGCACCACAGCAACCGCACGTGGACGGCGTCGCAGGCGCGGGCGGCCAGGGCTCCTGCATAGCAGAGCGGGTCGCGGATGACCAGGTGCGGCCGCCAGCTCTTCGCCAGGGCGGTCATCTCCTCGATGACCGGCTCGTTGTAGAGCGCGAAGCCGTAGGGGACGCTGATCTCGTAGCGGCTGCGGAGGGCCGGCCAGTCCACTTCCTCCGGTCCCAGCCTGCTCCAGTTGGCGACGTCCTGGTCCTGGGATTCGGGGGCCAGCTTCATGGCCTGGTGGAGTTCGTGGTCACGACCGACGGGGGCGGCGACCAGGCCGGTGCCGGTGACGATGTCGGTGAGTGCCGGGGAGTTCGCCATGCGCACGTCGTGTCCTGCCGCGGTCAACGCCCAAGCCAGCGGCACCATGGAATACAGGTGCGACTTCTCGGACAGTCCGGCGAACAGCACGCGCATGGGGGTCCCCTCTCGATCGCGCACAGTTTGGGTGGCCTCGACATGACCGCCAGGCCCGCATGCACGGCCAGAGCGTGGACGGTGTCGATGCTCATCCTGTGGTCTGCGACAGTGGCCTGCGGTACCGCGCCGCCAGGGTCTGGGGATTCCTCCAGACAATGGCGGCCCGGCCCGCTGCCGTTTCCCGCGCGCCCACGGTGGGCCGGTCCGCGCCCCGTCGGTGGCCGTCGGGCACGCGCCTCCTCACTGCCCGGTCCGAGGCTTCGGAAATCCCTAGAACTTCGCCGCGTTCCTTTCCGGTGCCGCGTTGCCGTGCTGAGCTTCGGTCCTATCTGTGAAGAGTGGTTTCGACGGCAGGGCGCGTGCTGCGGGTATGCGACCGGGCCGGCGCGAAAGGGGAATCAGCGGTGCCGCAGAACATGTCGAACGTCCTCCCGAACGTGCCGCATCCGCAGTGGGCACCCGGCCCGGAGGTGGTTCAGCCTCCGACGGTGGAGCCGGACGGCGGGGCGACTCTGCTGGCCTGGATGCGCCGGATGCGCAACGAAAGCCCGGTCTGGCGGGACGAGTCGGGGAATGCCCACGTCTTCAGGCATGCGGACGTGGTGCGCATCATGGCGGATCCCGGGTTGTACTCCTCCGACACGGTGGGGCGACTCAGCGGCGGCGAGACTCCCAGCGGAGTCCTCCTGCTGCTCGATCCGCCGCAGCACGGCAAGCTGCGCCGCCTGGTCAGCCGGGCGTTCACCAGCCGGCTGATCTCCGAACTGACCCCGCAGATCACCACTCTCACAGAACAGTTGCTCGACGCGGTCGACGGTGACCGGTTCGATCTGGTCGACGCGGTGGCCAATCCGCTGCCGGTGATGGTGATCGCCACGATGCTGGGGGTGCCGCTCTGCGACCAGGACAAGTTCCAGGCGTGGGGCGAGCAGTTGCTGGCCACGGATGCGGCGGACCCGGAGAGCGTTCGGCGGATGGAAGTGACCGGCGAGGAAATCTCGGCGTACTTGCAGGAGTTCGTCGATGCCCGCCGGCGCACCCCGCACGACGACTTGATCGGCACCCTGGTCCAGGCGGAGGTCGACGGGCAGCGGCTCTCCGACGACGAGATCGTCAGCTTCGCCACGCTGCTGCTGCTGGCGGGCCACATCACGACCTCGGTGCTGCTCGGCAACGTCCTGCTGTGCCTGGACAGCGCGCCGGAGCGCTGGGCGGCACTGCGCGCGGACCGGTCCGGGGTGCCCGCGGTGATCGAGGAGACACTGCGCTGCCGCCCGCCGTTCACCCGCGTCGAACGGGTACCGACCCGTCAGGTGGAGATCGCCGGGGAGGTCATCGAGCCGAACACCCTCATCCACCTGTGGCTGCTCTCCGCCAACCATGACGAACAGGTCTTCGACGATCCCGCGGCCTTCGTGCCGGAGCGGTCCAACTCCCGGCAGACGGCGTTCGGTCACGGCATCCACTACTGCATCGGGGCTCCGCTCGCCCGGCTGGAGAGCCGCGTCGTGCTGGAGCTGATGTTGGACCGCTTCCGCACCGCGCGGGTGGACGCCAGCTCCCCGCTGTCGTTCCACGGCAGCAACGTCTTCGGCGCCGAGCGGCTGCCGCTGGTGGTCCGGCGCGCGTGAAGTCGCCGTGACCTCCCTCGCCGCACCGATCAGGAAGCCGCGGGATCCACCCTGATGGCCCGCGACGGACACAGCTGCTCCGCCTCTTCCACCTCGTCCGCCCACTGCTCGGGCGGCTCGGCCATCCGCAGCACGACGCGTCCGTCGTCCTCGTGCTGTTCGAAGACCTCGCCGGCGGTCATGGCGCACATCCCGGCGCCGACACACCGGTCCCGGTCAACCGTGATCTTCATTGTGTCTCCCTCGTTTCGTGGCCCGCGGCCTCATCGTGTGGGCCTGTGACCATGGTGTCGGCTGTGCGGCACACCGCCGACGGTCACCGGCCGGATCTGGTGAATCGCCCAGACAATCGCCCGGGGCCGTGCGCCCCGGGCGTCCGTACGACTGTCGCAGGCAGCTGTGCGCCGCTCATCGCTGCGTGTTCCGCTGCGGTCCCGGTAGGGCCTCCGTCCAGGCGGCGACGGTCTTGGCGGTGGAGGCCGCGTGGTCCTCCATCATCGTGAAGTGGTTGCCCGGCACCTCGGTCACGGTGTCCGCACCGTCCCAGGATGCCTGCCACTCCTCCGGTGCGAGAGGCGCCCCCTGCCCGGCGCTCACCGGTGGCTCGCTGGAGCGCACCAACAGCACCGGGCAGGCCAGCCGGTCCGGTGACCAGGCGCCGACGACGTGGATGTACCAGCTCATCGCCGTGAGCCGGTCGGCGTCCATGTGCGCGAACAGGGACTCGCGGTCGAACATTCCGCCGATCATCTCTCCGGCGAACCGGGTGAAGGGCGAGTCCTCGCGCGGCAGATAGGTGTCCAGCAGCGCCACCCCGACGGGCGGTGTCCCCGCCTTCTCCAGGTGGTGCGCCACGGCGAGCGCCAGGATGCCGCCGGACGACGAGCCGAGCAGCACGAACGGGCCGCCGTCCGCGCACCGCAGCACCGCCTCGGCCTGCAGCCGTACGACCGCGTCGAAATCGGCGGGCAGGTGCTCGTCCCTGCCGAAGCCCGGGGTGGGCAGCGCCCAGACGTCGCGTGTGCCCCGGTAGGCGGAGGCGAACCTGGCGTACTGGTGCACCCCGGCGAGCGCCACGTACGAGCTGAAGCAGATCAGTGCCGGCTCGGCCGTGTCCTGGGTGGCGCCGCCACGCGCGAGGCGTACGGGAGTGCACTGGGCCCCGGCGTCCTGCGGCGCGTCGAACGTCGGCCGTAGCCGGGCGGCGGCCTGCAGCAGCGCGAACCCCTCTTCCACCCGTCCCGATTCGCAGGCTCCCCGGAAGAGGGCGCCAAGGCCGTCCTGCGCCCGCGCCGTCGCGGACGGCCCGTCGTCGGACCCCGTGGCCCGGGACTGCGGGACGTCGCCCGCGGCCAGTTCCTCGCCCAACCGGGCGGCGAGCTCCTGGGGGGTCGCGACGTCGAACACGAGGGTGGGCGGGAGGCGCAGGCCGGTAACGGTGCCGAGCTGGTTGCGCAGCTCCACGGCCGTCAGTGAGTCGAAGCCCAACTCGGTGAATTCGCGGTCCGGTTCGACGTCCTCGGGCGATCCGTGGCCGAGGACGGAAGCGACCTGACGCCGGACGAGATCCACCAGCAGCGGGTCCCGTCCGTCGGGTCCGGCGGCCGTGAGACGTGCGAACAGATCGTCCTTGTCCGTCGCGGACGCGGAGACCGTGCGCCGGGGCCGGCCGGGAGCGGCGCCGCCCAGCAGTGCCGCCTGTCCGCCCCTGCCCAACCCCACGGTGACCAGGGCGGGATCGCCCGTCGCCAGTGCGGCGTCGAACAGCGCGAGCCCGTCGTCGGCGGAGAGCGGTCGCATCCCGCCGCGGGCCATCCGCATCCGGTCGGTCTCGGCGAGCCCGGTGGTCATCCCGCCTTCCGCGGCCCACAGACCCCACGCCAGGGATGCGGCCGGCAGCCCATGGGCCGCCCGGTGTGCTGCCAGACCGTCCAGGAAAGCGTTGGCAGCTGCGTAGTTGGCCTGCCCCGCCGAGCCGAAGGCGCCGGCCGCGGAGGAGAAGAGCACAAACGCCGACAGGTCCTGATCAGCCGTCAATTCATGGAGCAGCCATGCGGCGTCGGCCTTGGGCCGCAGCGTCCGGTCGATCCGCTCCTCGTCGAGGGCGGTCAGCACACCGTCGTCGACGACGCCCGCGAGGTGCACGACGGCGGTCAGCGGGTGGTCTGCCGGGACCGCTTCGAGGAGCGCCGTCACATCCGCGCGCTCGGCGACATCGCAGGCGACCACGGAGGCTTCCGCTCCCTCCGAGGCCAGCTCCGCACAGAGCTGCGCCACACCGTCGGCCACGGGCCCGCGGCGGCTCGCCAGCAGGAGGTGCCGCACGCCGTGCCGGACGACCAGATGACGCACCAGGAGCCGTCCGAGCGCACCGGTGGCACCGGTGACCAGCACCGTCCCCTCCTGATCGAACGGGGACGTGGGGACCCGTGGAGGCTCGACGCGGGCGAGGTGCGGCAACCGCAGCTCACCGGTCCGCAGCACCGCCTGCGGAAGGGCCGCGGCCACGGCGTCGGCGAGTGCGCCGCGGGAAGCCTCGCTGTGGTCGATGTCGAGCAGCCACAACCGCCCGGGGTGTTCCCGCTGCGCGGAACGGACCAGACCGCACAACGCCGCGCCCGCGAGGTCGCTGACGTCCTCCCCGGGCGTGGCGGCGACGGCACCCCGGGTGACGAGCACCAACCGGGATCCGGCGAACCGCTCTTCGGCAAGCCACTGGCGGCAGGTGGCGAGGGTGGTGGCGAGCACCCCCCGGACGTCCGGGACGGCCTCACCGGCTTCCGGGGCGCACACCAACAGCACGGTGTCGGGCATCGTCATCCCCGTACCCACCGCGGCCGCCAGCGCATCGAGGTCGGCGTACGACTCGGTGTGCACGCCCGCGCCGTCCAGCGCCTCCGTGATCCCGGCGTCCGCGGATCCGCCGCTCGTGACGCCGACCGGGCTGCCGAGCACGACCCACCGTGCGGCGGCCGAACGTGCGGGCGGGGGAGCGGCGGCCACCCAGTCGATGCGCATCGGTGCATCCGGCCCGGGGTGGGGGGTGGCGGACATCTGCTCGGGAATCACCCTGCGCAGGGTGAGCGCGTCGGCGGTGACGACGGGCCGCCCGGAGACGTCCGTGACCAGCACCGAGAAGGCATCCGCCCGGCCCTCGGCGGGCGCCAGACGGACCCGCAGCGCATCGGCCCCCTCGGCGTGGAACGTCACCCCGCTCCAGGCGAACGGCAGCATAGGCGCACTGTCCACCGCACCGCCGTCCCCCACCTCACCGGCGTCCCGCCCGTCGACGAGCAGCGTCTGCACGGCCGCATCGAGGAGCGCGGGGTGCAGCGTGAACCGTGCGGCGTCGGCGCGGTACGGTTCGGGCAGGGCGGCCTCGGCGTACAGCTCCTCGCCGCGCCGCCAGACCCGCCCGAGCCCCCGGAACGCGGGCCCATAGGCGAACCCGTTCTCGGCGAAGGCTTCGTACCACTCCCCCGTGCCGACCGGCTCGGCGCCCTCGGGCGGCCAACTTCCGGGCATTTCCACCCCGTTCGGCGGCGTGGTGGTCAAGGTGCCCTGGGCGTGCCGGGCCCACGGCGCGGCGTCGTCCTCTTCCACGGGCCGGGAGTGCACGGTGAACGACCGGCAACCGGCGTCGTCGGGTGCGCTCACCGCGACCTGCAGTTGGACCGCGCCGTGCTCCGGAAGGACCAGTGGCGCCTCCAGGGTGAGTTCGGCGAGGTGATCGCACCCGGTCCGGTCACCCGCGCTGACGGCCAGGTCGAGGTACGCGGTCGCCGGCAGGATCACCCTGCCCAGCACCGCATGGTCGGCGAGCCAGGCATGGGTGGCCAGGGACAGCCGCCCCGTGAAGACCACGGACTCCGCACCGGCCACGGTGACCGCTGCACCGAGCAGCGGGTGACCGGCCGCACGCAGTCCCACGGCGTCGAGATCCCCGGCCGTGGCCACGGCGTCCCACCAGTAGCGCTTCCGCTGGAAGGCGTAGGTCGGCAGGTCGACGCGGCGAGCTCCGGGAAACAACGCAGGCCAGTCGATGCCGGCGCCCGAGGTGTGGAGGGCGCCGACCGCGGCCGTGATCCCGAGCGTCTCGGGACGGTCCTTGCGGAGGGCGGGGACGAGCGTCCGATCGCTGTCGAGGCAGCCCTGTGCCATGGCGGTCAGGGTGCCGTCCGGCCCGATCTCCAGGAACCTGGTCACACCCTGCTGCTCCAACCACCGCACACCGTCGGCGAAGCGCACTGCTTCGCGGACGTGGCGCACCCAGTAGTCGGGGGACATCAGCTCCTGCGGTGTGGCGAGGGTGCCGGTCACGTTGGAGACCACCGGGATGCGTGGCTCGG
>NZ_JBHZCF010000009.1:0-342369 GCF_042755225.1 Streptomyces sp. NPDC059169 | reverse complement strand
TGGTGCCGCGGATCGTGAAGAACGACGGTCGGCACGAGAAGTCGCCGTAGCCGTATGCGCGGCGGATCAGATCTTGGTGCGGGGGTGTTGTAGAGCTCGGCGGCGAGCCCGGAGACCTCGTCCTGCGACACGTTCGTACCGCCCTTGCCCAGCCCCTGCGCCAGTCCACCACGTCCACGGCGGTCACCGTGCTGTAGTCCGCCCAGACGCAGAAGGGCCCCTCGATCGACTTGCCGCCGAGCCCCTCGCTCGCCTTGTAGGAGGCCCCCGCCGGCGTCGGGTTCTTGATTCCGAGGGTTTCGATCTCCTTCTAGTCCTTGCTGGACAGTGACTTGTTGTCGTCCTTCTGCTTCGTGAACTCGCCGACCGAGGCCGCCGGGGTGAGGTTGTAGCCCTTGGTGCTGTCGGCCACGTCGGCGTTGCCGCCTGCCCATGAGGAAGGACACGCCGCCGCCGATCACCGCAAGCGCCACGATCACGGAACCGACGACGATCCCGGCCTTCTTGCCGCCGCCCCGCGCCGACTACGGGGGCGGGCAGGCACCCGGGCCCGTGCCGTACGGGGGGGTGCTGCGGCTGGCCGTACGGGCCCGGCCGGCCTCAAGGGCCGGGTTGCTGGGGCTGACCGCCGTACGGGCCCGGCTGGTTGTAGCTCATTGCCCTGGTTCCCCTTCAAGTACACATGCTTTCCGAACAACCTGTCGGAAAGGGCCCGGGGGCAAGGCCTCAGGGGGCAGACCGTTACGGAACATTCCCGTTTCAGAACGGGACCGTGACACCTCTAAACTGTGCCTCGTGACCGAAAACACTCAGCACCCGCCTGCCAGCAACCCCGAACTGCCGACCCAGTACGCGCCGGCCGAGGTAGAGGGGAAGCTGTACGAGCGCTGGGTAGAGCGCGGTT
Organism: Streptomyces sp. NPDC059169; assembly: GCF_042755225.1. Classification (NCBI taxonomy): domain Bacteria; kingdom Bacillati; phylum Actinomycetota; class Actinomycetes; order Kitasatosporales; family Streptomycetaceae; genus Streptomyces; species Streptomyces sp. NPDC059169. Next base: position 341,465 of record NZ_JBHZCF010000009.1, on the reverse strand, counting down.
ACTTCGAGGCGGACGCCAAGAGCGACAAACCCCCGTACACCGTCGTCATCCCTCCGCCGAACGTCACGGGCAGTCTCCACCTGGGGCACGCTTTCGAGCACACGCTGATCGACGCCCTCACCCGCCGCAAGCGGATGCAGGGCCACGAGACGCTGTGGCAGCCCGGCATGGACCACGCCGGCATCGCCACGCAGAACGTCGTCGAGCGCGAGCTCGCGAAGGAGGGCAAGTCCCGGCACGACCTCGGGCGGGAGGCGTTCGTCGAGCGCGTCTGGCAGTGGAAGGGCGAGTCCGGCGGCCAGATCTCCGGGCAGATGAAGCGGCTCGGTGATGGCGTCGCCTGGTCGCGCGAGCGCTTCACCATGGACGAGGGCCTGTCCCAGGCCGTCCAGACCATCTTCAAGAAGCTCTACGACGACGAGCTGATCTACCGCGCCGAGCGGATCATCAACTGGTGCCCGCGCTGTCTGACGGCCATCTCCGACATCGAGGTCGAGTACCAGGACGACGACGGCGAGCTCGTCTCGATCCGGTACGGGGAGGGCGACGACTCCATCGTCGTCGCGACGACCCGTGCCGAGACGATGCTCGGTGACACGGGTGTCGCCGTCCACCCCGGCGACGAGCGCTACAGGCACCTCGTCGGCAGGGAGATCGAACTGCCGCTCACCGGCCGCCGCATCCCCGTCGTCGCCGACGAGCACGTCGACCCCGAGTTCGGCACCGGTGCCGTCAAGGTGACGCCCGCCCATGACCCGAACGACTTCGAGATCGGCCAGCGCCACGGCCTGCCGAGCCTCGCCGTCATGGACGAGCACGCGATCATCACGGTCCACGGGCCTTTCCAGGGCCTGGACCGGCTGGAGGCCCGCAGCGCGATCGTCGGTGCGCTGCGCGCCGAGGGCCGGATCGTCGCGGAGAAGCGTCCGTACGTCCACTCGGTCGGCCACTGCTCGCGTTGCAAGACCACCATCGAGCCGCGGCTCTCGATGCAGTGGTGGGTCAAGGTCGGTCCGCTGGCGAAGGCCGCCGGTGACGCGGTCCGCGACGGCCGGGTCAAGATCCATCCGCAGGAGATGGAGAAGCGGTACTTCGACTGGGTCGACAACCTCCACGACTGGTGCATCTCCCGGCAGCTGTGGTGGGGGCACCGCATCCCGGTCTGGTATGGCCCGAACGGTGAGGTCGTCTGCGTCGGGCCGGACGAGGAGGCTCCCGCTGCCTCCGGCGGCGAGGGCTGGACGCAGGAGACTGACGTCCTCGATACGTGGTTCTCCTCCGGCCTGTGGCCGTTCTCCACGCTCGGCTGGCCCGAGCAGACGGAGAGCCTCGCGAAGTTCTACCCGAACTCCGTCCTGGTCACCGGGTACGACATCCTCTTCTTCTGGGTCGCCCGGATGATGATGTTCGGCCTGTACGCGATGGACGGCACCCCGCCCTTCCACACCATCGCGCTGCACGGCATGGTTCGCGACCAGTTCGGCAAGAAGATGTCGAAGTCCTTCGGGAACGCGGTCAACCCGCTGGACTGGATGGACAAGTACGGCTCCGACGCGCTCCGCTTCACGCTCGCGCGCGGTGCCAACCCGGGCGTCGACGTCCCGATCGGCGAGGACTGGGTCCAGGGCTCGCGCAACTTCGCCAACAAGATCTGGAACGCCACGCGCTTCGCTCTGATGAACGGCGCGACGGTCGAGGGGCCCCTGCCCTCGCCCGAGCAGATGTCGGCGACCGACCGGTGGATCCTGTCGCGGCTGAACTCGGTCGTCGCCGAGGTCGACGCGTATTACGAGGACTACCAGTTCGCCAAGCTGTCCGAGACGCTCTTCCATTTCGCGTGGGACGAGGTCTTCGACTGGTACGTCGAGCTGTCCAAGACCACGTTCATGGGCGGCGGCGAGTCCGCGAGGGTCTCCGCCCGCGTCCTCGGCGAGGTCCTGGACGTCACGCTGCGGCTGCTGCACCCGGTCGTCCCGTTCGTCACCGAGACGCTCTGGACCACCCTCACGGGTGGCGAATCGGTCGTCATCGCCGACTGGCCCGTCGACAGTGGGTTCCGTGACCGGGCCGCCGAGAGCGAGATCGAGCTGGTCCAGCAGGTCGTCACCGAGGTCCGCAGGTTCCGGTCCGACCAGGGCCTACAGCCCGGCCAGAAGGTCCCGGCCCGGCTCGCGCTCGACGGCACGGCCCTGGCGTCGCACGAGGGTGCCATCCGGCAGTTGCTCCGGCTGCAGCCCGCAGGGGACGCGTTCCAGGCGACGGCGACCCTGCCCGTCGCGGGCGCCGAAGTCGCACTGGACCTGTCCGGCGCGATCGACGTGGCCGCGGAGCGCAAGCGGCTCGCGAAGGACCTCGCAGCGGCGGAGAAGGAGAAGGCCCAGGCGACGGCGAAGCTCGGCAACGAGGCGTTCCTGGCCAAGGCCCCGGACAACGTCGTGGACAAGATCCGCGGCCGTCTCGCCAAGGCCGAGGAGGACATCGCGCGCATCACCGCCCAGCTGGCGAACCTGCCGCAGGGCTGATCCGGCCTCGTACACGGCCCCTGGCGCCCCCGGGCTCCAGGGGCCGCGTGCGTCCGTGTGAGGGTTCTCGCCCGGGGGCGCGGGTCGGTGGGGAGCGTGCATCGGGACGGCTCGCACCCTGCACCGCCGGGCCTCGGTCCGAGTGTCGGAGGCGCTCCGTAGACTGGCAGCGTGAGTGAGCAGCAGCCCGAGTCCTTTGACGAGCACGACGAGCACGACGAGACGGACGAGTTCGACGCGATCGTGGACGCCGAGACCGACCGCGACCCCGACCTGGCGGTGATCGAGGCCGGGAGTCGCACGCTGCGCACCCAGGCCGGGCCACCGCAGGGGGACCAGGTGCCCGCCCGGCCCGCCGACCCGGAGGTGGACAAGGCGCTGCGCGAGGTCGAGCAGGAGCTCGCGTCCCGCTGGGGCGAGACCAAGCTGGAGCCGTCGGTCAGCCGGATCGCCGCGCTGATGGACGTGCTCGGTGAGCCGCAGCGTGCCTACCCCTCCATCCACATCACCGGGACCAACGGCAAGACGTCCACGGCCCGCATGATCGAGGCATTGCTCGGCGCTTTCGAGCTGCGCACCGGCCGCTACACCTCGCCCCACGTGCAGTCGATCACGGAGCGCATCAGCCTGGACGGTGCTCCGATGGACCCGGAGCGGTTCGTCGCGACGTACCACGACATCAAGCCGTACGTGGAGATGGTCGACTCCTCGCAGGAGTACCGGCTCTCCTTCTTCGAGGTACTCACGGGCATGGCGTACGCCGCGTTCGCTGACGCGCCGGTCGACGTCGCCGTCGTCGAGGTCGGCATGGGCGGCAGCTGGGACGCGACCAACGTCATCGACGGTTCGGTCGCCGTGATCACCCCGATAGACCTGGACCACACCGACCGGCTCGGCAGCACCGCGGCCGAGATCGCCACGGAGAAGGCCGGCGTCATCAAGGGCGGGGCCACCGTGATCCTGGCGCAGCAGCCGGTGGACGCCGCACAGGTGATGCTCAAGAAGGCCGTCGAGGTGGACGCGACGGTGGCGCGCGAGGGCATGGAGTTCGGCGTCGTCTCGCGGGAGGTCGCGGTCGGGGGGCAGTTGCTGACCCTGCGCGGGCTCGGCAGCGAGTACGAGGAGGTCTTCCTCCCGCTGTACGGAGCGCACCAGGCGCACAACGCCGCGGTCGCGCTCGCCGCGGTCGAGGCATTCTTCGGCATCGGGTCCCAGCACGCCCGTACGCTCGACCTGGACACCGTGCGCACGGCGTTCGCGTCCGTGGTCTCGCCGGGCCGCCTGGAGGTCGTCCGCCGCAGCCCCACCGTCGTCCTGGACGCCGCGCACAACCCGGCAGGGGCGCGGGCCGCCGCGGACGGTGTGACGGAGGCCTTCGGGTTCTCCCGGCTGATCGGTGTGGTCGGAGCGAGCGGCGACAAGGACGTGAAGGGACTCCTCGAGGCGTTCGAGCCGGTCTTCACGGAGATTGTCGTCACCCAGAACTCCAGCCACCGCGCCATGGCCGCGGATGAGCTGGCCGCGGTCGCGGTGGAGGTCTTCGGCGACGAACGCGTGGTCGTGGAGCCGAGGCTTGACGACGCACTCGAAACGGCGATCACGCTTGCCGAGGAGGAAGCCGAGTACGCGGGCGCGGGGGTGCTCGTGACCGGTTCCGTCATCACGGTCGGTGAGGCCCGGCTGCTGATGGGGAGGGGCTGAATCCCGTGCGTACGCTCTGTGCATCCACTCTGATCGGTGAGTTCTTCGTCATCGGGTTCGCCGGGCTGGTGGCCATGAAGGACTCCGATCTGTCCATGGCCACGGTGTGGACGGTCAGCGGCATCGCGATGTTGCTGACCGTGCTGCTGTGCGGGATGATCACCCGCCCCGGCGGGGTCCAGCTCGGTTGGGCGCTGCAGCTCGGCCTGGTCGCCAGCGGATTCGTGGTCCCCACGATGTTCTTCCTCGGTGCGGTCTTCGCCGGCCTGTGGTGGGCCTCGGTCCACTTCGGCCGAAAGGTCGACGCGGCGAAGGCGCGGTTCGCGGCCGAGGCCGAGACGTAGCACAGGCGCCCGAGCCAGGTCCGGGTGCCGCAGCTCCTGCCGCACCGGGTAGCCTCGGGCCCACTACGCACATCCTGGCCTGCAAGGAGCCGCACACCATGACTCAGCGCACCCTCGTCCTGCTCAAGCCGGACGCCGTCCGTCGCGGACTCGTGGGCGAGGTGATCGGCCGTATCGAACGGAAGGCCGGCTGGCAGATCACGGCGCTGGAGCTGCGTCGGCTCGACCGCGCGACCCTGGAGCAGCACTACGCCGAGCACGTGGGACGGCCCTTCTACGAGCCGCTCGTTGAGTTCATGCTGTCCGGCCCGGTGGTCGCCATGGTCGTCGAGGGCGAGCGCGTCATCGATGGCGTGCGCCAGCTGGCGGGTCCGACGGATCCGATCGCCGCCGCGCCCGGCTCCATCCGCGGCGACTACGGCACCATCGTCCGGGAGAACCTGATCCACGCCTCGGACTCCGAGGAGTCCGCGGACCGGGAACTCAAGATTTTCTTTCCGGCGGGCTGAGGGTCCTCTTCCCTCCGGTGCTTCCTGATCGGGCGTCAGCCATACAGCGCCCACGGCCTGGGGCGACCGAAGGAATTTCGGTCGCCCGCCGGCATACGCATCCGGATTTCGGGAACGCATCGCTCCGACTCGTCGTCACCCATAACGAGGCGGGCCAACGCGCGGTGTACGCACTGGCGGCACTACGATGGAAGCCTTCACGCCGCAGCACCCTCCTCGCCTACCTAAAAAGCCATCAAAGCTCGATTTGGGAAGGCCCGACGCATCCTCATGGGAAACAAGGGGAACTCAATGTCGTTCATCGGCCGTGACATGGCTGTCGACCTCGGGACCGCCAACACGCTGGTGTACGTCAGAGGGCGGGGGATCGTTCTCAACGAGCCGTCGGTCGTCGCGATCAACACCAACACCGGTGGCATCCTCGCGGTGGGATCCGAAGCCAAGAAGATGATCGGCCGTACGCCCGGCAACATCGTGGCGGTGCGTCCCCTCAAGGACGGCGTGATCGCCGACTTCGAAATCACCGAGCGGATGCTCCGCTACTTCATTTTGAAGATCCACAAGCGTCGCTGGGCGGCCAGGCCGCGCATCGTCGTCTGCGTGCCCTCCGGGATCACGGGCGTGGAGCGGCGCGCGGTCATCGAAGCCTCCACCCAGGCCGGTGCCCGCCAGGTGCACATCATCGAAGAGCCGATGGCGGCGGCCATCGGAGCGGGTCTACCGGTGCACGAGGCCACCGGCAACATGGTCGTGGACATCGGCGGCGGCACTACCGAAGTCGCTGTGATCTCCCTCGGAGGAATCGTCACGGCGCAGTCGATCCGGGTCGCCGGCGACGAGCTGGACAACGCGATCATCCAGCACGTGAAGAAGGAGTACAGCCTGCTGCTCGGCGAGCGGACCGCGGAGAGCATCAAGCTCACCATCGGTTCGGCGTACGACCTCGACAAGGACGAGCACACCGAGATCCGCGGCCGGGACCTGGTCTCCGGCCTCCCGAAGACCGTCGTCATCTCGGCCGCCGAGGTGCGCAAGGCCATCGAGGAACCGGTCAACGCGATCGTCGACGCCGTGAAGACCACCCTCGACAAGTGCCCGCCTGAGCTCTCCGGCGACGTCATGGACCGCGGCATCGTCCTGACCGGCGGTGGCGCCCTGCTGCGCGGCCTCGACGAGCGGCTGCGCCGCGAGACCGGTATGCCCATCCACATCGCCGAGGATCCGCTGGACTCGGTCGCCCTCGGTTCGGGCAAGTGCGTCGAGGAGTTCGAGGCGCTCCAGCAGGTGCTGGACGCCCAGCCCCGCCGCTAGCACCCGACACCCGACCGAGCGGACCGCCGGTAGGCCCACGGACCGGCTCGCCCGGTCCGTGGGGCTGATCGTTGGTATAACGGCACGAAGCAGCACCCCGCGCAGCACCGCAGACACAATTCAACGGCACACCCAGTCCGACGAGGAAGGCACGGCCGCCGCACGTGAGGGACACGAAAGAGAGCCGGCTGCTCCTGGTCCTGCTGATCGCCATCGCGTTCGCACTGATCACGGTGGACATCCGCGGCGGCGAGGAGTCACCGGTCGACGGCGCCCGGCAGGCCGCCGCCGCAGCGTTCGGACCGGTCGAGAACGGCATGGCGGCTGCCGTCGACCCCATCGGCAACGCCATCGGAGCGATCCGGGACTCCGGGAAGCGGCACGACCGGATCGCCGAACTCGAGCGTGAGAACGCGTCCCTCAAGGCACGACTCGGCAGTGACGACCGCAACCGCAGCCGGATCCGACAGCTCGACAGCATGCTGAAGACGGCGGCCAACGGGCAGTACGGCATCAAGGGCGCCGAGGTCATCGCGATAGGAGCGGCCCAGGGGTTCTCGTGGACCGTGACGATCGACATCGGCTCGCTGGACGGCATCAAGCGGGACATGACCGTGCTCAACGGGGACGGGCTGGTCGGCCGGGTCACCACCGTCGGGCCGCACACCTCGACCGTCCTCCTCGCCAGCGACCCCGACTTCACGGTCGGCACCCGCATGGAACGCACCGACGAGCTCGGCTTCGCCACCGGCCAGGGCGACCGGCCGCTGTCCGTCCAGCTCCTCAACGGCAAGGCCAAGGTCCGCAAGGGCGACCGACTGGTCACCTTCGGCTCGCAGGCGGGCAAGCCCTTCGTGCCGGGCGTGCCCGTCGGTGAGGTGGTCCGCGTCGACCCCTCGGGCGGTGCCCTCACCCGCACGATCTACGTCCGCCCGTACGCCGGGCTCACCAAGCTGGACATCGTCGGAGTCGTCGTCCAGGCCCCCCGCACCGATCCCCGTGACACGGTCCTGCCGCCCAAGCCGAAGGCGACCCCGACGCCCACCGTCACGGTGACGGTCACTCCTTCGGCCGACGCCGACGCGGCGGCGGGAGGCGGGGAGCAGAGGCCACGTCAGGACGGCGACACCGGGGCGAGTCCTGCCGCCGTCACCACCGGCAGCGACGACGAGTAGCAGGAGGAGCCGAACACGATGCTGCGCTTCAACCGGATGCTGCTCTCCACGACGCTCGTCGTGGTCGCCCTCGTCGTCCAGGTCACCGTCCTCGCCCGTCTCCAGCTCCCGGGAGCCGTGCCCGACCTGATGCTCCTCGTCGTGCTCGCCCTCGCCCTCGTGTACGGCCATGTGAGCGGCGCGCTCATCGGCTTCGGTGCCGGGTTGCTCGCCGACCTGGCCCCGCCCGCCGACCACGCCGCCGGGCGCTACGCCCTGGTGCTGTGCCTCATCGGCTACCTCGCCGGACTCGCACGACCGGAGAACGGCCGGCTCACCTCCGCCACCGGGCCCATGGTCGTGGTGGTCGCCGCGGCCGTCGGCACCACCCTGCTGTACGCGGGCGTCGGAGCGCTCGTCGGCGACACCGCTGCCCGCCACGTCGGTCTTGGTTCGCTGCTGTTGACCGCGACCATCTACGACTTGCTGCTCGCGCCGTTCACCGTGCCGCTGATCATGGCGCTCGCCAGACGGGCCGAGAACGATCCGCTCTCCGAGGCGCAGTCCGGTGGCGGGGACGTCTCCAGCGGCTGGTCCTCCTCCGGTACCGGGCTGCGCATCGGCCGCCAGCGCAGCGGACTGAGGATCAAGGCGGCCAGGAACCGTGCGTCCCGCGCCGGACGTATCAGGGGGGTCAAGCGACTGTGAGCGAGGGGGCGTCGACAGCATGAGCAACATTCCCGAGACCGGACGGACCCCCCGCGTCCAGATCCGGCTCGTCGTCATCCAGGTCCTGGTGTTCTCCCTCCTGGCGACCCTCGGCGGGCGCTTGTGGTACCTCCAGATCCGCCAGGGCAAGGAGTACACGGACGAAGCCAAGAGCAACCACGTCCAACAGGTCGTCCAGCCTGCGGTCCGCGGAGCCATCCTCGACGCGCGCGGCGTTCCGCTCGCCGACAACGAGACCCGCCTCGTCGTCTCGGCGTCCCGTACCGAGCTGATGAAGATGAAGGACGACGGCAAAGGCGTCCTCACCCGGCTCGCGGCGGTCCTCGGCATGACGCCGAAGGAGGTCACGGACAAGGTCAGGCTCTGTGACTCCAAGACGCCGCAGCCCTGCTGGAACGGTTCCCCGTACCAGCCGATCCCGGTGACCGACGAGGCCACCACCCAGCAGGCCCTGCAGATCCGCGAGCGTGCCGAGGACTTCCCCGGCATCACCGCAGAGCCCACCGCCGTCCGCCGTTACGCCGCACCCGGCAAGGCCAACACAGCACAGGTCCTCGGCTACCTCTCACCCGTCACCGACGAGGAGATCGAGGAGGCCAAGGACAGCGACTCGCCGTTCCTCCGCTCCGATCAGGTGGGGCGCTCGGGTCTCGAGCGCACGTACGACAAGGAGTTGCGCGGCAAGGCCGGCGTCACCCGGTACGAGGTGGACAACCTCGGCCGGGTCATCGGCTTGGCCAAGGCCGACAAGGCCGAGCCCGGTGCCAACGTCGTCACCTCCATCGACGCCCGCGTCCAGGCGGTCGCCGAGTGGGAGCTGAACAACGCGATGAAGGAAGCGCGCAAGGTCTTCGACAACAACTCCAACGAGAACTACAAGGCGGACTCGGGCGCCGTCGTCGTCCTGGAGGCGAAGACCGGCCGCGTCGTCGCGATGGCCTCCCAGCCCACCTACGACCCCAATGCCTGGGTCGGCGGCATCTCCGCCAAGGACTACGCCAAGCTCACCGGCAAGAAGTCCAATTTCCCGCTGCTGAACCGGGCCATCCAGGGACAGGCGGCCCCGGGCTCCATCTTCAAGGTCGTGTCCTCCACCGCCGCCGTCAACGCCGGTTATGAGTTCAACGGCCGCTACCCCTGCCCGAGCTCGTACTCGATCGGCAACCAGGTCTTCAAGAACTTCGAGTCGCAGGGCCACGGCAGCATCACCCTCGGCCAGGCCCTCGAGGTCTCCTGCGACACCGTCTTCTACGCCCTCGCCCACCAGCAGTGGCAGAAGGACGGCGGCCTCAAACCGAAGAAGAACCCGGGCGACTGGTTCTACAAGACCGCCCACCAGTTCGGTCTGGGCGCCGAGACCGGCATCGACCTGCCCAACGAGGTCACCGGCCGGGTCCCGGACCGCCGCTGGAAGCAGAAGTTCTGGGAGGCGAACAAGGACTACTGGTGCAAGATCGGCAAGAAGGGCGGCAGCTACATCCAGCAGCTCTCCTACGAGAATTGCCTGGAAGGCAATCTGATGCGCGCCGGTGACTCGGTCAACTACTCGATCGGCCAGGGCGACACCCTCGTCACCCCGATCCAGATGGCGACCATCTACGCGGCCATCTCCAACGGCGGCACGCTCTACGACCCGACCGTCGGCAAGGCGGTCATCAGCCCGGACGGCAAGGACATCCGGGAGATCAAGCCGACGTCGCACGGCAAGCTGCCGATGACGGCCGAGACCCGCACGTTGATAGACGAAGCCCTCGCGGGAGTCGCCACCCGCGGTACGGCCGCCTGGCGCTTCGGCGGCTGGCCGCAGGACAAGATCCCGATGCACGCCAAGACCGGCACCGCGGAGGTCCACGGCAAGCAGACGACCTCCTGGTTCGCCACGTACACCAAGGACTACGCGATCGTCATGACGATCTCCCAGGGTGGTACGGGCTCCGGTGCCTCAGGGCCCGCCGTGCGCAACATCTACAACGCGCTCTACGGCCTGGACGAGGAGGGGAAGCAGGACCTCAAGCGGGCCCTGCTGCCGCAACCGCAGAAGGCGCTGCCCAAGATCCAGCCGGACGGTTCGATCGACGCACCGAAGGTCGTGCCGTACGACCCGGTGAAGCCGGAGGAGAAGGACGACGCGACGCTCGCGGGTCCCCCCGCCGCTACCGGGCGGAGGGACTGAACATGGCAGGGACCGGTGGTATCTCCGTCGCGCGGTACACCCCCGAGCGCGGAGCCCTGGCGAAACTGTTCGCCCGCGACTCGATAGTGCGCCGACTGGACTGGCTCATGCTGGCCTCGGCCCTCGCACTGTCCTTCATCGGCTCGCTCCTCGTGTGGTCCGCCACCCGCAACCGTACGGAGCTCAACCAGGGCGATCCGTACTACTTCCTCTTCCGTCACCTCCTCAACACCGGCATCGGCTTCGCCCTGATGGTGGGCACGATCTGGCTCGGTCACCGGACGCTCCGCGGAGCCGTACCCGTGCTCTACGGCATCGCCGTGGTCCTCGTCCTGCTCGTCCTCACCCCGCTCGGTGCGACCATCAACGGCGCACACGCGTGGATCGTCATCGGAGGCGGATTCTCCCTCCAGCCCTCCGAGTTCGTGAAGATCACGATCATCCTGGGCATGGCGATGATGCTCGCCGCCCAGGTCGACGCCGGCGACCAGGCGTATCCCGACCACCGCACCGTGGCGAAGTCGCTGGGCCTCGCCGCCGTCCCCATGGCCATCGTCATGCTGATGCCGGACCTCGGTTCGGTGATGGTGATGGTCGTGATCGTGCTGGGCGTCCTGCTCGCCTCGGGTGCCTCCAACCGTTGGATCTTCGGTCTCATCGGCGCCGGCGTCGGCGGAGCGGTCCTGGTCACCGCACTCGGACTGCTCGACGAATACCAACTCAACCGGTTCGCCGCGTTCGCCAACCCGGACCTCGACCCCGCGGGCGTCGGCTACAACACCAACCAGGCCCGCATCGCGATCGGCTCCGGAGGGCTCCTCGGAACCGGTCTCTTCAAGGGCTCGCAGACCACCGGTCAGTTCGTCCCCGAGCAACAGACCGACTTCGTGTTCACCGTCGCAGGAGAAGAGCTCGGCTTCGTCGGCGCGGGCCTCATCCTCCTCCTGCTCGGCGTCGTCCTCTGGCGGGCGTGCCGGATCGCCCGCGAGACCACCGAGCTCTACGGCACCATCGTCGCGGCCGGGATCATCGCCTGGTTCGCCTTCCAAGCCTTCGAGAACATCGGCATGACCCTCGGCATCATGCCCGTCGCCGGACTGCCCCTGCCGTTCGTCTCCTACGGCGGCTCGTCCATGTTCGCCGTCTGGGTGGCCGTCGGACTCCTCCAGTCGATCAAGGCACAGCGCCCCATGTCCGCGTGACGCCGTACTGTCGCGACCGCACCCGGCGGTCTAGATTTTGTTCATGGCGGACACGAAGCGCGAGATCGAGCGGAAGTACGAAGCCACCAGCGAGACCAATGTCCCGGACCTCACCGGGGTGGCCGGGGTCGCGGACGTCGTCGACCGGGGCACGAGGGAGCTCGACGCCGTCTACCACGACACCGCGGACCTCCGACTCGCCGCCGACGGGATCACCCTGCGCCGCCGCACCGGCGGCGACGACGCCGGATGGCACCTCAAGTTCCCCGTGGCCACCGGCATCCGTGACGAGATCCGCTCGCCCCTCTCCGACGAGCTGCCCCGCCCCCTCACCGCGTTGATCCGCTCCCGCACCCGCGGCGTGCCCCTCCTCCCCGTCGTCCGACTGCTGTCCTCCCGGAGGGTCAGCCACCTCGTCGACACCCGGGGCGAACTCCTCGCCGAGCTCAGCATCGACTCCGTACGCGCCGAACGCCTCGCCGACGGGGGGCGGACAGCGTCCTGGACCGAGATCGAGGTGGAGCTCGCCGACGACGCCGACGCCGCGCTCCTCGACGCGGTCGACAAGCGACTCCGCAAGGCCGGCATCCGCACGTCATCGGCCGCGTCCAAACTGGCACGCGCCCTCGCCGAGACCGGTAGCGACCGGGCGGGCCCCGCCCCGGCCGCCGCGCCACCCGCTCCCGGCGCACCATCCAGCCCCGTCGACACCCGGGGGACCGCGACACTCGCCTCCCCACGGGACGGCTCCGCCACCCCGCCCGCCGACGGGAGCCACAAGGCGCCGAAGGCCCCCGACGCCGCACGGGCCGTGCGGGACCGCGGAGCACGCCTGAAGAAGAAGCACGCCGGCGCCTACGTGCTCGCCTACCTCAGGGAGCAGCGGGACGCCATCGTGGCCCTCGACCCCGCCGTACGGCGCGACCTCCCCGATGCGGTCCACCAGATGCGCGTCGCCACCCGTCGCATGCGCAGCGCCTTCAAGACCTATCGCAAGATCGTCGACCGCTCCGTCACCGACCCGCTCGGCGACGAACTCAGATGGCTCGCCGGGGAACTCGGTGTCGCCCGCGACCAGGAAGTGCTCGCCGATCGGCTCAGGACCCGGATCGACGCCCTGCCGAAGACCCTCCTCCTCGGCCCGGTGCGCGGCAGGCTGCGCATCTGGAGCACCGCACACCGTGCCGGGGCTCGTCGTCGGTCCGTCGCGGTGCTCGACAGCAAGCGCTACCTCGCCCTGCTCGACGCCCTCGACGTCCTGCTCGACCACCCGCCCCTCCTCGGCTCCGCCACTGCGGCCCCCGCCGACGCCCTGCCCGAAGCCGTCATCAAGGACTACGACCGGCTCGCAGCGCGCGTCGAACATGCCCTCGACCTGCCCGCCGGTCATCAACGGGACCTCGCGATGCACGATGCCCGCAAGGCCGCCAAACGGGCCCGCTACGCCGCCGAGGCCGCCACCCCGGCCCTGGGCAATTCCGCCGGACGGTTCGCCCGCCGCATGAAGGCCGTCCAAACCGTGCTCGGTGACCACCAGGACAGCGTGGTCGCCCGCACCACCCTGCGCGGCCTCGGCATCCAGGCCCACGCGGCGGGCGAATCCGCCTTCACCTGGGGCGTTCTGTACGGCCAGGAAGAAGCACTGGCCGCAGAGCGCGAACGCGAGCTGCCGCAGGTGTGGGCGAGGGCGTCAAAGCCGGAGCTGCGGGATTCACTGACGAAGTGACCCTTCTGGCAACGCCGTACGAGAGGGGATTCCGATCGGGTTACGCTTGAGAGTCGCCCCCCTGCCAGTCCACGAAGGTTCCAGATGTCTGCCGAGTCGGTCTTCCCACAGCTCGAAGCTCTGCTCCCGCATGTGCAGAAGCCCATCCAGTACGTCGGCGGTGAGCTGAACTCCACCGTCAAGCCGTGGGACGAGTGCGACGTCCGTTGGGCGCTCATGTACCCCGATGCGTACGAGGTCGGGCTGCCCAATCAGGGCGTCATGATCCTCTACGAGGTACTGAACGAGCGCGAGGGCGTGCTCGCGGAGCGCACCTACAGCGTCTGGCCCGACCTCGAGGAGCTGATGCGCGAGCGCGGCGTGCCCCAGTTCACCGTGGACAGCCACCGCCCGGTGAAGGCTTTCGACGTCCTCGGACTGAGCTTCTCCACCGAGCTCGGCTACACGAACATGCTCACGGCCCTCGATCTCGCGGGCATCCCGCTGGAGGCGAAGGACCGCACGGTCGACGACCCGATCGTGCTCGCCGGCGGACACGCGGCCTTCAACCCCGAGCCCATTGCGGACTTCATCGACGCCGCCGTGATCGGCGACGGTGAACAGGCCGTCCTGGAGGTCACCGACGTCATCCGGGCCTGGAAGACGGAGGGCCGCCCCGGCGGGCGCGAGGAACTGCTCCTCCGGCTCGCGAAGACCGGTGGGGTCTACATCCCCGGTTTCTACGACGTCGAGTACCTGCCGGACGGCCGCATCGGGCGCGTCGTGCCGAACAGGTCGGGCGTGCCGTGGCGCGTCTCCAAGCACACCGTGATGGACCTCGACGAGTGGCCCTACCCGAAGCAGCCGCTCGTCCCGCTCGCCGAGACCGTCCACGAGCGGATGTCCGTGGAAATCTTCCGGGGCTGCACCCGCGGCTGCCGTTTCTGCCAGGCCGGCATGATCACCCGGCCGGTGCGCGAGCGCAGCATCACCGGCATCGGCGACATGGTCGACAAGGGCCTCAAGGCGACCGGCTTCGAGGAGGTCGGCCTGCTCTCCCTGTCGTCCGCCGACCACAGCGAGATCGGTGACATCGCCAAGGGCCTCGCGGACCGGTACGAGGAGGACAAGATCGGGCTGTCCCTCCCGTCCACCCGCGTCGACGCCTTCAACGTCGACCTGGCGAACGAGCTGACCCGCAACGGCCGTCGCTCGGGCCTCACGTTCGCCCCCGAGGGCGGCTCCGAGCGCATGCGCAAGGTCATCAACAAGATGGTCTCGGAGGAGGACCTGATCCGCACCGTCGCCACGGCATACGGCAACGGTTGGCGCCAGGTGAAGCTGTACTTCATGTGCGGCCTGCCCACGGAGACCGACGACGACGTCCTGCAGATCGCCGACATGGCGACGCACGTCATCCGGAAGGGCCGCGAGGTCTCCGGCTCGAACGACATCCGCTGCACAGTCTCGATCGGCGGATTCGTCCCCAAGCCGCACACCCCGTTCCAGTGGGCGCCGCAGCTCTCCGCCGAGGAGACCGATGCCCGTCTGGAGAAGCTGCGCGACAAGATCCGCGGCGACAAGAAGTACGGCCGCTCGATCGGCTTCCGCTACCACGACGGCAAGCCGGGCATCGTCGAGGGACTGCTGTCCCGCGGAGACCGCCGCATCGGCTCCGTCATCCGCGCCGTCTACGAGGACGGCGGTCGCTTCGACGGCTGGCGCGAGCACTTCTCCTACGACCGCTGGATGGCCTGTGCGGAGAAGACCCTGCCGGAGTTCGGGGTCGACGTCGACTGGTACACGACCCGTGAACGCACCTACGAGGAGGTCCTGCCCTGGGATCACCTGGACTCCGGTCTCGACAAGGACTGGCTCTGGGAGGACTGGCAGGACGCCCTCGATGAGACCGAGGTCGAGGACTGCCGCTGGACGCCGTGCTTCGACTGCGGCGTCTGTCCGCAGATGGACACGGCTATCCAGATCGGTCCGACCGGCAAGAAGCTGCTCCCGCTGACCGTCGTGAAGTGACGGTCAGCGGCGTGTAACGCTCGTGCGACGGCCCGGCCCCGGGGGAAACCCGGGCGCCGGGCCGTCGCGTCCCCGTGGGTATGGAGTTGCAGCAGCGCGCAGAGGGTCCGGACCCGGAGGGGTGCCTGACCGCGGCCACTGGGAACCCGGTGCGGACCGTGGTCCCGGCGCGTCCTCGCACCAGCGGGCCGGGCCAACGGGACGGCCGTGTGGTGGCCGGAGCGCGCCGTCCTCTACCGGCAGTGGGTCGGGGCATGGCGGTAGGTCGTGGTCCAGGTCGTCTCCGCGGTGCTCCACGACCGCCTCACGTCCCCCGGCCGGGGGCCGACGTGAGTGCGCGGCCGTGTGGCAGTGCCGTCGGGACGTGCGGGGTGGGGGGTGTCGCGGCTGGTGCTGGTGTGGCCGTGGACCGCCCCGCGTCGGCACGTGCTCGTCCCCGTCGGGAGGCTCCTCGCGGCCCCCGCGGCTCCGTGCCCGGGGACCGCCATCCGCCCGGGCGCGTAATCTGGGGGGTACGCACCACACACAGACCGTCCCCGAGGTGGCGCCCGGAGCCGAGATCTCCCTGCAGCAGCAGGGGTGAGCCGGGCGGGTGCCCCCGGGGCCACCGCAGACCACGAGGGCGGAGCGCGACCGCGCCCGCCCCACACCGAGGAGAAGAACCACTGGGCAAGCGACAGCCCGAAGGCCCGCCGCCCGCACCCGCGGTGCAGCGCATCCGACTGCGCTACACCAAGCGCGGCCGCCTCCGGTTCACCAGTCATCGCGACTTCCAGCGGGCGTTCGAGCGTGCGCTGCGGCGCGCCGAGGTTCCCATGGCGTACTCGGCGGGTTTCACCCCGCACCCCAAGGTCAGCTACGCCAACGCTGCGCCCACCGGCACGGGCTCCGAGGCCGAGTACCTGGAGATCGCGCTCACCGAGTTCCGCGACCCCGGGACGCTGCGCGAGCTTCTCGACGCGTCCCTGCCGGCCGGGCTCGACATCACCGACGCGGTCGAGGTCCGTACCTCCGGGTTTGCGGACCGGTTGACGGCGTCCGTGTGGGAGCTCCGGCTCGACGGTGTCGCCGTCGAGGAGGCCGAGAAGGCCGTCGCCGCCTTCGTTGCGGCGGAGAACGTGGAGGTCCAGCGCAAGACGAAGAACGGAATGCGGACGTTCGATGCCCGCGAAGCCGTCGCCGACCTGCAGGCGAGTTGTCCACAGCCTGATAGGCCGGGGGACGAGCCCTGTGCGATACTGCGGCTGGTTGTTCGGCACGTGACACCTGCCGTGCGACCCGACGACGTCCTGTCCGGTCTCCGAGCTGTGGCCGACCTGGCGCCGCCGGTCCCCGCTGCGGTGACCAGGCTGGCGCAGGGGCTCTTCGACGAGGAGTCCGGCACGGTGACCGACCCGCTCGCGCCCGACCGCGAGGCAGTCACGGCCGCCCCAGCCGATCGCTCGGGGGTCGCCGGATCCGCCGCCGCGACGGCGTCCGCAGGCACCGGTCCCGCGTAAGAGCGCCGTCGTAGCGCCGCCCTCGCACTCGGGAGCCACCTGGGTCGGGCAGCGCAAGGACCAGGAGACTTTCGCCAGGCCGTGCGTACATCGCGTACGGAACCGGCGAGCCAGACATACAGCTCCCGTGCGGCGCCCGCGCCCCGGACGGAGGCCCCGCGCTCATCACGCGGGGACGGCCACCGGACCGGAACGAGGCTCGGCGCCCGGGAGCGTGACGGGAGAACCGCCCGCATGCTCGAGCAGAACGACCCCGGTACGACCGGGGACAACGAGGAGAACCAGAACTCCACACCGAGCGACACGCTGCCGCCGCGGCGTCGTCGCCGTGCCGCTTCCCGCCCCGCGGGACCGCCGGCCGGGGTGGAGACGGTCACCGACGTGACCGAGTCGGTTGCCGCCGCCATACCGGCGGACGAGCCGGTTGCTGCCGCCGTGGTGGCCGAGGCCGAGACGCCGCGTCCGCGTCGGCGTGCGACGCGCAAGGCGACCGCGGCCGCCGGTGCGCCGGCTGCCGGGACCGCGGAGGTCGTGGTGGCCGAGGCGCCCGCCGAGCCGGTTGCTGCCGCCGTGGTGGCCGAGGCCGAGACGCCGCGTCCGCGTCGGCGTGCCACGCGCAAGGCGACCGCGGCCGCCGGCGCCCCGGCTGCCGGGACCGTCGCCCAGGACGAGCCCGCGGCCGAGGCTGCCGCGGTCCCCGCTGAAGCAGAGACACCCGCGCCGCGTCCGCGTCGGCGTGCGACGCGCAAGGCGACCGCGCCCGCCGGTGCGCCCGCTGCGGCGGAGGCGGCTGATGCCGCGGACGCCGTCGAGACGCCGGCTCCCGACGCGGCGGAGGACATTGAGGGTGGTGCCATGAGCGAGCCGGTAGCAGGGGGATCGTCGGACGAGGCTGCCGCGCCGGTGCGGCGCGCCCGTCGCCGTGCGACGCGTCAGGCGTCCGCGCCCGAACAGGCCGAGGTCGCGCCGGCCGAAGAGCCCGCCGTGGATGCTGACCAGGCCGTCGAGTCCGCAGAGGTCGTCGAGGAGGCGCCGCGCGCCCGCGCCCGCCGCCGTGCGACCCGTGCAGCCACCACCGCCGAGCAGCAGGGAACCGAGGCCGGCGAGCCGGCGGAGCCCGTCGCGGCGGCCGAGGAGCCGGCGGAGGAGGCGCCCCGCGCTCGTACCCGTCGGCGTGCCACGCGCCGGGTGACCGCGTCCGCCGGGGCGGCGCAGGGCGGACCCGCGGACGAGTCCGCCGCGGGCGAGGGCCTGCCCGCCGAGGCCGTCTCGCAGATCTCCGCCGAGGAGGCGGAGGTGGAGGCTGCCGGGCGTGCGGCATCGCGCGGCCGCAAGCGGAGCCGGTCCGGAGCTCCCGAGTTCACCGCCGAGCCGGAGCGGGCCGAGGAGCCCGCCGGAGCACGCCGCGCGGTGCGGCCTGCGGTGGCCGTCTTCCAGGCGCCGGTCTTCGCCGAGCCGATGTTCCAGACGCCGGAGACTGCCGCTGCGGCGGCCGCCGCTGAGGCCGCAGAAGCAGCCGAGGAGGAGGAGACGGCCGAGCCCGCCGTGGCCGCCGAGGGCGTGTCGCGGCGTCGGCGTCGCCGTCGTGGTGAGCCCGCGGAGGTCGTGGAGTCGGCGGAGCCGGCGGAGGAGACCCAGGCCGCCGAGGCCGTCGAGACCGAGGAGGCTGACACCGAGGCAGAGGGCGAGGAGTCCGAGGACCGTCCGTCGCGCCGTCGTCGCCGCGGTGGGCGTCGCAGGCGCCGTGGTGAGGCCGCCGAGGCAGAGGAGTCCGCTGAGGACGCCGAGTCCGAGGGCGGCGTGTCCGAGGAGCCGGAGCAGGCAGACGAGGACGAGGACGAGGACGAGGACGAAGAGCAGGCCGAGGCCGGCACGCCGTCCGCAGCGGGCACCAGCAGCAGCCGTCGGCGTCGTCGCCGCCGTCGTCGCAGTGGCGACGCCGCCGACGTCGCGGGTGAGGACGAGCCAGAGCGCACCGTCGTCAAGGTCCGTGAGCCCAGGGAACGGCGGGCCAAGGAGACGGAGCCGAGCGACGAGGTCCAGTCGATCAAGGGTTCGACCCGTCTGGAGGCGAAGAAGCAGCGCCGCCGCGAGGGGCGTGAGCAGGGTCGCCGCCGGGTGCCGATCATCACCGAGGCGGAGTTCCTGGCCCGCCGGGAGGCCGTCGAGCGGGTGATGGTCGTCCGGCAGAACGGCGACCGTACGCAGATCGGTGTCCTCGAGGACAACGTGCTCGTCGAGCACTACGTCAACAAGGAGCAGTCGACCTCCTACGTCGGCAACGTCTACCTGGGCAAGGTGCAGAACGTCCTGCCGTCCATGGAGGCCGCGTTCGTCGACATCGGCAAGGGGCGCAACGCCGTCCTGTACGCCGGTGAGGTCAACTTCGAGGCGCTCGGGCTCGCCAACGGTCCGCGCCGCATCGAGACCGCGCTGAAGTCCGGGCAGTCCGTGCTCGTCCAGGTGACGAAGGACCCGATCGGCCACAAGGGCGCCCGGCTCACCAGCCAGGTATCGCTGCCCGGTCGATACCTGGTGTACGTGCCCGAGGGCTCGATGACCGGCATCAGCCGCAAGCTGCCCGACACCGAACGGGCCCGGCTGAAGACCATCCTCAAGAAGATCGTTCCCGAGGACGCGGGCGTGATCGTCCGCACGGCCGCCGAGGGTGCCAGCGAGGACGAGCTGCGCCGTGACGTCGAGCGACTGCAGGCGCAGTGGGAGGACATCCGGAAGAAGGCGAAGAGCGGCAACGCCCCGACCCTCCTCTACGGCGAGCCGGACATGACCGTCCGCGTCGTGCGCGACATCTTCAACGAGGACTTCTCGAAGGTCATCGTGAGTGGTGACGAGGCGTGGGAGACCATCCACGGTTACGTGTCGCACGTCGCGCCGGATCTGGCGGACCGGCTGAACCGCTGGACCTCCGAGACCGACGTCTTCGCGACCTACCGGATCGACGAGCAGTTGATGAAGGCGCTGGACCGCAAGGTGTGGCTGCCCTCCGGTGGTTCGCTGGTGATCGACAAGACCGAGGCCATGGTCGTGGTCGACGTCAACACCGGAAAGTTCACCGGCCAGGGCGGCAACCTCGAAGAGACCGTCACCAGGAACAACCTGGAGGCGGCCGAGGAGATCGTGCGCCAGCTGCGGCTGCGCGACCTGGGCGGCATCGTCGTGATCGACTTCATCGACATGGTGCTCGAGTCGAACCGGGACCTGGTACTGCGGCGGCTGCTGGAGTGCCTGGGCCGGGACCGTACGAAGCACCAGGTCGCCGAGGTCACCTCGCTGGGTCTGGTGCAGATGACCCGCAAGCGGGTCGGCCAGGGTCTGCTGGAGTCGTTCTCGGAGACCTGCGTCCACTGCAACGGTCGCGGTGTGATCGTGCACATGGAGCAGCCGAGCACGGCCGGTGGCGGCGGTGGCGGCAAGCGCGGCAAGAAGCGCGGTCGCGGAGACGGCCAGGCGCACGAGCACGAGGTCGTCGTCGAGGCCCAGGGCGCCGAGGCTCCGCCGACCGAGGCGGAGACCGAGGCCGAGGTGGCTGCCGAGGCGGCCGCTCCGGCCGCTCTTCCCGAGCCCGCCTTCGCGCCGGACGAGGAGCTGTACAGCAGCGTTGCCGAGGCCGAGGCCGCCGTGGGCCGCCGCGGGCGCCGTCGCGCGACCCGCAAGGCGACCGCTCCGGCGGGTGCGCCGAAGCAGGCCGCGCCCGTCGAAGCCGAGACGGTGCAGGAGGCTCCCGCCCCGGAGGCGGCTGCCGCTCCCGAGACGCTCTCCGAACAGCCGGAAGCCCCGGCCGCCGAGGCGCCCGCGGGCCGCACCCGTCGCCGGGCCACCCGCAAGGCGACGGCCCCGGCCGGGTCGCCCAAGGTGGCGGAGGCTGCCGAGATCGTGACCCCCGCCGAGGCTCCGGAAGGCCCGGCCCCGGAGGGTCCCGCCGCCGAGGCCCCGGTCGCGCCGCCCGCCACGGAGGAGGTCGCCGCACCGCCGCGCGCCCGCCGCCGGGTGACCCGCAAGGTCACCGCCCCCGCGGGCTCGCCGTCCGGCACGGAGGAAGCGGCGGTCGTCGTGGTCGCCACGGCGCCCGCGGCGGAGTCCGGGACCGGTGCGGACGCCGTCGCCGAGGAGACGGCGGTGGACGCCCCGGCCAAGAAGGCGGCCCGCAAGACGGCCAAGAAGGCCACGGCGAAGAAGGCCGCCACGAAGAAGACGGCGGCCAAGAAGACGGCGGCGAAGAAGACCACCGCCAAGAAGGCGACCAAGGCGGCGGCGAAGAAGACCGCCGCGGCGTCGACGACCGAGAGCTGAACGCTCGACGACCGGTGGTTGAAGTCTTTGTGTCCCGCCTCTCATGACGGAGGGGCGGGACGCGCCATTCGTTTCGCAATCGATGCCTGGAGCCGTAAAGGGCCCAGGAATTGGCTAGGAAATCCCTGATAATGTGACGGCGGTCGCTGCCGTGCCGGGGCCCCGCCCGGAGACTACGGTCGGTGATCGGCCCGGTTCAAGGGACAGACCGGTCCCAGCATTCCTCGGTAGGGCGTCGGCATCACGCCGGAGGGGTTCGCGCGGCCCACAGACGCCCCGCAACCCCGGACCTCTGCCACATAGAGCTCTCGCGGTGTTCAAGGAGGACGTCCATGCCGAGCAGCAACGAGCAGCCCATCCCCGCTGCCCGCCCGGTCATCGGTGAAGAAGAGATCGAAGCAGCCGTGCGCGTACTGCGCAGTGGTCGGGTCGTGCAGGGCCCGGAGGTGGCTGCCTTCGAGGAGGGCTTCTCGGAGCTGGTGGAAGGCCGCCACTGTGTGGCCGTCAACTCCGGTACCTCCGCGCTGCACCTCCTTCTGATGGCTCTCGGCATCGGTCCGGGTGACGAGGTGATCGTTCCCTCCTTCTCGTTCGCCGCTTCGGCCAACGCGGTCCGCCTCGTCGGTGCCGACGTCGTCTTCGTCGACGTCGAGGCCGACACCTTCTGCATCGACCCGGCAGCCGTTGAGGCCGCGGTCACCCCCCGTACCGCCGCGATCATGCCGGTCCACCTGTACGGCCACCCCGCCGCGATGGACAAGATCATGGCCATCGCCGGGAAGCACAAGCTCGCCGTCGTGGAGGACGCCTGCCAGGCGCACGCCGCCGCGCTGAACGGTACTCCGGTCGGCGCCTTCGGCTCCGGCGGTACGTTCAGCTTCTACCCGACGAAGAACATGCACAGCCTCGAGGGCGGCATGATCTCCACGGCCGACGCCGAAGTCGCGCGTACCCTCCGGCTGCTGCGCAACCAGGGCATGGAGCAGCGGTACGCCAACGAGATCGTCGGTGCCAACATGCGCATGACCGACGTCGCCGCCGCCGTCGGCCGCGTCCAGCTCGGCAAGCTCCCCGGCTGGACAGAGCAGCGCATCGCCAACGCCGCGTACCTGACCGAGCACATCTCCGCGGCCGGTGTCGTCACCCCGGTCGTCGCCGAGGGCGCGCGCCACATCTACCACCAGTACACGGTGCGCATCCGGGGCGACCGCGACGCCGCCATGGCGAAGCTCACCGAGGCGGGCGTCGGCAACGCCGTCTACTACCCGACCCCCATCCACCGGCTGAAGCCCTACTGGGAGCCGGACCAGAAGGCCGGTCGCACCTGGGACCTGCCCGAGACCGAGCGTGCGGCCGCCGAGGTCGTCTCGCTCCCCGTCCACCCCTCGCTCACCGAGGGCGACCTTGAGCGCATCGTCACCGCCGTGAACGCGCTGGGAGAGAACCTGTGACTGCTGCTGGACTGCGGGCCGGGCTGGTCGGCCTGGGCTCCATGGGGCGCCACCACGCCCGCGTGCTGGCCGGGCTGGAGGACGTCCGGCTCGTCGGCGTCGTCGATCCGATGGGCGACAAGAACGGTTGGGCACAGGGTGCCCCCGTGCTGTCGACGGTCGAGGAGCTGATCGCGCTCGGCATCGACTACGCCGTGGTGGCCTGTCCGACCGCGCTGCACGAGGAAGTCGGCCTGAAGCTGGCCGAGGCCGGCATCGGAGCCCTCATCGAGAAGCCCGTCGCCGACACCGTCGAGGGCGCACGCCGACTCGTGGACGCCTTCGAGTCACGCGGCCTGGTGGCCGGCGTCGGACACATCGAGCGCTGCAACCCGGCGCTGCGGTCGCTGCGCACCCGTCTGGAGGCCGGCGAACTCGGCGACGTCTACCAAGTCGTCACCCGCCGTCAGGGCCCCTTCCCGCACCGCATCGCCGACGTGGGCGTGGTCAAGGACCTCGCCACCCACGACATCGACCTGACGGCCTGGGTCACCGGCCAGCAGTACACGTCGATCGCGGCGCACACGGTCTCCAAGTCCGGCCGCCCGCACGAGGACATGGTCTCCGCCGTCGGCAAGCTCTCCGACGGCACGATGGTCAGCCACCTCGTCAACTGGCTGAGCCCGCTCAAGGAGCGCTTCACGTCGGTCACCGGTGAGCGCGGCTGCTTCATCGCGGACACCCTCACCGCCGACCTGACGTTCTACTCGAACGCCGCCGTGGCGACCGAGTGGGAGGCCCTGCGGGCGTTCCGCGGCGTCGCCGAGGGCGACATGATCCGCTATGCCATCCCCAAGCGTGAGCCGCTCCTCGTCGAGCACGAGCTCTTCCGTGACGCGATGCGCGGCAAGTCCCAGGACATCTGCACGCTGCGACAGGGCCTGCGGACCGTCGAGGTCGCCGCGGCCGTGATCGACTCCGCCAGGAGCGGCGCCACCGTGCAGCTGACCCCGGAGGACGTGGCCAGTTGACCACCCCCGACGTCAGTGTCGTCGTCGCCGTCTACAACACGATGCCGTACCTCACGGAGTGCCTGAACTCGCTGGTGGGGCAGAGCATCGGGCTGGACCGGCTGGAGATCGTGGCCGTCGACGACGGTTCGACCGACGACAGCGGCCGGGAACTCGACCGCTACGCCGAGCGGTACCCCGGCACCGTGAAGGTGATCCACCAGGCCAACTCCGGTGGCCCGGCAGCCCCCAGCAACCGGGCCCTGGAGGTGGCCACCGGCCGTTACGTGTACTTCATCGGCTCCGACGACTACCTCGGCGCGGACGCGCTGGAGCGGATGGTGGCCTGCGCAGACGAGCACGGCTCCGACGTCGTCGTCGGCAAGATGGTCGGTACGAACGGCCGCTACGTCCATCAGGCGCTCTACAAGAAGAGCGACCCGGACGTCAGCTTGTACGAGTCGGCTCTGCCGTTCACGCTGGCCAACACCAAGCTGTTCCGGCGCGAGTTGGTCGAGCAGTACAAGCTGCGCTTCCCCGAGGACCTTCCGGTGGGCAGCGACCAGCCGTTCACCATCGAGGCGTGCGTACGGGCGAAGAAGATCTCGGTCCTCGCCGACTACACGTACTACTACGCGGTGAAGCGCGGCGACGCGAGCAACATCACCTACCGGGCCAACCACTTGGCGCGGTTGCGCTGCACTGCCGAGATCATGCGATTCACGGCCGGTCTCATCGAGGCGGGGCCCCAGCGTGACGCGGTGTTCAAGCGCCACTTCACCTGGGAGCTCGCCAAGCTGATCCAGGACGATTTCCCGGCCCTCGACCGCACCACGCGGGAAGAGGTGTGCGCCGGTATCGCCGCCCTCGCCGACGACTACTTCACCGAAGCGCTGCGCGATTCGATGGACGTCAAGCGGCGGGTGCGGATCGCGCTGGCCCAGCGCGGTGCCGTCCCGGAGCTCGTCCGCGCCATCAGTGAGGAGGCCGCCGCAGGAGCCCCGCCGATGCTGCTGGAGGACGGTCGGGCGTACCTGCGATACCCCGGCTTCCGCGACCCGGCCCTGGGTCTGCCCGACCGGCTCTACGAGGTCATCGGGGAAGCCGTTCCCAAGCAGCTCGCCGACGGAACCGGCCTCGTGTCCGCCGAGTGGGAGCAGCTCGGTCAGGACCTGACACTGGCCCTCGCGGTCCGCGTGCCCGTCAGCGGCGAGACGGACTCGGCCGTGCTGCGCCTGGCCACCAAGGCCATGCCGAAGAGTGCCGACAAGCCGGGTGCCCGCCGGTTGCCGGTCGGCACCGAACTCCCCGCCCCGGCGGGGGAACTGAGCCGCACCCCCACCGACGACGGCACGGGGACGGTGCTCACGGCCCGCATGCCGGTCAAGCCCGTCAAGGCCAAGCTGGGTGTCCGCGCCTATCTGGACGTGGCAGGCTCGACCTACGAGGTCCCGGTGAAGACCTTGGGCCTGCCGCTGCCCCTGGCCCGGCGATGGTGCGAGAAGGTCCCGTACCGCATCTCCGCCAACGCGAACGCCAAGGGACGGCTGGTGATCACCACGGCTCCGCTCTGGGAGTCCTCGTCGTCCGGCGTGGGCAGCCGGCTGCGCCACTTGATGTCCCGTGTGAAGAGGAAACTGACCCGATGAATATCTGTGTAGTCGCGCTCGGCAAGATCGGGCTTCCGCTCGCCGTGCAGTTCGCCGCCAAGGGCCACAAGGTCATCGGCGCCGACGTCAACGAGAAGGTCGTCGAGCTGGTCAACGCCGGCACCGAGCCCTTCCCCGGCGAGCACGACCTGGACGTCAAGCTGAAGCAGGCCGTCGACGGCGGGCTGCTGTCCGCCACCACCGACACCGCTGCGGCCGTCGCCCGGTCCGAGGCCGTCGTGGTCGTCGTCCCGCTGTTCGTGGACGCCGAGGGCACCCCGGACTTCGGCTGGATGGACGCCGCCACCAAGGCGATCGCCAAGGGCCTCAAGCCCGGAACCCTCGTCTCCTACGAGACCACCCTGCCGGTCGGCACCACCCGTACCCGCTGGGCGCCGATGCTCCAGGAGGGCTCCGGCCTCACCCCGGGCAAGGACTTCCACCTGGTCTTCTCCCCGGAGCGCGTGCTCACCGGCCGGGTCTTCGCCGACCTGCGCCGCTACCCGAAGCTGGTCGGCGGCATCGACGAGGCATCCACCCGGCACGGCGTGGAGTTCTACGAGCAGGTCCTGGACTTCGATGAGCGCGCCGACCTGCCGCAGCCGAACGGCGTGTGGGACCTGGGCACCGCCGAGGCCTCCGAGCTCGCCAAGCTCGCCGAGACCACGTACCGCGACGTCAACATCGGTTTGGCCAACCAGTTCGCCCGGTTCGCCGACAAGAACGACATCGACGTCAAGAAGGTCATCGAGGCCTGCAACTCGCAGCCGTACAGCCACATCCACCAGCCGGGCATCGCCGTCGGCGGCCACTGCATCCCGATCTACCCGCGGATGTACCTGTGGAACGACCCTGAGGCGACCGTCGTGCGGGCCGCGCGCGAGGCCAACGCCGCCATGCCCGAGTACGCCGTCGACCTGCTCGCCGCTGCCTACGGCGATCTGACGGGCGTCAACGTGCTGGTCCTGGGTGCCGCCTACCGCGGAGGTGTCAAGGAGACGGCCTTCTCCGGCGTCTTCGGTACCGTCGAGGCCCTCAGGGCGCGCGGCGCGGTGCCCTTCGTCTCCGACCCGATGTACACCGCCGACGAGCTGGTCGCCCACGGTCTCACCCCCCACCAGGGCGAGAAGGTCACCGCGGCGATCCTCCAGGCCGACCACGCCGAGTACCGTGAGCTGGCTGCCTCCGACCTGCCGGACGTCACCGTCCTGGTCGACGGCCGCCGCACCACGGACCCGGCCCGCTGGGAGGGCGTCCGCCGCGTCGTCATCGGCGGCTGACGGACGGACTTCCCGTACGCGACGAACTCCGAGGCCCTGCCCCGTGCACCTGCGGGGCGGGGCCCGCTCGCAAGAAGGTTTCCCCATGACCTGGTTGATTACTGGCGGCGCCGGCTTCATCGGCTCGCACGTGGTGAAGGCAATGGCCGACGGAGGTGAGCGCGTCGTCGTCCTCGACGACCTGAGCACCGGGCGGGCCGAGCGGCTCCCGGCCGGCGTTCCGCTGGAGGTCGGCTCGGTGCTCGACCGCGACGTGGTGGACCGCGTCCTGCGCGACCACGCCGTCTCCGGAATCGTCCACATCGCGGGCAAGAAGCAGGTGGCGGAGTCCGTCGAGAAGCCGCTGTACTACTACCGGGAGAACGTCGAGGGCCTACGGGCCCTGCTCGACGCCGCGGTCGCAGCCGGGGTGGGCCGTTTCCTGTTCTCCTCCTCCGCGGCCGTGTACGGCATGCCGGACGTCGACCTCGTCACGGAGGAGACGCCGTGCGCGCCGATCAACCCGTACGGCGAGACCAAGCTGGCGGGCGAGTGGCTCGTCACGGCGGTCGGCTCGGTCCACCCGATGGCGACGGCTTCCTTGCGCTACTTCAACGTGGCCGGCGCGGTCACGCCCGAGCTCGGTGACGACGGCGTCTTCAACCTCGTCCCGATGGTCTTCGAACGCCTCACCGCCGGTGAGGCACCCAGGATCTTCGGTGACGACTACCCGACCCCCGACGGCACCTGCATCCGCGACTACATCCACGTCGAGGACATCGCCTCGGCGCACGTCGCGGCCGCCCGGCGGCTCGCAGCCGACCCCGGCGCGAACCTGATCCTCAACATCGGCCGCGGCGAGGGAGTTTCCGTCGCGGACATGGTCGGGATCATCCAGCGCGTCACCGGCCTCGCCCACGAGCCCGAGGTCACCGGGCGACGCCCCGGCGACCCGGCCCGTGTCGTGGCTTCCGCCGACCGGATCCGCGACGAGCTGGGCTGGAGCGCCCGGCACGGAGTGCGCGCGATGGTCGAGTCCGCGTGGGCGGGCTGGCAGCTGCGCCACCCGTAGGTCCTCGGACCCGCCACAGGCCGAGGGAGAACCACGAGGCGAACGGAGAGGGCTCCCGGGAACGTGTGTCCCGGGAGCCCTCTCCGTTCACGCTCTACTGCTCGTCGAGGAACAGCTTCTCGAAGTGCTTCTGCACCACGGGCCAATCCCACACCGTCAGCGCGTGGTCGGCCGCGAGCTTGCCCGCCTCCCGCCACGCCTCCTCGGTGGCGGTGGTTTCCAGGATCCGCTTCGCCGCCTCCTCGGGGGAGCCGACGACCCAGCCCTCCGGGTAGAGGGTGCGGGCGCTGTTCGCCTTGCCCGCGTAGAACGGCCAGTCGCGGACGACCGGGACGGCGGCGCTCGCCGCGCCCTCCATCAGGCCCACGTGACAGCCCTCGCGGACCGAGGAGCTGATGATGGTGCCGATCTCCTCGAGCTTCCCGGGGACGTCGTCCGTCGGACCGAGTCGGACCACGGCGCCGGACTCCTCCAGCGGTGCCAGGTCCTTCTCGAAGTCGCGCCGGTACTCGCGGGTCGCCCGGCTGGTCTTCGGGTCCATGTCGCCGCCGACCAGGATGAGCCGGTAACGCTCGTCGTGCCTGCGCACCCGTTCCAGGACGTCCACGGCCCACTTGGGGTCCTTGGCGACCTGGCTGATGCCGATCAGGCCCAGGTTGAAGCGGGCCTCGGCCGGCTTCGGACGGGCGAAGCCCGACAGGTCCATCGCGTTGTCGAGGACGTGGAAGCGCGGTGCGTGCTCCCCCCGCAGCTGCGGGACGAGGGAGGCCGCCAGGTCCTTCACGTGCGGGGCGACGAAGACCAGGTCGTCGATCCGCGAGAAGTCCGTCATGTGCGGCCAGCGCGTGAAAGCCTCGTAGCTGTGCAGCCGGACAACGATCCGGGTGTCTCCCGGGTCGATGGTGGTGAGCATGCCGGCCGGACCCACCGACCAGTCGAGGAACACCGTGTCGGCCCAGTCGAGGTAGGGGCGCATCAGGCGCTCCACCTCCTCCTGGTAGTCGCTGGTGCCGCCCGAGAGGCGGTCCTCCAGCATGCGCCGGCCCGCCCAGGAGATCCGCTTCAGGTGCTTGGACGCGGCCAGGTCCAGGTACCGCAGCTCGACACCGGGGTGCTCGCCGAAGTGCTCCAGGATGTGGTGGAGGAAGTTGTCGTTGGCGCTCGTCGCCACCAGCAGCCGCAGCGGACGGTCCTTGGGCGCGGGTGCCGCCGGGACCTTGCGGCCCTGCGCACGGCACAGTGCCTGCATCGCCTTCGAGCGGTACAGCGGCTTGACGAAGCCCTCCGCGTCCTTCGCCAGCGGAGAGGACAGCTGGTCGATGTGCAGCACCCGGTGGAAGTCCAGGAACAGTGCACGGTCCAGGGCGGTGGCGGCCTTGCCGGTCCGGCCCGCGGTGAACTCCGCGTCCGCGTAGGCGAGCTGGGCGGCGACGGCCTTGCCGAGTTCACGCGGGCTGATGCCCTTCGTGATCTCCTTCATCACGGCCTCGTCCATCAGCTGTGCCCTGAGCCCGAGGTCCGGGATCCTCGACGCGGCTGCGGTGAGTGCTATGGCGGCACCACTGGTGCGACCGGCCCACTGCATGCCTTCGGCGACGTAGCGGGAGGTCGCGGCGCGCACCCGGGTCGGCACTCCGGGGGCGGTGACCGCGCTGCGCCACAGTCGTGCACCGACGGTGGAGCGCATCACGGGTCGCGCGGTCGCGGTGCGCATCACGGCGGCGGGCAGTCCGTCGACGGAACGGCGCATGTCGCGGGCGACCGCGTCCAGCGAGGGCAGGACCGAGCGGCGGGTGACGCTGCCGCCCTGGGCCACCAGGCCCTCCACGGCCTTCAACGCGGGTGCGAGACCGAACATGGCCTCGGCGTTGCGGTTGTACTGGGCCAGCCGCCACACGGTGTAGACGGCGCCCGGGTCGAGGGCGACCAGGACGTCGGCCTTGCGGGCACGTGAGCGCAGCCACGCGTCGCGCTTGGACTGCATCCACACCCGCATGCCGAGCGGAGAGGTGCGGGCCTTGCGGCGCAGCGCCTGGCTGCGGTGCGCCACGCTGCGCGGCAGCTGGTGCAGTCCGGCCAGCTCCAGCTTGGCGAGCTCCTCGGCGGAGGACTCCAGGTGGAATGTGCCGGCCAGGTGCACCCGGGCGCCCTGGGCGTTGAACTTGCGCACCGAGTCGGCGAGCACGCCGAACTGCGGCTTTGCAGCGGCGACGAACAGGACTTCGGTCACGGGGTGGGTCCTCCGGCGACGATCGACTTCTCGGCGAGGGGGGCCT
Source organism: Streptomyces sp. NPDC059169 (assembly GCF_042755225.1). Taxonomy (NCBI): domain Bacteria; kingdom Bacillati; phylum Actinomycetota; class Actinomycetes; order Kitasatosporales; family Streptomycetaceae; genus Streptomyces; species Streptomyces sp. NPDC059169. Next base: position 311,578 of record NZ_JBHZCF010000009.1, on the reverse strand, counting down.
CGTCCCCGGAGCCCGCTGCCGTGTCGCCGGGCTCGGACTCCTGCGCGGTGTGCTCCGTCGTGAGACCTGCGACGAGGTTCTTCACGGCGACGGTCATCAGCGCCTCGCGGGTGAACTGGTCGGCGTGCGCCATGGCTTCGGCGTGGACCTCGTCACTGGTTTCCACCGCCATGTGCGCGGCCTTGACGAAGGACTCGGTGAGACGTTCCTCGTCGATGCCGACGGCGCCGGTCCACAGCGGGTGGCCCTGCAGCACGTTCGACGCGTCGTGCTCGACCACGTGCGCGGAGACGATGGGGAGGCCGGTGGCCATGTACTCGTACACCTTGCCGGAGGTGACGTAGCGGCCGCCGATCAGGATCAGCACCATGGCGTCCCAGCTGGCGTAGATCTGCGCGACCTCGGCTTTGGCGGCGGGGCCGCCGAAGTGGACGCCGTCGGCCTCGGCCTGCTTGAGGATCTCGGTGTGCCGGTTTGCCTCGCGCCCCGCGCCGTTGCCGATGTGGCCGCGCACCTCGAAGCGGGCGTTGGCGAGCAGCGGTTCCTTCGCCCGTGCCGCCTTCCAGGCGTTCAGCACCGTCTCCAGGTGCTGGGGGGTGAAGTTGACCGTACCGAGATAGCCGAAGACCAGCCCGGACTCAGGGTCCGGGCTGTGGGCGCGGCCCGGTGAGCTGTCGGCGTCGTAGCCGTTGCGCACCACGTGCACGCGCTCCGCGAAGTCCGGGTAGCGCTTGCGGTAGTGGTCGGCGATCGGGTCGTTGACCACCCAGAGCGAGGCCGCGTGGTCGAGGATCCTGCGCTCCCAGCGGCCTTCCTCGGAGTCGGGCCCGAACGCCTCGACGCCCTCGATGACGTCGATGGACCAGCCGTCGCGGAAGTCGACGGCGTACGGAACCTTCTGCTCCTCCCACAGCTTCCACGCCGCGGCGAGGTTGACGTAGGGGACGCAGCTGGCGAGCAGCAGGTCCGCCGGGTGCTCGTCGTGGATCCGGAGCACGGCCTGCTCCAGATCGGCGCGCCACTCACCGAAGTTGGGCTCCGGGAAGGGCTTCATCTGGCGGCGGCGGAGCTTGGCGACCCAGCCGTTGGGGTTGAGCGCGCGCGCCTCGTCGAAGAGGCGGATGTCCGTCTCCAGGTCCTCGCGCGCCAGTGGCAGCTCGACGATCCTGACCTTGGGGTCGACCTGGTCCAGCAGGGTGAGGTCGATGCCGGAGTCCCGTTCCCAGGACTCCTGCGCAATGGTGACGACGGTGACGTCCCAGCCCACGTTGATGAACTGGTTCGCTGTCTCGCGCATGCGGTACGCCGAGCTCTTGGCGGCCGGCGGAAATCCGATGGCGAGGTAGATCACGTGAGGCCGCTTGCCTTCCGCGGGCAGCCCGGACCTGGGAGACGCTGACATAACCGGTGACGCTAGCACGGTGACATGTACGGATTCGGACCCCCACGTGCCGCGTAGCTCACGGCCTGCGGCAGGGGGGCGCGATGCTCCGTCACGCGTGCCGGCTGCCCCCCTTCCACTCTTCCATGATCCGGACAACGTTCTTCGCCGCACGGCCGTCGCCGTACGGGGTGCCGGGGTCGGCGGTCGGCACGGCGCGGGTCACCGTCGCGGCCCACTCCTCGGGGGAGAGGGCGTGCGGGTCGGGAACGAGGACGTTCCAGCCGGTGTCGACGGTTTCCACCCACTCGGTCTCCGGGCGCACCGTGGTGCAGATGCGCTCCAGCAGGAACGCCTCCTTCTGCAGGCCGCCGGAGTCGGTGACCACGCCGGAGGAGGCCAGCACCGCTGCGATGAGACCGGCGTACGGCAGCGGGCGGCCGACGTGCACGTTGCCCTGCGCCAGGCTGATGCCGTGCGCCTCGGCGCGCGCGACGAGGCGCGGGTGGGCGAGCAGTGCCACCGGGACCGGCAGCTTGGCCAGCGACTCCAGGATGGCGGAAAGTCGCTCAGGGTCGTCCGTGTTGTCCGGACGGTGCAGCGTCGTCAGCAGGAACGGCTGCGCCGGGTCGATTCCCTCGGGCAGTACGGGCGCGGGGTGCTCGCCGGCGCGCACGGCGTCCCGGATCTTCAGACAGATGTCGACCATGACGTCGCCGGCCAACTCGGCGCGGTGGGCGAGACCCTCGCCGGCGAGGTGGCGCATGGCCTCCTCGGTCGGGGCCAGCAGCAGGTCGGCGCAGTGGTCGGTGAGGACGCGGTTGTGCTCTTCCGGCATGCGCCGGTTGAAGGAGCGCAGGCCCGCCTCCAGGTGCGCCACCGGCAGATGCATCTTCACCGCGGAGAGCGCACCGGCGATGGTCGAGTTGGTGTCGCCGTAGACCAGCACCCAGTCGGGCTTCTCGCGCTCGAGGACCGGGTCGAGGGCGGAGAGCACGGAGCCGGTCTGTACGCCGTGGCTGCCGGAGCCGACGCCGAGGTGGACATCAGGGTCGGGGATGCCGAGACCGTCGAAGAAGACGTCGGAGAGGTCCGCGTCGTAGTGCTGCCCGGTGTGCACGATCACGTGCTGGTGCTCGGTCTCCGCGAAGGCCGCCGCGATGGGGGCGAGCTTCACCAATTGAGGACGGGCTCCGACGATGCTGATGACTTTCACTGAGCACTCTTCTTCTCGGTCCGGGCAACGGCAGGCGTGTCACGGTCTCACACCGCTGGTAATGGTAGGCAATCCGCGCACTGACCAGGCCCGGTGCATTCCGGCCGCACCGGGCTCATGCCGTGTCCCTGCCATGGTCAGGACGCACGTGCTCGGCCGCCGCCGACCGCATAACGATTTCGTGAACCGTGTGCGTACTTCGGGAGAAATCGGCCACCCGAGGCCGTGGCCAGTGCCAAGACCGCTGGTGGGGGCGCTCGTGGACGGTCAGCGGCCGTCGGTGGCGACCTTCCCCGCGGGCACCCAGTAGCCCGTGAGGGCCCCGGTCGAGATGCGGCACATCGGCCTGCCGTTGACGATCGCCCGGCGGTCGAACGGGGCGGAGGACGGCTTGGCGAACGTCACGGTGCGGGTTCTCTCTCCTCTCCGGCCCGTGCTGGGCCGGTAGCACGTCACCGGGGTGTCGGCGGGAAAGGTCAGCGTCCGTGCCGGGCGGTACGTGGTGGGAAGGTGCTCGCCGACGAGGAAGACCCGGGGGAACGCCTCGCCCGCCCACCAGCCCTCGTACGCTCCCTGGGCGATCCGGTAGGCGACGCCGCGACCCCGGATGCGTCGGCGCCGGTTCACCGGAGCCTGGGTGGTCCTGGTGAAGGTCACCTTTTTCCGGGCCAGCTCGGCGTCACCCTCGGAGGCGACGAAGTCGCCGTCCGCGTCCGTCGCGTAGCGGTACAGGGTGTGCGTACCCGCAGCCAGGACGGCTCGGGAGCCGGCGCGCACGAACCCCGCCGGGAAGTCGTCCGTCAGCACGTCGCTCATGTGGGCGAAGCGCGGGTTGCCCGTCTGCCAGTGCAGCTGACGGAACAGGTTGATGTGGTGCTGGTGGTACGACGGCGTCGGAATCCGGTGCGTCAGGCAGTAGTACGACGCCCACCGCCGGTTGCGCAGGGCGGGGAAGTGGTGGTCCACCGTCGTGCACGCGCCGTCGTACAGCTGGGCCGCCAGCGTGTTGCCGGTCGCACGGACGTAGTCCCAGAGGCCGAACATCGCGAAGATCATGCCGTTGTACGTGCAGTCGCCCGTGCCGGGCTCCGCCCCCGGGTACTCCTGGATCCACAGGTAGCCGTCGCCGTCGCGGTTGACCACCCAGGGGGCGGCGTCGTCGGCGCGGAGCAGCGAGGCGAACGCGCCGTCCGCGGCTGACCGGTACAGGGCGCGCTCCTGCTCGGTGACCGCGTCCAGCTGCGCGAGCTGGATGAAGAGGCTGATCGCCTCGCCCTGGGCCATCCCGGAGTACCAGGGCGCCCGGTAGGAAACGCCGCCGTGTGACGGGTGCGTGAAGTCGAAGGGGTACGGGAAGTACCAGGCGCCGCGGGCCTCCACCCGGGTGTCGATCAGACGCTGTGCCTGGGTCTTCGCCCGCCGGAGGAAGAGTGCGCGGCGGGAAGGGTCCGTTTCGGTGCGGTGGCTGGTGAGGCAGCCCAGCGCGAACTGGATCTGGCTGACCGGCTGGTCGTAGCCGGCGGCGGTACGCCTCGGCCGGTACTTCAGGACGCCGGAGGCGTCGAGGTAGGTGTGGTCGCCGTCCGGGGTGACGTGGGCCCAGGCAGTGGGCCGGTCGCGCCACGGCTGCATGGACTCCGGCAGGTCGGATCGGGTGCGGTAGCCGGCGGTGTGGAAGAGGAACGGCAGCGTGGCCGGGACGCTGCCCCGGTCGGGCGCGGGGGCGCGGTTCGTTCGGGGCGGCCGCAAGGGCGCGTCGGGCGTGGTGACCACTCCGCCGGCGAGTTGGTCCGGGAGCGGGGGGAGCGGCGGCTCCGTGGCCGGTGGTGCGGCCGGGGCTTGCGGTGCGGAGTGCGCGGCGTCGGCCGTGCCGGTCAGGGCGGCGCCCAGCGCGGCGCCGCCCGCGAGGTGGAGGAAGACCCTGCGGTCCAGCGCGGAACGGATGTCTGCGGCCACGACCGTACCCCCGGAGGTGTCGGACAAGATCAGCGAAGACCAGCGATGGCTGCGGATCCTATGGGGAGGCGGTGGGGGGCGGGCGCGACGAACACGCAGAAGCCCGGAAGGCCGACTCGATCGGGTGGCGCGTCGGCCTCTCGGGGCTGTTCCGTCGTGGGTAGCCGGGCGCAGAGCGTCGCATGTGTGCGCCGTCGTGCGCCGGGCGCACACAGCGCGGTCGCGGAGCGAGAGCCGATACGCCCGTCTCACGCGGTCGCGTGCGCCGGTCCGATGGGACTACGCGTGGCGCTCGATCAGCACGCCGTCCTTCTCGTCGTACAGGGAGCCGCTCTGCGGGCACTCCCACACCCCCGGCTCGCCCTCCCGCTCGACCAGGCGCACGCCGGTCCGGCCGACCCAGCCGATCCGACGTGCGGGAACACCGACGACCAGCGCGAAGTCCGGGACGTCCTTGGTCACGACCGCGCCCGCGGCCACCATGGCCCAGCGGCCGACACGGACCGGCGCGACGCACACCGAGCGCGCCCCGAGCGAGGCGCCCTCGGCGACCTTCACTCCGACGGCCTCCCAGTCGCCCCCGCGCTTCTGCTTGCCCTCGGGGTCCACGGACCGTGGGTTGTGGTCGTTGGTGAGGACCACGGCGGGACCCACGAAGACGCCGTCGGCGAGCTCGGCGGGCTCGTAGACCAGGGCGTAGTTCTGCAGCTTGACGTTGTTGCCGATCTGCACACCCGTCCCGACGTAGGCACCGCGACCCACCACGCAGCCCTCACCGAGGCGCGCGCCTTCGCGGATCTGGGCGAGCTCCCACACGCTGCTGCCGGCGCCGATCTCGGCGGTCTCGTCGACCTGGGCGGTGGGTTGGACCCTGTAGTTCACTTCTCTGCCTTCCGGTGTCGGGCTTCGCCGGAGAGCATACGGGCCCGCTCCCTGGCCGGGACCGCTCGTGCGGGGGCCCGGACGGCAACCGCTCAGCGACGACGTTCCTCCACCGCCGACGCCAGCTGTCCCACGAACACCAACGTCACGAGGGAGACCAGCGTCGACCTGAGCACGCCCGTCTCCGGTGACCACCAGGAGTGGACCGCCGCCGAGCCGAAGAAGAGGGCGGCGGCCGTTCGCAGCAGCCACCAGCGGGCGCGGCGCGGGGCTGGCCGTTCGCCTCCCGTGCCCACGAGCAGGCGCTCACCGTCATCCGCCAGGGTGTCGCGCAAGCCCGCGAGGAGGCCGCGACGCTCCAGCAGCCGGGCCTGAGGGAAGCCGGCGAGCACATCGGATCGCTGCCCGAAGTCCTCCGGGAGAGGGGGGAGACCGAGAGCGGCCACGAGCGCCGCCTGGCTGCGGGCCGGTGACGCCGGAGAACGCAGCAGGGCGGTGAGCGGCCGCGGGTCGGGGACGTCGTACGTCCGGGCGAGGGCGGCCGCGGTGGCCGCCGCGGAGGTGTGGTCCCCGACCGGAGCGGCCGGGTCCCACGCATGGGCGGCGATCTCCTTGCCCTTGTGGAGCAGGGTGAAACCGGCGACACCGCCGGCCCTGCGCAGTACCAGCGCGGGCCATTTCTCCCCGGTGGTGAAAGTGTCCGCTGCCGCCGTCAGCCGATCCTCACCGTTGATCAGGCTCGCCCTCCGGCCGGGCGAGGCGTCCGGGGCGAGCGCCACGTAACTGCTGGCGTCGTCAGCCGGGGCGATCCTCAGCGGGACCCCGCACATCAGGGCCGCCTCGGCGACCTTGGCGGGTGGGGCGGCGGCTATCGCCAGGAGGTGGACGGTGGGCCCGGCGGGGAAGTCCGGGGCCGGGGCCGCGGCGCGGTACGACCTCCGGGAGAACAGGGGCGTACGGCTCGCGATCTGCATCCGTACGCCGGTGCGGAAGTCCAGGAACTCCTGGCGGGCGTCCCCGAAGTAGGCCCAGGGATGGGTGCGCGCCTGGACCCCGATGGCCCGGAAGACGTCCAGCGCCTCGGTGAACCGTTTGCCGAGGACCAGCATCAGGGCCAGTTCGTTGCGGAAACCGGCCGCCTCGGGGTCCCCGGGCGCGTAAGAGGAGGACAGTTCCCGTGCTCGGTCCACGGCGCTCGTGATCCGGGAGCGGTCGATCAGTCCGTCATCGCCCGCGCGTGCCACCACCTCGTACTCGATCGCGGCGGACAGGGGGAGGGCCCGTAGCTTCGACCCCGGCAGGGACTGCTCCGCGGCCCCCTCGGCGAAGGCGAACATCTCCCGGTGGGAGCCGTGCCACCTCGCGCACAGGTACCGCAGTGCCGCGGAGTGGCAGCCGTGATGGTGTGGGGAGCGGGCGGTGGCTTCGGCCCAGTACGCGTCGAAGAGGGTGCGCGGAGCCTGGATGCCGCGGGCGTGGGTGAGGGCGATCCGCCACGGCACCGGATCGTGGGGGTTGAGCTCGACGGCGGCACCGACCACCGGGACCGCGTCCTCAAGCAGCGCGAAGAACGCGCGCAGCTGCTCGCGCGGCACCTGGTCGGCGCGGGCACCGGTGCGGATCGCCCAGGCACGGCGGATGCAGAGGTCGGCCTTGACCAGCATCGCGTCCGGATCCTCGGGTGACTCGGCCAGCCAGGCGTCCAGCCAGCCGTGGTGGTGCAGGGCCGTGCGGGCCAGTGCGGAGACATGATCGCTGCGCCGCTCCCACTCGGCACCGGACCGGGTGGCCGCCAGCAGCTCCTGCGCCGGGCCGTGATCACCGGCGACGGCCGCGGCTGTTGCGGCGCGCAGCGGAGCGGGCCGCTCGTCGAGCAGGACCGCCTCGTCCGGGGGGAGGTCGGCGCCCACGGTCGAGCCGTGCCGGAGTAGCCGGGGCAGGGTGATGAAGGAGCGCAGAGGCACGAGCGGTCATTCAACAGGCAGAGAAGGTCTTCCCACCAGAGATCGCACGGCTCGTCGACCCCAGGAGGCACAGAGCGGGCTGGTTTGACCCCTTGCGGCCCGCCCCGTAACCTGGACCGTCGGCGTGTCTCCATGCACGCCAACTTCTGAGCAACTCCCTCCGGCTCCGCCGGAGAGGCCGTTCGCCCTCGTGGACAGCTACGGGTCCCCGACCCGTGCGGGACGGCTGGCATCAGAGGTTTCCGTTCCGAGCGAGAGAGAGATCCGCGTGTACGCCATCGTGCGCAGCGGTGGTCGCCAGCACAAGGTTGCTGTCGGCGACATCGTTGAGGTTGACAAGATTTCCACTGCCAAGGTTGGCGACACGGTCGAGCTCTCGACCCTGCTCGTTGTCGACGGCGACGCCGTGACGAGCGACCCGTGGGTGCTTGCCGGGATCAAGGTCCAGGCCGAGGTCGTGGACCACCACAAGGGCGCCAAGATCGACATCCTGCGCTACAAGAACAAGACCGGCTACCGCCGTCGTCAGGGCCACCGCCAGCAGTACACGGCGATCAAGGTCACGGCGATCCCCACGGCTGCGAAGTAAGGGACTGAGGAGAGATGGCACACAAGAAGGGCGCATCGTCCACCCGGAACGGTCGCGACTCCAACGCTCAGCGGCTCGGCGTGAAGCGCTTCGGCGGTCAGGTCGTCAACGCGGGTGAGATCCTGGTCCGTCAGCGCGGCACGCACTTCCACCCGGGCGCGGGCGTCGGCCGCGGCGGTGACGACACGCTGTTCGCGCTGCAGGCTGGTGCGGTGGAGTTCGGTACCCACCGCGGCCGCAAGGTCGTGAACGTCGTTCCGGTCGCCTGATCCAGGCCCCGTAGAACGGTTCTTTCGCGAGGGCGGACCTCTCTTCCCCTACGGGAAGCGGGTCCGCCTTTCGCGTGTTGTGCCGTAGCACGGCACCGAGTCAGACATCTCGCACAGTCAATTCTGGAGGCACAACCATGACCACCTTCGTGGACCGCGTCGAGCTGCACGTCGCCGCGGGTAACGGAGGCCACGGCTGCGCCTCCGTCCACCGTGAGAAGTTCAAGCCGCTCGGCGGGCCGGACGGCGGCAACGGCGGTCGCGGCGGCGACGTCATCCTCACCGTCGACCAGTCGGTCACGACACTGATCGATTACCACCACTCGCCGCACCGCAAGGCGACCAACGGCAAACCGGGCGAGGGCGGCAATCGTTCCGGCAAGGACGGCCAGGACCTGGTGCTCACCGTGCCCGACGGCACGGTCGTCCTCGACAAGCGGGGCAACGTCCTCGCCGACCTCGTCGGGCAGGGCACCACCTTCGTGGCGGCGGAAGGCGGCCGCGGCGGACTCGGCAATGCGGCGCTCGCCTCGGCGCGTCGCAAGGCGCCCGGTTTCGCACTGCTCGGTGAGCCCGGCTACGCAGGCGACATCGTCCTGGAGCTCAAGACCGTCGCGGATGTGGCGCTGGTCGGCTACCCCAGCGCGGGCAAGTCCTCGCTGATCTCGGTGCTGTCGGCAGCCAAGCCGAAGATCGCGGACTACCCGTTCACGACCCTCGTGCCGAACCTGGGTGTCGTCACGGCAGGTTCGACCGTCTACACCATCGCGGACGTCCCCGGTCTGATCCCCGGGGCCAGCCAGGGCCGTGGACTCGGTCTCGAGTTCCTGCGCCACGTCGAGCGCTGCTCCGTGTTGGTGCACGTGCTGGACACGGCGACGCTGGAGTCCCACCGTGACCCGGTCTCCGACCTCGACGTCATCGAGGAGGAGTTGAAGAGCTACGGCGGCCTGGACGACCGCCCCCGGATCGTCGTCCTCAACAAGATCGACGTCCCGGACGGCAAGGACCTCGCCGAGATGATCCGCCCGGACCTGGAGGAGCGCGGCTACCGCGTCTTCGAGGTGTCGGCAGTGGCTCGCACGGGCCTGAAGGAGCTGTCGTTCGCGCTCGCGGACATCGTCGCCAAGGCGCGTGCGGCCAAGCCGAAGGAGGAGGCGACCAGGATCGTCATCCGCCCGAAGGCGGTCGACGACGCGGGCTTCACGGTCACCCAGGAGGAGGACGGCCTCTTCCGCGTGCGGGGTGAGAAGCCCGAGCGGTGGGTGCGCCAGACCGACTTCAACAACGACGAGGCCGTGGGCTACTTGGCCGACCGTCTCAACCGGCTCGGCGTCGAGGAAGAGCTCATGAAGGCCGGTGCCCGCGCCGGCGACGGCGTCGCGATCGGCCCCGAGGACAACGCGGTCGTCTTCGACTGGGAGCCGACGATGATGGCCGGCGCCGAGATGCTCGGCCGTCGCGGCGAGGACCACCGCTTCGAGGCGCCGCGACCGGCGGCGCAGCGCCGCAAGGACCGCGAGGCCGAGCGCGACGACGCGGAGCGCGAGTTCGACGACTTCGATCCGTTCTAACCGCACAGTCCTCACCAGAGCGTCCCGTCGGGGCCCCGGGTTACAACCCGGGGCCCCGACGTCTGCGTTGGCGCAGACGGCAGGTGGGCTGCCGGTCTCGTTGGGCCCGGGCAGCCGGACGGAACCGGGGACGGGGCGTGGGGTACGGAGGACGGACGAAGAGTGAGGAGGCACAGCCGAACCGCTCAGGTCGTGAGCGGAATAAACCTGCTGCTCCGAATCACCGTCTTCCAGGCGGGGGTGGGGCAATGTGCCCCAGCAGAACTGAAACGGAGCGTTGATGAAGGTCTCCTTCCTCATCCACACCATCTACGGCATCGGTGGCACCATCCGCACCACGCTCAACCTCGCGGAGGAACTCGCCGGGCGTCACGAGGTGGAGATCGTCTCCGTCTTCCGGCACCGGGACGAGCCTCTCTTCGCGATCGATCCGCGCATCACCGTCGTCCCGCTCGTCGACACCCGCCCCAAGTCCCCGACGAACGAGAAGGAGCACCCGCTCGCCCTCCAGCCCGCTGAGTGCTTCCCGGCCCGTGACGCGCGCTTCAAGGAGTACAGCAAGCTCACCGACGCGCGGGTGCGCGACCACTACGCGCATTCCGGTGTGGACGTCATCATCGGGACCCGGCCCGGCCTGGTGGCGTACACGGCCCAGTTCGCTCCCGACCACGCCGTGCTCATCGGGCAGGAGCACATGACCCACAACCACCACAAGCCGGAGCTGCGCGCCGAGATGCGCCGGTACCTCGCCGCTCTCGACGCCTTCGTCACCGTCTCCGAGGGCGACGCGGCGGTGTGGCGGGAGAAGATGCCGCTTCCGGACACCCGGGTGCTGGCGATCCCGAACAGCGTGCCCGAACCGATGGTGGCCCCCTCCGACCTGAGCGGGACGACCGTCGTGGCGGCCGGGCGCCTCGCTTCAGAGAAGCAGTACGACGTCCTGATCGAGGCGTTCGGCAAGGTCGTCGTCGAACGACCCGAGTGGACCCTGCGCATCTGCGGCTGGGGCAATCAGAAGGACCGACTGCGCAAACGCATCGACGAGCTCGGCCTCTACAACAACGTGCAGCTCATGGGCCCGCGTTCGCCGATCGAGCCGGAGTGGGTCAAGGGCGCGATCGCCGTGTCCACCTCGCGCCACGAGTCGTTCGGCATGACCCTCGTCGAGGCGATGCGGTGCGGGCTCCCGGTCGTCTCCACCGACTGCGACTACGGGCCTCGCGAGATCATCGCGGACGGCGTCGACGGGTTGCTCGTCCCGGTCGGTGACGCCGAAGCCGTAGCCGCCGCCCTGTTGCGGCTCATCGACGACGAGGACCTGCGCCGGCGCATGGGCGCAGCCGCCCGTTCCCACGCCAGCCGCTTCGACCCCGGCCCCGTCGCCAAGCAGTACGAGGAACTCTTCGCCTCTCTGGGCGCGGGCTCCCGGATCCCCGCCGGCTGCTACGCCGGAGGGGCCGGTGCCCACCTGTCCGCCGTAGCCGGATCCCCTTCCGCGGAGGGGGCGTCGCAACCCCCCGCGCACGGAATCCAACTCCAGGAACCCGTCGCGGACTGCGTCGTCGAGCACAGCGGTGCGGTCACCGTGAAGTTGCTCGGCGAGCGCGGGGACGTCTCCCAGCTCGTCTGTGTGCATCCCGCCCCCGCCGTCGCCGACCTCGTCTTCCCCTTCGACGCGGACGGCCGCGCAACGGTCCCTGCGGACCGGGACTTCGCCGAAGGCATCTGGACCTGCCACACCGCGGGGAGCGGGTCAAGGGAGGAGCGCCGGTCGCTCACCACCCGCGCCGTCGATCAGCGCGGGGCGATGCGGTCGGCCGAGCGCCTCCGCTCCGGCGATCCCGTCCGCACCCTCGTCCCCTACGTACGGCAGGGTTCACTCTCGCTGCGCTCCTGGGCGCGCTCCGTCCACGCCGAGTCCGCAGAGGTGACGGTCTCCGGTAGGGACATCACCGTTTCCGGACGCTTGTTGGGCGAGGCGCAGCCGACTGGTGATCCCGTGCTCCTGATGCGCCGACGCGGCGCGGACCAGGGCGAGTTGGCGTTCCCCGGTACCCGCGAGGGCGCAGACGGTTTCCGCTGCACCGTTCCGGTCGGTGCGCCGGTGGGGATGCAGGTCGCGGCTCATGATGTGTGGGACCTCTGGCTGCGGTACGCCCCCGACGCCGAGCCCGCCAGAATCGGCCGCTTCCTCGACGACGTGGTCGAGAAGGGCGGCGTGTACCCGTACCCGCCGGTCGTCGTACCCAAGAAGCGTCCGCTGGCGCTGCTTCGCGCCATGGTGCGCAGACTGCTCTCCAAGCCCCGGGACGAAGTCACGGTGAAGATCTTCTTCAGTGCCGGGAACGAACTTGTGATCAATGTCGTCGACAAAGCGACGGGGTAACGCTGCGCCGCGTGGGCCACATGTGGTATCAGTCACCCCTTCACCGTCCCACATCCCTGACAACGCCCCTGGCCATGGGGTGAACGCAGGGTTTCCACAGGGTGCGGAGCGCCTGGTGACCTCCTTGCGGGACGGTCACGCTGAGTGCGACCATCACATCGTCCCCCAGTCATCGCAAGGTAGGTCGTTCTGTGTCTGTGCCGCACGCCGCAGCCAAGCCCCGCACCACAGCAGTCGTGCTCGCCGGTGGTACCGGCCAGCGCGTGGGGCTCGCGATCCCGAAGCAGCTGCTGAAGATCGCCGGGAAGGCCGTCATCGAGCACACGCTGACGATCTTCGAGCAGGCGGAGGCCATTGATGACGTGATCGTGCTGATGGCACCGGGTTTCGTGCCCGACGTCGAGAAGATCATCGCCAAGGCCGGGCTGACCAAGGTGACCCGTGTGATCGAGGGCGGTGCGACGCGCAACGAGACCACCGAGCGGGCCATCGCGGCACTCAGCGAGGGACTCGCGGAGGGTGAGGACCGCAACGTCCTCTTCCACGACGCGGTGCGCCCCCTGCTGTCACAGAGGGTGATCGCGGACTGTGTCAGCGCCCTCGATCGCTACCAGGCGGTCGACGTCGCGATCCCCTCGGCCGACACGATCATCGTGACCCGTACGCACGGTGAGGACGGCGAGTTCATCACCGACGTCCCGGACCGCTCCCGGTTGCGCCGCGGCCAGACGCCGCAGGCCTTCAAGCTGTCCACGATCCGGCGGGCCTACGAGGTTGCTGCGGGTGACCCCAACTTCCAAGCCACCGACGACTGCAGCGTCGTACTCAAGTACCTGCCCGACGTGCCGATCTACGTCGTCGCAGGTGACGAGTACAACATGAAGGTGACCCAACCGGTCGACGTCTTCATCGCCGACAAGCTCTTCCAGCTGGCCTCCACCGCCGCCCCGCGCCAGGCGGACGAGGCCGCCTACCGTGAGCTGCTCTCCGGCAAGACCCTGGTCGTGTTCGGCGGCTCGTACGGCATCGGCGCGGACATCGCCGCCCTCGCCGAGCGCTACGGCGCGAAGGTCTACGCCCTCGGCCGTTCCACCACGGGCACGCATGTCGAGAACCCGGAGCACGTCGATGACGCCCTCTCCAAGGCCTACGCCGAGAGCGGCCGCATCGACTACGTCATCAACACCGCCGGCGTGCTGCGGATCGGCAAGCTCGCCGAGGCGGACAACGCGACCATTCAGGAAGCGCTGAAGGTGAATTACCTGGCGCCCGTGCAGATCGCCCGTGCGTCGTACAAATATCTGGTGGAGACAAAGGGGCAGCTGCTTCTTTACACCTCGTCCAGCTACACCCGCGGTCGAGCCGATTACAGTCTCTACTCGTCCACCAAGGCAGCCATGGTGAACCTCACGCAGGCCCTGTCCGACGAATGGGCGGCCGAGGGAATCCGTGTGAATTGCGTCAACCCGGAGCGCACGGCCACACCGATGCGCACCAAGGCGTTCGGCCAGGAGCCGGCCGGTTCGCTGCTGTCCTCCGAGGCCGTGGCCCGGACCTCGCTGGACGTGCTGCTTTCCGACCTGACCGGCCACGTCATCGACGTACGCCAGCAGGACCCGACCCGCGGGGCCAGCGAGGCCTCCGGGTTCGAGCAGGCCCTGGCATCCGTGCTGGACCGCCAGGAGGACGTGTAATATTTCCGCTGACGAAAAATTCGGGCCTCTGCAATCGCTGCTGGCGATACAGAGGCCCGAGTTCATGAAGCCCCGGCTTCACAATTCCCTGCAAGTGTGAATTAACCGGCACCTTTGGAGCAGGTTCTTCGTGATTTCGACCGCCATTCGACTGGCTCGTGTGGGCAGCCGGTCAGAGCTGGCCGCAGCGGCCCTGATGGGGCTGGGCTATCCGTGCGTCATGATCGCCGCGTTGGTCCCGAGCATCTGGATGTTCGCCGCGGCGGGTGCGGTGACCTACGTCGCCGACTGGTACCTGCACCAGCGCGGCAGCTACCTGGTCAACCGTCTGAACAAGGTCCGGGCCGGTCTGCCGATCCGCTTCCTGCTCCGCCAGCTACTGCTGATCCTGCTGCTCGCCCGTGAGGGCCTCGCCGAGCAACCGCTCTTCTACGCCGCGGTCGCGTGCTTCCTGCTCTTCTACGGCCTGCAGGCTCCGCACGGCGCACTGACCACCCTGATCCGACTGCGCCGGACCATGCCGGTCGTCACCCGCAACGTCGACCTCAACGCCGTTCGCATCCCGGACGCCCCGCCGAAGGTCCTGCTGCACCGCTCCACCGAGAAGATGCTGCATCTTGACATCCCGGCGATGGCGGGGGTGATCGTCGCCGCCGCCGGCGGCAACTACACCGTCGGGTACGTCGGCACTGCCGTCACCATCGGGCTCGGCCTGCTCTACACCGCCGCCCTCGTACCGTACGTGCGCCGCCGGCGCCGGGTGCCGTCCGGCCCAGCGGTGCTGAAGGCCGTGCAGACCTGGCTGAACGAGTACCAGCCCACCGTCGCCTTGTACTTCTCCGGCTCGGACGAGTCCGCGTACCAGGTCAACATGTGGCTGGACACGATGGAGCAGATCGACGGCCGGCCCGTGATCATCATGCGGGAACGCGGTCTCGTCGCCAAGCTCAACGAGACCGACGTGCCCGTGCTGTGTATTCCGGGCGGCCAGCACCTGATGGCGATGAAGCTGGACACGGTCCGGGTCACGCTGTACCCCGCCAACGTCGGCAAGAACATCCACATGCTGCGCGTACCGACCATGAAGCACGTCTTCATCGGTCACGGTGACAGCGACAAGCTCGCCAGCGTCAATCCGTTCTCCAAGGTGTACGACGAGGTCTGGACCGCCGGACGTGCCGGCCGCGACCGTTATGCACTCGCCGACGTCGGCGTCCGCGACGACGACATCGTCGAGGTGGGCCGCCCCCAGCTCGCCCCGATCGAGATCGGTGGCGGGGCGCCGAAGAACCCGATCCCGACCATCCTCTACGCCCCCACCTGGGAGGGCTGGGACAACAACCCGGGCAACACCTCCCTGCTGCTCGCGGGCGAGAACATCGTCCGACGCTTGCTGGAGGCCGAACGGCCCGTCCGTGTGATCTACAAGCCGCACCCCTTCACCGGCATCCGCAACAAGAAGGCCAAGGCCGTCCACGAGCGGATCACGGCAATGGTGCAGCGGGCCGCCGCCGAGCGGGCCGCCGACCCCCGCTGGGCCGGCGAGGCCGCCGCCGCGCAGGCCGGCCAGTCCGCAGCACGCGCCGAAGCAGCCCGCATCGAGGCCCGGCTGGCCGTGCTCTGCACGCCCGGTCGCGCCGGCGGCGACGAGGCGGAGGAGTCCCGCGTCTCCCTCGCCGACCCCCAGCGGCTCGCCGAGATCAAGGCGTTGCGCGCCGAGTGGAACGCCGCGTACTGGCGTACCTCCGGCTGGTGGGAACACAAGATCGTCACCGGCTCCGAGCCCAAGCTGTACGACTGCTTCAACGAGTCCGACGGCATGGTGTCCGACATCTCCAGCGTCGTCTCGGACTTCATCGCGAGCGGCAAGCCGTATGCGGTCACGGACTCGGCAGAACTCGGTGCCGAGGAGTTCAGGCGGCAGAACACCGCCGTGCGCGCCGCCGTCATCCTCTCCAACAGCGCCGACGGGCTGGACCAGTTGCTGGACGCCGTGGCGGACCCGGCGGCCGACAGCCTGGCGGATGCTCGTGCCGAGTTGAAGAAGTACCTGCTCGGCCCGGACGAGCCCACCTCCATCGAGCAGTTCGACGCGGCGGTGCGGGCGCTCGCCGCCAAGGCCGAGGCTCGCAACGCCGGCGTGCTGCAGCGCATCGGAGCGCAGGCCATCGGCGAGCTCGACCGGGAGTCGGACGCCGGCGGGATCGACACGGGCGGTGCCGAGGACAAGGCCAAGGAGGCCGGCGGGGCGGAGGCCACCACACAGGTCGCCGGCTGACCTGCGGCAGCGCGGGACATCGGCCGAACGGCCCGTAGGCCCCCCTGACCGGGGCGGGCTTGCGGGCCGTTGCGCGTGCCGTCACGACCCCGACATGCGTGCTGTGCACGATGGACGAATGTCCGACTCCCCCTCGGGTGCCCCGGACGTCACCGTGGTCATCGGTGCGTACGAGGCGATGCCCTATCTGATCGCGTGCCTCGACTCGGTCGAAGCCCAGACGCTGGGCCCGGCACGGATGGAGGTCGTCGCCGTCGACGACGGCTCCACCGACGGCACCGGGGAGTACCTGGACGCGTTCGCCGCCCGTACGGACGTCCCCGTGAGGGTCGTGCACCAGCCCAATTCCGGTGGCCCGGGCGCCCCGCGCAACACCGGCCTGGCCATGGCCCGCGGTCGCTACGTCTTCTTCCTCGACGCCGACGACCACCTCGGGCAGGAGGCTCTGGAGCGCATGGTGGCGATGGCGGACAGGGCCGGCACGGACGTCGTCCTCGGCAGGGTCGAAGGCGTCAACCGCAGGGCCGCGACGTCGATGTGGCGGCGGACCGTCGACCGCGCCGACATCTATACGTCCAACGTCAAGTTCACGCTCAGCGCCCAGAAGCTGTTCCGCCGGGACCTGCTCGTGACGCACGGCATGACGTTCGACGAGTCACTGCGCACCGGCGAGGACGCACTGTTCACGATGGAGGCGTACCTGCGGGGCGCCGGGGTGTCCGTCATCGCTGATTACACGTGCTACTACCTGGTCGGTCGCGAGGACGGGAAGAACCTGACGAAGACCGGTGGGTACGAGCCGCGCTTCGACTCGGCCAGGGCGCTGATGCGGCTGATCGCCGGGCTTCTCCCGCCGGGCACCCGGCGGGACCAGCTGATGGTGCGCCCGTTCACGGTCACGCTGCTGCCGCAGTTCGGACCCGTGGTCCTGCGGCAGCCCGAGGAGATCCTGCGCCACAAGATGCAACTCGTCGCGCCGCTCATGGCCGACCACTGGACGCCGGGCGTGGCCCGGAGACTGAGGGTCGAGGAACGGCTCCGACTCACCTGCGCCGCGCTCGACAAGCCCGATGCCCTGCGGGACGTGCTCGCCTTCGTCCGCGCCGGTACCCCTCCCGCCGTGGTGCACCGACGCGGAAGGGACTACCTCGCCTATCCCCACTTCGCCGACCCGGCCGCGGGGATCCCCGACTCCGCCTATGAGGTCACCGTCACCGAGCGGGTCGCGGGGAAGCGCATCGACCCGCACCTGTCGCTCGTACGGCGGGTGACGCGCCGGGTCCGGCGGTACGTGGGCCACGGCCTGGGGAGGACTCCCTTCAAACGGTGGGCCTAGAGCACCCGCCGGCAGGACGGGGGCTCGTGCGTGCCGCACTCCCGCCGCCCGGACCGTGCTCGGTGGACGACCACAGCAGTGCCGCCCCGCAAGACCGACGTCCGCCCGCGGACCACGCCGTCACGGGAGGGCCCGGCTCGGGACCCTCGATCCCCCGGCGGGGCGGCCGGGGGACCGGCGACGATCGCTACTGCGGCGGACGACCATCCGTCCCGGTACACGACCGGTGTCCGACGAGGCGACAGAGCCGGCTCCGCGTACTGAGGTGTGCCGGGTACGGTCCAAGGCGATAGCAGAGCAAACTTTCATCGGTCGAAAGTCGATTGGGCCGATGGATGGGGTAAAGCTCCTTTTCCGCTGACCCTTTGAAGGTTCGTCACCATCGGCACCGCGCACCGCCCGGCTCCGGGTGTTCCCGGGTGCACGTGTCCGACTGACGGGTGGTCCGCGGTGGGAGAAGGGTCGCCGCTCCCTGGCTCCGGTCCCGGCTGCCGCCCGGATCGACGTCCAGCGGCTGATATGGATGCGCGCCAAACCGGGTCCCTGGCATAGATTCGCCACGTGACAGTGGCAAGGCAGTACGTATCGGAAGCACGCAGGATCGTCGTCAAGGTCGGCTCCTCCTCGCTCACCACGGCCGCCGGCGGCCTCGACGCGGACCGCGTGGACGCCCTCGTCGACGTACTCGCCAAGGTCCGCAGCGGCGGCGAGAAGGAGATAGTGCTGGTCTCCAGCGGAGCCATCGCCGCCGGGCTCGCGCCCCTCGGGCTGGCCCGCCGCCCCAAAGACCTGGCCCGACAGCAGGCCGCCGCCAGCGTCGGCCAGGGACTGCTCGTCGCCCGCTACACCGCTTCCTTCGCCCGCTACGGCGTCCGGGTGGGGCAGGTGCTCCTCACCTCCGACGACACCAGCCGGCGCGCCCACTACCGCAACGCCTATCGCACCCTCGACCAACTCCTGGCCATGGGTGCGGTCCCGGTCGTCAACGAGAACGACACCGTCGCCACCGACGAGATCCGCTTCGGCGACAACGATCGGCTCGCCTCCCTCGTCGCCCACCTCGTACGTGCCGACCTGCTGGTGCTCCTCTCCGACGTGGACGGCCTGTACGACGGGGACCCGAGGAGGCCCGGCGCGTCCCGGATCGCCGAGGTACGGGGACCGGACGACCTGATCGGGGTCGAGATCGGCTCCGCCGGCAGGGCGGGCGTCGGTACCGGCGGCATGGTCACCAAGGTCGAGGCGGCCGGCATCGCCGCGGCCGCGGGGATCCCGGTCGTGCTCACCTCCGCCAGCCGCGCCGCCGCCGCCCTCGCAGGTCACGACACCGGCACGTATTTCCACCGCACCGGCAGGCGCTCCGCCGACCGGCTGCTGTGGCTGGCCCACGCCTCCACCCCGCAAGGGTCGCTCACCCTCGACGACGGTGCCGTGCGCGCCGTCGTCCACGGCAGGAAGTCGCTGCTGCCCGCCGGGATCGCAGCCGTCGACGGGGAGTTCAGCGCCGGCGACCCGGTGGAGCTGCGCGACTCCACGGGCCGTGCGGTCGCCAGGGGCCTGGTGAACTTCGATTCGAAGGAGATGCCGCAACTCCTCGGCCGCTCCACCCGTGACCTCGCGAAAGAACTCGGCCCGGAGTACGAACGGGAGGTCGTACACCGGGACGATCTCGTCGTCCTGCTTCCGTGATTCCACCCTGAAACGGCTGAAACTCCTGGTTTCCGACAAGGACCTTTACCAAAACCGCCCCACGTCCCGTCCCGGGCTGGTCAACTTTGTCGGGGGGGGTACGCGGGTACAGCACCAGATCGCATCAACAGGAGGCCGCCGGTGAGACGAGCGCGCCCAGGGGCGGCGCCCCGTGGGACACGGGGTACCACCCAAGCCCGCAGGGCCGCTGCGGAGCAGCGTGCCCTGACCAGTGTGGAAGCGGGGGCGGATCTCGACGGGTTCGACGATTTCGGCGACGGTGGCGCGGAGGACCGGGCCGACACGGTGCACCGCTTCGGCGGTTCGGGCGGTGACCGGCGCATCGCGGACGACGCGTCCTCCCCGGACAGCGACGTCGTCTCCAAGCTCTGGCACATCACCCTGTGCGCCTCCGGCCCCGAGGCCCCGCTGAGCGAGGTGCGGCGCGGTCTCGAGCAGCTCGCACACGACCACCCGTTCCTCCTCACCAGCCGGTATGCCAACGATCACGCGGAGATCCGCTACTGGGAAGAGGCCCGGGACCTGCACGACGCCGCTGCGGTGGCGCTGCGCCTGTGGGGCGAGCACCGGTCCAGCGCCAAGCTGCCGCCGTGGAAGATCGTGGGCCTCGAAGTCATCGACCGCGAGACCTACCACCAGCGCATCGCCGAGGGCTACGGCCCGCCCCCCGCGTCACCCGTCGGCGTCCATCCCTTCTGACCGGGCCCCCGTCCACGGACCGGCCGGTGACGCGGCGTGGGATGCCTCGCCGGTGGCCCCGAACAGGTCGGCCCTTCACCGGAGCGGCGCCGCCCCGACGACGCTACCGGGAAGACAGTGGACCGGTCTCGGAACAGGACCCGTTCCGTCTCGCACTGCGGGATACGTGCGGGATGCCCGCAGACGGCGCATTACCCTGCGGGCATGACCTCGCTCTCGCCGTACGACAACCTCACTCCGGTCACCCAGGCCGCCTACCGGGCCCGCGCGGCCGCCGCCGAGATCGCGCCACTTCCGCGCGCGGCGAAGGACGACGCCCTGCAGGCGATCGCGGACGCCCTCGAGGTCCGTACCGGTGAGATCGTCGAGGCAAACGCCCAGGACATCGACCGCGCCCGGGAAGCCGGCACCAGCGAGTCGATCATCGACCGCCTCACCCTGACGCCGGAGCGGGTCAGGGCCATCGCCGCGGACGTGCGGCACGTCGCCGCCCTGCCCGATCCGGTCGGCGAGGTCGTGCGTGGCTCCACCCTCCCCAATGGCATCGACCTGCGCCAGGTCCGGGTGCCGCTCGGCGTCGTCGGGATCATCTACGAGGCCCGTCCGAACGTCACGGTGGACGCCGCGGCGCTCTGCCTGAAGTCCGGCAACGCCGTCCTCCTCCGCGGCTCATCCTCCGCCTACGCGTCCAACAACGCCCTGGTGAGGGTGCTGCGGGACGCCGTCGGGGGAGCCGGGTTGCCCGCTGACGCCGTGCAGCTCGTGCCGGGCGAGAGCCGCGACTCGGTCCGCGAGCTGATGCGGGCCCGTGGCCTCGTCGACGTCCTCATCCCGCGCGGTGGGGCCTCCCTCATCCGCACGGTGGTGGAGGAGTCCACCGTCCCCGTCATCGAGACCGGTACCGGCAACTGTCACGTGTACGTCGACGCCGAGGCCGACCTCGACATGGCCGTAGCCATCCTGATCAATTCCAAGGCCCAGCGGCCCAGCGTCTGCAACGCCGCCGAGACCCTCCTCGTGCACCGGGACATCGCCGACGCCTTCCTGCCGCGTGCCCTGGATGCCCTCGCGGAGGCGGGCGTGACCGTCCACGCCGACGAGCGCACGCTGCCCTACGGCGAGGCGTCCAAGGCCACGGTCGTGCCCGCCACCGTGGAGGACTGGGAGACCGAATACCTCTCCTACGACATCGCCGCGGCCGTCGTGGACTCCCTCGACAAGGCCGTCGAGCACATCCGTCTGTGGTCCTCGGGCCACACCGAGGCCATCGTCACGACCTCCCAGGCCGCCGCGCGCCGGTTCACCCGGCTGGTCGACTCCACGACGGTCGCCGTGAACGCCTCCACGCGTTTCACGGACGGCGGCCAATTCGGATTCGGCGCCGAGATCGGGATCTCCACCCAGAAGCTGCACGCCCGCGGTCCCATGGGCCTGCCCGAGCTGACCTCGACGAAGTACATCGTGACGGGGGACGGTCACACCCGGTGACGGAGGGATGCGGGCAGTTGCCCGCACTCCCTGCCCAAAAGCCACACCCAGGTCTACCCTGAGAGCGTGCCGGACGACGTGGGGGGCAGGCCGTTCCAGGACGGCCGGGAGCCCGACGACGACCGCGGAGGCGCGGACCAGGACTTCGCCTCCGTGGTGTTCGACGAGGGTTTCGTGCGGTCCGCCACGATCCACGAGCCCTCGGCTGTCGAGCGGCTACTCGCGGCCGCCCAAGCACGTGCGGAGGCCGAGGCCGCGCGAGCCCGTGCCGGCGTCGGACCGGTGGAGGACGAGCTCCACGACGACTACGGCCCGGGCGGTGAGTACGCCGACGGGCGCCCGTACGACGACTTCTACGACCCGGACGGCCTCGCCCGTGAGTTCGGCCCCTACGGGCCGCACGGAGGTGTTCTGCGCCCGTACCGGGGGACCGCCCGTTGGCACCGGCCCGTCGCTTGGGTCCTCGCGCTGCTGATGGGCATCGGGATGATCGCCCTCGCCTTCGCGGCGGTCTACCGCGGAGCGTCGGCGAACCGCCAGGACCGGGTTCCGGCACCGGCCACCACCGGCGTCGACGCCCCTTCCCACAGCGCGCTCCCCGAGCGGGTGACGGGCCCCTCCGCCTCAGCGGACTACTCCGCCCCTCCCGTCTCCGCAGTGCCCCGCACGCCCTGACGACCGCGTGAGCGCGGGGCAGAACTTGTCGCGCAGCAGCGCGTTTACGCCAGCGCCTCCCGACCTACTCTGAAGATATGGCAGGGCGTGGAGACCCACCTGAGGGGACACCCGAGGGGCTCCCCGGCGGAGATGAGGACGAGTACCGGTCCGTCGTCTTCGACGAATCGTTCATCCGTGCTGCCCGGCTCCAGGAGTTTTCCGCCCAGGAGCGCATGGGCGAGCACGCCAGAGCCGTGCGGAGCCGTCGCGTGATGAGCCTGCGGGGTGGGTCCAAGCAGGCCCTCATGCTCGTTCTGATCATCGCTCTGGCCTTTGGCACCGCCATCTACATGGGCGTCCGGCATCCCTATCAGCCCCCTAGCGCCCAGCCCGTCCAGCAGCTGCGCAGCACCGTGATTCCCCTCGCCCCCGAGGGCACCGTGCCCGGAGGCGATCCGGTGACGTTGTACGCCCACAGCCCCGCTGCCAAGTTCCCCAAAGGCTCCGCCGGCATCACTCTTCCGGGTGTACGCCGCACCAGGAATTTCACGGATGCCCAGGTGATGAATGCGCTCATGATTGCCAAGGACTACCTCACCGTCTCCTCCCTCGATCCTGATGTGCTCATCGGCAGCGAAGTTCGGCCCGTGCGGATGCTGCTCGATCCGGGGCAGGCGCCCCAGTTCGACCGGTCGCTCGAGTTCCCCGCGAACGACGGCCGGCACGCGGCTACCGGCTGGCTCGTCCGGTTCGATCCGACCAAGGTTGCACTGGCGGACACCGACGTACGGGTCAGGGGAACGCTGCGGGTCGTCGACGCCGGCCCCGATGACCTCGAGGTCATGTCGGACCACACGCTCACGTACGCCCTGCGTCCCGTCGGGCAGAGCCCGGACGCCACTGCCGGCCGTGCCGGCAGGGCATCACTCTTCACCGTCCGGAGGGAGCTCCACTTCCGCTTCGATCGCGACGACCTGCGTCTCCACCGGGCCGAGCTGCTCTTCAGCCACGTACAGGCGGGTCCCATGGCGTGCTCGGCCGACGTCTCCACCGAGCTGCGACCGCTGCTGGCGGGCCAGCGGGCCGGCACGGAGAGCCCGGCCGGCACCGACCCGTACGAGTCGAGCCGGGCCGCCGCACTCTGCGGAACCCTCTCGGCGAGCGCTCAGCCCTCGCCGTGATCGCCTGATTTGCCATCGCCGTCTGATGTGCCGCGGCCGTCCGACGGAGTGCTGCCGTCAGTGCCACCGCGGCTTGCGCTCCCCGTGAACTTGTCGCGCAGCCGGCCGCCGAGGTCGCCCGCGCCACCTGCTATGTCTCCGACCAGCTTCATCAGCGGATCCTTGCTGGTCCGCACCGACTCCGCGTAGTGGGAAGCCGACTCGCGGAAGGAGTCCGTGACCGAGGTGTCCTTGTCCTCCGTGCGGCGCGTGTAGTGGCCGTCCATGATCCGCTGGTAGTCGCGGCTCTCGGCCCATTTCTTCAGCTCCGCGGCGCGCACCGTCGTGAAGGGATGCGTACGCGGCAGCATATTGAGGATCTTCAGGACCGAATCGCGAAGGTCACCCCCGGCCTCGTACTCCTCGGCCTGCTCCAGGAAGGCATCCACGTTCATCTCGTGCAGGTGGTTACCCCCGGCGATCTTCATCAGACCGCGCATCGAGGCCTGCAGGTCCTGCCCCACCAGCAGTCCGGCCCGGTCCGCCGAGAGCTCCGACTTGCGGAACCACTCACGCAGCGCCGTCACGATCGCCGTGATCGCCACGTTCCCGAGCGGGATCCAGGCGACCTTGAGGGCGAGACTGGTGAGGAAGAGCAGGATCGTTCGGTACACGGAGTGGCCGGAGAGCGCGTGGCCGACCTCGTGACCGACGACCGCGCGCATCTCCTCCTCGTCGAGCAGCTCCACCAGGCCGGTCGTGACGACGATGATCGGCTCGTCCAGGCCGATGCACATGGCATTCGGATTCGGGTCCTGGGTGACGTACATCGGCGGGACCTTCTCCAGGTCCAGGATGTAACAGGCGTCGCGAAGCATGGTGTTCAGGTGCGCGAACTGAGCGTCGCTCACCCGCACCGAGTCCGAGAGGAAGAGCAGCCGCAGGCTGCGCTCGGGCAGCAGTCCGCTCAACGCCTTGAACACCGTGTCGAAGCCGGTCAGCTTGCGCAAGGCGACCAGAGCAGAGCGGTCAGCAGGATGCTCGTAGGCCCGGGAAGAAATCCCCGGGAAACGCCTGCGCTGCCTGCTCGGCACGTTCTCGTGGCTGTTGTCGGTCATCGGGTGCCCCCTGTCCTCACGAGTCTTGGCTCGTCCCCCTGACGGTCCCCAGCGTATGCGCTGGGGCTACGGTGCGGCGGAGGCCTGTGGATAACCGAGGAGTGGAACCGACATGCCGGACACCGCCGCACTGCTTTCCGCCGCGTCCGGGCAGCAGGAGGGCGACACGCTCCGGATCATGCTGCTTGTCCCGTTGGTCGGAGCTGCCCTGCTCGCCTGGTTCCTGCTGCGCGGCTACCGCGGAAACGGGGACGGCGGAACCGACAACGACTGAGTCGACGTGAGCGTGCCCGGACCACACGCATACGATGTGCCCGAAGTCTCCGCTCCGACTCCCGATCGAATAGGTCCTGCAGAAGATGAGCCTCGCCAGCACAGCCGCCAACCTGGTCACTCTCGCCGAGGGCGCCGAGCACGGTGGCAACCACGAAAGCCTCAGCCCCTACCTCACTGGTGGAGGCGCACTCTTCGCCCTTGTTCTGTTGCTGTGGATCACCACCCGCTTCAACCGCGACCGCTGAGGCCGGGCCGGGTCGCCGGGCAAGTAGGCTCTGCACGCATGGAGCAGCAGGTAATGCCCACCGGCCACGGCAAACGCCGACTCGGCGTCATGGGCGGGACGTTCGACCCGATCCACCACGGACACTTGGTGGCCGCCAGTGAGGTGGCCGCCCTGTTCCACCTCGACGAGGTGGTGTTCGTACCCACCGGGCAGCCGTGGCAGAAGACCCACAAGGCGGTCTCACCGGCGGAGGACCGTTATCTGATGACGGTCATCGCCACGGCTTCCAACCCGCAGTTCTCGGTCAGCCGCATCGACATCGACCGGGGCGGGCCGACGTACACGATCGATACCCTTCGGGACCTGAGGGCGCTCAACGCCGACGCGGACCTCTTCTTCATCACCGGCGCGGACGCCCTCTCCCAGATTCTCACCTGGAGGGACGCCGAAGAGCTGTTCTCGCTCGCCCACTTCATCGGTGTCACCCGACCGGGCCACGACCTGACCGACGACGGCCTGCCCAAGGGCGGGGTCTCGCTCGTGGAGGTTCCCGCGCTGGCGATCTCGTCCACCGATTGCCGCGCGAGGGTCGCGCAGGGCGACCCTGTCTGGTATCTGGTGCCGGATGGCGTGGTGCGCTACATCGACAAGCGCCAGTTGTACCGCGGCGAGTGAGCCACGGAGAGGGGCACCGGTGAACGACCAACAGAACCCGTACGACCCGTACTACTCCCAGCAGCCGCAGATCATCGGCTACGACGAGTACGGGCAGCCGGTCTACCAGCAGCCCCAGCACTCCGCGCAAGGACAGGGCTACGACCCGTACGCGCAGCCACACCAGCAGTACCAGCAGTACCAGCAACACCAGCAGACGTACGGCTACGACCCGTACGCCCAGCCTCAGCAGCCTCAGGGCTATGCCGCGTACGGCCAGGCCCCGACCGCACCGGGCGGCTACGCCTACGACGCCGGGCAGCACGCCGCGCTCGACACCTCCCAGTCCGGACTCGACACCGGTCAGCAGTGGGACGTCCCGCAGCAGCAAGAACCGCCGGCGGACCGGCCCGCGCAGGCCGGGCCGGCGTCCGTGCCCGGACAGCGGCGGCCCGCCGCGCCGGACGCCGAGCGCGGTGACGACGACTACCGCACCGGGCAGTTCTCGTTCGTCGAGGAACCGGACGAGGATTCCGAAGACGTCATCGACTGGCTCAAGTTCACCGAGAGTCGCACCGAGCGGCGGGAGGAAGCCAAGCGCCGCGGACGCAACCGTGTCGTCGCCCTCGTCGTCGTCCTGGCCCTCGCCCTCACCGGAGGCGTGGGTTACCTCTGGTACGCGGGCATGCTGCCCGGGGTCTCGGGGCCTGGCGACGCCCGGACCACCGCCACGGGACCGCAAAAGCGCGACGTGATCGTGGTGCATCTGCACAACACCAAGAAGAAGGGCACGTCCACCGCCCTCCTCGTCGACAATTCCACCACCACGCAGGGCACGACCGTCCTCCTGCCGAACTCGCTCGCCATCGCCGACGACGAGGGCAACGCGACCACCCTCGGCAAGTCCGTCGACGACGACGGCAGCACCGGCACCCGCGAGTCGATCGGCAGCCTGCTCGGCACGCGCATCACCGGGACCTGGCGGCTCGACACCCCGTACCTGGAAAACCTCGTGGAGCTGGTCGGCGGAATCGACCTGACCACCGACGCCACGGTGCCCGGGGCCAAGAAGGGTGAGGCTCCGTTGGTGAAGAAGGGCGAGAACCAGACGCTCAACGGCCAGGCGGCCGTCGCCTACGCCACCTATCGGGGACCGGGCGAGGCCGAGGACAAGCAGCTACTGCGCTTCGGCCAGGTGATGTACGGCGCGCTCCGGAAGATCTCCAGTGATCCGAAGGGAGCGACGATCACCGTCGAGACCCTCGCCCAGATCCTCGACCCTTCCCTTCCGGAGAAGGACCTGGGGGCGTCGCTCGCCCGCCTCGCCGAACACGCCAAGGGAGGCGACTACAAGACCGCCGTGCTACCGGTGCAGCAGGACGGAACGCTCAGCCAGCAGGCGAGCGACAGCGTCGTCAAGGACGTCCTCGGCGGCAAGGTCAGCGCACCGGAGCAGGGCGCGGCGGTGCGGGTCGGCGTGCGCAACGCCAGCGGGAACGCCGACGCCACCGAGGCCGCGCGGATCGTCCTGGTCAATGGCGGCTACTCGTTCATCGATGTGGGGAAGGCGGAGACCGCGTCGACGTCGCAGGTCACCTACGGTGACGAGGGCCAGAAGGCCAAGGCCGTGGAGGTCGCCAAGACACTCGGGCTGCCGGAGGGCTCGGTCAAGCCCGGCAAGCCCGCCGCCAACGCCGATGTCCTGGTCCTCCTCGGCGGTGACTTCAAGGGCAGGTGACCCCTGGACTCCCGTCGGGACATGCCCGACGGGAGTCCGCACCCCACGGGCGCGGCGGAATCGGGGGCGTGTCGACCGTCGCGCGACAGGGGCCGCGCATAATCACTGCGTGGGGTGCCGGCGGTCCGTGAGACCCTTGAGGGGACCTGACCACCGACGAAAGCCTGCTTGTGACCGCCACGGACCGCTCTCTCGAGCTCGTCACCGCCGCCGCCCAGGCGGCCGCCGACCGCCTCGCGCACGACATCATCGCGTACGACGTCAGCGATGTGCTGTCGATCACCGACGCCTTCCTGCTCGCCTCCGCGCCCAACGACCGCCAGGTCAAGTCGATCGTCGACGAGATCGAGGAGCGGCTCCTGAAGGAGCTCGGCGCCAAGCCGGTGCGGCGCGAGGGTGATCGCGACGCGCGTTGGATCCTGCTCGACTACGTCGACATCGTCGTGCACGTCCAGCACAGCGAGGAGCGCGTCTTCTACGCACTGGAGCGACTCTGGAAGGACTGCCCCGAGCTGCCGCTGCCCGAGGACGCCCTGAAGACGCGCGGCAAGGCGGAGGAGCACGCCCGCCTCATGGGTGACGGCAGCGGGACGGACGGTGAGCTGAGCTGAACAGCAGCGACACCGGGAAGGGCAGGGGCCGTCGCATCGTCCTGTGGCGGCACGGCCAGACCGCATGGAACCTGGAGCGCCGTTTCCAGGGCTCCACGGACATCGAGCTGACCGACACCGGTCTCGGTCAGGCACGGCGGTCCGCCCGGCTGCTCGCTTCGCTGAAGCCTGACGCGATCATCGCCTCCGACCTGAAGCGCGCAGTGGCCACCGCCGGCCAGCTCGCCTCGATCACCGGGCACGAGATCACCTACGACGCCGCGCTCCGTGAGACCTACGCGGGCGTGTGGCAGGGGCTGACCCACGAGGAGATCGTCGCTCGGTACGGCGGGGAGTACGCCGCCTGGAAGCGCGGGGAACCGGTGCGCCGCGGTGGCGGCGAGTTGGAGACCGAGGTCGCCGATCGCGCGGCGCCGGTCGTGCTGAACCACGCGGACAAGCTCCCTGACGGCGGCACGCTCGTCGTGGTCAGTCACGGCGGCACCATCCGCACCACCATCGGTAGGTTGCTCGGCCTGGAAGCGCGCCACTGGGAGGGTCTGGGCGGGCTCTCCAACTGCTGCTGGTCCGTGCTCGGCGAGGGGGCCAGGGGCTGGCGTCTGCTGGAGCACAACGCCGGCACCCTGCCCGAGCCGGTCCTCGGCGACGACGACTGAGGCCCGCCGAGGGCCCGGGACCGGCCGGATTTCCCTTTCCGGCTGGTCACAGGCTAAGGTTCTTCTTGTTCGCAGCGCGGAGCGTGAAGAACACAAGGGGCTATAGCTCAGTTGGTAGAGCGCTTGCATGGCATGCAAGAGGTCAGGAGTTCAATTCTCCTTAGCTCCACAAGCTTCATCACCCGGATCCCGTCCCCACCAGGGGGCGGGATTTTCCGTTCCGGGTGTCTCTCACCCCGTCGCGGCACGGAGCTCCGAAAGCCACTCCGCGCGACGGCGGCTTTCCGCGTCGTTCGGCGTGTAGGGCACGATCCGGCACTCCGGCATCCCGTTGACGGCCGGCGACAGGGATGCCCTTCGGGCCTCTCGCCCACCGCTGCGTGGCGGAAGACCCTTGTCCGGGGACCTGGCGGCACGACGTCCCCCCTCCCACAGTGCGGCATACTCCGGGCAGGTAGCCGAGAGCCGTCGTACGAAGGTCTCCCACGGGTGCTCGCCCGGGTATCGCCCGTACGCATCGCACCGGGTCGCCACCATCACCGGCAGTTCGCCCTCCCGGGAGACGAGCGGGCAGCCCGGCCCGGGCGTCGTGAAGAGGGCCCACGGCGCGTTGGGCAACTCACCGTTCCGGGCGGACCTCGGTGGCTGGCTGGCGGGAGCCGAAGAACAACTGCCGGTGGGCCGGGTTGGTGGCGACGACGTCGTAACGACTGTTGGAGGCCAGCCGGGGCCCTCCTCGCCGCGGGTGTCCACCGGGGCCGACGGGGTGGTTGCTGGAAGGCGGTGCCGCCACGGGCACCGGCACGTGCGCCGCGTTCATCAGTGTCGGCGCGGGTTCGTCCCTCACCTTCACCCCCACGCTTTCGGGTGTCCTCGCGGCCGTGGGGCAGGAGGAGGCGCGGTCGCGAGCGGGCTGTTGGTGACCGTCAGTCAGCGCGGACAGCTCCTCGGCGTGGCGGAGTTCGGCACACTCCTCCTCCACCGCCTCACTGTTCCCCGGGCCCATTCGTCCGGCCGGGCGCTCCGGGTGTGCGCCTTCGCGCTCGCAGGTGCCGCGATCTTGGGAGCGATCACCGGCCTCGTTGGCCGACGGCCATGACCAGGTTGCCTGGCCATGGCAGAATCGGGATGGCGGGAGGGAGATGACGCCCGGACGGGAGGGAGAGCCGATGCCCGGAGGCAGCATCGAGGACGACGATGGCCTGCTTGCCGCTCCGGGTGCACGTGCTCGTCTTAGCTGTCCTTCGTGCGGCTCTTCCCATGTCGCCCAAGTGCTTGGTGACAACGGAGGTATTTCGTACGTGTGCACGGCCTGCGGCCACAGCTGGAGCTGAGTGATGGGTGCACACAGGAGGAAGTGCGACTGGTGCGGCAGCGGCACGCCGATCGTCCGCGACATGGACCCGGTGAACTCCGACTACCAGTACTGGTGCGAGGAGTGCGCCCGGGCGCTGATCATAAAGGGCGACCCCATCGAGACCTACCGGGAACTCGAAGGGGAACCGATCTACGGGCGGCTGCTCGACGAGCACTGCACGCTCAAGCGCTTCTACTCCTTCGCGACCGCCTGACGCGCCCCGTTGCCTGCCGCCGACCGGTCGTTCAGCTTCACCAGCACGCAGTGGCCATCGCCGGCCGGTCTGCCCCTCTGGCCGGTAGACCATCAGGTCGGGCAGCGTGACATGAGCCGCCCGCTGGGCCGTCCGGAAGACGGTGCATGAGACCGGTGCAAACGGTGTAAAAGGTCCGCCGGTCGGCTCTGCGGACCGAGCAGGACGCCCTTGCGATCACGGTCACGAAAGGGGCGTTACCGCCCTCATCGGGTAGAACAGGAAACGATTTGCTGAACCACCGGGGGGACCGTGTAATGTTCTCCGTGTCGCCGCGGGGGGAAACCCACGAAGGACGGAAGACGACAAGGGGCTATAGCTCAGTTGGTAGAGCGCTTGCATGGCATGCAAGAGGTCAGGAGTTCAATTCTCCTTAGCTCCACAGCAGCTCGTCAGAGCATGAGGAAGAGGGCCACCCGATCGGGTGGCCCTCTTCCTTGTCTCCGCTAACTCCGGCCGCTGCCCAGGGCCTTGCGGCTGGTCGACGGCAGAGCCGCCGGACCCTTCTTCTTCTCGGGGGACGGCGCCGACGACGTCTGCTCGAGACGGATCGCGAGTGCCGGGCAGCGTCGCACCACCCGCTGTGCACGCCCGCGCAGATGGGTCGGCACCGCGGCTTCCGCCACTGACGGGTAGCCGTCGGCGCCCATGCGGATCAGCTCCGGCACGATGTCCGCGCAGATGCCGTGGCCGCGGCAGAGCGTCCAGTCGATGGCGAGCTTCTCTCCGCTCGGGATCGACTCCTGCGCCTCCTCGTAGCCGGGCATGGGCAGCGGGAGCACGCCGGTCGTCTCGCGCCCGCAACCGCCGTGCAGGACGTGCGCGGCCAGGTCGTCCGTGAAGGCCGACAGGGTCGACACGAAGAAGCGTGCGGATCCGTCCGGGTGCTTGCACGCACCACGGCCCTTGACCGCCTGGATGACCTCGCGCAGCGCCTCCAGCGCGGCCGGACCGCCACCGTTGATCACATCGGACAGGCCGCCGGCCGCGGCGGGCAGGCCGAGCTTGCAGGGACCGCACTGGCCAGCCGTCTCGGCCGCGAGCCAGTTGGCCACGCGCTGCGCCTCGCCCAGCGGGCAGGTCTCGGGTCCGATCGGCAGGATCGCGCCAGCCCCCAGCGCGCCGCCCACGTTGGCCAGTGACTCGCGCGAGATCACGGCGTCGTGGGTGGCGGCGGCATCGATCCAGTCGCCGTGGTAACCACCGGTCAGCACACCCTGGGGGACCGGCGGAGCGCCCGCGAGCTGGAGCACGTAGCGCATCGGGACGCCGGTCGGCACTTCGAGCACCATGGGTCGCGCCACGGCCCCGGAGACCGTCAGCATCACCGTGCCCGGCTCGTTCTCCAGGCCGGTGTTGGCGTACCGGCGGGCGCCCACCCTGGCTGCCACGGCGAGCTGCGCGAACGTCTCGGCGTTCGACAGCAGTGTCGGCGCACCGCCGACACCGGACTCGGCGGCCCGCTCTCGGCGGCCGGGAGGCAGCGCGGGGCCGCCGTTGATCGCCCGGATGATCGCCGAGGCCTCGCCGGAGACCATGCGCTCGGGGTTGCGCTGCACCCGGGCGCGCAGCTGCTGGCCCCGCCGGTCGGACAGCCCCCGCTCGGCGAGGGCGGCGCGTATCGAGACCTCGGTGGAGTTGCGGGTCACCGCGACCACCAGCGTGCGGGCGCCCAGGGCTTCGGCGGCGAGCAGCGCCCCGTCCAGGATGAGGTGCGGGGCACGGTTGACCATCACGGTGTCCTTGCGGCATGCCGGCTCGTCCTCGCTGGCGTTGACCACCACGACGGGCCGCACTCCCCGTCGGATCGCGGACTTGGCCACCGCTCGCAGCTTCTTGGCGAACGGGAAGCCCGCGCCGCCGCGGCCGCGCAGGGATATGTTCTCGGCCAGCTGGGCTAGTCGTTCCCCGCTCATCGGCTCGAGAGGCCCATGCACTTTGAGGTGCATGGCGAGGTCGAGTCGCTCGACCAGGTCGAAGCCCTGGGTCAGCTGGGGGAGGCCGACGACGCGGACTTCGGGGACATCGGGGAGAGGGGCGTTCACGGTCGTTCTCCTGCAGGTGCGTGCCAGGGTTCCCCGGCCCGGGGCGGATAGAGGGTGCCGGACTGTGTGTCGTCCAGCGGGCCGGGGAAGGCCTGGGTCTCGTCCAGCGGGCCGGGGTGGGCCTGGGTCTCGTCCAGCGGGCCGGGGTAGGCGGTCGTGGGCGTCTGGGCGTCGTAGCCGCCCGAGGTGCCGTACGCAGAGCCCTGGTCGTACGGGGTGCCGTAGGAGGCGTATGAGGAAGTGGGGCCCGTCTCGTACGGAGAGGAAACGGGTTGGGACGGAATGGCCTGCGCGGGCGGCGGCGGAGACGGTGTCGGCCAGAGCCCGGAGCGCGGGGCGGGGTCCTCGGCGATGATCGGCAGTTCTTCGGTCAAGGGGACGCGCTCGGCGAGGGGGATGCCGTCCGAAGGCACCCCCGAGGACGTCGGGGAGCCGGTCGGGCGTGTGGAGGCGTCACCGGCCATGGAGACGGCGCGGTATGCGGCGGAGATGCCCGTTCCGGGTCCGTCACC
Source organism: Streptomyces sp. NPDC059169 (assembly GCF_042755225.1). Taxonomy (NCBI): domain Bacteria; kingdom Bacillati; phylum Actinomycetota; class Actinomycetes; order Kitasatosporales; family Streptomycetaceae; genus Streptomyces; species Streptomyces sp. NPDC059169. The sequence continues at coordinate 278,893 of NZ_JBHZCF010000009.1, read as the reverse complement.
GGGCAGGGGCCCTTCGGAGAACGATCCCGAGCCGGGGAATGCGCCTTCGGCGGTCGCCGGCTCGGAGGCGGACGCCTCCTGGGCGGACGGGTAGACCTGCGACGCTTCGTACAGCTGCGGGGAGGGTGCCGCCAGCCTCGGCGGCTCGCTCCTGGACACTCCCAGGGTGGACCCGAGCGGGGGGCCGAGGGGCTGTCCGAGGGGGCGTCCCAACGGCTCGTCGCGGTCGGCAGGGCTGCGCGGGAAATCACGCTCGTACTCCGGCGGGGCGGACATGCCCGAGGTGCCGGGCAGAGGTGCCGTGGAGAGATTGCGCCGGGACTGCTTCGACTCTTCCGTGGGGGTCTCGACGTTCCGGCCGGTCAGTGACAGGAGCCGTTCGACGACCTGGCGCTTCACGTGGGGCGGGAGCAGCCGCAGGGAGACGGCGACTGCGGCTCCGGCCAGGGAGAGGCTGTACAGGGTCGTCACCCACGCGGCTGCGGGACGTCCGGCGAACAGGCCGTGGATCAGCGCGGCGCACCACGCCGGATAGGCCAGCATGTGCAGGGCCCGCCAGCTGTTGGCGAGGCTGTTGTTGCCGGCGAGGGCGCTCCGTGCCGCGCCCGTCGCGCCTGCGATCACCATCAGGAAGCCCGCGAGCGAGCCGAAGCCGATGAGGACGGAGGTGCCGGTGAGCCCGAGGCCGAACGGGACAAGGGCCCCCAGCAGTTCGACGTGCCCCAGCGACACCTTGACCGACACGTGCAGCAGGAGGAAGCCGATCGAGGCGGTGGCCGTGGTCCGGTGGATCGCCTGGGCGATCAGGCGTTGCCGCACGGAGAGGAAGATCCGGTCGGTGGCGAGGAGGCCCCAGGCGACGGATGCCGAGAGGGAAACCAGCGAGAGGACGCCGGAGCCGAAGTCGAGGAAGGTGCGCAGTGTGTCACCGCCGCCGATGGCGAGCAGGGGGATGAGCACGAGCGCGGCGACGATCAATCCGCCCTGTGCCTCACGGCTCAGGCCCGGTTGGTCGGGCGACGAACGGATCTTGCGACGAGGGTTCATGGGGCAACTCCGAGTGGTGCGGGAAAGCGGTCCCGTGAACGAACTCTAGGTGTCCGCATACCAGCTAGTACGACGTTTGCAGGTTTATCGAGGCCATGGGCCGGTTACTGACTCTGGGGTTGCCCTGGATAAGGGCGATACGCCGAGTAACTTCGGTGACCGGAACCACTCGCTGCCCGGATGGCGGGTGACGGTGGCCTGGTCACACATCCGGTACCTGCGGTTACAGCGCGTCTGGTGTGGCGCTCTCGGTCACCGCCCGGATGCTCGATGCAGCGGGATGGGCCCCTGGGGTACCCTGACGCCATGCGTGCCGTACGCCTTCTGCTTAGCGAGCCGCGCTGATCAGTCCCGACCTGTGAATCAAACGGTCGGAATCGGCGCGGCTTCCCCTCCTGTGCGAGGGGATTTTTCGTTTCGGTAATCGCCGGCAGAGACGATCGATGGAGCTTTGAGGATCATGAGCGAGACGAATTCTGCTGCCGTGGAGGCGGCTGCACCGCACCGCTATACGGCGGCCATGGCAGCGGATATCGAGGCGCGTTGGCAAGACTTCTGGGATGCCGAAGGCACCTATGAGGCGCCCAACCCGAAGGGCGACCTGGCCGGTGCCGCGCCGGTCGTCGCCCGGCCCAAGAAGTTCATCATGGACATGTTCCCGTACCCCTCCGGGGCGGGGTTGCACGTCGGTCACCCGCTGGGCTACATCGCGACTGACGTCTACGCCCGGTACCAGCGGATGACCGGCCACAACGTGCTGCACACCCTGGGATTCGACGCCTTCGGCCTGCCCGCGGAGCAGTACGCCGTCCAGACCGGCACGCATCCGCGCGTCTCCACCGACGCCAACATCGAGAACATGAAGGCCCAGCTGCGCCGGTTGGGCCTGGGTCACGACAAGCGCCGGTCGTTCGCCACGATCGACCCGACGTACTACAAGTGGACCCAGTGGATCTTCCTGCAGATCTTCAACTCCTGGTACGACGATGAGGCGAAGAAGGCCCGGCCGATCGCGGACCTCGTGGCGCAGTTCGAGAGCGGCGAGCGGGCCGTCCCTGGCGAAGAGCGGCCCTGGAACGAGCTGAGCTCCGCCGAACGCGCGTCGGTACTCGGTGAGTACCGCCTGGCCTACGCCTCCGACGCCCCCGTCAACTGGTGCCCCGGGCTGGGCACGGTGCTCGCCAACGAGGAAGTGACCGCGGACGGCCGATCCGAGCGCGGCAACTTCCCGGTCTTCAAGGCCAAGCTGCGCCAGTGGAACATGCGCATCACGGCCTACGCGGACCGTCTGCTCCAGGACCTGGACGCGCTGGACTGGCCCGAGGCCATCAAGCTGCAGCAGCGCAACTGGATCGGCCGCAGCGAAGGTGCGCGCGTCGACTTCGCCGTCGACGGCCACGACGGCGCGCGGGTCACCGTCTTCACGACCCGTCCCGACACCCTGTTCGGCGCGACCTACATGGTCCTGGCGCCTGAGCACGGTCTGATCGACTCGATCCTGCCGGACGAGTGGCCCGAGGACGCCCGGGGCAAGGACGCCTGGACCGGCGGTGCGGCCACCCCGGCCGAGGCCGTCGCGGCGTACCGCAAGCAGGCCCAGACGAAGAGCGACGTCGAGCGCCAGACCGAACACAAGGACAAGACCGGTGTCTTCAGCGGCGCCTACGCCCTGAACCCGGTCACCGGAGCGCGGATCCCGGTCTTCGTCGCCGACTACGTGCTGATGGGCTACGGCACCGGTGCCATCATGGCCGTGCCCGGCCAGGACGAGCGCGACTGGGAGTTCGCCGAGGCGTTCGGGCTGCCCATCGTCCGCACCGTCCAGCCCCCACAGGACTGGGAAGGGGAGGCGTTCACCGGCCAGGGGCCCGCGATCAACTCGGCGAACGACGAGATCTCCCTGAACGGCCTGGGAGTGGCCGAGGCGAAGGCGAAGATCACCGAGTGGCTGGTCGCCAAGGGCATCGGCGAGGGGACCGTCAACTTCCGGCTGCGGGACTGGCTGTTCAGCCGTCAGCGCTACTGGGGCGAGCCCTTCCCGATCGTCTACGACGAGGACGGCGTCGCCCACGCGCTGCCCGAGTCGATGCTGCCCCTTGAGCTGCCGGAGGTCGACGACTACTCGCCGCGGACGTTCGCGCCGGACGACGCCGACACCCAGCCCGAGACCCCCTTGTCGCGCAACGAGGAGTGGGTCAACGTCGAGCTGGACCTGGGCGACGGCGTCAAGCGCTACCGCCGCGAGACCAACACGATGCCGAACTGGGCGGGCTCGTGCTGGTACGAGCTGCGCTACCTGGACCCGCACAACCGGGAGCAGCTGGTCGACCCGGAGATCGAGCAGTACTGGATGGGGCCGCGCGAGGGACAGCCGCACGGTGGCGTCGACCTGTACGTCGGCGGCGCAGAGCACGCCGTCCTGCACCTGCTGTACGCCCGCTTCTGGTCCAAGGTGCTGTTCGACCTGGGCCACGTCTCGTCCGTCGAGCCGTTCCACAAGCTCTACAACCAGGGCATGATCCAGGCGTACGTCTACCGCGACGCCCGGGGCTTCCCGGTGCCGGCCGCCGAGGTCGAGGAGCGGGACGGGAAGTTCTTCTTTGAAGGCGAGTCCGTCAAGCGCGAGCTGGGCAAGATGGGCAAGTCGCTGAAGAACGCCGTGACTCCGGACGAGATCGCGGCCGATTACGGTGCCGACACCCTGCGCCTGTACGAGATGGCCATGGGACCCCTGGACGTCTCCCGTCCGTGGGACACCCGCGCGGTCGTCGGCCAGTACCGGCTGCTGCAGCGGTTGTGGCGGAACGTCGTCGACGAGGCGACCGGACAGGTCACCGTCGTCGACGAGGAGCCGGACGAGGCGACCCTGCGCGCCCTGCACAAGGCCATCGACGGTGTCGGCCAGGACATGGAGGCGATGCGCTTCAACACCGCCATCGCCAAGGTGACCGAGCTGAACAACCACCTGACCAAGGCGGGCGGCCCGCTCGCCCGGTCGGTGGCCGAGCGGCTGGTGCTGCTGGTCGCGCCGCTGGCACCGCACGTCGCCGAGGAGCTGTGGCGCAAGCTGGGCCACACCGACTCCGTCGTCCACCAGGACTTCCCGCTCGCCGACCCGGCGTACGTCGTGGACGAGACCGTCACGTGCGTCGTGCAGATCAAGGGCAAGGTCAAGGCGCGCCTGGAGGTCTCTCCCTCGATCTCGGAGGAGGAGTTGGAGGCGCTGGTGCTGGCCGATGAGACGGTCGTCGCGGCCCTGGGCGGCGCGGGCATCCGAAAGGTGATCGTGCGGGCTCCGAAGTTGGTCAACATCGTTCCGGCCTAGCAGCCGACGGGGCGATCCGGCCGCCGTCCAGGCGGCCGGATCGCCCCTGGCGTTTCCCCTAGGGGCAGGTTGGGGGTTCCGATGGAACCCCTCGCCTGCCCTCTCCGTTTACGGTGGGAGGACACAGCCGTACGACCGGAGGGCGCCCCATGGAATCCGTCATCCTCATCCTGGCGCTCCTCTTCCTCGCCTTCGTGGCGCTCGGGGTGTACGTGAGCGTCAAGGTGGTCGGTGCGGCCAAGCGCGGTGTCGATCGCACGCTCACGCAGGCCCGGCGGACGGTGGAGGACACGACGCTGCGGGCGAAGACCCTCGGGCAGGGGGGCGCGGCCGCCGAGCTGGCGCAGCTGAGGCTCGATCTGCGTACGTCGATGCGGGCCACCCAGGACGCCCTGCGCACGGGGGCCGTCGAGGACGCATCGCTGTCGGAGTCGATCGGCCTGTTCGAGCGGCTCAGTGTGCACGGGCGGGAACTCGACGACGAACTGAGGCGGCTCGAACGCGATCCCGACCGGAACCGCGTGGTGGAACGTTTGCCGCAGCTGCGGGAGCGCGTCGAGCGGATCACCCACTCGGCGGACTCGCTCCGCTGGGCGGCCAGGGACCGCGCGCGGGCCTTCGCGGACGACGATCTGGAAGCGCTGTCCGCGCAGATCGACGTGGAGGCGGGGGCGCTGAGGCACTGGACGCGGACGGAAGCGGAATGGGGGGCAGACACGATCCCGCCTTCGTCGGAGCCGGCGTCGGCATCCGGGCCGCCGTCGACTGCCCGGGAAGCCGGGGCGCCCGCGTCGGAGCGTTCCGGAGAGACCCCGCGCACCGCAGGGCCGGAAGGAGGGCCGTCGGGGCCGCGAGCGATCACCGGGCGGGATCCCCGCAGGCCGAAGACGTACGCGTGGGAGAAGACGGCTCGTCCGGAGCCCACGAACTAGGACCTGTCCCGCCCCTCGGGGTGGACCTACGGAGCCCGTGGCCGAGCCGGACGACCGGGCCGGACGCGTACCGGGCGTGGGCGCGGTGGTCCGACGAGGCCAAGCCCGTCGCCCGGCATGCGAACCCCCTCCGGATGGAGGGGTTCTGCTGACCGGAACCGATCAGCGGGGTGGGGTCGGGCTGCCACGATCCGGCCCCTGCGGGTAACCTCCCGCTCATGTCCCGCCATGTCGCGATCGTCACTGATTCAACGGCCTACCTGCCGCCGCAGACGATGGAGCGGCACGGCATCACGGCCGTGCCGCTGACCGTCGTGCTGGGCGACCGCGCTTTCGAGGAGGGCACCGAGATCTCGGCCCGTTCCCTCGCTCTCGCCCTGCAGAAGCGGCGTTCGGTGACCACGTCCCGACCGAGCCCCGAGACGTTCGCCGAGGCGTACCGTGCGACGGCTGAGGCGGGGGCGTCCGGCATCGTCTCCCTGCACCTGTCGTCCGAGTTCTCCGGGACCTACGACGCCGCTGCGCTGGCGGCACGGGCCGCCCCGGTTCCGGTCCGTGTCGTGGACACCGGCATGGTCGCGATGGCGCTCGGGTTCTGTGCGCTCGCAGCGGCGGAAGCCGCCGATGCGGGGAGCACGCTGGACGAGGCGGTCGCAGCCGCCGAGAAGAGGGCGGCGGGCACGTCCGCGTTCTTCTACGTCGACACCCTGGACTACCTTCGGCGCGGCGGTCGCATCGGAGCGGCCCAGGCGCTGCTCGGCTCGGCGTTCGCGGTGAAGCCGCTGCTCCAGCTGGAGGGCGGCCGGATCGAGCTGCTGGAAAAGGTACGGACGGCGTCGAAGGCGATCGCCCGCCTCGAGGAGATCGTCACGGAACGCGCGGGCGCGGGACGGGTGGACATCGCAGTGCACCATCTTTCAGCCCCGGACCGGGCGTCGGCGCTGGCGGCTCGGCTGCGGGAGCGGGTGCCCGGGGTGGCCGACCTGCATGTGAGCGAGGTGGGTGCCGTGATCGGCGCGCATACGGGACCCGGTCTGCTGGGCGTTGTGGTCTCGCCGCGCTGACCCGGGGCGACTCTGGTGATCGGGGGCGCCGACAGAGACCCGGGCGGGGCGAGCGGTAGCTGACGCTGCGGCGGGGAAACCCGACGCCTCACGGCACCGGAGAATCACTCCGGAGCGTGACGCGGTTATCCACAACGGAGCGGTTGTCCACCGGATTGAAGGCGGTTCGGTGAGATTCGGCAGGAGTGCCTACCGTCAGGTGGCATGAATCAGCGATCACGTTCTGCAACCAGCGGCCCCGGCCGCGCCCCCGCTTCGGACGGTCGGGCACGCCATCGCCGTCCGAGGCTCTCCGCGGCCCGCCGTCCGGTTCCCGCCGCACCTGCCCCGTCAGCGGTCGTACCGCCGTCGCCTGAGCAGCAGCCCACGGGTGTGCGTCAGCGCGGGGACGCCTTGTTCCGTGCCACGGGGCCGGTCGCTGCAGACCGGGGCGTTGTGGGTGGCCGCGGCGCCGTGGGTGAAGGGGGCGCTGCGGAGCCGGACGAACAGGTCCCGCCGGCGCCGGGGACCAGGACAGGTGCCGGGCCGCCCTGGCGCGGGAAGAGGCCGCCCGGCCCGGGAGAGCTGCCGCCCGGGCTCGGAGGGAGCCTTGGAGGACGCCGGATCCCGCTGAGGCCGGCGGCGCCGCGTACCCGATCCGGGGCTGCGGAGGGCACACCGCCCGAGCGCGCCGTGACCGCGGGAAGCCGGAGCGAGCCGGCCCGATCCGCCGCGTCCGCCTCGACGGCTGCTTCTGCTCCGTCCGCTGCCTCTCCGGCTTCTTGTTCCAAGCCGTCACTGCGGGAGCGCGCACGGCTGGTGTTATGGGAGCGTTGGCCGTCCTGGGCCCGCGCCAGATGCGGTATGGAGCCGAGGACGCTGGCGGCGCTCGGCGTCGTCCTCGTGGTCGCCGTGGGGCTGGCCGCGCAGCATTTCCGGGCAGCGAGACCGGAGCCCGTGCAGCCACCCGCCCTCGTCGACGGGAGCCACGCCGCCGTGGTGGCTGCCGAGCCCCGCCCATCGCCTGGACCGCCGCCGGGCAAGGACTCCGCCGGACGCATCGTCGTCGACGTCAGCGGCAAGGTGCGGCGACCGGGGGTATTGAGACTGCCCCCGGGCTCGCGGGTGGCCGACGCACTGCGCGCGGCGGGTGGCGTCATGGCCGGCACCGACGTGACGGGACTCAACCGGGCGCGTGTCCTCATGGACGGCGAGCAGGTGGTGGTCGGAGTCACCGCGCCACCGGGGGCCGGCCCCCGGGCCGGCGACGGCACGTCGCCCACGGCATCGGTGAGTCTGAACTCCGCAACCGCAGAACAACTGGACACGTTGCCGGGCGTGGGTCCCGTGCTCGCCCGGCACATCGTCGACTACCGCACCGAGCACGGCGGATTCCGCTCGGTGGACGAGCTGCGCGATGTCACGGGTATCGGAGACCGCCGGTTCGCCGAGCTGAAGCCGCTGGTGAGCCCATGACGCGCCCGATGGCGCACCCCGGGGCGGGCGAGGTTCTCACCACAGTCCGGTTTCGCCATGAAGGGGGCACTCCCGTGCCGGAGCCGCGCCGCGACGCGCCCCGGGAGGGTCCCACCGACCTCCGGCTGGTCCCGCCCGCCCTCGCGGCGTGGGGCGCGGCCGCCTTCGGGCTCACCGCGCCGCCTCCCTGGCCCGCCGGAGCAGCCCTGAGCTGCGCCCTGGCAGGCTTCCTGCTCCTGGCGGCCCTCCTGATGCCGACCGCGCGCCGGGCGCCAGGTCCGGGCACGCGCAACGGGGTCGCGGTCGCGGCCGTGCTCCTCTGCACCGCGGCGGGCGCCGGAGTGGGCGGGCTGCGAGGAGCGGACCTGCACCGTGGGCCGGTACCGGCGGCCGCACGTCAGAACGACCGCGTCAGCACGGAGCTGACCATCACCTCAGATCCCCGCAAGACCCGACCTCATGTGCGCGGTGACCGGATGACGAAGGAGACGATCATGTTGGAGGCCGAAGTGACCCGCGTGACGACACGAGACGGATCTGCCGTCGCCACGGGAGCACCGGTCCTGGTGATCGCCAGACCGGGTGCGGCAGCAGCCGAGTGGCTGCGGCTGCTGCCGTCGACGCGGCTGCGGGTGTCCGCCCGAGCCACGCTGCCCTTCGACGGCGACAGGTTCGCCGCGGTACTGAGGGTGCAGGGTGGCGGACCGCCCCGGATCACGGGGCCGCCGACCGCCGTGCAGAAGACGGCAGGGACGCTGCGGGCGGGTCTGCGCACGGCGGCTGAAGGGCTCGAACCGGACGCTCGTGCCCTTCTTCCCGGGCTGGTCGTCGGAGACACCTCCCGCATCGGGTCCGAGTTGTACGAGGCCTTCAGGGCAACGGACCTCACGCACCTCCTGGCGGTGTCCGGAAGCAACCTCGGCTACGTCCTGTTCCTGCTCATCGGACCGCCCGGCAGCGCACTCCGGGCCGAGCGCGGTGGTCTGGCGCCACGGCTCGGGCTGTCGCTGCGAGCCACGGCACTGGTCGGCGGAGCGTTGACGATCGCCTTCGTCGTGGTGTGTCGACCGGATCCGAGCGTGCTGCGTGCGGCTGCATGCGGTGCGATCACCCTGCTCGCCGTCGGGACGGGCCGGCGCAGATCCCTGATCCCCGCGCTGGCTGCTGCTGTGCTGCTCCTCGTGCTCTACGACCCGTGGCTGGCCCTGACCTACGGCTTCCTGCTGTCCGTGCTGGCCACCGGGGCTCTGCTCACCATCGCTCCGCGCTGGAGCGCCGGACTGCAGCGGCGCGGTGTGCCGGGACGGCTCGCGGAGGCCCTTGCCGCCGCGGGTGCGGCGCAGGCGGTGTGCGGGCCCGTGGTGGCGGTGTTCGCCGCCCAGGTCAGTGTGGTCGCCATCCCCTGCAACGTGCTTGCCGAGGTGGCTGTCGCGCCCGCCACCGTGCTGGGTTTCGCCGCGCTCGCGATGGCGCCGGTGGCGATACCGGTCGCCGAGGCGCTGGCCCACTGTGCGGGGTGGCCGGTCGGCTGGATTGCCGGCGTCGCCCGCACCGGTGCGCATCTGCCCGGGGCTCGGATCGCCTGGCCGGGCGGCTGGTGGGGCGGCCTGCTGCTTGCTGCCGGCACGGCGCTCGCTGTCCTCGTCGCGCGCAGAATGGTGCGCCGACCCTGGCCGGCCGCTGGCTGTGCCCTGCTGCTCCTGCTCGCGGTGTTGCGGCCACCACCGTTGACGAGGATTGCCACCGGCTGGCCGCCACCGGGCTGGGCATTCGCGATGTGCGATGTGGGACAGGGCGATGCCGCGGTACTCGCGGTCGGTTCCGGCACGGCCGTCGTCGTGGACGCGGGGCCGGATCCGGAGCCCACGGACCGGTGTCTTCGAGACCTGGGCGTCAGCAGGATCCCGCTGCTGCTCCTGACGCACTTTCACGCAGACCATGTCGCGGGTCTGCCCGGTGCGCTGCGAGGTAGGAGCGTCGGAGCGATCCAGACCACGACCTTCGAAGAGCCTCGGGAGCAGGCGGAGTTCGTCCATCGTGCTGCGGCGGCTGCCGGAGTGCAGGTGGTGCGCGCCGGGCCGGGGGAGCGGCGCCGCGTGGGGCCGCTCAGCTGGCAGGTGCTGTGGCCGGACCCACGCGCGATACCGGACCCGGGCGCCGTCCCCGAGGGGCCGAACGACGCCAGCGTCACGTTGTTCGTGCGCACCGAGGGCGGGCTGACGCTGCTGCTCCTGGGCGATCTCGAACCTCCGGCGCAGCAGCAGCTGCTACGGGCGCATCCCCAGCTGCCGCGGGTGGACGTGCTCAAGGTCGCCCACCACGGCTCGGCGTACCAGCACCCCGGTTTGCTGGCTCTGGCAGGGCCGAGGCTCGCTTTGATCTCCTGCGGGGCCGACAACCCGTACGGGCATCCGGCACCCCGTACCGTCGCTGCTCTGCGGGCCGGGGGAGCTCTCGTTCTGCGTACTGACCGGGACGGGGCGATCGCGGTGACCGGGGAGGGTGCACAACTGCGAGCTGTGGCACGGGAGGCTCACAGGGCAGAAGACCCATGAGCGTTGGCCGTCGTTCTCTCCCGTCCCCTGCCGCGGTGCAGCAGGAACCTGCCGGGCTGCTGCTCGTCCTCCCGTGCACGACGTCTTGACCGCGGGAAGCGGGCCATACCTGGGAGGAGGGAGCAGCGGGACATCCGGGATACATCGGAGCGGGGGCCGGGAAGTGTTCGCTGCAAAGGCATCGCCCGCGTCCGTAGCGAGATCCGGTGTCTCCGTGGCCTCGGCCCCGCGTGCACGACGTCGGTGACCGGGCCGACGGAGTGGCTGCGACCTCGCCTGGGGGTGCGTTGGGAGGGACCGGGTGTAGGCACGCTGCCACGAGGTGGGTGTTTCCGTCGCCCCACGGGAACCTCGGGGGTACGAGCCGGGGAGCCTCGTCCGCCGACGTGGTCACCCCGGCCTCCCCGTCCGTCGCCAACGGGTGAGGCCGTCGTGTCCGCGTTGCGCCCGGCTCCGACGCCGTTCCGGGAAGTCTCCATGCCGAACGCCACGCGGTACAGGGGGAGCCGAACGTCGGACTATGGGCGTATCCGCATCCGACGGGTGGCCTATGACGAAGGGCGCGTGGTGCGGTCGTCCGGCTCGGGACAGACTGCTCCCATGACCACCGCACCCCGGGCACCGTCGCAGCAGACCGTCGATGCGTACCTGCGCCGCATCGGGGCCGACCGCCCCGACCGGCCGGATGCCGCCGCCCTGCGCCGGCTTCAGTTGCGGCACTTGCTCTCCGTGCCGTTCGAGAACCTCTCGATCCACCTCGGCGAGGACATCGTCCTGGACGACGAGCCGATTCTCGGCAAGGTCGTCGGGGCTCGTCGCGGGGGCTTCTGCTACGAACTCAACGGAGCGTTCGCCGCGTTGCTCAGGGGGTTGGGCTTCGGTGTCACCCTGCTCCAGGCACGGGTCTTCGGGAAGGACGGACGGCTCGGCATCCCCTACGACCACCTCACGTTGCGCGTGGAGACGGCCGACGATACCGGCCCTTGGCTCGCCGACGTCGGGTTCGGCAACCACAGCCACTACCCCCTGGCCCTGTGCGACCGCGGCGACCAGAGGGATCCGGCGGGCGTCTTCCGGATCGAGGAGACACCCGAGGGGGACCTGGACGTGACGAGGGACGGCGCGCCGCAGTTCCGTGTCGACCAGCGTCCCCGTGCGCTCGCGGACTTCGAGGCCGGCGCCTGGTACCACCGGACGTCGCCCGCCTCGGGTTTCACCCGGTCGCTGATCTGCTCCCGACTCACCGACGACGGCCGGATCACGCTGAGCGGGCGCAGGCTCGTCCGCACCGTGGAGGGCGAGCGGAAGGAAGAGGAGCTCGGCGCCGACGCGGACGTGCTGGCCGCGTACCGGGAGCACTTCGGCCTGGAGCTGGAGCAGGTGCCGGAGGCCCGTCAGCCGAAGCCTTGAGGCGCGGCACAATGTGGCGGTGAGCGACATGAGACATGTGTTGGTGCTTCCCGACCGCGACGCCGCCGAGGAGGTCATCGAGGCCATCGGTGATCACTTCGGTGTGGACGACGAGCCCCAACTGGTGAGGGACGCCCTCCACGGTGAGGACGACGCTGAGGACGCCCAGTGGCTGGTGGTCGTCGAGGACCCGGAGGGCCGGCTGGACGCAGCCGAGTTGGACGAGTTCGTCGCCGACTGGGACGGCTGGCGGGAGGCGCCGTAGCCCGTCCGTCGGGCGGCCCCGCCGACCCGGATGAGCCCGGTTGCCGGGCCCGGCAACCGGTGACTCCGCTCCGCAGGCTCCGACCTCGCCGTGCACTTCGGCGGTTCCGGGCCCCGCGGGGAGAGCCGGGTGCCTCGGGGACGACTCCGATGTCCGCGGCCCGTGCGATGCTGGACCGCGATGGCCACCAGGAAGAACACGAACGACGATCCCCTCGCCCCCGTCACGCTCGCCGTGGGCCAGGAGGACCTGCTCCTCGACCGTGCCGTGCGACAGGTGATCACTGCCGCCCGTGCCGTCGACGCCGACACGGACGTGCGCGACCTCACGTCCGACCAGCTCCAGCCGGGCACGCTCGCCGAGCTGACCAGCCCGTCGCTCTTCGCCGAGCGCAAGGTCGTCGTCGTACGGAATGCCCAGGACCTGTCCGCCGACACGATCAAGGACGTCAAGGCCTACCTCGGGGCCCCCGTCGAGGAGATCACTCTGGTGTTGCTCCACGCGGGCGGTGCGAGGGGGAAGGGCCTGCTGGACGCAGCGCGCAAGGCCGGTGCCCGTGAGGTGGCGTGCCCGAAGACGACCAAGCCGGCGGAGCGGCTGACGTTCGTGCGGTCCGAGTTCCGTGCGGTCGGGCGTTCCGCGACCCCCGAGGCGTGCCAGGCGCTCGTCGACGCCATCGGAAGCGATCTGCGGGAGTTGGCGAGTGCCGTGTCCCAGCTCGTCGCGGACGTCGAGGGCACGATCGACGAGGCCGTCGTGGGCCGCTATTACACGGGGCGGGCCGAGGCGTCCAGTTTCACCGTCGCTGACCGAGCCGTGGAGGGCCGGGCCGCCGAGGCCCTGGAGGCCTTGCGCTGGTCGCTCTCGACCGGCGTTGCCCCCGTGCTGATCACCAGCGCCCTGGCGCAGGGGGTGCGGGCGATCGGCAAGCTCTCGTCGGCCCGTGGAGGACGCCCTGCCGATCTCGCGCGCGAACTCGGCATGCCCCCGTGGAAGATCGACCGCGTCCGTCAGCAGATGCGGGGGTGGACGCCGGACGGCGTGGCTCTCGCCATGCGCGCGGTTGCCGAGGCCGATGCGGGGGTCAAGGGCGGCGGGGACGACCCGGAGTACGCCTTGGAGAAGGCGGTCGTGACGGTGGCGCGAGCAGCCCGCCTGCGTCGCTGACCGGGGGCGTCGGGTCTCGGGCCTCGGCGGGCCGGATGTGTTCGGACGTGTTCATGAGCAGGCCGACGTCGGTGGTCCCGGTCCGCTACGGGGCTGCGGGAGTGGCCGGCGCGGTGGATTGGCGAAGGCCTCCGTGCAAGAGAGCGATGGACGACTCTCTTGCACGGAGGCCTTCGCGTCACACCGTAGTGCGCGACCGATCGTCTTCGGAAGGCCGCTGCACATCGAAAATGTGTCCCGCAGGTGAGGCCCCCCATGTGTCCCGCAGGTGAGGCGCCTCGAACAGCCGAAGGCCCCGCACCCGCCCTGGGGAAGGGAGGGAGGCGGGGCCTTCGACGTCAGCCGTGAAGCCTTGGATTCGCACCCGCGTGGCGAACGCAGGCCGCGTGCGAATCCGGGGTGCCGGTCAGGAGCGGTTGAGAGGGCCCGCTTGGTCCGTTCCGGCGATCAAGTCGTCCGGCAGGTCACCCGGTCCGGGCGCCGGCCGGTTCCGGGGTCTCCCCCGGGGGAACTACGGCTCAGCCCTAGAGGGAAGCAACCTTGGACGCCAGCGCCGACTTCTTGTTGGCGGCGGCGTTCTTGTGGATGACACCCTTCGAGACGGCCTTGTCGAGCTTGCGGGCGGCCTCGCGAGCGGCCACGGTGGCCTTCTCGACGTCACCCGCAGCGGCAGCCTCACGGGCCTTGCGGATCGCGGTCTTGAGCGACGACTTGACGGCCTTGTTGCGCAGGCGCGCCTTCTCGTTCGTCTTGTTCCGCTTGATCTGGGACTTGATGTTCGCCACGAAAGAGCCTTTTCAGGTTCGATTGATCTTTGAGGGTGCGTCCCGACTCTCCCTGACCCTGCGGGTGTGGGAGGTACCCCCGGAGGGGCATGCGAGACACAGCTGCCCAGATTACCAGCCGCCGTTCGACCGGCCCAAACCGCCCGCAGCCCCGCGGCCATGGGAGCATGGAGGCTGCGTATCGATCCGACATCGACCCGAGACGAGCGCTCGGCGCTCAAGAATCAGGACCCTGCGTGCCCGCGATCCCCAGCCATGTGCCCGAGCCGAGCCGTACCGACCCGGCGCTGATCCGCAATTTCTGCATCATCGCGCACATCGACCACGGCAAGTCGACACTCGCCGACCGGATGCTCCAGCTGACCGGCGTGGTCGAGCAGCGGCAGATGCGCGCTCAGTACCTCGACCGTATGGACATCGAGCGTGAGCGCGGCATCACGATCAAGTCCCAGGCGGTTCGTCTCCCCTGGGCGCCCACCACGGGTGACGGTCAGGGCACGACCCACATCCTCAACATGATCGACACCCCGGGCCACGTGGACTTCACCTATGAGGTGTCGCGTTCGCTCGCCGCCTGTGAGGGCACGATCCTGCTGGTGGACGCTGCGCAGGGCATCGAGGCGCAGACCCTCGCCAACCTCTACCTGGCGATGGAGAACGACCTCACGATCGTCCCGGTGCTCAACAAGATCGACCTCCCTGCCGCGCAGCCCGAGAAGTTCTCCGAGGAGTTGGCGAACCTCATCGGCTGCGACCCGTCGGACGTGCTGAAGGTGTCGGCCAAGACCGGCGTCGGCGTGGACGTCCTGCTCGACCGGGTGGTGCAGGACGTGCCCGCTCCGGTCGGCGTCGCGGACGCACCCGCCCGCGCGATGATCTTCGACTCCGTCTACGACTCCTACCGCGGCGTGGTCACGTATGTGCGTGTCGTCGACGGCCAGCTCAGCAAGCGCGAGCGGATCAGGATGATGTCCACCGGCGCGACGCACGAGCTCCTGGAGATCGGCACCAACTCGCCGGAGATGCTCGCTGCCGACGGGCTCGGAGTCGGCGAGGTCGGCTACCTCATCACCGGTGTGAAGGACGTCCGCCAGTCGAAGGTGGGTGACACGATCACCCAGCAGCACAAGGGGGCGACCGAGCCGCTCGGCGGCTACAAGGACCCCAAGCCCATGGTGTTCTCCGGGCTCTACCCGCTGGACGGCTCGGACTACCCCGAGTTGCGCGACGCCCTCGACAAGCTGCAGCTCAACGACGCCGCGCTGGTCTACGAGCCGGAGACCTCCGCCGCCCTCGGTTTCGGTTTCCGCGTCGGCTTCCTCGGCCTGCTCCATCTCGACGTGATCCGCGAGCGGCTCGAGCGCGAGTTCGGCCTGGACCTGATCGCGACGGCGCCGAACGTGGTCTACCGGGTGGTGATGGAGGACGGCGGCGAGCACACCGTCACCAACCCGAGCGAGTTCCCCGAGGGGAAGATCAGCGAGGTCTACGAGCCGGTCGTCCGCGCCACGATCCTCGCCCCCAGCGAGTTCATCGGCTCGATCATGGAGCTCTGCCAGAACCGCCGCGGCGTGATGCTCGGCATGGACTACCTTTCCGAAGACCGGGTCGAGATCCGCTACACCCTGCCGCTCGCGGAGATCGTCTTCGACTTCTTCGACCAGTTGAAGTCCAAGACCCGTGGCTACGCCTCGCTCGATTACGAGCCCACCGGTGAGCAGGGCGCCCAGCTGGTGAAGGTCGACATCCTGCTGCACGGCGACAAGGTCGACGCGTTCTCCGCGATCACCCACAAGGACCAGGCGTACGCGTACGGCGTGCGCCTCGTCGCGAAGCTCAAGGAGCTCATCCCGCGGCAGGCCTTCGAGGTGCCCGTGCAGGCGGCGATCGGATCCCGGGTCATCGCTCGAGAGACCATCCGCGCGATCCGCAAGGACGTCCTCGCCAAGTGCTACGGCGGCGACATCTCCCGCAAGCGGAAGCTGCTGGAGAAGCAGAAGGAAGGCAAGAAGCGGATGAAGATGGTGGGTTCCGTGGAGGTTCCGCAGGAAGCCTTCATCGCGGTGCTGTCCAGCGACGACTCCGCCGGCGGGAAGGCGAAGAAGTAGCCGGGAGGCAGGAAGCGGAACCAAAACGAACGACTGGGAGCGCGGTGGCGGAGGACGTCGGGGCGTCGAAGCCCGACATGAGCGGCGTGGCGCCGGCGCGTCTGTAGCGCAGAAGTACCAACCGCCTCTCGTCGGCTGTTCTGCCCCACGGGCCCCCGCGTCGCTGCGCGGGGGCCTCTTCGTTATCAAGCGGCAGCCCGCAGGCTCTTACGTGGCGCAGCCCCGCGCTCTACCCTGATCACGGCTCGATGGTTACTGGCGAGTTAAACAAATGTGACCAGTCAGGCAAAACAGCCCGTCATGCAGCAACGCCGCAGCAGCAGGCCCGGAGGATGTCGTGAGCGACACACAGACCGAGATCGAGAACCGTCCGCCCTCCGTGGCGAATCTCTTCGTCCAGCGCGTGGCGGCCACCCCCGACCTGGAGGCCTACCGCTATCCGGTCCCGTCCGGCTCGGGGCAGGGGCCCGACGAGTGGAGGTCGCTGAGCTGGGCAGAGGCCGCGGATCGGGTCTACGCCATCGCGGCGGGGCTCATCGAACTCGGCATCCAGGCGGAGGAGAGGGTCGCCCTCGCCTCCGCCACCCGCGTCGAGTGGATCCTCGCGGATCTCGGCATTCTCTGCGCAGGTGCGGCCACCACGACCGTGTACCCGCAGACCAATGCCGAGGAGTCCGCCTACATCCTCGCCGACTCCGATAGTCGCGTGCTGGTTGCCGAGGATGCCGATCAGCTGGCCAAGGCCCGCGAGAAGCGCGCCGAGCTGCCGAACCTCAAACACGTCGTGGTGATCGACGCCGCTGCCGCCCAGCCCGCCGAGGGCGACCCCGACGGCTGGGTGCTCTCCCTCGCCGACCTGGAGGCGCGTGGTGCGGAGTACCTCGCCAAGAACCCGAGCGCCGTGAAGGAGCGGGTCGAGGCGATCACCTCCGAGCAGCTGGCCACCCTCATCTACACGTCCGGCACCACGGGCCGCCCCAAGGGCGTACGGCTGCCGCACGACAACTGGTCGTACATGGCGAAGGCGATCTCGGGGACGGACCTGCTCACCACGGAGGACGTGCAGTACCTCTGGCTGCCGCTCGCACACGTCTTCGGCAAGGTGTTGACCTCAGGTCAGATCGAAGTCGGGCACGTGACCGCGGTCGACGGCCGTGTGGACAAGATCATCGAAAACCTTCCGGTGGTCCAGCCCACCTACATGGCCGCCGTGCCCCGCATCTTCGAGAAGGTCTACAACGGCGTGGCGGCCAGGGCGCGCGAGGGCGGCGCCGCCAAGTACAAGATCTTCCAGTGGGCCGCGGGCGTCGCGCGCGAGTACGCCAAGGAGACGCAGGACAACTTCCGTCGCACCGGCACGGCATCGGCGTCCTTCGGGCTCGGCCTCAAGCACAAGGTCGCCGACGTGCTCGTCTACTCCAAGCTACGGGAGGCGTTCGGCGGCAAGCTGCGCGCCGCGGTCTCCGGCTCGGCCGCGCTCTCGCCCGAGATCGGCTTCTTCTTCTCCGGCGCCGGCATCCACATCCTCGAGGGCTACGGTCTCACCGAGTCCAGCGCCGCGTCGTTCGTCAACCCGGCCGAGGCGTACCGCACGGGGACCGTCGGCAAGCCGCTTTCCGGCACCGAGGTGCGCATCGCGGACGACGGCGAGATCCTGCTGCGTGGGCCCGGCATCATGCAGGGCTACCACGGCCTGCCGGAGAAGACCGCGGAGGTCCTCGAGGACGACGGCTGGTTCCACACCGGTGACATCGGCGAGCTCTCAGCGGACGGGTATCTGAAGATCACCGACCGCAAGAAGGACCTGATCAAGACGTCGGGCGGCAAGTACATCGCGCCGGCCGAGGTCGAAGGGCAGTTCAAGGCGGTGTGCCCGTTCGTCTCCAACGTCCTGGTGCACGGCGCGGACCGCAACTTCTGCACCGCGCTCATCGCCCTCGACGAGCCCGCCATCCTCGGTTGGGCGAAGGAGAACGGCCTGGACGGCAAGACCTACGCCGAGGTGGTCGCCGCCCCGCAGACCGTGCAGCTCATCGACGGCTACGTGAAGCGCGTGAACGAGACGCTGCAGCGCTGGCAGACGATCAAGAAGTTCCGTCTGCTGCCCCGCGACCTCGATGTCGAGCACGGTGAGCTGACGCCCAGCCTGAAGCTGAAGCGCCCCGTCGTGGAGCGCGAGTACAAGGAGCTCATCGAGGACATGTACGCGGGGACGCGCGAGGCGTAGCCCCTCGAGGCGTACTGCCGGCGAAGTCCCGAACCGCCGCGGGCACGACGGAGCCGATCCGTCGTGCCCGCGGCGCCGGGCGGGGGCCTCGCCGTGCCCCCGGGGCGCCGGCGGTGGGGGTGCCGGGGGACGTGCCCCGCGGGCCCGGCAAGCACGTGGCCGAGGTGGGTCGGCCACGGTTCGGATACCCCTGACGTCAGCCTCGCGCCGCAACATTCCCTCATCCGGTGCCGTTCCTCACGGTCCGGTCCGGTAACCCGCTGCATAGGGGCAGGCTCGGTCTGTCACTCTGTCGGTTGTCGTCATTCGTTCCACGGGGCAACGCCAGAACCGGACGGGAGCTGCAGTGTGGGGTCCGTTCCGATGCAGCAGGAAGCCACGCACCGCCCGGTGCACCTGCACACACCGCGCGGCGACGCACGCCCCGCCGCCCGCACCAGTCTGCCCGGCAACCCGCTCGCCGCGTGTGCCGCGCGCCGGTTCGTCCGCGCGGCGCTCGCCGACTGGACGCGGCTGGGACTGGTCGCGACCCACGGTACGGACCTGCTCGCCGAGAACGCCGTCCTCGTCGTCAGCGAGCTCGTCACCAACGCCGTGGTGCACGCGGGCACCAACGTCGAGGTGGTCACCCGGCTCGACGCGGCCGTCGACGACGATCCCGCGGCCCTCGTGGTCGAGGTCGCCGACCACCATCCGACCCGTGCGGTGCGCAGCGACGGCTCCGAGCCGCCCGCGGTCCCGGGCGAGCCGGAGTACGGTCGCGGACTGCAGCTCGTGGCCGCCCTCGCCGCATCATGGGGGATCACCTACCGTCCGGGGCTCAAGACGGTCTGGGCCCGCCTCGCGCTCGACGGCTGCGACACCGCGGCGGCGTCCACGGCTGCGGCTGCGTCCGGAGAGAGCGCTCTGCAGCGCGGCCTCCGGGCGGCCGAGATCCTCGCCCCGCCGTCCCGCAGGCCGGTGCGCGACGACCGCGAGTGGGGCGGTCGCGCCGCCCTGTCGTTCCTCGCCGAGGCCTCCGACCTGCTCGCCGGGCAGCTCGACGAGGACTTGGTGGCGGCCCTCGCCGGTCAGTTACTGGTGCCGCGGTTCGCGGACTGGTGCGGGATCTGGCTGGACGGGGACCCGGGCCAGCCGGGTTCCGGACCGAGACTCGCCAGGGTCTGGCACGCCGACGAGTCGGCCATCGAGGAGCTGTGCGCGGCCCTGGCCAAGGAACCGCCGCTGCTGGCCGAAGGGGTCCGCGGGGCGGCGGTCGCCGTCCCCGTCGTGTGGCCGGAATCCGGGGAAGGGAGCGCCGTCGCGTTCCGGCTGACGGCAGGAGCCCGGTCGCTCGGCACGTTGCTCCTCGGTCGTGAGGGGATCCAGGGCGTCCCCGATGCGGTGACCTCCCTGATCGAGGACTTCGCGCGCCGCGTGGGCCTCGCTATCGGGGCCGCCCGCCAGTATGCGCGGCAGGCCACCATCAGCAGGGTGTTGCAGCGCGGACTGCTGCCCGCCCAGGTCGCTCGGATCCCCGGCGTCGACAGCTCGCTCGTCTACGAGCCGAGCGACGAGGGGCTCGCCGGCGGCGACTTCTACGACATCTTCCCGGCGGGCAACGGAGGCCGCTGGTGCTTCATGCTGGGCGACGTCCAGGGCAGCGGTCCGGAGGCCGCCGTCGTCACGGGCCTCGCCCGGCCGTGGCTGCGCCTGCTCGCCCGCGAGGGCTACCAGGTCGGTGCGGTCCTCGACCGGCTCAACGGGCTGCTCCTCGACGACGCCATGGAAGCGGCCGAAGCAGCCGCCCTCATGGTCGCGGCCTCCGGCACGGGTACCCACGAGGGGCCGCAGTCACGTTTCCTGTCGCTGCTGTACGGGGAGCTCACCCCACTGTCGGGCGGCGGCGTCCGCTGCACGCTGGCCTGCGCCGGCCACCCCCTGCCCCTGCTGCTCCGCCCTGACGGTTCCGTACGTCCCGCGGCGTCGTCCCAGCTGCTCCTCGGTGTCGTGGAGGACGTCGCGTACGAGAGCCAGACCTTCGCCCTGGAGCCGGGCGACACCCTGCTCTGCGTCACCGACGGTGTCACGGAGCGGCGCTCCGGGCGGCGGATGTTCGACGACGCCGACGGTCTCGCCCGGGCGCTCGCCGACTGCACGGGACTGACCGCGCAGGGCGTTGCCGACCGCATACGGCAGGCCGTCCACACCTTCGCGGAGACCCCGCCCGACGACGACCTGGCGCTGCTGGTGCTCCAGGCACGGTGACACCGCCATCCTGCAGTCACGGCGTTCCCCGCCGGCCGTCACCCGTCCGCCGTGGTCCGACGGGTGGCGGACAATGGTCCGTATGCCTTCCGTACTGCCTGATGGTGAGCCCGTTCCCGAGGACGGGGCGCTGCCCCCGCACGCCCTCGAGGGCACGGGCGACCGGCCCCTCGGGTTCTACCTGCACGTCCCCTACTGCGCCACGCGCTGCGGCTACTGCGACTTCAACACGTACACGGCGTCCGAGCTGCGTGGCAGTGGAGGGGTACTGGCCTCGCGGGACAACTACGCGGAGACGCTGAGGGAGGAGGTCCGGCTCGCCCGCAAGGTCCTCGGGGACGACCCGCGCCACGTCAGGACCGTGTTCGTCGGCGGCGGCACGCCGACGCTGTTGGCCGCCGCCGACCTCGTCACGATGCTGGCCGCGATCCGCGAGGAGTTCGGACTCGCGGACGACGCCGAGGTCACGACGGAGGCGAACCCCGAGTCGGTGGACGCCGCGTACCTGGCGGAGCTGCGGGAAGGCGGGTTCAACCGGATCTCGTTCGGCATGCAGAGCGCCCGGCAGCACGTGCTGCGCGTGTTGGACCGCACCCACACCCCCGGCCGGCCCGAGGCGTGCGTGGCCGAGGCACGGGCCGCGGGGTTCGAGCATGTGAACCTCGACCTGATCTACGGCACTCCGGGGGAGAGCGACGACGACTGGCGGGCCTCGCTGGAGGCGGCCATCACTGCCGGTCCGGACCATGTGTCGGCCTACGCGCTGATCGTCGAGGAGGGCACCCAGCTGGCGCGCCGGATCAGGCACGGCGAGGTACCCATGACCGATGACGACGTGCACGCCGACCGTTACCTGATCGCGGAGGACGTGCTGTCCGCGGCCGGGTTCTCCTGGTACGAGGTGTCGAACTGGGCGACCTCCGAGGCCGCTCGCTGCCTGCACAACGAGTTGTACTGGCGCGGTTCGGACTGGTGGGGCGCCGGTCCTGGCGCGCACAGCCACGTGGGGGGCGTGCGCTGGTGGAACGTGAAGCACCCCGGGGCGTACGCGGCTGCCCTTGCCGGAGGCCGCTCACCGGGTGCCGGACGGGAAGTCCTCACCGACGAGGACCGCCGGGTCGAGCGGGTGCTGCTGGAACTGCGGCTGCGTGACGGATGCCCGCTCGTCCTGCTCAGGGCCGAGGGGCTTGCCGCGTCCCGCCGGGCCCTGGCGGACGGGCTCCTCGCCCCGGAGCCGTACGGGGCCGGACGGGCGGTGCTGACCCTGCGCGGACGCCTGCTGGCGGACGCGGTGGTCCGGGACCTGGTGGACTGAGGAGCGGGGCACACGGCACGGGCGGCGTCCCCGCGAGCCCGCCCGCCGCGTGCCTCGGCCGGGCGCCGCCGGGAATCTCCCCCCTTCAGGGGGAGAGGATGTCAAGCCGTCACGAAATCGATCAGCTCCTCGACCCTGCCCAGGAGTGCGGGCTCGAGGTCCTTGTAGGACGTCACCCGGGACAGGATGTGCTGCCAGGCCGCGCCGGTGTTCGGGGGCCAGCCGAGCTCCCGGCAGACACCCGCCTTCCAGTCCTGTCCGTGCGGGACGCGCGGCCACCCGGCGATCCCGAGGGACGAGGGCTTCACCGCCTCCCAGACGTCGATGTACGGATGGCCGACGACCAGTACGTGCGGATCGGTGACGGAGGCCGCGATGCGGGATTCCTTGGAGCCCGGGACCAGGTGGTCGACGAGGACGCCGAGGCGGGCGTCCGCCGCGGGCGAGAAGTCCGCCACGACGGACGGCAGGTCGTCGATGCCTTCCAGGTATTCGACGACCACGCCCTCGACGCGCAGGTCGTCACCCCAGACCTTTTCCACCAGCTCCGCGTCGTGGCGACCCTCCACGTAGATGCGGCCGGCGCGGGCCACCCGGGCCCGGGCTCCCGGCACTGCGACCGAACCCGAGGCCGTGCGGGTAGGACGCCCCGGGGACGCCGCGGGCCGGACCAGGGTGACGGCTCTGCCCTCGAGCAGGAAGCCGCGCGGTGCCAGGGGGAACACCCGCTGCTTGCCGAAGCGGTCCTCCAACGTCACCGTCCCGGCCTCGCAGCGGATCACCGCTCCGCAGAAGCCCGTGGCGACCTCCTCGACCACGAGGTCGGGCTCGGCCGGCACCTCGGGTGCCGGGGTTTGCTTCTTCCACGGAGGGGTGAGGTCGGGGCTGTAGCTGCGCATGGGCTCTTTCTTCTGGGTGGCCGGATGTTCTTGGCTGCGGGAGGCGGGCCGTGCCGTCCCGGCGGTGGGACGGGACACGGGCGGGGCTGCGCGTGCGCCAGACGCTATGACACCCCGAACCGCCGTGCCAGCTCGTCGCGTTGGGCACGGACGAAGCCGGCACCGACCGCGGCTCCGTGGCCCGGCACGTACACCGCGTCCTCGCCGCCGAGCTCCAGCAGCCGGTCCAGCGCGGCGGGCCAGCGGGAGGGAACGGCGTCGGTGCCGGCCTGCGGTTCGCCGGACTCTTCGACCAGATCGCCGCAGAAGACGACCTCCGGAGTGCCCGGCACCAGTACGGCCAGGTCGTGGCCGCTGTGGCCGGGGCCCACGTTCGCCAGCAGGACCTGGCGGCCGCCGAGGTCGAGGGTCCACTCCCCGGACACCAGGTGCTGCGGGGCCACCAGGACGTCCGTGGCCTGCGTGGCTTCGTCGGGTGTCATCCCGTGGCGCACCGCGTCGGCGCGCAGCGACTCTCGTTCGCGCATCAGGAGGTCGTCGACGCCGACCGCGCCGTACACCCGGACCGCGGCGAACGCCGCGGTGCCGAGCACGTGGTCGAAGTGGGGATGGCTGAGCGCGATATGCGTCACACGGCGGCCCCCGAGCAGCGCCTCGGCCTGGGAGCGGAGTGCGGCGCCTTCACGGAGGGTGGAGCCCGTGTCGTAGAGCAGGGCGGCCCCCTCGCCGACGACCAGGCCCGCGGTGGCGTCCCAGACCGGGAGGCGGCGTCGGCCGACGCCGTCGGCGAGGCCCTCCCACCCGAAGTCTTCCCAACTCACGTCCATACGGCGACGCTATCCCGGGGCGACCTGGGGCGTCCCGTCGTTCCGCGGGAAGGTAGCGTGTCCGTCCGCCCTTGCTCGGGGCGTACCCACCCGCCGTACACTGGGCCGGGGAAGCTGGCACTCAAACGGAGCGAGTGCCAGTCAAGGACCGGGAAGCCGTCGACGGACCACAGCTGGAGGTGTGCGCGATGCTCAGCGAACGCAGACTCGAGGTGCTGCGCGCCATCGTCCAGGACTACGTCGGGACGGAGGAGCCCGTCGGCTCCAAGGCCCTCACCGAGCGGCACAGGCTCGGTGTCTCGCCGGCCACCGTGCGTAACGACATGGCGGTGCTGGAGGAGGACGGCTACATCGCCCAGCCCCACACGAGTGCCGGCCGGATCCCCACCGACAAGGGCTACCGCCTGTTCGTCGACAAGCTGGCGGGGGTCAAGCCGTTGTCGTCGCCGGAGCGCCGCGCCATCCAGAACTTCCTGGACGGTGCGGTCGACCTCGACGACGTCGTGGCACGGACGGTGCGGCTGCTCGCGCAGCTGACCCGGCAGGTCGCCGTCGTCCAGTACCCGTCACTGACCCGTTCGACCGTGCGGCACGTGGAGCTGCTGGCGCTGGCGCCCGCGCGGCTGATGTTGGTGCTGATCACGGACACCGGACGGGTGGAGCAGCGGCACGTCGACTGCCCGGCTCCGTTCTCCGACATGTCGCTCGCAGATCTGCGGGCCCGGCTCAACAGCCGGGTCGTCGGGCGGCGTTTCACCGATGTGCCGCAGCTGGTGCAGGACCTCCCCGACTCCTTCGAGTTGGAGGACCGCGCGACCGTCTCCACCGTCCTCGCGACCTTGCTCGAAACGCTCGTCGAGGAGACCGAGGAACGGCTGATGATCGGCGGCACGGCCAATCTGACGCGCTTCGCGCACGACTTCCCGCTCACCATCAGGCCCGTTCTGGAGGCCCTTGAGGAGCAGGTCGTGCTGCTGAAGCTGCTCGGCGAGGCCAAGGACTCGAGCATGACCGTACGGATCGGGCACGAGAACGCCCACGAGGGCCTCACGGCCACGTCCGTCGTCGCGGTCGGCTACGGTTCGGGCGACGAAGCAGTCGCCAAACTCGGCGTGGTCGGACCGACCCGCATGGACTACCCCGGAACGATGGGAGCGGTACGCGCAGTGGCACGTTACGTCGGACAGATCCTGGCGGAGTCGTAAGTGGCCACGGACTACTACGCCGTGCTCGGCGTGCGCCGCGACGCATCACAGGACGAGATCAAGAAGGCCTTCCGGAGGCTCGCGCGGGAGCTCCATCCCGACGTGAACCCGGATCCGAAGACGCAAGAGCGCTTCAAGGAGATCAACGCCGCCTACGAGGTCCTGTCGGACCCGCAGAAGAAGCAGGTCTACGACCTCGGCGGTGACCCGCTGTCGGGTGCCGGCGGAGGCGGTGCGGGCGGTTTCGGTGCGGGCGGCTTCGGTAACTTCTCGGACATCATGGACGCGTTCTTCGGCACGGCGTCCCAGCGTGGGCCCAGGTCCCGGACGCGCCGCGGCCAGGACGCCATGATCCGGCTGGAGGTCGAGCTCAAGGAGGCGGCCTTCGGCACCACCAAGGACATCCAGGTCGACACCGCGGTGGTGTGCACGACCTGCTCGGGCGAGGGCGCCGCGCCGGGCACCTCGGCTCAGACGTGTGACATGTGCCGCGGGCGCGGTGAGGTGTCCCAGGTGACCCGGTCCTTCCTGGGCCAGGTCATGACCTCGCGGCCGTGCCCGCAGTGCCAGGGCTTCGGCACGGTCGTCCCGACCCCGTGTCCCGAGTGCGCGGGGGACGGACGGGTCCGGTCGCGCCGGACGCTCACGGTCAAGATCCCCGCCGGTGTCGACAACGGCACCCGGATCCAGCTCGCGGGCGAGGGCGAGGTCGGCCCCGGCGGTGGTCCCGCCGGTGACCTCTACGTCGAGATCCACGAGCTGCCGCACCCGATGTTCCAGCGGCGCGGCGATGATCTGCACTGCACGGTGACGATCCCGATGACGGCGGGCGCGCTCGGCACGAAGGTGCCGCTGGAGACGCTCGACGGCATGGAGGAGGTCGACATCCGGCCGGGCACCCAGTCGGGTCAGTCGATCCCGCTGCACGGCCGCGGCGTGACGCACCTGCGCGGCGGCGGGCGAGGTGATCTGATCGTGCACGTCGAGGTGCAGACGCCGGCCAAGCTGGATCCGGAGCAGGAGCGGCTGCTGCGGGAGCTGGCGAAGCTGCGCGGTGAGGAGCGGCCGATGGGTCAGTTCCAGCCGGGGCAGCAGGGGCTGTTCTCCCGTTTGAAGGACGCGTTCAACGGACGCTGAGGCGTGCGCCTCACCTGGCGGGCCCCGGCGACGGCGCGGGGCCCGCGGGTACCCGTACCACCGCGGAGGGCGGGATTCGGCCGGGGCGCGGGGACGTGGCACCATGCGGGCATGTCCTCCGCGCTGACCGATCTCTGTCGTCACCCGATCGTGCAGGCCCCCATGGCGGGCGGCGCTTCCCGTCCGGAGCTCGCCGCCGCCGTGTGCGAGGCCGGCGGCCTCGGATTCCTGGCCGCCGGGTACAAGACGGCGGACGGCATGTACCACGAGATCAAGAAGCTGCGGGTGCTGACCTCGGGCGCCTTCGGGGTGAACCTCTTCCTGCCGCAGGCGCCGCACGCCGACCCCGCCGCGGTGGAGGTGTACCGCCAGCAGCTCGCCGGTGAGGCTACCTGGTACGACACCCCGCTCGGCGATCCCGAGGCCGGACGGGACGACGGGTACGAGGCGAAGTTGGCGATCCTGTGCGACGATCCCGTGCCCGTGGTGTCGTTCACCTTCGGCTGCCCCACCCGGGAGGCCGTCGACCGCCTCAAGCGGGTCGGGACGCTCACGCTGGTGACGGTCACGACGCCCGAGGAGGCGCTCGCCGCGCAGCACGTGGGCGCGGACGCCGTCTGTGTCCAGGGCGTCGAGGCGGGCGGACACCAGGGCAGTCACCGCGACGATCCCGCCGCCGACGGCGGTGGCATCGGCCTGTTGTCCCTGATCACGCTGGTCAGGGAGGCCGTACGGCTGCCGGTCGTCGCGGCCGGGGGACTCATGCGCGGCGACCAGATCGCCGCCGCACTGGCCGCAGGGGCCGACGCCGCGCAACTCGGCACCGCGTTCCTCGTCTGCCCTGAGTCCGGCGCGCACGCGCTGCACAAACGGGCCATGACCGATCCGCTCTTCGCCCGCACCGAACTCACCCGCGCCTTCTCGGGGCGCCCCGCCCGTGGCCTGGTCAACCGGTTCATGAGCGAGCACGGGCCGTACGCCCCCGCCGCGTACCCCGAGGTGCACCACCTCACCTCAGGCCTGCGCAAGGCCGCGGCCAAGGCGGGCGACCCCCAGGCCATGGCCCTCTGGGCCGGCCAGGGCCACACGTTGGCCCGCGCTCTCCCCGCCGGGCAGCTCGTCGAGGAGCTCGCCGCCGAACTCGGCGCCGCGAGTGCCGCCCTCGTCCTGCGGAGTGCCTCATGACCGCCCCCGTCTTCGTCGTCGACCGGATCGGCCACGGCACCGTCACCCTGGACGGGCCGGAAGGGCGGCACGCCGTCTCCGTGCGGCGGCTCCGCGTCGGTGAGGAGATCGTGCTGACCGACGGCGCGGGCCACGGCGCCTACGGCACCGTCGCGGCCGTCGAGGGGAAGGACCGTCTCGAGGTCAGGATCGTCGGGCTCCGCGAGGAACCGGAACCGGAGCCCCGTATCACCGTCGTCCAGGCCCTGCCCAAGGGCGACCGCGGCGAACTCGCCGTCGAGACCATGACGGAGACGGGCGTCGACGCGATCGTGCCGTGGGCCGCCGCCCGCTGCATCACCCAGTGGAAGGGCGACCGCGGCGCCAAGTCCCTGGCCAAGTGGCGGGCCACGGCGCGTGAGGCGGGGAAGCAGTCCCGTCGGCTGCGCTTCCCCGTGGTTGCGGAAGCCGCGACGACCCGGAAGGTCGCCGAGATGCTCGCCGGGGCGGCTTTCGCGGGCGTGCTCCACGAGGAGGGCGCAGAGCCGCTCGCCACCGCACCGCTCCCCCCGTCGGGCGACATCGTGCTCGTGGTCGGACCGGAAGGTGGTGTCTCCCCCGAGGAACTGGCGGCGTTCGCGCAGGCGGGGGCGAAGCCGTACCGGCTCGGCCGGAGCGTCCTGCGGACCTCCACGGCGGGGACGGCCGCGACTGCGTTGCTGTTGGGGCGCACCGGCCGCTGGTCGTGACCGGGCGCCCGCCGCGACCCTCCGTACGGTCGCCGCAACCGGCCGCTTGCGGCGACCCGGCCGGGCGTTCAGCGAGCCGTGCGCCGCGATCGGCTGCACGACCGGGGCCGGCAGGTGCACGCCGCCCCGCGCTGCGTGGCCGGTTCCCGTCGGGGGTCAGGAGCCGACGCCGCGGGGCGCGGCGGATGCCGCCGCCGGCCCGGGCCCGTCGTCGCGGTCCGCGGCCCCCGGCAGGTCCGGGGAGTCCGCCGACCGCTGCTCGTGTCGGACGAGTGCATCGAACAGCGGCCAGCCGTCAGCCTCTTCGATGCCGTGGGCGGTCGGTAGCATTCCGCGTGCCGTCGCCTCGTCGAGGAAGCGCCGTACGACACCGGGCTCGTTGACGTTGAGGAAGTTGCCCCGGTCGTCGCCGAGGCCCCCGGAAGGCCAGGTGCCGCCGGCCACGATCCGCCCCGGCCCGTGGCGGAACACCAGCCGCAGCTGGGAGTGCCGGGCGCCGGCCCGGCGCAGGGTCAGCAGCTCGCGACAGTCGGGATGCGCGTGCCCCACCGACCAGAGCCACCGCGTCCCGTCCGCGGCCAGTCGTCGCGGTGCGCGATCACGTCTCATCACTCCACCGTACGCGTCGCGTTGGGGCGGGACGCGGTCTACCGCCGCCACGGGTGCGGTGGGACGCTGTCCGGTATGCGTGCGTACGGTCGTGCATTGGCCGCGATGGCCCTGGCGGGGATTTCGGGCCTGGGGGTCGTGGCGTGCGAGCCGCACTCCGGTGGGCTCAGCGAGATGGCGGTGTCCTTCACGACGGACATCACGGGTACCGGAGCCCTGGAGCACGAGGGTGTGAAGGTGCGCTGGCTGAGCTGCACGGCCTCGCTCAACGCCCCCGCCACGGCGACCCCTTCACATGCGGGCGCGGCGACGGTCCACTGCGAGGGCGAGACCGACGACGGCCGGAGGATCACGATCGACGGCACGGTCACCCAGGAGGTCGACGGTCGCTGCGTACGGGGCGACCTCACCGCGAAGGCGGACGGACGCACGGTCTTCCGCGCCTCCGTGCTGGGCGACTGCAACCCCCCGCGCACGGTCCCCGTACCGGGTGGGCGCGGGACGCCGGGTCCTGCGGCCACCGTGACGGTGACGGTCACCGAGACCCGTGACCCGGGCAAGTAGCCCCGTGCCCCGACACCGATAGCATGCAGGTCCACTGATCTTCGCCGACCGTGAAGGGGCCGGACCATGGCGGGAGAACCGCAAGCCGACTGCCTGTTCTGCAAGATTGTCGCGGGGGAGGTGCCGGCCACCGTCGTCCGGGAGTCCGAGACCACGGTCGCCTTCCGTGACATCAACCCGCAGGCACCGACGCACGTGCTCGTCATCCCGAAGGCGCACTACCCGGACGCTGCGTCCCTCGCCGCCGCCGAGCCCTCCGTGGCGGCCGACGTCCTCCGGGAGGCGGCCGAGGTCGCGGCCGAGGACAAGGTCGACGCCACGGGCTTCCGCGTCGTCTTCAACACCGGCAGCGGGGCGGGCCAGACCGTCTTCCACGCCCACGCCCACGTCCTCGGCGGCCGCGGGCTGAACTGGCCGCCCGGATAGCCGACGAATCACGGAGCACCGCATGTCCGCTCGAGAGCTGGTCGTCCTCGGCACCGCCAGCCAGGTCCCCACCCGACACCGCAACCACAACGGCTACCTGCTGCGCTGGGACGGCGAGGGCATCCTCTTCGACCCGGGCGAGGGCACCCAACGGCAGATGCTGCGGGCCGGTGTCGCCGCGCACGACGTCAACCGGATCTGCGTCACCCACTTCCACGGTGACCACTCCCTCGGGCTCGCCGGGGTGATCCAGCGGATCAACCTGGACCACGTGCCGCACCCCGTCACCGCTCACTACCCGGCGAGCGGGGAGCGCTTCTTCGAACGGCTCCGCTACGCGACTGCCTACCGCGAGTCGGTGTCGCTCAACCAGGCGCCGATCGCGGCGGCTGGGGTGCTCGCCACCACCGCGTCGTACACCCTCGAGGCGCGCAGGCTCTCCCACCCCGTGGAGTCGTTCGGATACCGGCTGACCGAGCCGGACGGCCGGCGCATGCTGCCCGAGCGGCTCGCCGCGCGCGGCATCAGGGGCCCCGACGTGGGGCGCATCCAGCGGGAGGGCTCGCTCGGGGGCGTCGCTCTGGAGGAGGTCAGCGAGGCGCGCCGCGGTCAGCGCTTCGCGTTCGTCATGGACACCCGGCTGTGCGACGGGGCATACGAGCTGGCCGACGGCTGCGACATGTTGGTGATCGAGTCGACCTTCCTCGACGAGGACCACCTGCTGGCCGCCGACCACGGGCACCTGACGGCGGGACAAGCCGCGCGCGTGGCGCGCGATGCGGGCGTACGACACCTCGTACTGACACACTTCTCGCAGCGCTACAGCGAGCCAGAGGAGTTCGAGCGTCAGGCCCGGGCTGCCGGATTCGACGGCGAGCTGTCCGTGGCCCAGGACCTCGTCCGGGTCCCCGTACCCAAACGCGAACTCTGAGCGAGCACCGATGTCACTCCCCAAGGCCGAACTGCACCTGCACATCGAGGGCACCCTCGAACCCGAGCTCGCCTTCGCCCTGGCCGAGCGCAACGAGGTCCAGCTGCCCTACGACGGGACCGAGGACCTACGCAGGGCCTATCTCTTCACCGATCTCCAGTCGTTCCTCGACCTCTACTACGAGCTGATGGCGGTGCTGCGCACCGCTCACGACTTCACCGAGCTCGCCGAGGCGTACCTTGCGCGCGCGAAGGCGCAGGGCGTGCGGCACGCGGAGATCTTCTTCGATCCCCAGGCGCACACGGCGCGTGGCGTGCCGATCGGGACGGTGATCGAAGGGTTGGCGCACGCACTGGACCGCAGCGAGGAACGGCACGGGATCTCCACCCAGCTGATCATGTGCTTTCTGCGCGACCGCTCCGCGGAGTCGGCGATGGCGACCCTCGACGCGGCGAAGCCCTACCTCCACCACATCACCGGAGTCGGACTGGACTCGGCGGAGGTCGGCCATCCGCCCGCCACGTTCCGCGAGGTGTACGCGGCCGCCGAGTCCCTGGGCCTGCGCAAGGTCGCGCACGCCGGTGAGGAAGGGCCGCCCGCCTACGTCTGGGAGGCGCTGGACGTCCTCGGGGTGGAACGCGTCGACCACGGGCTGCGTTCCATGGAGGATCCACAGCTGGTGGCCCGGCTCGCCAGGGACCAGGTGCCGCTCACCCTCTGTCCCCTGTCGAACGTCCGCCTGCGCGTCGTCGACACCCTGGAGGACCACCCGCTGCGCTCGATGATGGACGCCGGGTTGCTGGTCACCGTCAACTCCGACGACCCCGCCTACTTCGGCGGGTACGTCGGGGACACCTTCCACGCGGTCCGCGAGGCGCTCGGCCTCGGCAACGAGCAACTGCGCGAGCTGGCCCGCAACTCCTTCCGCGCGTCGTTCCTCGACCACGACGAGAGGCGCCGCGAGCGGTATCTCGCGGCGGTCGAGTCGTACGACTTCGACGCGGACCCGCGGACCTGATCCCGAGGACCGAGCCGCTGCCCCAGCGCCCCGGCCCCGACCACTCCGGCGAGCCCCGCGCCGAGTCCCACGGCGAAGACCGCGCCGACCGTGTCCTCGCTCGGTCCGGCCTGGGCGGTGCCGATCCGCCCGCTCACGCCCCACGGGGCGTTCTGCGCCATCGACCAGCAGAGCATCGCGGCCGCGAGGACGGTTCCCGGGCGTCGCCGTGGGAGCCGGGCTCGAGGAGCCCGCGCGATCGTCCGCTCCTCGGGGGCCTCGAGTCGGCCCGTCGCGGGCCAGGCCGGCAGCGCGGCCGGTGCGAGCGCCGCGAACGGCACCGTGTGCCCGCCGCCCAGCCGGGGGAGCGTGAGGTACCGGCGGCGGACACCGCGAAGAGGCCGAGCGCCGAGGTCCGGTGCGGTCGCGCGGCGCGGCGATCCCCGTCGCGGTGACCGCCGTTGCCGTCCCCGAGCCCGGTCCGCCGACCGCGGCCCCGATGACCACCAGGGGAACCAGCGGTGTCAGGGCGGCGGCACCGTAGCCGGCCGCGGAGAGCAGCAGCCCCAGCCGTGCGAGTCGGCGGGGGCCGTGCCGTCCGACGTGTGAGGCGAGGACGAACCCGGCGACGGCCGAACCGAGCAGCAGGGCGGAGCCGATGAGCCCGGCTCTGGCGGGGTCGAGCCCGAGACCGGAAGCGAGCCGTCCGACGACCGTCGGTAGCAGGTAGACGGCGAGGTAGCCGGCTGCGAAGACGGCGACCAGGGGCCGCGCGGCGCGCGGGCATGGGCGTTCCCGGGAAGGCGTGAAGAGGGGTGTCCCAGCGCACCTTTGAGGTGGGTGGGCAGGGTGGGGTGCCCGGTGTTGCAACGGGAACGCGCGCCCATGTGTATCAAGCGCGCCGGGGTCCGGAGAAGATGAGATTGTGTGATGCGAGACACCTATGGTTTGCGTGGGATTCGTGGGGGCAGCTGTGGTGCTTCTCGATGGGCTGCCGTCCACGCCGAAAGGGGCGGATCGGGCACACTGGCCTGATCCGTAGCGCTCGCGCACCGCTCTGCACGCCATCCGGGAGCAACCGTGATCACGACCGACGGAGAGTCGCAACACACCTCGGGCGTAGACCCGTTGGGTGCCCTGCGCACCGGCGGGGACCCCGAGTGCGACGTCTTCCTCACCGGCACGGTCTTCCTCGACATCGTCTTCACCGGTCTCGACTCCGCGCCAGTGCGCGGCACCGAGTCCTGGGCCCGTGGCATGGGACAGAGCCCGGGCGGGGTCGCCAACATGGCGACCGCGCTCGCCCGGCTGGGGCTGCGCACCTCGCTCGCCGCGGCCTTCGGTGACGACTTCTACGGTGACTACTGCTGGGACGCCCTGGAGCAGGGGGAGGGCATCGACCTCTCGCGGTCGCGGACCGTGCCCGGCTGGCACTCGCCGGTGACCGTCTCCATGGCGTACGAGGGCGAGCGCACGATGGTCTCGCACGGCCACGAGGCCCCGCCGCACGACGGCGGGGGCGCCCCGTTCGGCGCCACGCCGCCGCGCGCCCGGGCGGCCGTCGCCTCGCTGGCGCCGGACCGGTGCGAGCCCTGGATCGCGCAGGCGGCTGGCGCCGGCGCCCGGATCTTCGCCGACGTCGGCTGGGACGACACCGGCCACTGGGAGCTCGCCTCACTGGGTGACCTCGGCCGGTGCGAGGCGTTCCTCCCCAACGCCGAGGAGGCGATGCGCTACACCCGCACGGACTGCCCCCGTGCCGCCGCCAGGTCGCTGGCCGACGCGGTACCGCTCGCCGTCGTCACCCTCGGTGCGGACGGCGCGTACGCCGTCGACGGCGCCACGGGCGAGACCGCGGAGGTCCCCGCGATCCAGGTGGAGGCTCTGGATCCGACCGGAGCGGGGGACGTCTTCGTGGCCGGGTTCGTCACCGGCACGCTCGCCGGCTGGCCCCTCGCCGACCGTCTTGCCTTCGCCGGCCTGACCGCCGCGCTATCCGTACAGGAGTTCGGTGGATCGTTGTCCGCGCCCGGCTGGTCCGAAGTGGCCGCCTGGTGGCAGTACGTGCGGGGCTGCACCGACCAGGACCCGGAGGCGCTCGCCCGGTACGCGTTCCTGGCCCGGCTGCTCCCGGCCCCGGACCGCCCGTGGCCGCTGCGCCGCGCGGTGCCGACGATCGGCTTCCGTCGTCCGGTCTGACCGACCCCTCCCGGTGGTCGGGAAAAGCGCTTCGGCACGGTCGGCGGGGAGTCGTACGCTGGTACCCCGGAGGTTGTCGAGCAGCGAGAACCCCTGCAACGGGAGGTACGCGCAGGCCTCAGAGCCGGCCCATGACTCAGACACCCACAGACCAGACGCTCGCGCCGGGGCAGGCACGAGCCCATTTCACCGTTCCCGCGAAGCACCCGATGGTGACCGTGCTCGGTTCTGGCGACTCCCTGCTGCGCGTGATAGAGACGGCGTTCCCGACGGTGGATATCCACGTCCGCGGCAATGTGATCAGTGCCGTCGGTGATGAGCAGGAAGTCGCTCTGGTCCAGCGCCTGTTCGACGAGATGATGCTGGTGCTCCGCACCGGGCAGCCGATGACGGAGGATGCCGTGGAACGTTCGATCGCCATGCTGCGCGAGGAGAGCGGGGGAGCGGCGGTCGAGACACCATCCGAAGTCCTCACCCAGAACATCTTGTCCAGCCGCGGCCGCACCATCCGTCCCAAGACGCTCAACCAGAAGCGCTACGTCGACGCGATCGACAAGCACACGGTGGTCTTCGGGATCGGCCCGGCGGGCACGGGGAAGACCTACCTGGCCATGGCCAAGGCAGTCCAGGCTCTGCAGTCCAAGCAGGTCAACCGCATCATCCTGACGAGGCCCGCCGTCGAGGCGGGCGAGCGCCTGGGCTTCCTGCCGGGCACGCTGTACGAGAAGATCGACCCGTACCTGCGGCCGCTCTACGATGCGCTCCACGACATGATCGACCCGGATTCGATCCCGCGCCTCATGGCTGCGGGCACCATCGAGGTCGCGCCCCTGGCCTACATGCGAGGCCGCACGCTCAACGATGCGTTCATCATCCTCGACGAGGCACAGAACACCAATCCGGAACAAATGAAGATGTTCCTGACGCGTCTGGGCTTCGATTCGAAGATCGTCATTACCGGTGACATCACGCAGGTCGACCTGCCCGGCGGGACCAAGAGCGGCCTGCGTCAGGTCCGAGAGATCCTGGACGGGGTCCCGGACGTGCACTTCTCCATGCTGACGTCGCAGGATGTCGTCCGGCACAAGCTCGTCGGCCGTATTGTCGACGCGTACGAGCAGTACGACAGCCGCAACGGGAAGTGAGAACCGGTCAGCACCATGTCGATCGATGTCAACAACGAGTCCGGAACCGAGGTCGACGAGCAAGCGATCCTCGACATCGCCCGCCATGCGTTGGCACGGATGCGCATCCACCCGCTCTCGGAGCTCTCGGTGATCGTCGTGGACGAGCAGGCCATGGAGCAGCTCCACATCCAGTGGATGGACCTGCCGGGCCCCACGGATGTCATGTCCTTTCCCATGGACGAGCTGCGACCGCCCGTCAAGGACGACGAGGAGCCCCCTCAGGGGCTCCTCGGTGACATCGTGCTCTGCCCCGAGGTCGCCCGGAAGCAGGGCGAGGAGGCGCCGACCCAGCACTCCATGGACGAGGAGCTCCAGCTTCTGACGGTCCACGGGGTGTTGCACCTCCTCGGGTACGACCACGAGGAGCCGGACGAGCGTGCGGAGATGTTCGGCCTGCAGGCGGCGATCGTCGACGGCTGGCGGGCGGAGAAGGGCCTGACCGGTCCCTCCCCGGCGCCGACCGTCTCATGACCGCCCAGCTGGTCATCGGCGCGGTTGCGCTCGTCGTCGTCGCCTGGCTGGCGGCGTGCGCGGAGGCCGGCATCGCCCGGATCTCCAGCTTCCGGGCGGCCGAAGCCGTGCGGTCGGGACGCCGCGGTGCCGACCGCCTGGCGCAGGTCGCCGCCGACCCGGTGCGCTACCTCAACGTGGCCCTGCTGGTACGGGTCTCCTGTGAGATGGCCGCCGGGGTGTTCGTCACCTACGCCTGCCTGCAGGAGTTCTCCGAGACCTGGCAGGCGCTGGCCGTCGCCATCGGCGTGATGGTCCTGGTGTCCTTCGTCGCCGTCGGCGTCTCCCCGCGGACCATCGGCCGCCAGCACCCGCTGAACACGGCGACGGCCGCCGCGTACGTCTTGCTGCCGCTGGCCAGGATCATGGGGCCGGTCCCGCAGCTGCTGATCCTCGTCGGCAATGCGCTCACCCCGGGGAAGGGTTTCCGCAAGGGCCCGTTCGCGAGCGAGGCGGAGCTGCGCGCCATGGTCGACCTCGCCGAGCAGGAGTCGCTGATCGAAGCCGAGGAGCGCAAGATGGTGCACTCCGTCTTCGAGCTCGGCGACACCCTCGTCCGGGAGGTCATGGTCCCGCGCACCGACCTGGTCTGCATCGAGCGCTACAAGACCATCCGCCAGGCACTCACCCTCGCGCTGCGTTCCGGCTTCTCCCGCATCCCGGTGACCGGGGAGAACGAGGACGACATCGTCGGGATCGTGTACTTGAAGGACCTGGTCCGCAAGACGCACATCAACCGGGACTCGGAGGCCGAGCTCGTCTCCACGGCGATACGGCCGGCGGCGTTCGTGCCCGACACCAAGAACGCGGGCGACCTGCTGCGCGAGATGCAGCAGGAGCGCAACCACGTGGCCGTCGTCATCGACGAATACGGCGGCACGGCCGGCATCGTCACCATCGAGGACATCCTCGAGGAGATCGTCGGCGAGATCACCGACGAGTACGACCGGGAGCTGCCGCCCGTCGAGGAGCTCGGCGAATCGCGCTACCGGGTCACCGCACGGCTCGACGTCGGGGACCTCGGAGAGCTGTTCGGGCTGGACGAGTTCGACGACGAGGACGTGGAGACGGTCGGCGGATTGCTCGCCAAGTCCCTCGGACGGGTTCCGATCGCGGGCGCGACCGCGCAGGTGGACCTGCCGGACGGACGCTCGCTTCGGCTGACCGCCGAGTCACCGGCCGGCCGCCGCAACAAGATCGTCACAGTGCTGGTGGAGCCCTCGTGACGGCCCCCTTGACCGCGGCGCAGCTGAAGCGGGTGTGCCTGGAACAGAACGCGGCGGTCGAGGAATTCCCGTTCGGCCCGGAGGTCTCCGTGTTCAAGGTCGCCGGGAAGATGTTCGCCCTCGCCGACCTGGACGCCCGGCCGCTGAAGGTGTCGCTGAAGTGCGACCCGGACGAGGCGGTCCGGCTGCGCGCCGAGCACGCCGCGATCGTCCCCGGCTGGCACCTCAACAAGCGGCACTGGAACACCGTGACCGTGGCAGGTCTCCCGGCCCGCATGGTCCGGGAGCTCGTCGAGGACAGTTACGACCTGGTGGTGGCGGGCCTGCCGAAGGCGCAGCGGCTCCGCCTCGACCGCCCTTGAGCCGACCGGGGCGCGGGCCGGCCGTGGCCGCGGCCACGATCGCCGCACCGCCGCCGACCCGGTCGGCGGCCCCGGACGCGCCGTGGTGGCCATCGGCTCCGTGACGGCGCGGGCCCGCACCGTCACGGTCCGTGTCGTGCGGCGCGGGCGGTCACGTCGCGGCGGAGCCGCGGCGGCGCAGCCGTCCGACGAGGGCCGCCCCGCCCACCAACGCCCAGAGCACCACCAGGACTCCGACCGTCAGGTCCAGCCAGTCGACGGGGTCGCCGCGGACCAGGTCGGCCGCTGCTGGAACGCCCGCGGCGAGGCCCACTGCAGCGAGGACCGCCGAAGCGGCGCCGCGCAGGACGCGCTGCCTGACGCCGCTCGTCAGCTCTCCGGCCGCGGCGGCCGCCAGGAACAGGGGGAAGGCGTCGGAGGGGACGAGCCTGCCGTCGATCGCCCAGTCGACCAGATTGATCA
The DNA here is from genome assembly GCF_042755225.1 of Streptomyces sp. NPDC059169. Taxonomy (NCBI): domain Bacteria; kingdom Bacillati; phylum Actinomycetota; class Actinomycetes; order Kitasatosporales; family Streptomycetaceae; genus Streptomyces; species Streptomyces sp. NPDC059169. The sequence goes on along the minus strand of NZ_JBHZCF010000009.1, from coordinate 241,537 downwards.
CGACTCCGAGGAGACCGATCGCCAGCGCGATCCGCGCCCAGGTGCTGCGGGACGGCCCGGCCATCCTCAACCTGCCGTGACGGTGGCGCGGAGCACCCCGTCGGGTCCGGCCAGCAGGACGGGGGTGTCCAGCCCGCCCAGGTCCCGCACCGCCGCGCGGTCGGCGTCCGCGACCACGTCGGTGTCCCCGACGACTGCCGCCGCTTCGAGGGACTTCGCACCGCTCGCCACTGCCATGGCGACGGCGGTCTGCAGCGCACTCAGCCGCAGCGACTCCAGGGCCACGGTGCCCGCCACATACGTACGTCCCGTCTCGTCACGGACCGCGGCCCCCTCGGGCACCCCGTTGCGGACGCGGGCGCTGCGCGCCAACGTGATGATCTTGCGGTCCTCTGGGGCGAGTTCGGTGCTTTCAGTCATGCGCTGAGCATAGGTCCACGCCCTTGCGCCGGCCCGCACGCACCCGGAACGTGACGGCTCGTGACGGGGGCGGGTCTGCCTCGCGCCCCTGCGGGAACGGGACGGAAGCGGCGGTCCACCCAGCAGGTCCGCGCCCGTGGTCCTGCCCGTCCGGTGCGGAATCTTCCCCTCGGTTTGCGAGGGGAGTTGCCCCCTTTTGGTCGGTGAAAGTGCGGATCTTGACAGAATCTGATGGGTCATCAGTCGGTGCATTTCGATTCCATTGACTTCTCTTCCCCTCGCCCCGTCAATGGCGGCCACCTACTGAAGGGGGAAGCACATGGCATCCCTGAGATCCGCCCCGCGAAGACACCGCTGGGCAGCCGCCCTGGGGGTGACCGCCCTCGCGGTCACCGGCAGCGGGTTCCTCACCGCCCCCGCCCTGGCGGCGGCCTCCCAGGTGGTCGACTTCGCCACGCACTGCGTACCGCCGCCGATCGCCGGCATCCCGCCCATCGACGGCACGACCACGGCGGAGATCACCGTCGACGAGCCCGCGCCGAAGGTGGGCGACACGGTCACCGTCACCTACACGGTCACCAAGCCGGCAGCGGGCAACCCCGTCGACATCGCGCTCCCCGCCGACATCATGACGCCCACCGGGAAGGTCACCCTCGGGGGTGCCCAAACCGGTGGCGTCACGGTCACCGGCCCCAAGAAGAACCCGCCGGTCCCGGGCAAGGGCACGTTCCCCGCGTTCTCGATGACCGGCACCTTCACGGTCGATGCTCCCGGCTCGATCACCCTCTCGCCGGGCGACTACAACATCCACACCAGCTACATCATGGAGCTCGACACCCCCTGCACGGTGAAGAACCCGCCCGCACCCGTCTCCCAGACCATCGTGGCGACGCCCCAGCCGAGCGCCAACGAGCGCACCATCCAGCTCGGTACCGCCTCCGGTAATCCGGGTGACCCGGTCACCGTCACCGGAGCCAAGTTCACCGCGGGCGCCGACGTCGTCGTCGTCGGTCGCGCCGGTGCCGCGGAGACCGCTGACAGAACCACCGTCAAGGCGACCGCGACGGGCGGCTTCAGCGCCTCCCTCACGGTCAACGACAAGGCGACCACCGGGATCGTGGCGTACGAGGGCACGGCCTGGAACGACGACAAGGGCGCGGGTCCGGCGGCGTACACCGTCAACGACGACACCCCGCTGCCCGCGAACAGCCAGAAGCTGTCCTCCTCCGTCGCGGCGGGCACCCTCTCCATGACCCAGGCAGGCGACACCGTCTCCCTGACCTCGGTCGACTTCGGTAAGGGGGGCACATCGACGGGCGACCTGAACGCCGTGACGATCAAGGACTTCCGCGGTGGGCCCGCGGGCTGGTCCCTCACCGGAAAGATGACCGACCTCACCGGACCCGGCGGAAAGATCGACGCCGGCAGGCTCAGCTGGACCCCCTCCTGCACCACCGAGGCGGGAAGCCCCAGCACCTGTGCGGCGGGCTCCGCGGGTGCCGTCGGCAGCGCGGGCGCGACCCTGGCCTCCACCCCCAACGGTGCCCTCACCGGCGGTGAGTTCACCGCGGGCGCGAAGGTCTCGCTCGACGTGCCGGCGTTCACCGCGCCCGGGACCTACTCCGGCGTGCTGACCCTCACGCTCACCTGACCACCCGGCGGGCCGGGCGCGCACCCGGTCGGCCCGCCCCGACCCCTGGGGGGACCCGCACCCGTGGACGAGCCGTCCGTACCCCTGTTCCGCAGGCTCCTGCCGTTCCTGCTCGCACCGGTCCTGCTCCTCTGCGCCACACCGGCCTCCCGTGCCGCCGACAACGGCGAGTGGTCCGTCGAGCCCACCGCTTCGGCACTCGGCCACCGCCCGTACTACTACCTCTCCGCTGATCCGGGTACCACGCTCACCGATCGGGTGACCGTCAGCAACAAGACCGCGCAGCCGCTGGCCTTCCGGCTGTACGCCGCCGACGCGTACAACACCGAGCGGGACGGCGGCTTCGCCGTGCGCACTCAGCAGGAGCGCCAGCGCGGGGTCGGCGCTTGGGCGAAGCCGCAACGGACCCGGATCACGGTCCCCGCCCACGCCTCGGTCACCGTCCCCTACACCCTCACCGTCCCCGAGACCGCCGAACCGGGCGACCATCCCGGCGCACTCGTCGCCCTCGACGAACGCCTCGCCGCCGGGTCACGGGGCAACGTCGCGGTCGGCGTGCAACGGGCGGTCGGCGCCCGCGTCTACCTCCGGGTCACGGGCCCGACCGTGCCCGCGCTCTCCGTCGAGGACGTGACGTACAGCTCCGACAGGCCCCTCGTCCCGGGCACCGGGGGCAGCAGCGCCGCCATCGCCTACACCCTCCACAACCGCGGCAACGTGACCCTCAACCCCAAGGTCGCCCTGCGCGCCGAGGGACTCTTCGGCCGCACCCTGCTGGCCCGCGATCTGACGAAGATCCCCTCCGAACTGCTGCCCCGTCAGAAGATCCGGCTCACCGAGCACTGGGCGCCAGCCCCGCAGCTCGATTGGGGCCAGGTCAGGCTCACGGCGAGTGCGCGCGACGTACGGGAGTCCGGGGCCGTTTCGTTCGTCGCGTTTCCGTGGCTGCCCGCCGGAGTCCTGCTGGCGGTGGTCGCCGCCGTCACGGCGCGGCTGTGGCGGAAGGCCGGGCGCGGTCGGCGCACGGGGCCGCGGCCGCCGCGCCGGGGCACGGGCGCGGCGTGAGGGTGGCCTCCGGGCCGGCGCCCGGTACGTGAGCGCCCCGCGGATCGGGGAGAATGGCCCGCATGAGCGTTCACACCCCTGGATCCGAGGCCCCGCACCGCGCCGGCTTCGCCTGCTTCGTCGGCCGCCCCAACGCGGGCAAGTCCACCCTCACGAACGCTCTGGTCGGCCAGAAGGTGGCCATCACCTCCAACCGGCCGCAGACCACCCGCCACACCGTCCGCGGCATCGTGCACCGTCCCGACCTGAACGCCCAGCTGGTGCTGGTGGACACCCCCGGTCTGCACAAGCCGCGCACGCTGCTCGGCGAGCGGCTCAACGACGTCGTGCGCACCACCTGGGCCGAGGTCGACGTGATCGGCTTCTGCCTCCCCGCGGACCAGAAGATCGGCCCCGGCGACCGGTTCATCGCCAAGGAACTCGCCGGGATCAAGAAGACCCCCAAGGTGGCCATCGTCACCAAGACCGACCTCGTCGACTCCAAGACCCTCGCCGGGCAACTCCTCGCCGTCGACCAGCTCGGCAAGGAGCTGGGCATCGACTGGGCGGAGATCGTCCCCGTGTCGGCCGTCGGGGACAAGCAGGTCGCGCTCCTGGCGGATCTGCTGGTCCCACTCCTCCCGGAGAGCCCGGCGCTCTACCCGGAGGGCGACCTCACGGACGAGCCCGAGCAGGTCATGGTCGCCGAGCTGATCCGCGAAGCCGCGCTCGAAGGCGTCCGGGACGAACTGCCGCACTCCATCGCAGTGGTCGTGGAGGAGATGCTCCCCCGCGAGGACCGCCCCGCGGACAAGCCGCTGCTCGACATCCACGCGAACGTCTACATCGAGCGGCCCAGCCAGAAGGGCATCATCATCGGTCCGAAGGGCAGCCGGCTGAAGGAGGTCGGCATGAAGTCCCGCAAGCACATCGAGGCACTGCTCGGCACGCCCGTCTTCCTGGACCTCCACGTGAAGGTCGCCAAGGACTGGCAGCGCGATCCGAAGCAACTGCGCAAGCTCGGCTTCTAGGCCACGGCCGAGCCGGTCGCCGTACGGGACGGGATCCCGCCCGTGGACCGTGCGCCCGTCCCGGACGGACCGCGGTGCTGCCTGCGCAGCGGCGCCGCCGGCCCTGCGCGCCGCCGAGGACAGCCCACGGACCCGCCGGGCGCGGCGGGGACGGCGTCCCGGCACAGGGAGCCGGACCCGCCGCGCCCGGTACCCGGAACCGGCCGCGACGGCGGCGCCTACGCCCCTTCCTTCAACACCCGCGAGATCAGCGACCGCTGTGCCTCCGTGAGCCGGGGATCCGCGCAGTAGACCGTCCGGTCGTCCACCGTGACTTGGTACTGGAAGCCGTCCGGGACGCCCGCGGACGGGGTGTCCCGGCCTTCGCTCAGGGCCTGCCCGACCAGGGCGTGCCACTCCTCGGCATCGGGTCGCCCCGAGGTGTCCACTTCGGCGACCCGTTCGATGCCGGCGAAACCACCCGTGCGACGTACGTGGATACGCATGGGGTCCTGTCTAGTACGGAGACGGGTCAGCTGGTAAGTACACCGACCTGCGACCACGCCTTCAGCACCGCCTCGTGCTCCTCGCCCTGCCCGTAGCGGGCCGCGGCCGCCGCGACCGTCTCCTTCGCAAAGTCCGAGAACGCGGCGTCGACCTGCAGGTTCCCCGAGGTCATGGTGTCGTACCAGATCTGCCCCGCCCGCTCCCACGCCTTGCCGCCGAGCTGTGTCGCGAGGACGTAGAACGCGTGGTTGGGGATGCCGGAGTTGATGTGGACGCCCCCGTTGTCCCGGCCGGTCCGGACGTAGTCGTCCATCGTCGCGGGTTGCGGGTCCTTGCCGAGCACGTCGTCGTCGTAGGCCGAGCCGGGCTCCTTCATCGAGCGCAGCGCCACGCCTGACACCGCGGGCGCGAGGAGCCCCGCGCCGATCAGCCAGTCGGCCTGGTCCGCCGTCTGGTCCAGGGTGTACTGCTTCACCAGCGAGCCGAAGACGTCCGACACGGATTCGTTCAGTGCGCCGGGCTGGCCGAAGTAGGTGAGGTTCGCGGAGTACTGGGTGAACCCGTGGGCCAGTTCGTGGCCGATGACGTCGACCGGCACGGTGAAGTCAAGGAAGATCTCACCGTCCCCGTCGCCGAACACCATCTGCTCGCCGTTCCAGAAGGCGTTGCCGTAGCCCTCGCCGTAGTGCACGGTCGCGTCGAGCGGCAGACCCGCGCCATCGATCGAGTTGTGCCGGTACGCCGTCATCAGCAGCTCGAACGTCGCACCGAGGCCGGCGTACGCACGGTTGACGGTGGCGTCCCTGCCCGGTTCCTCGCCCTCGCTGCGCACCTTCCTCCCGGGCAGCGCGGTGCCGTGTTCGGCGTCGTAGAGCGTGCGCCGGGGCTTGCTCTCCGCGCCGCGGTCGGTCGGCGCGGCGGCACCCACGACGGTGGTCAGTCGGCGTCCGGTGCGGTGGGCGGCGTCCGCCACCAGGGTGCGGCGTGCGGCGGCGGCGATCGCCGGGTCGCCGGCGCGGGCGAGCTTGTCGAGGAGGTGCGGGGGCACGATGCCGCAGAAGACGGGATTCGGGACGTGTCGTGTGGAGGAAGTCATGTCCGGCAATGTGGCACTGGGTCATGACACTGTCACTACCTGCGACCATGATTAATGAAATGGAGTGACAGGATCGCTTTTGCCCGTTACTGATCGGTCGTCCCGCATAGTGGAACGGGGCCGACGTTCGGGTCGGGGCTCGGTTAGGCTTCTGGGCATCATGCGTTTCGGGCTGCTTCTCCTTAGCTGCCGCGGCGAGGGCCTGTAGTCGTAGGCCGACTCCCTCCCCGCGGAGTCTGGTGTTGCATCGACCCAGTCGGCCTTCCCCCGCAGCAGGATCCCGAGGAGCCCAGCGCAATGTCACAGTCGCAGTGGATCGGCCGGCCCACGCCGATCACCAATACGACGCACACCCAGAAGCCCTCCGGTATGCCGATCCACAAGTACGGCCCGTACGAGGCCGTGCACATCCCGGACCGCACGTGGCCGCAGAAGCGGATCACCCAGGCGCCCCGCTGGCTCTCCACCGACCTGCGGGACGGCAACCAGGCGCTGATCGACCCGATGTCCCCGGCGCGCAAGCGCGAGATGTTCGACCTGCTGGTCCGCATGGGCTACAAGGAGATCGAGGTCGGTTTCCCGTCGTCCGGCGAGACGGACTTCGCCTTCGTCCGCTCGATCATCGAAGAGGGCGCGATCCCGGACGACGTGACGATCTCCGTGCTGACCCAGGCCCGTGAGGACCTGATCGAGCGCACCGTCGAGTCCCTGGTGGGCGCGAAGCGCGCCAGCGTGCACCTCTACAACGCGACGGCCCCCACGTTCCGCCGCGTCGTCTTCCGCGGCTCCAAGGGCGACATCAAGCAGATCGCGGTGGACGGCACGCGGCTGGTGATGGAGTACGCGGAGAAGCTGCTCGGCGACGAGACGGCCTTCGGCTACCAGTACAGCCCGGAGATCTTCACCGACACCGAGCTGGACTTCGCCCTGGAGGTCTGCGAGGCCGTCTGCGACGTCTGGCAGCCCGGGCCCGGGCGGGAGATCATCCTGAACCTGCCCGCCACCGTCGAACGTTCCACGCCCTCCACGCACGCCGACCGCTTCGAGTGGATGTCCCGCAACCTGACCCGCCGGGAGCACATCTGCCTGTCCGTCCACCCGCACAACGACCGCGGTACGGCCGTCGCCGCCGCCGAGCTGGCGATCATGGCGGGGGCGGACCGCATCGAGGGCTGCCTGTTCGGGCAGGGCGAGCGCACGGGCAACGTCGACCTGGTCACCCTGGGCATGAACCTCTTCTCCCAGGGCGTGGACCCGCAGATCGACTTCTCGCAGATCGACGAGATCCGTCGCGCCAGCGAGTACTGCAACCAGATGGAGATCCACCCGCGCCACCCCTACGCGGGCGATCTGGTCTACACCGCCTTCTCCGGCTCCCACCAGGACGCCATCAAGAAGGGCTTCGACGCCATGGAGGCCGATGCGGCCGCCGAGGGCAAGACCGTCGACGAGATCGAGTGGGCCGTGCCCTACCTGCCGATCGACCCCAAGGACGTCGGTCGTTCCTACGAGGCCGTCATCCGCGTCAACTCCCAGTCCGGCAAGGGCGGCGTGGCCTACGTCCTGAAGAACGACCACAAGCTGGACCTGCCGCGCCGCATGCAGATCGAGTTCTCCCGGATCATCCAGGCCAAGACCGACGCCGAGGGCGGCGAGGTCACGCCCAAGGAGATCTGGTCGGTCTTCCAGGACGAGTACCTGCCCAACCCGGTCGACCCGTGGGGACGCATCCAGCTGCGTTCCGGCCAGACCACGTCGGACACCGACGGCACGGACACGCTGGCCGCGGAAGCCGTCGTCGACGGCACGGAGACCGTGCTGACCGGCACCGGCAACGGCCCGATCTCCGCCTTCATCGACGCGCTCAACACGATCGGCGTCGACGCGCGCGTGCTGGACTACCAGGAGCACACGATGAGCGAGGGCGCATCCGCGCAAGCCGCCTCGTACATCGAATGCGCCATTGACGGAAAGGTCCTGTGGGGCGTCGGGATCGACGCCAACACGACCCGCGCCTCGCTGAAGGCCGTCATCTCGGCGGTCAACCGCGCGGCCCGCTGAGCCACCCCCGTCAGCGCCCGCGAACCCCGCCCCCTCACGGGGGCGGGGTTCAGCCATCTGTCCCCCGGTGTCACGCCGGGGGTACTGACGTCACAACATCGATGTGGCTAACATCACGTCAGCGCGGCAACGGTGCCGCGGATGCACCACCCGTGCGAGACGGCCACGGGGGAATGACGGAGGTGCGACGTGCTGCCAGACCTAGGACAAAGAGGCCGAAAACCGCACACCGACGGTCATCGCGGCCTTTGTGTCTTCGGCGTTCGCACGTCCTGGACCACCATCGGCGACGGTGACTTCTTCTGTCCCGAATGCGGGGGCGACCGCAACTACCGCCGCCGCACCGGCCGGCGACGCTTCACCGTCCTCGGCGTTCCCGTCCTCCCGCGCGGCTGCACCGGCCCGGTCGTCGAATGCGCCGCCTGCCACTGCCGGTTCGGCACCGAAGCACTCGACCACCCGACCACGGCACGCTTCTCCGCCATGCTCCGGGACGCCGTCCACACCGTCGCCCTGGCCGTCCTCGCGGCGGGCGGCACCTCCTCCCGCACAGTCCTGCAAACCGCCGTCGGCACCGTCCGCGCGGCCGGGTTCAACGACTGCACCGAGGGCCAGCTGACGGCGATGGTCGACGCCCTCGCCGCCGACACCGGCCGGTTCATCACCGACACCGGCCCGTGCGGTGCCGCGCTCGCCATCGAGCTCCACGAGGCACTGGAACCGCTCACCCCGCACCTGGCCGCGGCCGGCCGCGAGTCGATCCTGCTGCAGGGCGCCCAGATCGCGCTCGCCGACGGCCCCTACATCCCCGCCGAACGGGATGTGCTGACCACGGTCGGCAACGCGCTGCAGTTGTGCGACGACGACACGGCCCGGCTGCTGGCAGCCGCCGGCACCCCGTCGCCGTAGCCCCGTCGCCGTGGCCCCCGGGGCGGCGCCGCGGAGCGAGCGGCGGAACGGTCCCAAGGGGTGGCCCGTCCACGTTCCGTCGGGTCGGATCAGGCCCCGACGGAACCGTCGATCGCCTCGCGCAGGAAGTCGGCGTGCCCGTTGTGCCGCGCGTACTCGTGGATCATGTGCAGCATCACCAGGCGCAGCGACACCTCCTCCTCCCAGCGCGGTTGGTAGCCGGTCACATCGAGCGAAGCCGCCGCCTCCTCGACCCTCCGGGCACGGGCCACCTCCCCCTGCCACGCCTCGAAGGCCTCCGACCGCGTGGCGCCCGTCGCGTCGTACGCCACCTGGTAGTCGCCCTCCGGCGACCACACCAACGGGACGTCCTCCCCGTTGATCACCCTCCGGAACCACGTGCGTTCAACCTCCGCCAGGTGCCGGACCAGGCCGAGCAGCGAGAGCGTCGACGTCGGCACGGACCGCCGGCGCAACTCCTCGTCCGTCAGGCCGTCGCACTTCATCGCCAGCGTGGCGCGGTGGAAATCGAGGAACCCGCGCAACATCTCGCGTTCACCCGCGATCACGGGCGGCCCTATGCGTTCAGTGGTCATGACGGCGACCCTACGAGACGCGGCACGCATCCCGACCCCACGGTGCGCCGGAGTCGACCCCCTCCCGCACCGCCTGAATCCCCACCGTGACGACCGCCGGGTGGCCGAACACCGCTCCACCCCCGCCGTTCGCACGGAACCGAACCGCAGCCCGTGCGGCGGAACGCGTGCGGGGCTGGACGCGCGCCGGCCAACAGGTGGCTTTCACCGGTCAGTTGCCGCCCCGGTAGGCCACAATGGACGAGACCACTGCAGCACGGGGGGATCGAGGGGACTGTGCAGCGCACTCACGCGACGGCGGTGCTCGCAACGGGGTCGGTGCTGCTTTCGGTGCTCGTCGCCGTCGCGGTGAGCGTGGCGAACAGCGGCACCCTGCCCGCTGCGTTCGCCCCGCTGGCCTGGCCGCTCGTCGGTCTGCTGACCGCCGGCACGGCCGTCGCCGCCGCCCGACAGGGACGCACCCGTGACGCGGAGCCGGACCCGCCCTCCACAGCGCCCGGGCCCGACCTTCCCGACCTCCCCGAACTTCCCGACCCTGCCGAACTCCCTGCGTCGAGCGCACACTTCGTAGGCCGCAGGACGGAACTGGACGTCCTCCTCGGACTCGTCCACCAGGGCCACCATGCCCTCGCCCTCACCGGAGCCCCGGGAGTCGGCAAGTCCACCCTCGCCGTCCGCCTCGCCCACGAACTACGACCGCTCTTCCCCGACGGCCGGCTGTACGCAGACCTCGGCGCCGGACGCTGCGACCCGATCGCGCCGGCCGCCGTACTGGCCGAGTTCCTCGCCGCACTCGGCGCGCCGGAAGAGGAACAGAGCGGCACGCCCGAGGCCCTCGCCGCCCGCTTCCGCAGCCGCACCGCGGGCCGACGAGTCCTGCTGCTCCTCGACGACGCCGCGGACGCGGCGCAGCTCCGCCCACTGCTTCCGGGCGACGGGCATTCACTCGCGCTCGTCACCAGTCGTCAGGCACTCCTCGACCTCCCCGAAGCCGTCGCCGTTCCCCTCGGGACGCTCGCGGAGTCCGAGGCGCTCGCCCTCCTCGCAGCCGTCGCGGGCCCGGAGCGCATCGCCGGGGAAACCGGCTCGGCGTGCGCCATCGTCCACGCCTGCGGTCTGCTTCCCCTCGCCGTCCGCATCGCCGCCGCCCGGTTGCGGGCCCACCCCACCCGGCCCGTCGGCGAACTCGCGGGCCGCCTCACCGGTGAACGCGGCCGTCTCGACGAGCTGCGGGTCGGCAACCTCGCGGTCCGTGCTGGTTTCGAAGCGTGTTACGACACCCTCGACGCCGAGGACCAGCACTACTTCCGCAGTCTGGTGACCCACCCCGGCCTCCGGCTGACCGCCCGTACCGCCGCCGCAGCCGCCGACCGTCCGCAGGTCGCCGCCCGGGCGGCACTGGAGCGCCTCGCCGCCGCCCAACTCGTCCAGACGACGGGGCCGGACGGCTACCGGCTGCACGACCTCATCCGTGTCTTCGCCGCCGAACGCCTCGAACGCGACACGGCACCCGCCGAGCGCAGGGCCGCCCTCGGCCGCATCATCGCCCTGTACACAGCGGACGCCACACAGCACGGCAGCCACGCGTGGGGCGGTCACGAGCAGGCCACCGTCTCCCTCCTGGTCCGTGCCGCGGCGCGCGAAGGACTGCACCGTCCGGGCTGCGAACTCGCGCTGGCCGCCGACCGCTGGCTGTGGGACCAGCCCAGCCAGCTCCCGCGCATCGCCATGTGGGCGACGGTTCTCGACGCCGCGCGCCGGTCCGGCGAGGACCGTTGGGCCGCGTACGCGCTCCGTGGTCTCGGCGCCGGGTACCTGCACGAGGGACGGTACGACCGAGCGGTGGACCACCTGCGGATGTCCGTCGCCGTCCAGCAGCGCACCGGAACCCGCAGCGAGCAGATCAAGACCCGCAGGCTCCTCGGGGACGCGCTGCGCCGGGCCGGGCGCCACGAACAGGCGCTCCGGGAGTTCCGGGCCGCCCTGGACTGCTACCGCGAACTCGGCACGCCCATGGGGGAGGCGGAGGTGCTGAGCAGCCTCGGCGCCCTCCACCTGGACCGCCGCCGCCCCGACGAAGCCATCGACTGCCTGGAACCAGCCGTCGCCACCCTCGTTCACCGGCCCGGCAACCCCTCCTACGCCGCCGACGCCCAGCGCAGTCTCGGCACAGCCCACGTCCAGGCGGGAAACCTCACGCCGGCCGAGCGCCACCTGAGGGCCGCCCTCGCCGCGTACCGGCGCCACGGGCGGCCGGTGGGGGAGGGGTGGACGCTGCGCGAGCTCGGTCGTCTGGAGGAACGGCGCGGGATGTTCACCGCGGCCGCCGACCACCACCGCGCCGCACTCGCGGTGTTCGAGGGCGTGGGGCACGGCAAGGGCGTCGCCGCGGCAGCGGAGTCCATCGGTGACAGCCTCCTCGCCCAGGGGGACGAACCGGGCGCGAACGTCCGGTACCGTCACGCGGTCGCGGTCTACGGCGAGTTAGGGGACTCCGCCCGGCAAACAGAGGTGCGGCGCAAGCTCGGCGCTGCATGATAACGCTGTCATTGTGACGGGGATCGCGTCCCAATTCGCCCTGAAGTAGGTGTTGTTAGGGGCCGGAGGGAGGTGACGGCCCGGTGTGGGGCATGGCATGATTCCGAACACTCTTACCCATGGGTAACAGTAGCCACCCCCCTCACTTTTGCACCGCCGGAGGACGCCCCCGTGCGTAATCTCTCCAGGAGACTCCTGGTCCCCGCGCTGACAACGCTCGCCCTCGCGGCGAGCGGATGCTCCGCCACCCCGGACACCGCCAACCGCCCTGCAGCCGCAGCGACTTCCACCGCCACCACGGAGGCCGTGGACAGCGGAACCGAACAGCTCAACGTCGAAGCGGCACCGGCGGGCAAACCCACGCCCACGGCCGTCGCCCGACCGGCCAGCAAGGGCGGCACCGCCAAGAAGAGCCCCCTCAAGGTCGCCGCCTACGACAAGCGCACCCAGCGTGCCGTCATATCCACCCCCCACAAGCCCGCGCCGAAGCCCACCACCGGCCCGTCCGGCACCCCGTCGTCCAGTCCCTCCGCCGAACCCCCCGTCAAGACCGGCGACGTCTTCGCCAGCGCCCCCGTGCCGGGGGCACCGCGAGGTCTGCTCGCCGAGGTGACCGGTGTCGTCCGCACCACCGAGCAGGGCACCGAAGTCACCACCAAGCCCGCCACGCTCAGCGCGCTCCTCGCCGACGACAAGGCCGACGGCGACGTCCCCGTCGACCCGTCGACCTTCGACGTCGAGCCACTGGTCAAGGGCGTGAAGCTCTCGTGGGCCAAGCCAGGGGGCGTCCGCTTCGGCCCCAGCGGCGCACAGCTGCCCCTCGGTAGCCTGCGCCTCGACGTCGGTGCGGCCCTCGCTACCCCCGAGGACGCTCCTGCGTCCGCAGCCGCCAGCGTCTCCGGTTACGTGCAGCTGGCGCCGCAGGTGGAGTTCTCCTACAACGGGAGCGCCCACGGCCAGGCGGGCAAGCCCGGTCCGGGCGGGGCCTTCCTCGGCATGACCGGTGACTGGTCCGCCCAGTGGGCGCTCAAGGGCCGCGCCTCCGCGAAGGCCACGCAGCGCATCCCGTTCGCCAAACTGCACGCCGACCCGGTGATCCAGGTCGGCCCCGTGCCCGTCGTCGTCAACCTGGACCTGACCTGCTACCTGCAGATCGACGCCGACGGCCGCATCACGCTCGACGTCCAGCAGAGCGTCAAGGGCGATTTCCGCGTCGGCGGCAGCTACGCGCCGTTCAAGGGCTGGACGCCGGTCAGCACCTCCGAGGTCAAGGGCACCCCGGTGACGGCGACCGTCACCGCTGCGGGCCGAGCCAAGGCAGCCCTCGGCGCCGAGGCGTCCGTCGGTCTGTACGGCATGGTCGGCCTCACCGCCGACTTCGCCCCCTACCTCCGTGGCGAGGGTGAAGCCGTGGCCACGGCATCCTCGGACGGCAAGGCCAGCGTCGCGGGTTCCTTCGCGGCCTTCGGCGGATTCGACCTGAGCGGGAACCTCCAGGTCCAGCTGTCCGTCTTCGGCACGCCACTGTTGCAGAAGCGCATCCCGCTGGGCACCCTGCACCGGGAATGGACCTTGGCGAGCGGCAAGGCCCAACTCGCCGCCTGATGCCCGCCCCCGGCCGGCCGGACGTGCGCCGGCCGGGGGTTTCCCCCGGGGCCGCCCTGACGTCCGCCCCGGCTCTGAGTGTCGTACCCCGCTGGCAACATGGCGGGAAGGCACATGATGATCTCCTCGCGCTGCTCGACGACCCCGCCGACTCTACGTTTCGCCAGACGTTCTTGTAGGTCTTGCAGAGCTGGAAGTCCCTCCTACCTTTACGACGGTCCGGGCATCCGGGGAGGATGAAGAGGACTCGCCTGGCTCGACTGAACCCTCGGAAGGCCGACTACGTCGGTGCACCGGCAGACCGTGAACCGGAGGTGGCCACCGGCTGTCTCGATCCGCACGCGGGTGGCATCGGGGACCACCTCCCCCACCGGCCGGGCGCGCCATCGGCTGTAGCCGATCGAGGAGCCCGCACCCGCGGCGGTCCGCCGCCCTCCCGGTGCGGAACAATGGCCCCATGACCCTGTTCCGCGACGACGGCATCGTGCTGCGCACCCAGAAGCTGGGTGAAGCGGACCGCATCATCACGATCCTCACCCGAGGCCACGGCCGTGTCCGGGCCGTGGCCCGCGGTGTCCGCAGGACCAAGTCGAAGTTCGGGGCCCGCCTCGAACCGTTCTCCCATGTCGACGTACAGTTCTTCGCGCGCGGTAGCGACCTCGTGGGCCGCGGGCTGCCGCTGTGCACACAGAGCGAGACGATCGCTCCCTACGGTGGCGGCATCGTCACGGACTACGCCCGCTACACAGCGGGCACCGCCATGCTCGAGACGGCGGAACGGTTCACCGACCACGAGGGCGAGCCGGCGGTCCAGCAGTACCTGCTGCTCGTCGGCGGGCTGCGCTCGCTCTCCCGGGGCGAGCACGCGCCGAACCTCATTCTCGACGCGTTCCTGCTTCGCTCGCTCGCCGTCAACGGCTACGCGCCGAGCTTCGACGACTGCGCGAAGTGTGGGCTGCACGGGCCCAACCGCTTCTTCTCCGTCGCATCGGGCGGAGTCATATGCGCCGACTGCCGCGTGCCCGGCAGCGTCGTACCCTCTGCAGAGGCCATCGGACTGCTCAGCGCCCTGCTGACCGGCGACTGGGACACGGCGGACGCCTGCGAGGCCCGCCACGTCAGGGAAGCGGGCGGGCTGACGTCCGCCTACCTGCACTGGCACCTGGAGCGCGGTCTGCGCTCGCTGCGGTACGTAGAGAAGTTCGTCGAGAAGAAGTGAGTGTGACCCCCATGGCACGACGCGGAATCCTGGGACGTTCCCGCCGCGAGTACAAGGTCCCCGAGCCGCACCCGTCCGGGGCGCGCCCGCCCAAGATCCCGGCCGAACTCGTGCCGAACCACGTCGCCTGCGTCATGGACGGCAACGGCCGCTGGGCCAAGGAGCGGGGCCTACCGCGCACCGAGGGCCACAAGGTCGGCGAGGGCGTCGTCCTCGACGTGCTCAAGGGCTGCCTGGAGATGGGTGTCAAGAACCTCTCCCTCTACGCGTTCTCCACGGAGAACTGGAAGCGCTCCCCGGAAGAGGTGCGTTTCCTGATGAACTTCAACCGGGACGTGATCCGTCGCCGCCGCGACGAGATGGACGAGCTCGGCATCCGCATCCGCTGGGTCGGTCGCATGCCCAAGATGTGGAAGTCCGTCGTCCAGGAGCTCCAGATCGCGCAGGAGCAGACCGAGGGCAACGACGCCATGACGCTGTACTTCTGCGTCAACTACGGCGGCCGGGCCGAAGTGGCCGACGCCGCACGGAAGATCGCCGAGGACGTGGCAGCGGGGAAGCTGGACCCGTCCAAGGTGAACGAGAAGACCTTCCAGAAGTACCTCTACTACCCGGACATGCCGGACGTGGACCTCTTCCTGCGTCCGAGTGGTGAACAGCGCACCTCCAACTACCTGATTTGGCAGAGCAGTTACGCCGAGATGGTGTTCCAGGACGTGCTGTGGCCCGACTTCGACCGCCGTGACCTGTGGCGGGCCTGCCTCGAATACGCCTCCCGTGACCGGCGGTTCGGCGGCGCGATCCCCAACGAGGAACTGACCGCACTGGAGAAGAAGTAGCCGTGGGACGCCGCGAGGCACCAGCCCACGGCGGCGAGACGGGCGCCCCGGGCCAGGCCGGCGGCTGAACCGGTGTTGGGCGCCACCCCGTCCTGGCGCCCACCCGGCCCGCCGCACCACAACCCCGCTGACCACGCGACGACGCAGCGCGCGGACCGCCCGACGCGCCCGACCCGTTCCGGCCGGTCCCTCCCGGGTCGTACGGCGACCAACACGCACAGCCGTGCCCCGGAAGCCGTCCTCTCGCCGCGGCGACCCGCGGACGACCGGCCGGAGCCTGGGCGCGGCACGGCCCCGCTCCACCGCGATGCGCAGGCGAGCTCAGCGCCGTCCGCCGTCCGCCGCGGCGGACGGCGCGCCGGACCCCTCCGCAACCTCGTCGTCCACCCGCTCCGCGAGGACCATCGCCACGTCGTCGGCGAGGGAGTCCCCCGTGTGCCGGATCAGCCCCTGGTGCAACTCCTCCAGGAACTCCTGCGGAGACGCGGCCCGAACCTGCTCCATCGCCTCCGGCAGGGCGAAGAAGTCGTTGTCGCGGTTGCGGGCCTCGATCACCCCGTCGGTGTGCAGCAGCAGAAGGTCACCGGGCGGGAAGGGGTAGCTCTCCACCGTGCCGGGAGGCCCGACGATGAAGTCCTCCAGACCGAGCGGCGGCAGCGGGGACGACGACGTCAGGGCCCGGGCCCTACCACCGTGCAGCACCAGCGGCGCAGGGTGGCCACGATTGACGACCTCGACCACCTGCTCGTCCGGCACCTGGGCCACCAGCGCGGTGACGAACCCCTCCATGCGGGCGTCCGGATCGACCCCCGGCGTGCTCCGCTCCCGCTGCAACGCGGCCGCACAGTGGTTCATCACCTCCACCAGGTCGTCCTGGTAGTGCACGGCCTCCCGGAACGCCCCGAGGACCGCCGCGGCGGCGCGCACCGCGGGCAGGCCCTTGCCGCGGACGTCCCCGACGATGAGCCGGACCCCGTACCGGGTCTGCACTGCTTCGTACAGGTCACCCCCGATCTGCGCCCCTGTCTCGGCCGCGAGGTACATGCTGGCCGCCCGCACCGGGCCCAGCCGTGGGGGCACGGGGCGCAGGAGGACCCCCTGCGCCGCCTCGGCGATCCGACGGACCTGGTTGAGCTCGCTCTCCCGGCGCGCCCGCACGGCACTGCTCGTCGTGACACTGGCCACGGACACCAGCAACAGGGCGAGGAGATTGCTGTAGACCTGCTGACTGCCCCACGCGTCGTTGTAGGTCGCGGTGGTCACGCTGACGGCCACGGCGACGGCCACGGCCGAGAGGGTGCCCTTCGGGCCCATCGTCACCGCGGCCAGCGCGGGCGTCGCCGTGAGCAGGGGCCCCGTGTACAGGAAGTGCAGGGGAGTGAGCTCGATGACCACCACGAGGAGGGCGATCGCGAAGGGGACGCACTGCGCGAGTGTGAACAGGACCCCGCTGTGAGCGCCCGTTCCTGATCGAGGAGAACGGGAGAGCGACCGCATGGGTACAGGCTGCCTCCTGGCGGCGCAACGTTCCACTCATGCCCCGCCCGTCACCGGCAGCGGGCCGGACCCGAACGGCACCCCACCCGGTCTACGGCCCACGCCACTGCACCGACCGGTACCGCCCCGACAGGTGCAGCACGGCGCCCCGCCCGCTCTCCTCACGGACGGGGCGCCGCCGACACCTCTGCGTACGGGTACTCCCGCGGCCCCGTCGGGCAGCAGGCCGCCGACCGCCAGGGGCTACTCGGCCGCCGCGCACTCCGCGCACGTACCGAATACCTCCACCGTGTGGGCCACGTTCACATACCCGTGCTGGGAAGCAATGGCCTCCGCCCACTGCTCCACCGCGGGGCCCTCCACCTCGACCGCCTTGCCGCACACCCGGCACACGAGGTGGTGGTGGTGCTCCCCGGACGCACAGCGCCGGTACACCGCCTCGCCCTCGCTCGTGCGCAGCACGTCCACCTCACCGGCCTCGGCGAGGGACTGCAGCGTCCGGTAGACCGTCGTCAGGCCGACCGAATCGCCACGGTGCTTGAGCATGTCGTGCAGCTCCTGCGCACTGCGGAATTCGTCCACCTCGTCGAGCGCCGCCGCCACCGCGGCCCGCTGCCGGGTCGACCGGCCGCGCACGGGGGGTCCAGCCGTCGCCACAGGTGCCTCCTCTGTATCCGCCCGCTCCTCGTCGGGCCATTCTGCCAGGCTCCTCCCGGACCCTTGCCTCACTCGCTCAGACCGTGACGTCCTCGCCGGAGCGCCGCGAGCCAGGAACGGCCAGATCGCACTCCGCCGCGGTATCGACCTGCACCCTCGCCCTGCGCCGCGCCAGCGGTGCCGCGAGCAGGGTCAACGCCACGAACACGACGATCGCCAGAAGCACGATCGTCGCGCCGGGCGGCACGTCCTGGTAGTAGGAGGCGACCGTGCCCGAACCGGTCACCCCGACCCCGATCGCCACGGCCAGGACGAACGTCACCGCGAACGACCGCGTGATCTGCTGCGCCGCCGCCACCGGCACCACCATCAGCGCACTGACCAGCAGCAGGCCGACCACCCGCATCGCGACCGTCACCGTCACCGCTGCCGTCACCGCCACCAGCAGGTTCAGCGCCCGCACCGGGAGGCCGGTGACCCGAGCGAACTCCTCGTCCTGGCTGATCGCGAACAGCTGGCGCCGCAGCCCCACCGTCACCAGCAGCACGAAGCCCGCCAGCAGGCAGATCGTGGTGATGTCCTCCTCGGAGACCGTCGACAGCGAACCGAACAGGTAGGAGGCCAGGTTGGCGTTCGACCCGGTGTCGCTGAGGTTCATCAGCATCACACCGCCAGCCATGCCGCCGTAGAAGAGCATCGCCAACGCGATGTCGCCACGCGTGCGCCCGTACGCCCGGATCAGCTCCATCGCGACCGAACCGACGACCGCCACCGCCGTCGCCATCCACACCGGGTTCGACGACAGCAGGAAACCGAGACCGACGCCGGTCATGGCGACGTGCCCGATGCCGTCGCCCATCAGCGCCTGCCGGCGTTGCACCAGGTGGATACCGACGGCGGGCGCGGTGACGCCGACCAGCACGGCAGCGAGCAGCGCCCGCTGCATGAAGGGGTCCTGGAGGAATTCCATGATCAGGTCAGCAGTCCCGTGCGGAGCGGCTCGTCGGCCGCGTGCGGATGTACGTGGTCGTGGCCCGGTAGCGCGTGTTGGCCGACCGCCTTCGGCGGCGGTCCGTCATGGACGACGCAACCGTCGCGCAGCACCACGGCGCGGTCGATCAGCGGCTCCAGCGGGCCCAGTTCGTGCAGGACGAGCAGGACGGTCGTCCCCGCCGCGACCTGCTCGCGCAGTGTGCCGGCCAGAACCTCCTGGCTGGCGAGGTCCACCCCCGCCATCGGCTCGTCCATGATCAGCAGCTCCGGCTCGGCGGCCAGGGCACGGGCGATCAGGACACGCTGGTGCTGGCCGCCCGACAACGCGCCCACCGCGTCCTTCGCCCGGTCCGATAGCCCCACCATGTCGATCGCCCGTTCCACGGCGCTACGGTCCCGGCGGGACGGCCACCTCAGCTTCGCGCGCGACAGCCGGCCCGATGCCACGACCTCGCGGACCGTCGCCGGGACCCCGCTGGTCGCCGTCGTGCGCTGCGGCACGTACCCCACGCGCCACCACGCACCGAACCGGCGCAGCTCCGTACCGAACAACGACACCGTGCCGTCCGTGAGCGGCACCTGGCCGATCACGGACCGCACGGCCGTCGACTTGCCCGAGCCGTTGGCCCCGAGCAGCGCCACGACCTCCCCCCGGCGTACGGTGAGGTCGACGCCGCGTAGCACCGGGCGGGAACCGAGCGTGGCCCGGGCCCCGCGCACGGCGATGACGGCTTCCACGGCCTGCTCCTCCATGACCTGTGCCTCCGATCCTGCTGAGGGGGCTGATGGTTGCGGTGCGTCCGGCGGACGGGTCACTTCGCCCCCAGCGCCTTCTGCAGCGCGGCGAGGTTGGACTCCATGACCGCGAGGTAGTCACGGCCCCGGGAACGTTCGGTGATCCCCTCGATCGGGTCGAGCACGTCCGTCTTCAAACCGGCGTCCTTCGCGAGGGTCTGTGCCGTCTTGCCGCTGGCGAGCGTCTCGAAGAACACCGTGGTGACCCCGTCCTTCGCGGCGACGGTCTGCAATTCCTTGATCCGGGCGGGGCTCGGCTCCGACTCGGGGTCGACGCCCGCTATGCCCTCCTGTTCCAGTCCGTACCGCTCGGCCAGATAGCCGAAGGCGGCGTGGGTGGTGATGAAGGTCCTGGTGGCCGTGTTCTTCAGGCCCTGCTGGAACGTCGCGTCCAGACCGTTGAGCTTGGCGACCAGCGCGTCGGTGTTCTTCCGGTAATCCGCGGCATGGGCCGGATCGGCCGCGGCCAGCGACGTACCGACGCCCTTGGCGACCTCGGCGTACTTCACCGGGTCCAGCCAGACGTGCGGGTCGGCGGCGCCTTCCTGCTCCGCGTGCTCCCCGGCGTCGTGGCCGTGGTCGTGTCCGTCGATGTGCCCGGCCGAGGTGCCGTGGGCCTCAAGAGTGGTGAGCTTCGCGGCGTCCACGGTGTGCTCCACACCGGACTGCTTGATCGCCTCGTCGACGGCCGGCTGGACGCCCCTGAGGTAGAGCACGAAATCAGCCCGGCGGAGCTGCGACGCTTGCCTGGGCTTCAGTTCCAGGTCGTGCGGCTCGACGCCGGGCTTGGTGAGCGTGGTGACCGCGACGTGGTCACCACCTATCTGCTCCGCGAGATACTGCAGGGGATAGAACGACGCCACCACGTCCAATTTCCCGCTCTCCTTGCCGTCGGCGGCACTGGACGCCCCCGAGCAGGCGGACAGCGACACGAGGACGAGCGCCGAGGCTCCGGCGACGGCGGTGGCGGGTATGAGACGTCGTACGTTCATGACAGTCATTTTCAACAAGAGTGGAAACGATTGTCAATTGAATCAACGGTTCGTGACCGACCCGATACCCCCGCACGGATCGGCCAGTACGAGGAGAGAACCGATTTGATGCAGGGGGTGCGGGCGCCGGTAACCTGAACCATTCGCACTTCGTCGTCGTAATGAAGAGAGCACCGTGGCCGCCGACAAGATCGACACGATCGTCAACCTGAGCAAGCGCCGTGGCTTTGTCTACCCGTGCAGCGAGATCTACGGCGGACAGCGTGCCGCCTGGGACTACGGGCCGCTGGGTGTCGAGCTCAAGGAGAACATCAAGCGCCAGTGGTGGCGCTACATGGTCACCGCGCGCGAGGACGTCGTCGGTATCGACTCATCCGTGATCCTGGCGACCGAGGTCTGGGAAGCCTCCGGCCACGTCGCCACCTTCACCGACCCCCTCACCGAGTGCACCTCCTGCCACAAGCGCTTCCGCGCCGACCACCTCGAAGAGGCCTACGAGGAGAAGCACGGCCACGCCCCCGCGAACGGCCTGGCCGACATCAACTGCCCCAACTGCGGCAACAAGGGCCAGTTCACCGAGCCCAAGCAGTTCTCCGGCCTGCTCTCCACCCACCTCGGCCCCACCCAGGACTCCGGCTCCATCGCCTACCTGCGCCCCGAGACCGCCCAGGGCATCTTCACCAACTTCGCCCAGGTCCAGCAGACCTCGCGCCGCAAGCCGCCCTTCGGCATCGCCCAGGTCGGCAAGTCGTTCCGCAACGAGATCACCCCGGGCAACTTCATCTTCCGCACCCGCGAGTTCGAGCAGATGGAGATGGAGTTCTTCGTCAAGCCCGGCGAAGACGAGAAGTGGCACGAGTACTGGATGGAACAGCGCTGGAACTGGTACACGGGCCTCGGTCTCCGCGAGGAGAACATGCGCTGGTACGAGCACCCCCAGGAGAAGCTCTCCCACTACTCCAAGCGCACCGCCGACATCGAGTACCGCTTCCAGTTCGGCGGCAGCGAATGGGGCGAGCTCGAGGGCGTCGCCAACCGCACCGACTACGACCTCGGCGCGCACTCCAAGGCCTCCGGCACCGACCTGTCGTACTTCGACCAGGAAGCCGGCGAGCGCTGGACGCCGTACGTCATCGAGCCCGCCGCCGGCGTCGGCCGCACCATGCTCGCCTTCCTCCTCGACGGCTACAACGAGGACGAGGCCCCCAACGCCAAGGGCGTCATGGAGAAGCGCACCGTACTGCGCCTCGACCACCGCCTCGCCCCGGTCAAGGTCGCCGTCCTGCCGCTGTCACGGAACCCGCAGCTCTCCCCGAAGGCCAAGGGCCTGGCCGCCGACCTCCGGCAGAACTGGAACATCGAGTTCGACGACGCCGGTGCCATCGGCCGCCGCTACCGCCGCCAGGACGAGATCGGTACCCCGTACTGCGTCACCGTCGACTTCGACACCCTCGACGACAACGCGGTCACCGTGCGCGAACGCGACACCATGAAGCAGGAGCGGGTCTCCCTGGACCAGATCCAGGCATACCTCGCCACTCGCCTCATCGGCTGCTAACCCCAGCAGCCGCACGCCCACCCGTCGGGAACCGACACACGCACCACCCCGTCAGAGGCCGGCCGGCCAGCAACCCGGCCGGCCTCCGCGCGTCCCGCACGCCTCCCCGTCGACCCGCCCAACGAATCCGCCCCCCGCCCCGTCCCCCGCAACTCCACACACAACGCCAGCACCACCGCGCCCACCAGGCCCCCAACGAACTCTGCGGCACCGAAATCCCCCGACTCCGATTCAGCGCGGCAGCACGACAGTTCCGCTACCACTGCCTCGTCGCACCCTGCCTCGGAATCCTCGAACTGCTCGTCCTCACCCTGCTCGCCGCAGGAACCGCCGCCACCACTGCCCTCGACCTCCAGGTCGTCGCACAGCTCCTCGTCCGCAGGCAGAACGACCCGCTCGAACGGCTCACGGAACGCGAACGCGACGTCCTGGCCCTGATGGCCGAAGGACGGTCCAACTCCGGCATCGCGGCTGGCCTCGTCGTCAGCGAAAGCGCGGTCGCCAAACACATCAACAGCATCCTCACCAAACTCGACCTGCCTCGGGCCCAAGCCGACCACCGCAGAGTGCTCGCCGTACTGCGCTACCTGGAAGGCGGCGCTTGACGGGGGAGCGCGACCGAGCGGGCGTGGCGACCGAGTTGCCGCAGGCGGCCGGAGGGCCACCGGCAGAAGGAAGCGGTCCGGCACCCGGCAGGCAACGCACCGGACAACAGCGCGACGAGGTGGTGTCCCGCGTACGGCTGCTGCACACTGGGCGCACTCGCCACCAGGAGGAGCGATGCCGTCCATATCGACCAGCAAAGTCAGCAGATGGGATCAGCACGGCCGCGCCCACGTCGTGCACGTCAAGAAGTCCGGAATACAACGCGCCCTCACCTGCGCAACCTGCGGCTGGAGCAAGGGTGCCCAATTCCTGCCCTGGCTCAAGGCAGAGGAACACCTCGCACAAGCGCACCAGGCGACGATCGACCCGGCAGCCGGCAACACCTCCCGGAACTAGCACCAAGGCCGTGAAGTTTGTGGCTGGGCTGTGTCGTCAAGGGCTGGCGGCCGCGAGGATTTCGATGCTGGTGGTGGCTTTGTAGCTGGTGCGGTCGATGCGGGGGCCTCGGGCCTGGTACTTGGAGATGGCGCGTTTGACGATGCGGGGGCTGACCCGTAGTCGTCGTGCGGGCAGCAGTGCGGCCAGGACATGTCGGCCGATGGCGCCGGCCAGGTCGATGTCCGTGTCGGCGATGACGCCCGCGGCCAGGATGATCTGGTCGCGGGCGGTCTGCCAGGCGATGGTGAAGCCGGCCCGGTCCGGATCGGTGCCGGGCCGGGTGCTGGTGGCATCCGCCATGGCCGTCCGCAGCAGTTGGTAGACCACCAGCAGCGCGTAGATCTCCTGCTCGACGCCTTCGGGGGTACGTGCCCGCAGGACGCGACCGCCAAGGATGGTCGACTTCAGTTCCAGGTAGGCGGTTTCGATCTCCCAGCGCTGGTGATACAGGGTGGCGAGTTCGGCTGCGGGGTGGCGGTGGTGGTCGAGCAGGGTGGTGGCCAGCCGGTAGAGGCCGGTGTGCTTCCCGGCGGTGGTGGTGACGGTGATCTCGCAGTCGACGACGCGGACCCGTACCGGGCCGAGCGTGGAGAGGTAGGAGCCGTCCCCGTAGCGGGCCAGGACCGGCATCCGGCGGCCGTTCTTGAGCCGGACCAGGACCTCGCTTCCGGTGGCCGCGATACCGGCTATCAGTTTCCGGGCAGCGAAGTTGCGGTCGGCCAGCAGGATCATCCCCGGCCTCAGGCTGGACAGCAGACGCGGGGCGTAGGTGGTCTCGCCCGAGGTGGTGGGGCCGAAGACCGCGTCGATGAGGGTGCGGGTGCCGCAGGCGACCAGGGCGAGTAGGCGGATCTGCGGGTATCCGGTCCCGCCGTGGTTGCCCGCCTGTTTGGTGTACCTGGTCAGGACAGCGGGAGTGTCGGGCACGGTCATGGTGGTGTCGTCGAGCGCGACCATCAGCAGCCCGCACCAGTGGGTCTGGGGTCCGCGCGGGGTTGCGGCAGGGCCGCGCAGCAGGTCGAAAAGCCACCGCAGTGGCTTGCCGCCGACGCGTCGGCGGGCCTGGGCCAGCGCGCTCGCCGTGGGCGCGGCCAGCGGTAGGCCGACGAGCGCCCCGGTGAGTTTGCGCCACACTCCGGGGTATCCCACCTCCGGGAACAGGCACGCGGCCAGGACCAGGTAGATCACGACCCGGGAGGGCAGATCCCGCAGCCGCGACTGCACGGCCCTGGTCGCGCTCAGCGCCGCATCGACCATCTCGAAGGGCACAAGCTGGGTGAGCTCACCGAGATGACCGGGCGCAAACCGGCCTCCCGCCACCGTGACGGCACGGGTGATGGCAGACTGTCCGGACAGCGGAGCCTCCGGTCCTTGTGAACGGCTGTCTTGGTCGACTGCCAGTTCTACCGGGGCTCCGCTCCTCATGTCCGGCCAAACCCACACCTACAGGCCCCTGGACAACCCCACGAGACCCGTTAACTTCACGGCCTTGGAACTAGCACGGCCCCGCACGCTCGGCGCCCCCACCCCCACGGCGATCAGGCACGCAGCCCCCGCAGCAACAGCTCGCACACCGCACGGAACTCGTCATCGATCGTCGGCCGCAACCACTCCGGCGCGTACACCGGATCGTGGTAGCGGGCCGTCGCGTCGAACACCGCCTGCGCCGCCGAGACCGGCTCCGCAGCCACGAACTCGCCCGCCTCCACGCCCGCTTCGATGATCCGCGTCAGCTGGCTGACCATCACCACCAAGTGATCGTCGACCACCCCGCTGTTCTCCGTGATCAACACCCCGTAGGTGGCGAACAGTTCCGGATCGTCCCCCGCCTTGTGACGCTTCGCCTCGAAGAGCGCCGCGAGCCACGCCCGCAACTTCTCGTCGGCCGACCGCCCCGACGCCTCCGTGATCTCCGACAGCAACGCCTCCGTACGGCCCAGCCAGCGAGCTGTCACGGCCTCCCGCAACGCCGCCTTCGTACGAAAGTGCCGGTAAACGCTTCCGTGACTCACGCCGAGCGCACGCGCCACGTCGACCACCGTGGCCTTCGCCGGGCCGTAGCGGCGCAGCACCTCTTCGGTGGCTTCCAGGATGCGCTCGGACGTCAGGGGCTCGGTGGGTGCCATGACGATGACGTTACCCGTCCGGTCCACTCCCACAGGCGTCAGTGCTCGCTGTCGAGATGCGCCATCTGCGACTCCGGATAGCGCTCGCCCGCAGCCGAATCGCGCGGAACCGCCTTCTCCACGGCCTCCAACTCGGCCGCGTCGAAGGTGACGTCGAGCGCGCCGAGTGCCTCCTCAAGACGGTCCCGACGGCGGGCGCCGACCAGCGGAACGATGTCATCGCCACGCGACAACACCCAAGCGATCGCGACCTGCGCGACGGAGACGCCCTTCGCTGCGGCGATCTTGCGCAATTGCTCGACCAGATCGAGGTTGCGCCGCAGGTTGTCACCCTGGAAGCGCGGGCTCATGCTGCGGAAGTCACCCGGCGCCAGCTTTCGGTCGCCGGAGAAGTGCCCACTGATCAAGCCCCGGGACAGCACGCCGTACGCGGTGATGCCGATGCCCAGCTCACGCGCAGTCGGGAGGATCTCGTCCTCGATGCCTCGGGAGATCAGCGAGTACTCGATCTGCAGATCGGCGACCGGGGCGACCGAGGCCGCGCGCCGCAGGCTCTCGGCCCCGACCTCGGAGAGGCCCACGTGGCGGACGTGGCCCGCCTCGATGAGCTCGGCGATAGCGCCGACCGTCTCCTCGATCGGCACCTGCGGGTCGATCCGGGCGATGCGGTAGACGTCGATGTGGTCGGCGCCGAGGCGCTGGAGCGTGTAGGCCGCGAAGGTCTTGACCGAGGCGGGACGTCCGTCGATTCCCAGCCAATTGCCCTGCGGGTCACGCTGCGCACCGAACTTCACGCTCGTGAGGGCCTTGTCGCGGAGAGCGCCGGGAGCTGTGCGCAGGGCCTCGTTGATCAGGAGCTCGTTGTGACCCATGCCGTAGAAGTCACCGGTGTCGAGCAGGGTGACTCCGGCGTCGAGCGCGGCGTGGATCGTGGCGACGGACTCGAACCGGTCGGCTTCGCCGTAAAGCGCGGACATCCCCATGCAGCCGAGGCCGATGGCGGACACCTGCGGCCCCGTCGTGCCGAGTGGGCGCATGGGGAGAGAGGAGGGATGGGTGGCCCGAGAGGAGGCAGCGCGAGAGGAAGGAGAGGCCTGGTCGGCGCGGGGGTGAGGTGTGGGGGAGTCGGTGGTCGCCATGACGGAGCTCCTCGGAGTTCGAATCGACAGGATCACGCATGACAAACATGTCACGACGGATGACAGATTTCAATCTTTGTCATTTGTTCGGATGGTTGTGGCGCCAGCAGGGGAGCCGGCCCTTCTTCTGTGCTGCCCGCCATGTCCTGGGGTGCGCCCGCGGAAAACCAGGTGCCCGTCCGGGACCGCGCCCGCTACCGTCGCCACATGTCCCCCTTCTTCCAGGTCTACGAGACGTACGAGTGAGAGCGCGGCGGCGCGTGCCGCCCCGTGTACCGACATCCCGATCACTTCTCACCGCGATGGGAGAAACCTCGTGGGCAAGGGCCGTAACAACCTCCTCGGCGTCGGCGGGCAACGCAGGAAGGTGTCCCGCGCCGACCAGCGCGGCAACGGTCAGGCGCGCAGCGCCGACCGCCAGACGTCCGTCGACCAGAAACAGGAACTGCTGCGCAAGATGCGCGAGCGTGCGCAGGGCGAACAGTTCGGGCCGCAACCGGCGGCCCGGGGCTCGGCCGAGGGCGGCCGGGCTGCGGAGGACTGACGTCTTCTCGTATCAGGTGGGGCCGGGTCGCTTCGGGGCGGACCGGCCCCACGATCGTTCCCGCCGGCGTCCCGCACTGCGGACGGTCGGGCCTCGTACGAGTCGTAGTCCGAACAGTCGGCCCTCGCGTGAGCTGCGACACCCCGGGCTCAGGACGTGCTGTCCACCGGCTGACGCGCGTCGTCCGCCTCCAGTTGCGCCGCGGTCCGCCGCGCCGTCTCCCGTGCCCACTGCCCCGTGGTCGCGAGGCCCACGGCGAGGACGGCCAGCGCGCAACCCGTGATGATCCACCAGGCAGGGCGGCTCGCCTCGACGAAGCCCGTCGTGTGCACCGCGCCGGTGCCCGCGGCCAGCACCGATCCGATGACGGCGACGCCGAGGGTGGCGCCGGTCTGGCGGCTGGTGGAGGCGACGGCGGAGGCCACCCCCGCCTGAGCCCGGGGCATGCCGGAGACCGCGGTGTTGGTGATGGGGGCGTTGACCATGCCGAAGCCGACTCCGAAGAGGACGTAGCCGGTGAACAGGAGTGCCGTGCTGGTCTCGGCCTCGAAGGCGGCGAAGAGCACTCCGCAGCCGGCCATGCAGACTCCTGCGACGACGAGCGGCAGGCGCGACCCGCGGCTGCCCACCATGCGGCCCGACAGCGGGGCGCAGACGAAGGTCAGTGCGGCCATGGGCAGCATGTGGAGCCCGGCGTCGAGGGCGGACATCCCGCGGACGTCCTGTAGGTACAGGGTGTTGAGGAAGAGGAAGCCGCTGAGTGCGGCGAAGGCGCTGACCGCTATGACAGTGGCCCCGGCGAATGGCACCGAGCGGAAGAAGCGCAGCTCGATGAGGGGTTCTTCGCGCCTGGGCTCGTAGAGCAACAGTCCGACGAGTGCGAGGACGGCGACCGCGGCGAGGGGAGCGGCGACGGACGGGCCGTCGCCGGGGGCTTCGATGATGGCGTAGGTGACCGATCCGAGCAGGGCGATGACGAGGGCTTGGCCCACCGGGTCGGGGCGGCGTGCCTTGGGGGCGCGGGATTCCGGCACGTAGTGCCAGGTGAGAAGCAGCGCGGCGAGGCCGACGGGCAGGTTGATCCAGAAGATGGAGCGCCAGCCGACGGAGTCGACGAGGAGGCCGCCGATGATGGGTCCCGCTGCCATCGAGATGCCGACGACGCCGCCCCAGACGCCGATGGCGCGGGCGCGTTCACGCGGATCGGTGAAGGTGTTGGTGATGATGGACATGGCGGCCGGGTTGAGCATGGAGCCGCCGACGGCCTGGATCATCCGGAAGGTGACGAGCCAGCCGAGTCCGGGGGCGAGGGAGCACAGCACCGAGCCGAGGGTGAAGAGCACCAGGCCGGTGGTGAAGACCTTGCGGCGACCGATCCGGTCCGCGGTGGACCCGGCGAGGATGAGCAGTGAGGCGAGGACGAGGGTGTAGGCGTCGATGGTCCACTGCATGCCCGCGACCGTGGTGTGGAGCTCCTTGCGCATGGAGGGGAGTGCCACGTTGAGGACGGTGGCGTCGAGGCTGACGATCAGCAGGCTCATGCAGCAGACCGCCAGGACCATGAGTCGCCGGCGGCGGTCCGGGTCGGCTTGGCGCTCGGGGACGGGCATACATGCATAGTACGCCTAACTAATGAATCCATCGGTGAGCGACAATGGGCGAATGACTTCGCTCGCCCCGTCCACGTCGTCCACTCCTGTGGAAGCCGTCCCCGTGGAGTCCGCCTCCGTGGCGTCCTCGTTCTCGCCGCTCGCGATCGGCCCCCACACCGTGCAGCCGCCCGTGGTGCTCGCTCCCATGGCCGGCATCACGAACGCGCCGTTCCGCACCCTCTGTCGGGAGTTCTCCGGCGGCAAGGGGCTCTTCGTCAGCGAGATGATCACGACGCGGGCCCTGGTCGAGCGCAACGAGAAGACGATGCAGCTCATCCATTTCGACGAGACCGAGACACCGCGCTCGATCCAGTTGTACGGGGTGGACCCGGTCACCGTCGGAAAGGCCGTACGGATGATCGTGGACGAGGACCTGGCCGACCACATCGACCTGAACTTCGGTTGCCCGGTGCCCAAGGTGACCCGTAAGGGCGGCGGCTCGGCGCTTCCGTACAAGCGGAACCTTCTGCGGGCGATCCTGAACGAGGCCGTCGGCAACGCCGGACACCTGCCGGTCACCATGAAGATGCGCAAGGGCATCGACGACGACCACATCACTTATCTCGATGCGGGCCGGATCGCCGTGGAGGAGGGGGTGTCCGCGATCGCCCTCCACGGGCGTACGGCCGCGCAGCACTACGGCGGCACGGCCGACTGGGGCGCCATCGCCCGTCTCAAGGAGCACGTGCCGGAGATCCCGGTGCTCGGCAACGGTGACATCTGGTCGGCGGACGACGCGCTGCGGATGATGCGCGAGACGGGTTGCGACGGCGTGGTCGTCGGCCGCGGCTGTCTCGGGCGTCCGTGGCTGTTCGGTGATCTGGTGGCGGCCTTCGAGGGCGCGGGCGGTTATGCGCGGCCGTCGCTGCGTACGGTCGCGGAGGCGATGGTGCGGCACGCCCGGCTGCTGGGGGAGTGGATCGGCGACGAGTCGCGCGGGGTGATCGACTTCCGAAAGCACGTGGCCTGGTACCTGAAGGGTTTCGCGGTCGGTTCCGAGATGCGCAAGAAGCTCGCGGTGACCTCGTCGCTGGGCGAGCTCGCCGCTCAGTTGAGCGAACTGGACCTGGACCAGCCGTGGCCCGCGGGGGCGGACGGTCCGCGTGGTCGTACCTCCGGGAACAACCGTGTGGTCCTTCCGGACGGCTGGCTGAAGGATCCGTACGACTGTGCAGGTGTGAGTGAGGATGCGGAGCTGGATACCTCCGGCGGCTGACCGGGGGCCGTTCGCGGGAGGGTCCGGATGCTGGGATCCGGGCGCTGCCGGCGGCGTGATTCTCGCCACCCTTGATAAGGGTTGCGCTCAAATGAGCGCGAAGAAGGTTGTTGCACCTCTAGAAAGGGTGGCACTCAGTGCCACCCTTTCTGTCTTCATAAGTTGAACTCATATGCCGTGAGGGCCGCTCATGTGAGCGCGTATCCCCTGTGTTGGGTCAAGTGTCCTTCGAGGGGTGAAGAGGCAGCGATGGGGTGACTCTCCCTCTGGTCGCCTGCGATCTGGTGGCGGACGAGTGGTTAAGACCGAATGACAGACAAGTGGACGTACCCAGACACCTTCGATCTGGGTATGTTCCTCGCCGTCAGGGCAGCCACCGAGTCCTCGAGGAGTCGAGACCCGTGTCGGAAAACAAAGATCAGAAGTTCGTCTACGACTTCACCGAGGGCAACAAGGACCTCAAGGACCTCCTCGGTGGCAAGGGCGCGAACCTCGCCGAGATGACCAATCTCGGTCTGCCCGTCCCTCCGGGCTTCACGATCACGACCGAAGCCTGCAAGGTCTACCTCGACAGCGGTGAGGAGCCCGCGGCACTCCGTGACGAGGTGAGCGCACACCTCGATGCACTCGAGCAGACGATGGGCAAGAAGCTCGGACAGGCCGACGACCCGCTGCTCGTGTCCGTCCGCTCGGGTGCCAAGTTCTCGATGCCCGGCATGATGGACACCGTCCTCAACATCGGGCTCTCCGACAGGTCCGTCGAGGGCCTCGCCAAGCAGGCCGGCGACGACCGCTTCGCCTGGGACTCCTACCGCCGGCTCATCCAGATGTTCGGCAAGACCGTCCTCGGTGTGGACGGCGAGCTCTTCGAAGACGCCCTGGACGAGGCCAAGGCCGCCAAGAAGGTCACGGTCGACACCGACCTCGACGCCTCCGACCTGAAGAAGCTGGTCAAGCACTTCAAGAAGGTCGTCAAGTCCGAGACGGGCCGCGAATTCCCGCAGGACCCGCGGGAGCAGATGGACCTGGCCATCAAGGCCGTGTTCGACTCCTGGAACGGTGACCGGGCCAAGCTCTACCGGCGTCAGGAGCGTATCCCGCACGACCTCGGCACCGCCGTCAACGTCTGCTCGATGGTCTTCGGCAACCTGGGCCCGGACTCCGGCACCGGTGTCGCCTTCACCCGTGACCCGGCCTCGGGTCACCAGGGCGTCTACGGCGACTACCTGCAGAACGCCCAGGGCGAGGACGTCGTCGCCGGTATCCGCAACACCGTGCCGCTCGCCGATCTGGAGAAGATCGACAAGAAGTCGTACGACCAGCTGATGCAGATCATGGAGACGCTCGAAACGCACTACAAGGACCTGTGCGACATCGAGTTCACCATCGAGCGCGGCCAGCTGTGGATGCTGCAGACGCGTGTCGGCAAGCGCACGGCCGGTGCCGCCTTCCGCATCGCCACCCAACTCGTGGACCAGGGCCTCATCGACGAGGCCGAGGCGCTCCAGCGGGTGACCGGTGCGCAGCTGGCGCAGCTGATGTTCCCCCGCTTCGACGAAGAGGCGGCCAACGGCGGGAAGGTCCAGAAGCTGGGCCGCGGCATCGCCGCCTCCCCGGGCGCCGCGGTCGGCAAGGCCGTCTTCGACTCCTACACGGCCGTGAAGTGGTCGCGCTCCGGCGAGAAGGTCATCCTGATCCGCCGTGAGACCAACCCGGACGACCTCGACGGCATGATCGCCGCAGAGGGAATCCTGACGTCCCGCGGTGGCAAGACCTCCCACGCGGCCGTGGTCGCCCGCGGCATGGGCAAGACCTGTGTCTGTGGAGCCGAGGAGCTCGAGGTCGACACCAAGCGCCGCCGCATGACCGTGAACGGCACGGTCGTCGAGGAGGGCGACGTGGTCTCCATCGACGGTTCCACGGGCAAGGTGTACCTCGGTGAGGTCCCGGTCGTGCCGTCCCCGGTGGTCGAGTACTTCGAGGGCCGGATGCACGCAGGTGCCGACGACGCCGACGAGCTGGTCCAGGCCGTGCACCGGATCATGGCGTACGCGGACCGGGTGCGCAGGCTGCGGGTGCGTGCCAACGCCGACAACGCCGAGGACGCGCTGCGCGCCCGTCGCTTCGGTGCGCAGGGCATCGGCCTGTGCCGCACGGAGCACATGTTCCTCGGCGAGCGCCGTGAGATGGTCGAGAAGCTGATCCTCGCCGACACCGACGAGGAGCGCGAGGAGGCCTTGAAGGAGCTTCTGCCCCTGCAGAAGAAGGACTTCGTCGAGCTGTTCGAGGCCATGGACGGGCTGCCCGTGACCGTGCGGCTGCTCGACCCGCCGCTGCACGAGTTCCTGCCGGACATCACCGAGCTGTCGGTGCGCGTCGCGCTCGCCGAGGCCCGGAAGGACGCCAACGAGAACGACCTGCGCCTGCTGCAGGCCGTGCACCGGCTGCACGAGCAGAACCCGATGCTGGGTCTGCGTGGTGTCCGTCTCGGCCTGGTGATCCCCGGTCTCTTCACGATGCAGGTACGGGCGATCGCCGAGGCGGCGGCCGAGCGGAAGAACGCCAAGGGCGATCCGCGTGCCGAGATCATGATTCCGCTCGTGGGCACCGTCCAGGAGCTGGAGATCGTCCGTGAGGAGGCCGAGCAGGTCATCGCCGAGGTCGAGGCGAAGACCGGTATCGCGCTGAAGTTGGCGCTCGGCACGATGATCGAGTTGCCGCGGGCGGCACTGACCGCCGGTCAGATCGCCGAGGCCGCCGAGTTCTTCTCGTTCGGTACGAACGACCTCACCCAGACCGTGTGGGGCTTCAGCCGCGACGACGTCGAGGCCAGCTTCTTCACGGCGTACCTGGAGAAGGGCATCTTCGGGGTGTCCCCGTTCGAGACCATCGACAAGGACGGTGTCGGCTCCCTCGTGCGCAACGCCGTCGCGGCCGGCCGGGCCGCCCGCCCGGACCTGAAGTTGGGCGTCTGCGGTGAGCACGGCGGCGACCCCGAGTCGGTGCACTTCTTCCACGAGGTGGGCCTGGACTACGTGTCCTGCTCGCCGTTCCGGATCCCGGTGGCGCGTCTGGAGGCGGGCCGCGCCGCGGCTCAGCCCTCCGGCAGCGACAGCCGCTGACCGTCGGCGGCCGTCCCTCGGCGGCCGGCCGCCGACCGTGCGAGCGGGGTCGTGCGTCCTGCGGGACGCGCGGCCCGTGACTCCGGGGCCGCCGGCGGCTCATCCACCCTCACCGACCCGCCGGCGGCTCCGGCGCACGAAAGGAGAAGGGGGCGGGCACCTTGTGCGGAGGTGCCCGCCCCCTTTGGTGTGCTTGTTGAGAGCTCTTTGAATGACGGACGATTAACGCCAGCTTGATTTTCGCCATTCGTTGAGCAAAGAACGGCGGGGCGCGGCCGGCGGATCCCCACCCGCTGGCCGCGCCCCATTCCCAATGCCGGACACGGAGCCGCAACCTCCGCCGACCGCCGCCAGGCGTGGAAAGCCCCCCACGGTCTTTACCTCGCCCCTCGGTACCCGAAGGTTTCGTGCCCGACGTCGTACAGCTTTTCGGTTCACGGGGCTCCTCCGCGATGCGTTTCAACTGTGGCCGAAACACCGTGGTAACGTGCTGTGATTGAGTGCATACTCAGTGGCGGGGGGCGATTGCGGATGCAACAGTGGGGGTTCCGTGCTGCGAATCCACTTCACCGGCGAAGACCTGGCGCGGCTGCGGATGGCTGCCAGGCCGGACGTTTTGTGGGAGACGATTCTGAGTTTTCATCGCTTACGGGACCGGCGTGGAGCCACCGTCTTCGGTGAATGGCGGACGGAAGCGCGAGCCCGGCTGAACGGGGAAACCCGGCTGCTGGCGGCGCTGGTTCCACCGCGCGGCTATTTCCCGGACTTCCTCACTCCGCCGGAGGGCCTCGACGGCCTCGAGGAAGGCCTCGACGCGGTGCGTGCGACCACGCCGCGGCGGCTGCGGGCCGAGCTACTCCTGCTCGCGGCCGAGCGCCCCCAGACGGGTCTGCCGGGCCGTCTCGCCGGCCTCGGCGAGGGTGCGGCCGAGCCGATGGACCGTCTCGTCGGGGCGCTGCGCAGCTATCACCGTGCCGCCGTCGAGCCGTACTGGCCGCAGATCCAGGCGGCCGTCGAGGCCGACCGCGCAGTGCGCGGCCGGGCCCTGCTCGACGGTGGCACGGACGAGCTGCTGGCGACGCTACCGCCGATGCTCCGCTGGAACGCCCCCGTCCTCGAGGCCGACTACCCGGTCGACCGCGAGGTGCACCTGGAGGGTCGCGGGCTGTTGCTCCAGCCCTCGTACTTCTGCCGGGGCGCCCCGGTGGTCCGTCGAGACCCCGCCCTCCCGCCCGCCCTCGTGTACCCCGTGACCCACACCGCGGGGCCGTCGCCGTCCGAGCGGGACGGGCTGTCACTGGGCCGGCTCGTGGGGCACACCCGCTCCGCCGTGCTGCAGTCCATCGGCAACGGCTGTACGACGAGCGAACTGGCCCGCCGGGCGGGGGTGTCGCTGGCGTCGGCCAGCCAGCACGCGTGTGTGCTCCGCGAGGCGGGGCTGGTCGTCACCCTGCGCAACGGCAATGCGGTGCTGCACACGATGACCCCGCTGGGCTCCGCCCTGTTGCGCGGCGGAGCCCAGCGGGACCCGGTGGCTCCCGGCGTGCCCTACGCTCGGAACGGTCCCGTCACCTCGTAGGTGATGCCGCCCGAGGAGCTCCCCGTGGTGCCGCGCTGACTGGAGAAGTACAACCGCCGCCCGTCGGGGGAGAAGGCCGGACCGGTGATCTCCGAGCCGGACTGCCCGGTGATCCGCAGGAACGGTGCGACGACGTCGTCCGGAGTGATGATGCAGATCTCCATGTTGCCGCCGTCCTCGGCGACGAACAGATCGCCGGACGAGGAGCCGGTCACGTTGTCCACGCCGGTCAGCGGCGCGCCTCCGCCGGCCACGAGCGAGTCGTCGTAGGTCAGTTCGTAGGTGCTGCTGGCCAGGTTGAGCTGCCAGACCCGGTTGTCGCCCTTGGTGGTGAACCAGACCGTGTCGCTGGCGTAGTGGCATCCTTCGCCGCCGTTGAACTTCTTCGCGCCGGACACCTGGCTGCGGGTGGCCGTCGGCGAGCCGTCCGGGTCGGGCACGTCGGCCCAGGCGAAGCTGCCGGTGGTGCCACTGCCCGCGACCAGCACCTGGAGGGTGCCGGAGGACAGGTTGCCCCAGGTCGTGGGGATGAAGCGGTAGAAGCAGCCGTTGGTCTCGTCCTCGGTCAGGTAGACCGCGCGGCGGACGGGGTCGGCGGCGGCCGCCTCGTGCTTGAACCGGCCCATGGCGGCGCGACGCGTGGCCGTGCCGCCCCAGGGGTCGGTCTCGTAGACGTAGCCGCGGCTGACCTCCTCGCACGACAGCCAGGTGTGCCACGGGGTGGCGCCGCCGGCGCAGTTCTGCCGGGTGCCCGACAGGATGCGGTAGGCGCCCGTGATGGTGCCGGAGGAGTCGAACCGCACGGCGCTCGCCCCGCCGCCCGGGTTGACTTCCGAGTTGGACACGTAGATCCAGCCGGAACCGTCCGTGAAGCACGCGCCGCCGTCCGGGGCGGGGTGCCAGGCGTACGAGGTGCCGGACACCGTCCGTCCGGAGCGGGCGATCACCCTGCTGGTGAAGCCGCCGGGCAGCTGGATGCCGTTGGCGTCCGCCGCGCCGAGTGCCCCGTAGGGGCCGGGGCCCGGCTGGGCCGGGGCCGCGTAGGCCGCGCCGTGCATCAGCGTGCCGCCGAACGCGGCGGCCGTACCGCCGATGACGGCACCGCGCAGGAAGCTGCGTCGTTCCACTGTCACTCCATCGGGGTCGTGACGTGCCGCCGCCGGGACCGGCGGCGGGTGGTGCGCCAACGGACCCTAGGAGTGCGGAGTTGACGTGGCGGCAACGTACGGTGAAGCGGACGCGTCGGCATGCCCCGCGGTGCGTGGGGCAGCGGTCACCCGATGCTTCCGAAACGTTCGATTCCGTAGGGCTGCGGGAGCGGGCAGAATGGGACGACCGGCTGTCTGGCGCGTTCGCACCCTGGTGTGCTTTGCAGTACCGGCCTAGCGTCGGCGGCCGTGGAAGGCGACTGGACACCCGGCGCGGAGGACCGCAGCCGGACCGCCGACCTGCGGACCGCGCTGCTGTGCGCCGGTGGTCTGCTGGCCCTGCTGCATCTGGTGGACCTGGGCAACGGCACGCTCCGACCGCTGCGTTCGGCCGTGTGGTGCGTGCTCGCCGTCGCGCTGTACGCGGTGCTGCACCCGCCCCGGGTGACGGCCGGCCGTGACTGGCTCGCCGTCCGGGGCCTCTTCCTCGAACACCGGGTCTGTACCGATCTGCTGGTGCAGGTGATCCACCGGGACGGTCCCGTCACGAAGCGGATCGTGCTGCGGGACGCGCTCGGCAACCGTGTGGAGCTCGACCCGGCCGTCCTGCTCGCGAATCCCGTGCTGTGGCACGCCGTCGACCGCGGCGCCCGTTCGGCGGAGGCGAGCGGGCTGCTCCGCACCGGGGCGGACGTGCTGCGCTCGATCGCGCGGCTGATCGAGCGGGACGGGGCGGAGGCGGTCTTCAGGGCGTCGGGTGTCGAGTGAGGCGTCCGCCTGCCCCGGGGCCGCGCGTGGTCCGCCCGGGCACCGCGGTGCGTGGTCGACGGTTCCCGTCGGCGCCGGGCGGGCCCGTGCACACGCGGGGTGCCGGGCGTGCTCCGGCGGGTGCCGGGGCACGGCAGCAGGGCCGGTCACCACCCGGCGTCAGCCCTTCAGGGCTGTGTACGTCACTCCGGTGAGCTGCTCGGACGCCACCCACAGCCGCTCGCCGGCCACGTCGTTGAGGGTCCAGCGCGCCCGCCAGGACGCAGTCGGAGCGCCCCGCCAGCCCTGGAGCCTCGGTCCGGTGAAGGAGTCGGGCCGCACACCGGGTGCCGTCGCCGCGTACAGCGACGGCAACGCGCCGCTCTCGGCGGGTTGCGCGACGATCCGGTTGGCGAGGTCCGCGATCCGTTCGGCCGCCTTCCGGCCTTCCATCCGTGCGCCCGCCGTCTGCAGGTTCGTCGCGGCGTAACCGGGGTGCGCCGCGGCCGCGACGACGTCCGAACCGGTGGCGCGCAGCCGCCGCGCCAGCTCGTGCACGAACAGCAGGTTCGCCGTCTTGGAGCGCCCGTAGGCGATCCAGCGGCGGTAGCGGTGCTCGCTGTTCAGGTCACCCATGTCGATGTTGGCCAGCATGTGCAGCCCGCTGGAGACGGTCACCACCCGGGCGCCGGGAGTGTCCAGCAGGCGGGGGAGCAGCAGTCCGGTGAGCGCGAAGTGGCCCAGGTGGTTTACTCCGAACTGGGTCTCGAAACCGTCGGCGGTCCTGCCGTACGGCAAGGCCATCACGCCGGCGTTGTTGATGAGCAGGTCGAGCCGTCGCGGCTCGTAAGCCTGGGCGAACTGCCGTACGGAGGCGAGGTCGGCCAGGTCGAGCGGACGGAACTCCACTTCGGCGCCCGGGACCTGCCGCTCGATCAGTGCCTGGGCGGTCTTGCCCCGGGCCTCGCTGCGGCAGGCGAGGACCACGCGGGCGCCGCGGCGGGCCAGCTCCCGGGCCGTGACGAGCCCGATACCGCTGTTCGCGCCGGTGACCACCGCGGTGCGCCCGCTCTGGTCGGGGATGTCCCGCGCGCCCCAGCTGCTCGCCTTCGCCATCGGTGCTCCTTCGCTGTTCCCGCAGGCCGGACCCGTGGGGCCAGCGTACGGCCACCCTTCGGGCGGCTGCGCGGTGGAACGGGGGAAGGCGCCCACCGGTGGGTGGGGAGCAGACCGGAGCGGTGCACCGGCGCCCGGGCGGTCCCAGGCGCGTCCCGGTCACGGGGAAGCGTCGTCGCCGGCCCAGGCACGCACCTCGAACACCGGTACGGACTTCTCCGCGTCGTCCAGGCAGTGCCCGGTCTCCAGGTCGAAGCGCTGCTTCAGCAGGGGAGAGGCGACGAACGCCCGCCCGGACGACGAACCCACCAGGCCGCGGGACAGCACTTGTGCTCCCGTGAACGGGTCACGGTTGCCGATCGCGTACGCACGGCCCGAGCGGTCCAGGAACAGCGCCGCCTGCGTTCCGTCGGGGAGCAGCGCCGCCACCCCCCGACCGGGCGTCAGCGCCGCACGGTCGCACACTGTGAGCCAACCGCCGTGGGCGTTCAGTTGCAGCTTCATCGGGTGAGGCTCCCTTCCGGGGTCTCCAGCGTGACGAGGACCGCCAGGTCCGGCTTGATCTGGTCCCGCTCGGGGACGAACTTCACCGAAGGGTCCGGTGCGCCGGGTGCGTTCACGAACGACACAAAGCGGCGCAGCCGTTCCGGGTCGTCCAGCGTCTCGGCCCACTCGTCCCGGTAGCCCGCGACGTGCTCGGCCATCATTGCCTCCAGCTCGTCGCACAGTCCGAGCGAGTCGTGCACGACGACGTCCCGCAGGTGGTCCAGCCCGCCGTCGAGGCGTTCCAGCCACGTGGAGGTGCGTTCCAGCCGGTCTGCGGTGCGGATGTAGAACATCAGGAACCGGTCGATCAGTCGTACGAGTTCGGCGTCCGAGAGGTCCTGGGCGAGCAGGTCGGCGTGGCGTGGCGTGGCGCCGCCGTTCCCGCCGACGTAGAGGTTCCATCCGTTGGCCGTGGCGATCACGCCGAAGTCCTTGGACTGGGCCTCCGCGCATTCCCGTGCGCAGCCGGACACCGCGGACTTGAGCTTGTGCGGGGCGCGCAGTCCGCGGTAGCGCAGCTCCAGGTCGATGGCCATGCGCACGCTGTCCTGCACGCCGTACCGGCACCAGGTCTGCCCCACGCAGGACTTGACCGTCCGCAGCGCCTTCCCGTACGCGTGCCCCGATTCGAAGCCCGCATCGACGAGGCGGGTCCAGATCGCCGGCAGCTGGTCCACCCGGGCCCCGAACATGTCGATCCGCTGACCGCCGGTGATCTTCGTGTAGAGCCCGAAGTCGCGGGCCACCTCTCCGATCACGATGAGCTTGTCGGGGGTGATCTCACCGCCGGGGATGCGCGGAACGATGGAGTAGGAGCCGTTGCGCTGCAGGTTGGCGAGGAAGTGGTCGTTGGTGTCCTGCAGCGACCCCTGCTCGCCGTCGAGGATGTACCCGTTGCCGAGGCTCGCGAGGATCGAGCCCACGGCGGGCTTGCAGATCTCGCAGCCGTCGCCGCGCCTCGCCCCTTCCCGGCCGTGCGAGTCGAGCAGCTGTGCGTACGAGGTCAGCCGCAGGGTCCGGACGATCTCGTACAGCTCGCTGCGGGTGTAGGAGAAGCAGCCGCAGAGTCCCTGGTCCGTGGCCTGCGGCAGCAGTTGACCGATGACCTTCACACAACTGCCGCAGCCCGTACCGGCCTTGGTGCACCTCTTCACCTCGGGCAGCGAGCCGTGGGCGCAGATCTCCCCCTTGGTGACGTTGTGGCAGGAACAGACCACTGCGTCGTCGGGCAGCGCGGACGGACCGAGGGCGACGGGTGCACCGGCACCCGCGGGCAGCACCAACTGCTCGGGCGGGACGGGCGGCACGCTGCCGGTGAGTGGGCGCAGCATCCCGTACGACTCGGCGTCACCGACCAGGACACCGCCCAGCAGCGTGCCGTCCGCGCTGACGACCAGCTTCTTGTACACGCCGGCGCGCGAGTCCGCGTACACGACGTCGAGGCAGCCCTCGGCGGTTCCGTGCGCGTCGCCGAACGACGCCACGTCCACGCCGAGGAGCTTCAGCTTCGTCGACAGGTCGGCGCCGGTGAAACGGCCCTCGTCGCCGTCGAGGACGTCCGCGACGGACTTCGCCATCTCGTAGCCCGGCGCCACCAGCCCGTACACCCGGCCGTCGGACGCGAGCGCGCACTCGCCGATCGCGTACACGGCCGGGTCGGACGTTCGGCACTGCTCGTCGACGACGATGCCGCCGCGCTCGCCGACGTCCAGGCCCATGTCGCGGGCGAGTCGGTCGCGGGGGCGGACGCCCGCCGAGAAGACGACCAGGTCGGTGGCGAGCGTCGAGCCGTCCGAGAGGTTCATGCCCGTGACGCCGCAGTCGCCGGCGACGACCTCCTGGGTGCCGACGCCCGTGTGCACGTGGAGCCCCATGCCCTCGATGGTGCGCAGCAGGGCCGCGCCACCGCCTTCGTCGATCTGGACGGGCATCAGTCGGGGCGCGAACTCCACGATGTGGGTGTCCAGGCCGAGGCCTTTGAGCGCACCGGCCGCCTCCAGGCCGAGCAGCCCGCCGCCGACGACGACGCCGGTGCGGGAGGTCTTGGCGTACTCCTCGATGGCGAGGAGGTCCTCGATGGTCCGGTAGACGAAGCAGCCACGGGCGTCCTTGCCCGGCACGGGCGGCACGAACGGGTAGGAGCCGGTGGCCAGGACGAGGGTGTCGTAGCGGAAGCTCCGCCCGCTGCGTGCGGTGACGGTGCGGGTGGTGCGGTCGACGTGCTCGGCAGGGTCGTCGAGGTAGAGCTCGATGCCGTGCCGGGTCATGAAGCCGTCCTCGACCATCGACAGCTCGTCGGGGGTGCGGCCGGAGAAGTACGAGGTGAGCTGGACCCGGTCGTAGGCCGGGCGGGGCTCCTCGCACAGGACGACGACCCGAGCTCGCTCGGTGACGCCGCGCTCCACGAGGGCCTCCAGGAAGCGCTGGCCGACCATCCCGTGGCCGACGAGCACGATCGTGGGGGTGGACGGGCTGTCCGCTGTGGCCATCTCAGGAGCCTCCATCGTGGGTGAGCAGGTGGAGCAGGGGTGTGGGCGGCAGGGCTTCGTCGCCCTCCCAGGTCCTGGCGAGGTCGCCGACGGTGGCGAGGTCGCCGAGGAGTACCCCGCCGACGAGCCGATCGTTCCGGACGATGACCTTCCGGTATGCGCCGCGGGTGGCGTCGGCGAGCTGCACGACGTCGTCACCGGGCTGGGGGGAGGGCTCGCCGAAAGCTGCGACGTCGAAGCTGCCGGTGCCCCCGAGGGTGAGTCGGGTGAGGGCGCGGGTGCCGGTGTAGCGGGCACGCGCGGGGCCGGCGGGGGAGGGGGGCGAGGGGTGGGCCGGTGTTCCGTGGAGGGAGTCCTCCGCCGGTGCGGCGGTGATCCCCCCGCCGGTGCTGGTGGCGGGCTGGGGCCGGGCGTCGGCTGCGGTCACCGCACCGGCTGCGGGGATGACCGCAGGGGCCCCCGCTCCGCCGGCCGCGGCGTCCGTGGCCAGCAGGGACGCCAGGACGTCCGCCTGCTCCAGGGCCGGGGTCGCCAGCCCGTAGACCGTGCCCGCGTGCTCGGCGCAGTCCCCGATGGCGTGGACGTACGGGTCCGACGTCCGCAGTTCGTCGTCCACGACGATTCCCTGACGGACCCGCAGGCCCGCATCGGCCGCCAGGCTCGTACGGGGTCGGACCCCGCAGGCCAGGACGACGCATTCGGCCCCGAGCACGAATCCGTCAGCCAGCTCGACACCGGTGACCCTTCCGCCGACGTGCCGCAGCCCGCGGGCACGGCACTCCGTGTGCACCTCCACGCCCAGCTCCTCCAGGTGGCGGCGGACCAGTGCGCCCGCGGCCGGGTCGAGATGGCGGTCCATCAGGTCCGGACCCTGGTGGGTCACCACCACGTCCGCACCCCGCTCGGCGAGCGCCCGCGCCGCCGAGACGCCGAGCAGCCCGCCGCCGACGACCACCGCCCGGGTGCCCGCCCGGACGGCGGCCGCCAGGGCCAGGCAGTCGTCGAGGGTGCGGAACGGGTGCACCCCGTCCGGCAGCCGCCCCGCGATGCCGCGCAGCGGCGGGAGCACCGGGTTCGACCCGGTCGCCAGCACCAGCCGGTCGTACGGCACGGCCGAGCCGTCCGCGCAGTGGACCGTGCGCGTCCCCCGGTCGATCCGTTCGGCCCGCACGCCGCGACGCACCGTGCCCGGACCTCCCGGCACCGGCGGCAGGGCGATGACGTCGGGGCCGTACCGCCCGGCCAGGACCTCGGCGAGCAGCACCCGGTTGTACGGGGCGTGCGGCTCCTCGCCGAGCACTGTCACGGCGAACGGCCGGGTCGTCGCGGACGGTGCCAGCTGCCGTGCCAGCCTCGCCCCTGCCATCCCGGCGCCGATCACCACGATCCTCGAAACCATGCAGTCAGCCTGCGGTGCGGGTGTTACCCGACGGCATCCCGGTTGTTACCCGTGGGGAACGCCGACCTCAGCACCCTGCGCGGCCGTTTGTGAGGGGCGCGGCGACCCTCGGCCCTCCCTCCGTGCGCAGCGGCAACCTCAGACGTAGCTCAACTCCGGGAAGAACGATGGACG
This sequence comes from Streptomyces sp. NPDC059169, assembly GCF_042755225.1. NCBI lineage: Bacteria > Bacillati > Actinomycetota > Actinomycetes > Kitasatosporales > Streptomycetaceae > Streptomyces > Streptomyces sp. NPDC059169. The sequence goes on along the minus strand of NZ_JBHZCF010000009.1, from coordinate 199,509 downwards.
CAGCATCTATCTGCTCCGTAAGGTCACGGCCGTGCCCGACATATCGCTCACCACCCTGCTGTTCCTCTGTCTCGCCGCCGAGGCCGCCGGCTGGATCGACGCGGTCGTCGGCGGCGGCGGGCTGCTGCTCCTCCCCGCACTGCTGCTCGGGATGCCGCACGTGCCCGCCGCGCACGTGCTCGGCACCAACAAGGCCGTGGCGATCGTCGGCACTTCGGGCGCGGCGATCACCTATGTCCGCAAGGCCCCCGTGCAGGTGGGGACGGCCGTGCGGATCGGGTTGACGGCCCTCGCCGGATCCATGGCCGGTGCCTTCTTCGCGGCGGGCATCAGCAGCGCGGTGCTCCGGCCCGTGATCATGGTGGTGCTGCTCGGCGTCGCGGCGTTCGTCATGCTCCGGCCGTCCTTCGGCACCACGCGCGACCGGGGCCCGGTCACCAGGCCGCGGATCATCGCCGCCATCGTCCTGGTCGGTGGCGGGATCGGCTTCTACGACGGACTGTTCGGCCCGGGCACGGGGACCTTCCTGGTGCTGGCCCTCACCGCCGTGCTCCACCTCGACCTGGTCGCGGCCTCCGCCACGGCGAAGATCGTCAATGTCTGCACCAATGCCGGCGCGCTCGCGATGTTCGCCTACCAGGGCAGCGTGTTGTGGCAGCTGGCCGCCGTGATGGCGCTGTTCAACCTGGCGGGCGGCATGATCGGGGCGCGGATGGCGCTGACCAGGGGTGCGGAGTTCGTCCGCGGCGTGCTGCTCGTCGTGGTGCTGTCCCTCGTCGCGAAGCTCGCGTTCGACCAGTGGTCCGGGTGACGGACGGTCACGCCGTCTTCGCCTCCCGCACCCCGGTGAGGTGGGCGTACGCGACCACGTTGCCCCGGTAGCCGGTCCGGCTGTCGTACCGGCCGCCGCAGGTGATCACCCGCAGTTCGGCCCGTCCGGTGTCTGCGTACACCTTGCGGTCGGGGAAGTGCGCGTTGTCGTACACCTCGACCGCATCGACGGTGAACAGCGCCGTGCGTCCGTCCTCGCGGAGGACCTCGATCCGGTTGCCCTTGTGCAGCGTGCCCAGGTCGTAGAAGACGGCGGGACCGCGTGCGGTGTCGACGTGACCGGCAACGAGCGCGGTGCCCAGGGCGCCCGGGGGAGTCCCGTCCCGGTACCAACCGGTGATGCCGCCGTCCGTGGCGGGCGGCGCCTCGAGGCTGTCGTCACGGGTCAGTCCCAGTCCCCTCACCGGGGCGTCGACGCCGATCCGCGGGATCCGGAAGCGGACCGGTGCGGACGGCGGGAGCGGATCGGCGGCGGTGAGTGCGTGCTCACCGGGCCCGAGGGCCTGGGCGGCGGAGGGCGAGGGAGGAAGCGCGACCTGTGCACCGCTGTGGACGAGCCAGACGCCGGCGACGGCGGCGGCCACCATCAGACTGCCCTTGGCCTTCATGGTCTCCTCCCGTGATTGCCCCCGTCCCCGTCATGCGGAAATCCGCATGACGGGGACAGGGCGGCGGTCCGTGGGACGGTGGAGGTCGGACGACTCCTCTCCCCGTCAACTACCCTGCGCGCCGCTCGCCCGACGGCGCAGGGTCCGGGTCCCGCCGACGGCGGTGGCGGCCAGCAGGGCCACCCCCGCCGCGATCTGGGTGGTGTCGGGGCCGACGCTGCCGCCGACTCCCGTCTCGACGTGGCCGCTCGGCGTCTTCGCCCGGCCGGTGGAGGTCGTGAGCTGACCGCTCGGCTGACCGTGCGCGGCCTGCACCAGTAGGTCCCCGTCAGCCTCCTTGCCGTCGTCGCAGAGCACGGTGATGCCGTAGTTCCCGGGCTGGGCGCCCTTCGGCACCGTGAACCTCCCCGCCGCGACCTGCTGGTCCTTGCCGGGTGACACTGTGAAGTCGCCCGCGCCCAGGGACTCGGCGTCGCCGGTTCCGTGACCGTCCCTCCCGCACGCGGAGGTGCTGACGGAGACGGCCGTACCGGGGGCCGCGGCTGCCGGTCTGATGTCCAACGGCGTGGCGTCCGCCGCGTGCGCGGCCGGAGTGCCCAGCACGCCCAGTGCGCCGGACCAGGCGACCGCGAGGGCCGGTCCGGTCAGCGTGCGTGCGGTGGTGCGCATGGGTCCTCCGGGGCGGTGAACTGCGCCGCGGCCGTGGGGGACGCGGCGGTGGTGCCGTCACTTCGAGGTAAGGGCCATCACGCCGTCGACGCACGCTGATGGAGGGTCAGATTCTCTCCCGGTGTCCGGCGTGTCCTCTGGCGCTCCAGAATCGTCGCAGGTCAAGAGGGGTATGTGGGGGTGTCTGGAGCTTCTTGGAGCGCACCACGCCGAAAGGGTGAGCGGCGTGTCGGTGGACGGCGTGGCGGTTCCCCTCCCGGGGTTCCGCCTGGTATGCCTTCTCCTTCGCGTTGTGGCGACGTGCGGTGGCATGGCGCGTGCGGTGGCATGGCAACAGCGCGGGCGGCGGCCCCGGGGGCGTGCGGGATCGCCTTCTGGCCGGCGGAGCCCCGGTGTCCGCGACGGGTGCCGCTTGACCTCAACCAAGGTTGATGTATGAGCCTCCTCGGCATGGACATCACCACATCTGCCCGCACATCCGTCGGCACTGCACCCGTCGGCACCGCGCCGTCCTCCGGCGCCCCTGACGCGCCCCTCAGGCTGGCCGTCGTCATCGGCAGCAACCGCGAGGGTCGCTTCGGACCCGTCATCGCCGACTGGTTCCTGTCCCGGCTCGCCGGACGAGACGACTTCACCGTCGACGTCGTCGACCTCGCCGACATCGATCTGCCCAGCGCGCCCTCCCCCACCCCGGACGATCGGATCGCGGCCGAGCTCTCCGGAGTCTCGCCCAGACTCGCCGCCGCGGACGCCTTCGTCGTCGTCACACCCGAGTACAACCACTCCTTCCCCGCCGCCCTCAAGGCCCTCGTCGACTGGCACTACACCGAATGGCGGGCCAAGCCCGTCGGGTTCGTCTCCTACGGCGGGATCTCCGGCGGACTGCGGGCGGTGGAACAACTGCGCCAGGTCTTCGCCGAGTTGCACGCCGTCACCGTCCGCGACGGCATCTCCTTCCACAATGCCGCGGACCACTTCGACGCCGAGGGGCGGCACACGGCCCCCTCAGGCGCCGATGCCGCTGCGAAGACACTGCTCGACCAGCTGGCCTGGTGGGGCAGCGTGCTGCGGGACGCCAGGAGGGTCCGCCCCTACGCCGGCTGACGGCGCCGCCGCGCAGTGCTGCCCCGCCCGCGGACGGGTAGTGGGGGCGGGGGCGGTCGGCCGCATCGAGGGAGTCGTGCTCGGTCGGGGCGCGCGGAGAGGACGGGGGCGGAGCCTGCGCACCTTCCGGATCCCCGCTGCTGAAGCCGCGCGTGCCGGTCGAGCCGCCCCGTACCGGAGCCGACCGGTCAGGGAGCCGACCAGTCAGGGAACCGTTCCGTCGGCGTGCCTCGGACGGAGGCGCCCCGACGGGCCGGCTGCTGCCCGGGCGCGGCGGTGGCCTAGGTTGGGGGCCCGTGTCCCAGCCGCGTCCGTAGGGAGGAGTGCCCGTGAGCACGGTTTCCGCGCCCCAGGCCCTGACCGTCCTGACCACCACCGGCAGCGCCGCCAAGGCCGAGGAACTGGCGCGCGGTGCGGTGGAGGCGCGGCTGGCCGCCTGCGCCCAGATCTCGGCTCCTGTCACCTCCGTCTACCGGTGGCAGGGTGCCGTCGAGTCCGGGGAGGAGTGGCAGGTCCTCTTCAAGACCACCCCGGCCCGCTACGACGCCCTCGAAGCGCACCTACGGGCCCGGCACGACTACGACACCCCGGAGGTCATCGCGACGCCGGTGGTCCGGGGGAGCTCCGCCTACCTGGCGTGGATCGTGACGGAGACGACCGAGGCCGCACCGTGACGGGCGCGCGCCTGCCGTTCTTCGTGTACGGCACCCTCCGTCCCGGGGAGCACAACCACGACCTCTTCCTGCGCGGTCGTACCGAGTCGGAGGAACCGGCGCGGCTCAGCGGCGCCGTCCTGTACCAGGGGCCGGGCTATCCGTTCGCCGTGGAGGCAGCGGGAGCGGGGGAGGTCCTGGGAGAGCTGGTCACGGCGGCACCGGGCCACTACGGCGAATTGCTCGGAGTGCTGGACCACCTGGAGGAGTACTTCGGGCCCGGCGACCCCCGGAACGTGTACGAGCGGGTCGAGCGTTCGGTGCACACGGTCGGGGGCACCGCCGCGGCCTGGGTGTACGTGGCCGCCGGGCCGGTGGCCGGACGGCTCCGTGCGCACGGGACGTCCATCCCGGGCGGGGACTGGTCGGCGGTCGGCTGACCGCGGCCCGGACGGGGACCGGGGGAGCACGACCGGGAAACGGGGGACATGCGGTCGACTCCTCGAAGCGCACCTACGGGCCCGGCACGCGGCGGGGGCGGTGACCACACCCGTCCGGAGCCGCCACCGCTTCCCGCCCCCTCGGGTGTCCCGCACTGCGGGGTTCGCCGTGCCGCCGGGCCCGCATCGGGCGGTGCCGTCAGCCCGCGGGCAACGGCTCCAGCCGGACCGCGCAGACCTTGAACTCCGGCATTCGGGACGTCGGGTCGAGTGCCGGATTGGTGAGGGTGTTGGCCCTCCCCCCGCCCGCCCAGTGGAACGGCATGAACACCGTGTCCGGCCGGATCGCGTCCGTCACCCGGGCCGGTGCCACGGCGCGTCCCCGGCGGGACACGACGGCCACCGGTTGCCCCTCGGCCACTCCCAACCGGGCGGCGAGCCGGGGGTGCAGCTCGACGAACGGCCCTGGTGCCGCGGCGTTCAGCTCCGCAACGCGCCGGGTCTGCGCCCCCGACTGGTACTGCGCCACGACCCTCCCCGTCGTCAGCACGACGGGGTACTCGGCGTCGGTCTCCTCCGCCGCCTCCCGGTGCACCACGGGCACGAACCTCGCCCGGCCGTCCGGCGTCGCGAACCGTTCCAGGAACAGCCGCGGGGTCCCGGGATGCGCCTCGCTCACCGCACCGGGCGCGGAGCCGTCCGCCGCGGTGCCGCCCGCGGAGCCGTCCGTCCCGGTGCCGCCCGCGGGTTCGGGACACGGCCAGAAGACGCCGTCCTCTTCCTCCAAGCGCCGGTAGCTGATGCCCGAGTAGTCCGCGGGTCCTCCCGCCGAGGCCCGGCGCAGCTCTTCGAAGACTTCCTCCGGGTCCGTCGGGAACCCCTTCCCGTGCCCCAGCAATCCGGCCAGCCCGTGCAGCACCTCCAGATCGCTCCGCACCCCCGTGGGAGGTGCGAGCGCGCGCCGCCGGAGCAGCACCCGGCCCTCCAGGTTCGTCGTGGTTCCCGTCTCCTCTGCCCACTGGGTCACGGGGAACACGACGTCCGCGAGCTCCGCCGTTTCCGAGAGCACCACGTCGGCGACGGCCAGGAAGTCGAGGTCCCCCAACCGTGCCTCCACGTGGGCGGCCCGGGGAGCGGAGACCACGGGATTCGACCCCATCAGCAGCAGCGCCTTCACGTCCCGGCCGAGGGCGTCGAGCAGCTCGTACGCACTGCGCCCGGGCCCGGGGAGCGTGTCGGGGTCGACACCCCACACCCGGCCCACGTGGGTCCGCGCGGCCGGATCGTCCAGCCTCCGGTAGCCGGGCAGTTGGTCGGCCTTCTGGCCGTGCTCGCGACCGCCCTGGCCGTTGCCCTGCCCGGTCAGACAGCCGTACCCGGACAACGGGCGGCCCGCTTTCCCCGTCGCGAGGACGAGGTTGATCCAGGCGCCGACGGTGTCCGTGCCCTTCGACTGCTGTTCGGGTCCGCGCGCAGTGAGGACCATCCCCGTGGGGGCCCCGCAGAACATGTCCACGGCCGCGCGCAGTTGCGGCACCCCCACGCCGGTGATCCGCTCGACCAGTTCGGGCCAGTGCGCCATGGCGGACGCCCTGGCCTCCTCCCAACCGGTCGTGCGCTCCCGGACGAAGGCCTCGTCGGTACGGCCCTGCGCCACCACCAGGTGAAGCAGCCCGAGGGCGAGCGCGAGATCGGTGCCGGGCCGCGGGGCCAGGTGCAGGTCCGCCTGTTCCGCCGTCCTCGTCCGGCGCGGATCGACGACGATCAGCTTGCCGCCGTTCTCCCTCAGCTCCGTGAGGTAGCGCAGTGCCGGCGGCATCGTCTCGGCGAGGTTGGAGCCGACGAGCAGGACGCATCCGGTACGCGGAACGTCCTCCAGGGGGAACGGAAGCCCCCGGTCGAGGCCGAACGCCCGCTGGTGCGCGGCTGCCGCCGACGACATGCAGAAGCGCCCGTTGTAGTCGATCTGCGAGGTGCCAAGGACGATCCGGGCGAACTTCCCCAGTGCGTACGCCTTCTCGTTCGTCAGGCCGCCGCCGCCGAACACGCCGACGGCATCCGCCCCGTGCACCGCCCGGGTCCGCCGCAGCCCTTCCGCCGTCAGACGCAGGGCCTCCTCCCAGGTGGCCGGTTCGAGCCTGCCTGTGGCGGGGCGTCGGACCAGGGGCCCGGTCAGCCGCACCCGGGAGGAGAGTACTGCGGGTGCCGTGCGGCCCTTGCCGCACAGCGCACCCCGGTTCACGGGGAAGTCCGGACGCTCGACGACTTCGACGACCTCCGCCGGGTCCGTGGATTGCGTCCCCCGGGCACGCAGGTTCATCCCGCACTGCAGCGAGCAGTAGGGGCAGTGGGTCGCGATGAGCGGGGATCGCGGAGCGTCAGGTGCTGGGGGCATGGACCCAGGGTGCGTCGTCCGTGTTACGGGCGCGGGCGCATCGCATTACGGCGCCGGTACGCCCCCCTCCGCCCGGCGGGCCGGGTGTGGTGAGTTGCCCGCGTACCGCTGCCCGCCGGGCGGGCAAGAGGGCGGGTGATGGTCGGACGCGGCCGGGAGGTCCGCCGGGATGCGGGTGGCGGGCCATGTTCCGGTGGGAGCGCGCGGTCTGAACGGTCCGCCCCCGGCGCCGCGACGGCGTCCTGGCTCAGTGAGCGGTGGCCGGATCCCCGGGGCCGGTGACAGCCGAGGCCAGCGCTTCGGTGACGCCCTTCTCCCGGGGGCCGAGGAACCGCGGCTCGGGTTCGAACACCGCGTCCAGTGCCGCCTTGCCCGCCGCGAAGAGCTCCCGCGTGCCGCCGTAGTACCAGGTCGCGTCGTGAGGTTCGTCGACGCCGATGCCGTACGAGTCGACCCCGGCCTCGTTGCACAGCGCGACGGCCCGCCGGATGTGGAAGCCCTGCGTCACCAGTACCGCCCGGTCCACGCCGAAGATCTGCTTCGCGCGCACGCAGGAGTCCCAGGTGTCGAATCCCGCGTAGTCGCTCACGATCCGCGCGTCGGGCACTCCCCGCCGTATGAGATAGGCGCGCATCGCGTCCGGCTCGTCGTATTCGGCCCGGCTGTTGTCCCCGGTCACGAGGACGACCTTGACCTTCCCCGTCCGGTACAGCTCGGCGGCCGCGTCGAGGCGGTGCGCCAGGTAGGGGGTGGGGCGGCCGTTCCACAGGCCCGCACCGAAGACCACGGCGACGTCGTGTGCGGGCGCGTCGGCGGTCGTGCGGAGCCGACCGTCCGCCACCGCGTGCGTCCAGGTCGCCGGAGTCAGGGCCAGGACGCACCCGAGCATCACGGTCTGTGCGGCGCGCCGTCGCCCGCGTCGGGTCGTGGGCAGCAGCGTGAACGTCCTCGGCAGCGGGCCACGCAGCCTGATCCTCACCAACGATCCCTCCATGGTCCTGCGGTTCACCAGTTTCGACGCCGCCACGGGCAGGACGGTTCACGCGGCGCGCCGGATGTGATCAGGAGTACTGCAGGACGTGCTGCGGCCGCGGCACCTGCGGCGTCGGTCGCCGCACCCGACCGTGAGGGACGCGTGCGGGAGCCGTGTGTGCCGCGAGCGGATCGGCGCACGCGCGGGCGGGGGAGAAGCGGGCGCGGGAGATGGCGTGCACGGGAAGGCAGCGGCACGGGTGCGCCGGTCCCCGGCTGCGTGTCGCCCAGCGGACGGCGAACAGGGGACCGGGGCAGCAGGGGGCACGGCGGACAGGGGCGTCGGGGGTGGGTCGGGAGCCGGGTCGGCGACGATGCGGCCGCCGTGTTCCGCCGACCGTTCAGAGGATGCACGTTGACGCTGTGACGTCACCTTTTCGGGTGGTTTTTTACCGGAAGGGCGGGTGGATGATTCACGTGATCGGATCGGTGCGAGGCCGAAGGACATAGGGCCGAACGGCGGGGCCGACACGACGAGGAGCGTCGTTCCCGGCCGCGGCACGGACCCGTCCACGGCATGGAACCCTGACGGCAGTTGCGGCAGGATCGATTCATGATCAGCCAGTCTGCCCGCAACAACGCCGAATGGTGCCACGCGATGTGCCGCGCGCACGGCATCCCGACGGCCTTCCAAGAACGGGCCTGGACCAGCGAGCGGCGGACCCCTCCGCTCTACCCGGACGCCGTGACCCTCGCCCCGGACGCCACGGCCCACGACGTGCTGAGCGAGATCGACCGGGAGGCGCCCGGCTGTTCGGTCAAGGACAGCTTCGGGCGGCTCGACCTCGCGGCAGACGGATTCGAGGTGCTCTTCGAGGCCCGATGGATCCACCGCCCCGCCTCGCTCGTGGCGCCCGTCGCCCCCGACAACGTCGTCTGGCGCCCCCTCAGGACGGAGCCCGGCCTGGCCGCGTGGGAGGCCGCGTGGTCGGACGGCGACGAGGACCTGGTGGGGCTCTTCCGCCCGGAACTCCTCGCCGACCGGACCACGACGCTCCTGGCGGGGACCACGGACGGTGGCACTCGTACGGTCGCCGGGGCCGTGGTGAGCCGGAGCAGCGCCGTCGTCGGCGTTTCCCACGTCTTCGGGTCCGACGGGGACCTCGAACGCGCCTGGGCGGGCTGCCTCGCCGCCGTCGCCCACTTCTGGCCCGGCGTGCCGGTCGTCGGCTACGAACACGGCGAGGACCTGGACGCCGCTACCCGGCAGGGGTTCATCCCCGGCGCACCGCTCACGGTCTGGTCGGCGGACTGACACCAGCGCACATCGAACAGCACGCGGGACGGACCCGCCTGCGCCGTCGCCACGGCCTTGCCCCGTGCGGAGAAGTGCTGCCCGGACGGTGCGCTGCGGGGGTGCCGCGAGGGCCCGCCCGGCTCCCAACTGCGTCTCAGGGCGTACCGCCGCCTGAGCCGCGGGAGGGCCGCCCACCCCGACGGGCGGTCGGCCGACTCCGTGCGTCCCGGTGGCCTCCGGCACGATGACGATCTCCCCGGGAGGCGCCGTCGAGGCCGACCGAACCGAGCCCCGCTCGGAGTCGCCGTCCCGCAGGAACCCCGCACGCGACACGCCGACCGAGCCGTGCGCCGCGACCACCAGGCCGCGCAGCGCCGCCTGGCACGCGGCGCCCCTCCCACTCACCCGGGTCGGCAGGCCGACGGGCACGCGCAGTGACCGCACCGGCCAAGGGGCGACCTGTTCCCGACACTCCCGACCGTACCGTTCCAGCCATTCGGCGAGCTGCCGCAGCCGGACCGCTTCCGCACCGGGGCACAGCTTCGCCGGCAGCTGATGCACCGTGTGCACGGCGGCATTCCGGAACCGTACGCACCCACCGTCCAGCGTGACGGCACAGCCGCCGCTCCCCGTCTCGATCCAGCCCATGGCTGACCCCCTCCGGCCATCCGGTCGCGCAGCCGATCCCGGTTCCCTTCAGCACGATCACCGTAGGTGACCGGTCTGACAACGCCCCCGACGGCCCCGTGAGGCACCGGAAAACACCCGTCACCGCCGCGCAACGGCCCGGCAACGTGCACCCGCCAGGATCGGTCCATGACGGAGTCGGCACACCCTCGCGAGTCCCTGGCCCCGAACACGCTGCCCCTCGACAGCACCGCGCAGCTGCTCACCCGCATCACCGCGCAGCTCGGGGCGCAGCTCAGCCACGTCCAGCTCAACGGAGTGCGCAGACCCATGACCCCTCCCACCACCGAACGACCCGGCAGCGCCGGCCCGGCCGCCCACCGGTCCGCCCAGCCGGCCCGCCGCACCGCGGCACCCACGGTCGTCCGGGCCCCCGCCCTCGTGGCCGTCGCCCACGGCAGCCGCGACCCCCGGGCCCTGCACACCGTCTCCCGGCTGCTCGACCGGGTGCGGGAACTACGGCCCCGCCTCGACGTCCGGCTCGGGCACATCGAGCTCAACGAACCGCTGCTGCCAGCGACCCTCGCCGGCCTCGGCGACCGCGACGCCGTCCTCGTGCCGCTGTTGCTCGGCCGCGGCCACCACGTCAAGCACGACGTTCCCGCCGCGGCCGCCGGAGCACCACTGCTGCGTGCCCGGTTCGCCCCGCCCCTCGGCCCGCACCCGCTGCTGGTGGAGGCCCTCAGCGCACGCCTCCACGAAGCCGGTTGGCGGACCGGGGACGGCACGAGCCCCACCACCGCCGTGGTGCTCGCGGCGGCCGGCTCGCGGGACCCCGAGTCGGCCGCCGACACCCGCCGCACCGCGGAACTGCTCAGCGAACGCCTCGGCGGTGTGCCCGTGGTCCCCGCCTACGCCTCCGCGCTGTCGCCCACCGTCCCCGACGCGGTGCGCGCCCTGGCAGCGCGGGGCCGGCACCGGATCGCCGTCGCGTCCTACTTCACCGCGCCCGGGCGGTTCGCCGCGGCCGGCGCCGCCGCAGCACCGTGGATCGCCGCTGCGCCGCTCGGTGCACATCCGGCGCTCGGGCGGCTGGTCCTGCAACGTTACGACGAGGCGCTGGCCGGGCACCCGCCGGTGTCCGACCAGCGCCAACTGGTCACTGCCTGATTCGCACTGTCGGCCGCTGCCGTTACCGTCGGGTGCATGGAAGGCACCACTGGCACCGCACACACCTCCGGCTACGACGACGCTGCCGTCGCGCGATGGGCCGTCGAGCCGGACAAGCGCCCGGGCCGCACGGCCTTCCAGCGCGACCGCGCCCGCGTGCTGCACTCCGCGGCGCTGCGCAGGCTCGCGGGGAAGACCCAGGTGGTGACGCCGGGTTCGCGGAGCGCCGCCTGGGACCCCAGCCCCCGCACCCGGCTGACGCACTCCCTGGAATGCGCCCAGGTAGGCCGCGAGCTGGGTGCGGCGCTCGGCTGCGACCCCGATCTGGTGGAAGCCGCGTGCCTCGCCCACGACCTGGGGCACCCGCCGTTCGGGCACAACGGCGAGCAGGCACTCAACGACGTCGCCAAGGACTGCGGCGGCTTCGAGGGCAACGCACAGTCGCTGAGGCTGCTCACCCGGATCGAGCCCAAGCGTTTCGCCCGCTCCCCGGGGACCGGTGAGATGGTCAGCGTCGGTCTCAACCTGACCCGGGCGGCGCTCGACGCGGCGACCAAGTACCCGTGGGCGCGCGGCGGTCACCCCACCGACCCCACCTCGCCGAAGTTCGGGGTGTACGAGGACGACCTGCCGGTCTTCGCCTGGGCACGCGAGGGCGCCCCCGCCCACCGCAAGTGCTTCGAGGCACAGGTCATGGACTGGTCGGACGACGTGGCGTACTCGGTCCACGACGTCGAGGACGGGCTGCACGCGGGCCACATCGATCCCAACGCCCTGCTCTCCGAGGCCGAGCGGGCGGAGATCTGGACGGTGGCCATCGGCCGCTACGTTTCCGAGGACACCACGCCGCAGGAGCTCGCCGACGCCCTCGACCGGCTCGTCACCCAGGAGTGGTGGCCGCACGGCTACGACGGTTCTGCGGTCGCCCAGGCCCGGCTCAAGGACGCCACCAGCCAGCTCATCGGCCGGTTCTGCCTGGCTGCCGAGGGGGCCACGCGGGAGGCCTACGGCTCCGGCCGGCTCACCCGGTACGCCGCCGAGCTGGTCGTCCCGGACGAGACCCGCCTCGAGTGCGCGGTCCTCAAGGCCGTCGCCGACCGCTACGTGATGCAGCGCGCCGAGCAGGAGGCGCTGCGCGCGGACCAGCGCGTGGTCGTCGCCGAGCTGGCGGAAGCCCTGGTCGGCCGGGCGCCCGAGGGACTGGACCCACAGTTCCGGGCGATGTTCGACAGCGCACGGGACGAACGGGCCCGCAAGCGCGTGATCGTCGATCAGATCGCCTCGCTCACGGACGCCTCGGCCCGCACCCTGCACGCCCGTCTGGCCCCGCGCCGACCGTGATCGCCGGTCGGGCCGCCCTCCCGGCGGACCGCCCGGAACGGCCGGAACCGACACGCCCGCCGCGGTGTCCCTCTTCCCCCATCACGCTGCGTGCGGGAGGCTCGCACTCAGGCGGCGTAGCGTTCTGTGTTGTCCGGGGTACGAACCCCGGACTCCCGGCAGTCATCAGGGAGGCAACAAGTGGTCGACGCGCATCGGACATTCGTCATCGTGGGCGGAGGGCTCGCCGGGGCCAAGGCCGCGGAAACCCTCCGCGCCGAAGGGTTCACGGGCCGCGTGATCCTCATCGGAGACGAACGCGACCACCCGTACGAACGCCCCCCGCTCTCCAAGGGCTACCTGTCCGGCAAGGAAGAGCGCGACAGCGTCTTCGTCCACGAGCCCGCCTGGTACGCGCGGGCGGACATCGAGCTGCACCTCGGGCAGCCGGTCACCTCGATCGACCGCGAGGGCCGGTCCGTGCGGCTCGGGGACGGCACCACCGTCCACTACGACAAGCTTCTGCTGGCCACAGGAGCGGAACCGCGGCGCCTCGACATCCCCGGAACCGAGCTGGCCGGGGTCCACCACCTGCGCCGGCTCGGGCACGCGGACCGGCTGCGGCAAGTTCTCGCCGCCCTCGGGCGCGACAACGGCCACCTGCTGATCGCCGGCGCCGGCTGGATCGGCCTGGAGGTGGCCGCCGCCGCCCGCGGCTACGGCGCAGAGGTCACGATCGTCGAGTCCGCACCCACGCCGCTCCACCAGGCGATCGGCCCCGAGCTCGGCCAGATCTTCGCCGATCTCCACCGCGAGCACGGCGTGCGGTTCCACTTCGGCGCCCGTCTCACGGAGATCACCGGGCAGGACGGCGTGGTCCTCGCCGCCCGCACCGACGACGGCGAGGAGCACCCCGTCCACAGCGTGCTCGCCGCGATCGGCGCCGCCCCGCGCACCGGCCTCGCCGAAGCCGCGGGCCTCGCCCTCCTCGACCGCGGGCACGGCGGCGGCGTCGCCGTCGACGCCTCGCTGCGGACGTCCGACCCCGAGATCTACGCGGCCGGCGACGTCGCCGCCATGCACCACCCGCTGCTCGACCTGCGGCTGCGTGTCGAGCACTGGGCGAACGCGCTCAACGGCGGGCCCGCCGCGGCGCGCGCCATGCTCGGTCACCAGGTCTCGTACGACCGGGTCCCCTACTTCTTCTCCGACCAGTACGACCTCGGCATGGAGTACTCGGGCTGGGCACCGCCGGGCTCGTACGACCAGGTCGTGCTCCGCGGGGACGCCGGCAAGCGCGAGTTCATCGCCTTCTGGCTCAAGGACCGCAAGGTGCTGGCGGGGATGAACGTGAACGTGTGGGACGTCACGGACGACATCCAGGGCCTCATCCGCTCCGGTGCGCCCGTGGACACCGACGCCCTGGCGAACCCCGCGACGCCGCTCGGTGCTGTCACCCCGGCACCTTAAGATTTACGCGTGGCAGGCAGGATCAACGATGACGACGTGAAGGCGGTCCGGGACGCGGTCCCGATCGACTCCGTCGTGTCCGAGTACCTCCAGCTGCGCAACGCGGGCGGGGGAAACCTCAAGGGACTCTGCCCCTTCCACGACGAGAAGTCCCCCTCCTTCCAGGTCAGTCCGAGCAAGGGGCTGTTCCACTGCTTCGGCTGCCAGGAGGGCGGGGACACCCTCACCTTCGTGATGAAGATCGACCACCTGTCGTTCTCCGAGGCGGTCGAGCGGCTCGCCGCCAAGGCCGGCATCACGCTGCGGTACGAGGAGGGCGGGTACAACCCCAGTCACCAGCGCGGCGAACGCATCCGTCTGGTCGAGGCCCATCAGGTGGCGGCACGGTTCTACGCGGAGCAGCTCGACGGTGCCGAGGCCGAGATCGGCCGGAAGTTCCTCGCCGAGCGCGGCTTCGACCAGGCGGCGGCGCAGCACTTCGGCGTGGGGTACAGCCCCGCGGGCTGGGACCACCTCACCCGCTTCCTGCGAGGCAAGGGCTTCTCCGACAAGGAGCTGGTGCTGTCGGGCCTGTCCCAGGAAGGGCGCCGGGGGCCCATAGACCGCTTCCGCGGCCGACTGATGTGGCCGATCCGTGACATCTCCGGCGACGTCGTCGGCTTCGGCGCGCGCAAGCTCCGCGACGACGACACCGGCCCGAAGTACCTGAACACCCCGGAAACGGCGATCTACAAGAAGTCCCAGGTGCTGTACGGCATCGACCTGGCGAAGAAGGAGATCGCCAAGTCCAGCCGCGCGGTGGTCGTCGAGGGCTACACCGACGTGATGGCCTGCCACCTCGCCGGGGTGCCGACGGCGATCGCGACCTGTGGAACCGCGTTCGGCGGCGAGCACATCAAGATCCTCCGCCGGTTGCTGATGGACAACGGCAGCGCGAGGGTGATCTTCACCTTCGACGGGGACGCGGCCGGGCAGAAGGCGGCGCTGCGTGCCTTCGAGGACGACCAGAAGTTCGCCGCCGAGACGTTCATCGCGATCGCCCCCGACGGCATGGACCCGTGTGAGCTGCGGCTCGCCAAGGGCGACGAAGCGGTGCGCGAGCTGGCGGAGCCGCGCAACCAGCTCTTCGAGTTCGCGATCCGCCAGATCGTCAGGAACTACGACCTGGAGACCCCGGTAGGCCGCGCCGCAGCGCTCGACGAGGCCGCGCCGATCGTCGCCCGGATCAAGAACAGCGCGTCACAGCACGAGGTCGCCGTCCAACTCGCCGGACTGCTCGGCATCCTCGACACCCAGTTCGTGGTCAAGCGCGTCGCCCAGCTCGCTCGCTGGGCACGCGACCGCGGTGGTGCCCCGGGCGGACCGGGGCAGGGCGGCCACGGTCCGGGGCCCGCGCGCCGCGCGCCGTCCCCGTACGACACTCAGCGACCCGCCGCGCCCAGCGGTCCTGCGCTCAACCTGCGCAGCCCTGCGCACCGCACCGAGCGGGAGCTGCTGAAGCTCGCCCTCCAGCATCCCGAGCTGGTCTCACCGGCGTTCGACGCATACGGCGCGGACGAGTTCACGGCTCCGCCGTACGCCGCGGTCCGCGAGGCCGTCGCCGAGGCGGGCGGCGCCGAACAGGGCATCCCCGACGCGCCGGGCTACGTGGCGCGGGTCCGGGAGGCCGCCCCGGACGACACGGTCCGCGCGATGATCACCGAGCTCGCGGTCGAGGCCGTCCACGCGAGGACGGTCGACGAGACCTACGCGGGCATGCAGCTCGTCTCCGTGCGTCTGCGTGCGGTGGACCGCCGTATCCGCGAGGTCCAGGGCACGCTGGCCCGGCTCGGCGCACACGCCGAAGCCGATCACCTCGCTGCGGTGCAGAACGAGCTGTGGGTGCTCCAGCAGTACGCCCAGTCGCTGCGCAACCGGGGTGCGGACGCCCTCTGAGGAAGCCGGTCCGGCTTGCTCCCGGACGGCGCTCCGCGGTCGGCCGACCGGTCTGCCGGACCTCCGCCCGGGGCGGACCCGGCCGGGAGAAAGCCCCGCCGCAGAGCGCCGCCACCCGGTCGACGGGACTCGGCGCGAGCCCGGGGAGCGCTGCTCGGAGCATGCGGCGGCCGTACGTCACCGGAAGCGCCCTGCCCGTGACGCCGCCCACGGCGGCCCGGGAGGAGTGGCCGGACCCCATGCCTCCCGTCCCACGGTCCGGTAACCGCACGGTCACGCACCGGACTCAAAAAGTCACCGCACGCCCCTCGTGGCAGCGATGTGTCGTACCCCACACTGGGGTGCGGTGCCTGAGTCCTCGGAGCGCGGCCGGTCCACAGCGGGTGGGCCCTTCACCACCGCGGATCCGCTCATCGTGTACGGGACGGACAGCGGCCCGGCCGCCGCCCCCGTCCCGCTGCCGCCTGCCCCCGAACCGGCAGCGCCCACCCTGGAGGTCGCCCCCGTGCAGACCCAGACCCTGACAGAAGCCGATCCGGTCGCGTCCGTACCCGTGCAGAGCCGGGCGGCGCACCATCCCGAGGCGTCGGACCCTCCTGGTCCCGGGGCGGAGGGCACGCCGGGCGCAACGCCCCGTCGGCCAGGGGCCCCCGTGGCGCGGGAGGCCGCCGAGCCGTTCGGGGGCCCCGAAGCGGCCGGGACACCTGAGCCGACGGATCCTCCGGAGGCGTCCGGGACCCCGGACCCGCCGGGCCGTCCGGAGAGGTCCGGAGCCGTCGGCGCGCCGGCGCGTGCCGACGGCGGCAGCGGGCCCTCGTCCGACCTCTTCCGCCAGTACCTCAGGGAGATCGGCCGCATCCCGCTGCTGACCGCGGTCGAGGAGGTCGAGCTCGCGCGCCGTGTCGAGGCCGGACTGTTCGCCGAGGAGAAACTGAGGCGCACGCCGGACCTCGATTCCCAACTCGCCCTCGATCTCGACAGGCTCGTCGTCATGGGGCGAGTGGCCAAGCGCCGGTTGATCGAGGCGAACCTCCGCCTCGTCGTCTCGGTCGCCAAGCGCTACGTCGGCCGTGGGCTGACCATGCTCGACCTCGTCCAGGAGGGGAACCTCGGTCTGATCCGCGCGGTGGAGAAGTTCGACTACGCACGCGGCTACAAGTTCTCCACGTACGCGACCTGGTGGATACGCCAGGCCATGTCCCGTGCACTCGCCGACCAGGCGCGGACCATACGCGTCCCCGTCCACGTCGTCGAACTCATCAACCGCGTCGTCCGCGTCCAGCGCCGCCTGCTCCAGGAGCGCGGCTACGAACCGACCGCCGATGAGGTGGCCGGCCAGCTCGACCTGGCCCCCGAACGCGTCAGCGAGGTCCTGCGCCTCGCCCAGGAACCGGTGTCCCTGCACGCACCCGTGGGGGAGGAGGACGACGTCGCGCTCGGCGACCTCATCGAGGACGGTGACGCCGCGTCCCCCGTCGAGTCGGCGGCGTTCCTCCTGCTGCGCGAGCACCTGGAAGCCGTGCTCTCCACGCTCGGGGAGCGGGAGCGCAAGGTCGTCCAGCTGCGGTACGGGCTGGACGACGGACGGCCCCGCACCCTGGAGGAGATCGGACGGATCTTCGGCGTGACGCGCGAGCGCATCCGGCAGATCGAGTCCAAGACCCTGAACAAGCTGCGGGACCACGCCTTCGCCGACCAACTGCGCGGCTACCTGGACTGAGACCGGGACCGAACCGGAACGGGCGGACGGCCCGGACCTCGTGGCCCGGGCCGTCCGCCCGCCGTACTCCGTCGTCGCCGCAACCCGTCAGGCCCGTGCTCAGTCCACCTCGGCGACCGCCTGGGCGAACTGCGCGGTGTACAGGCGTGCGTACGCACCGCCTGCCAGCAACAGTTCTTCGTGCGTGCCTTGTTCGACGATCGAGCCGTTCTCCATCACCAGGATGACGTCGGCGTCCCTGATCGTGGAGAGCCGGTGCGCGATCACGAAGCTCGTGCGCCCGTGCGCGAGTCGTGACATCGCCTTCTGGATGAGCACCTCGGTCCGCGTGTCGACCGAGCTCGTCGCCTCGTCGAGCACGAGGATGACCGGGTCCGACAGGAAGGCGCGGGCAATGGTGATCAGCTGTTTCTCGCCGGCGCTGACACCGGTCCCCTCGTCGTCGAGGACGGTGTCGTACCCGTCGGGCAGGGTTCGGATGAAGCGGTCCGCGTGGGCGGCTCGCGCAGCCTCCTCGATCTCCTCCCGCGTCACCTTGCGCGACGTGCCGTAGGCGATGTTCTCCGCGATCGTGCCGCCGAACAGCCAGGTGTCCTGCAGCACCATGCCGATCCCCGCCCGCAGGTCGTCACGGGACATGGAGGCGACGTCGACGCCGTCGAGGGTGATCCGGCCGCCGGTGACCTCGTAGAACCGCATGAGGAGGTTCACCAGGGTGGTCTTCCCGGCGCCCGTCGGGCCGACGATCGCGACCGTGTGACCGGGCTCGACCGACAGTGACAGATCCTCGATGAGCGGCTTGTCCGGCTCGTAGCGGAAGGACACGCCCTCCAGGGCGACCGCACCGCTCAGCTCCTCCGGGCGGGGGCCGTCCACCGGGTCCGGCTCCTGCTCCTCCGCGTCCAGCAGCTCGAATATCCGCTCGGCGGAGGCGACGCCCGACTGCACCAGGTTCGCCATCGACGCGACCTGCGTCAGCGGCATCGAGAACTGCCGCGAGTACTGGATGAACGCCTGCACGTCACCGATGGACAGGTTGCCGGACGCCACCCGCAGACCGCCGACGACGGCCACCAGCACGTAGTTCAGGTTGGAGACGAAGAACATCAGCGGCTGCATGATCCCGCTGTTGAACTGCGCCCGGAAACCGGCTTCGTACAGGGCCTCGTTCTGCTCGGCGAACTGCTGCGCGGACTCCTCCTGCCGGCCGAAGACCTTCACCAGCGCATGGCCGGTGTACATCTCCTCGACATGGGCGTTCAGTTGGCCGGTGGACCGCCACTGCTGCACGAACTGCGGCTGCGAGCGTTTGCCGACCTTCGCCGCGACGACCACCGACAGGGGCACGGTCACCAGTGCGACCAGCGCCAACAGCGGCGAGATCCAGAACATCATCAGCAGCACACCGATGATCGTCAGCACCGAGTTGACGAGCTGGCCCAGCGACTGCTGCATGGTCTGCGAGATGTTGTCGAGGTCGTTCGTCGCCCGGCTGAGCACCTCGCCGCGCTTGGCCTTGTCGAAGTACGACAGCGGCAGCCGCGACAGCTTGGCCTGGACCTCTTCACGCATCCGGAACACGGAGCGGTTGATCACCCGGATCGACATCCGCGTCGACACCAGCATCAGCAGCCCGGAACCCACGTAGACGGCGAGCGCCACCAGCAGCACGTTCCCCACCGCGGTGAAGTCGATGCCGTGGCCGGGAGTGAAGTCCACGCCGGACAACATGTCGGCCAGGCCTCCCTCACCCCGCTTCCGCAGGCCCTCGATCGCCTGTTCCTTGGTGATGTCGTCCGGCATCTCACGGCCGACGACGCCGGCGAAGACCAGGTCGGTCGCCCGACCCAGGATCTTCGGCCCGACCGCGGCGAACGCCACGCTCAGTACGCCCGCCGCGAGCATCGCCCACAGGGTGCCCTTCTCCGGCGCGAGCTGGCGCAGCAGTCGCTTGCCCGACCCCTTGAAGTCCATGGACCGCTCGCCTGAACTGCCCATCATCATGCGTCCGCCAGGACCGGCCATCAGGCAGCCTCCGCCTCGGTCAGCTGGGAGAGCACGATCTCCCGGTACGTCTCGTTGCTCTCCATCAGCTCGTGGTGCCTGCCGGTACCGACCACGCGGCCTTCGTCGAGGACCACGATCCGGTCGGCGTCACGGATGGTCGACACCCGCTGGGCGACGATCACGACCGTCGACTCCGCCGTTTCCCGGGCCAGGGCCCCGCGCAGCGCGGCGTCCGTCGCGTAGTCCAGCGCCGAGAACGAGTCGTCGAAGAGATAGATCTCGGGCCGCTGCACCAGCGTCCTCGCGATCGCGAGCCGCTGCCGCTGGCCACCGGAGACATTGGTGCCGCCCTGGGCGACGGAAGCGTCCAGACCGCCGTCGAGTGCCCGTACGAAGTCGGCGGCCTGCGCCACCTCGAGGGCCTGCCAGAGCTCCTCGTCGGTCGCGTCCGGATTGCCGTACCGCAGGTTCGTCGCCACCGTGCCGGAGAACAGGTAGGGCTTCTGCGGGACGAGCCCGACGGTGCGGGCCATCACGACCGGATCCAGCTCCCGCACGTCCACTCCGTCGACGAGGACCTCGCCTCCGGTGACGTCGAACAGCCGCGGCACGAGTCCCAGGAGCGTCGACTTGCCGCTGCCGGTCGACCCGATGATCGCCGTCGTCTCACCGGGCCGGGCGACCAACTCCACGTCGCGCAGCACCGGCTCCTCGGCACCGGGGTACCGGAAGTCCGCCCCCCGCACTTCGAGGTGCCCGCTGCGTTCCAGCTCACGCACGGGGGAGAGCGGCGGCACGACGCTGGACTCGGTACCCAGCACTTCGTCGATGCGCTCGGCGCAGACCTCGGCCCGCGGCACCATCATGAACATGAACGTGGCCATCATGACGGCCATGACGATCTGCATCAGATAGGCGAGGAACGCGGTGAGCGCGCCGATCTGCATGGCACCGCTGTCGATCCGGTGGGCGCCGAACCAGACGACGGCGATGCCCGAGAGGTTCACCACCGTCATGACGGTCGGGAACATGAGGGCCATGAGCCGACCGGTCGACATGGACACGTCCGTCAGCTCGGTGTTCGCGCCGCGGAACCGCTCCTGTTCGTAGGTGTCCTTGACGAACGCCCGGATGACCCGGTTGCCGGTGATCTGCTCGCGCAGCACCCGGTTCACCGTGTCGAGCCGCTCCTGCATGGTCCGGAACAACGGCCGCATCCTCGCCACGATCAGCGACACGGCCACGCCCAGCACCGGTACGACGGCCAGCAGGACGGCCGACAGCGGCACGTCGAGGGAGAGCGCCATCGCGATGCCGCCGATGCACATGATGGGCGCCGACACCATCAGCGTGAACGACATCAACACCAGCATCTGGACCTGCTGGACGTCGTTGGTGGTCCGCGTGATGAGCGACGGCGCGCCGAACTGCCCCACCTCGCGGGCCGAGAACGACTGGACCCGCTCGAACACCGCCGCACGGAGGTCCCTGCCGAGCGCGGAGGCGGTGCGGGCACCGAAGTACACGGCCCCGATGTTGCACGCCACCTGGACCACGCTGACGCCGATCATCAACGCGCCGAACGCCAGGATGTATCCGGTGTCCCCCTTGACGACACCGTTGTCGATGATGTCCGCGTTCAGGGTGGGCAGATAGAGCGTGGCACTGGTCTGCAGCAGTTGCAGCACTACCAGGCACGCGATCGGTTTTCGGTACGGGCGCAGGAAGGTCCGCAGAAGTCGTATGAGCACGCGCGGCTGTCTCTCAGATCGGCATCAGTCGTGAGGTCGGCCCCCATACTGTGCCACTCAGCCGCCCCGTGCCCAACGGATTAACTCAAGCCCGGGTCAAGAACGAGTGACCTCCACAATCAACGGCCGAACGCCCCCGGATGGACCTGGTCGCGCGTCGCGGAGTACTGCTGCCGTACCGCCCGTCCGATCGCCAGTTCCTCTCCCGGCTCGAAGATCTGAGCGGCAGCCCCCTGCCAGGCCGGAGGGGTGTGCGGGGCGAGCGTGCCCTGGGCGACGCCGAGTGCCCAGGCCGCCTGTCGGGCGGCGCCCAGCGCGGCGTAGTCGGCGGGCTGCGGTACGACGACCTGCGCGCCGAAGATCGCAGGCGCCGCGGCCTGCACGGCGGGCAGTTCCGCGGCCTGGCCCAGCAGGAACACGCGGTGCACCTCCACCCCCCGCCCGCGCAGCACCTCGAGCGCGTCGGCGAGCGAGCACAGCATGCCCTCGAAAGCGGCCCGTGCCAGGTGCTCGGGCTTCATCGACTCGCGGCGCAGTCCGCTCAGCGTCCCCGCGGTGTGCGGCAGGTGCGGGGTGCGCTCACCCTCCAGGTAGGGAAGCAGGACCAGGCCGGAGGACCCCGGCGTGGACTTCATGGCGAGCGCGGACAGCTCCGCGAGGTCCCCGGCTCCGAGCATCTCGGCGGCGCCGCGCAACACGCGTACGGCGTTGAGCGTGTGGACGACGGGCAGGTGCATGCCCGTCGCGTCGGCGAACGACGTGATCATCCCGGACGGGTCGGTCAGTGCCTCGTGGTGCACGGCCATCACGGACCCCGACGCCCCCAGCGACACGACGACGTCGCCGACCCCGAGACCGAGGCCCAGCGCCGCGGCCATCGTCTCGCCGGTCCCCGCGGAGATCAGTAGCCCCTCGGGCGTCGTGCCTGCGGTGTCGGACGGACCCAGCACCTCCGGCAGCGCGGCTTGGTGGCCGAGGGCCAGCTCCACCAGATCGGGCCGGTAGGCGCCGGTGCCCGCCGACCAGTAGCCGGTGGCGGACGCCGCACCCCGGTCGGTCGTCCTGCGGACGGGCCTGCCGAGCAGTTGCCATACCAACCAGTCGTGGGGCTGCATCACGACGGCGGTGCGCTGTGCGGCGTCGGGCTCGGTCCGCGCCAGCCAGCGCAGCTTCGCCACCGGCAGACCGGACTGCGGCACGGAGCCCACGGCCTCGGCCCAGGCCTGCCTGCCGCCGAAGTTCTCGATCAGATCGGCCGCCGCCACCTGCGCGCGCTTGTCGTTTCCGACCAGCGCCGGCCGGACCGGTACGCCCGTCGCGTCGAGCGGGACCAGTCCGTGCTGCTGCGCGGACACGCCGATGGCCTGCACGCCTTCCAGCAGCCCACCGGCCGCCGCCTCACCCAGCGACAGCAGCCACGCCTGCGGGTCGACGTCGGTGGTCTTCGGCTCGACGGGATGCGGCGCGTACCCCTGGCGCAGTACGGCGCCCGTGTCCGTGTCACAGACGACGATGCGAGTGAAGGCGGACGAACTGTCCAGCCCGGCGACTATCCCCATGCCTCCAGATTCTGCCGCACTCGGCGCCCGGGGCACGCCCGGACCGGCTCACGCGGGCGCAGGGAGCCGCCGCTTGCGCCGCGGGAGGGGCGGATCTGCGGTGGCGTGCTCCTCCGCGACCGGGTCCGCCCCTGGTGGTACGCGCCGGCCGTTCGGGGTTGCACCGAGCGAGGACCGCCAGGACCGGACAACGACGGCCGAGACCGGGCAAGGGACGGTCAGGCGCGAGGCGCGTACCACATCCTCCGGGGTGCCGAGCTAGGTATTGCTCGTCCCCCAGTCGTCCTCGGCGCCCTGACTGCGCACCCGGAGCGACCGGACCCGCTGGGCGACCGACTCGGGCATCCGATCACCGACCTTGTCGCTCACGGCGTGGTACGCCTTGCCGGCCACCTCCCGGCCGGTCTGTGCGGCGCTCTCGGCGGCGTTGCGCACGGCGGGGTTCTGCGCGAACTCGCGGGCGGACTTCTTCAGCTGCTCGTAACGCTCGCGCCCGGCGCGGGTGCCGAGCACGTATCCCAGGGCCAGTCCGGCGATGAACGTGAGCCGGTAGCGCATGGCTGCCACCCTTCGCCGGCGTCGTCGCGGACGCCGGTGTCGATACGGACCGTGAGGCTGTGCTGCCCGCCTACCCGTCCGACCCCGTGATCACCCGGGAGGACCAGCCGGAGCTGCCGCGAGGTCGCCGGGGAACCGATTGGCGGAGCACCCCCCTGCTTGCGCTAATGTATGTGTCGCAGCGAGCGAGCGCCCCCCGGAACGCCCGGGGTAGGTACGTTCGGTGCACACGCAGCAATCCCCTGTAGCTCAATTGGCAGAGCAGCCGGCTGTTAACCGGCAGGTTACTGGTTCGAGTCCAGTCGGGGGAGCGCGATCCCCTGTAGCTCAATTGGCAGAGCATTCGGCTGTTAACCGGAGGGTTACTGGTTCGAGTCCAGTCGGGGGAGCAGCTGGCGGAAGAGGACCCTTCGGGGTCCTTTTTCATGTGATCGCTGCTTCGTGGAACCCGTAGGACGGCGTAGCGGTCCTCAAGGTCACGGCGATGCCGACCATCCGAAGCAGGAGATCGTATGAGCGGCTATGCTGCGGCAGACGGCGCGCACAGATGTGCGCGACGCGCCGTTAGGGGCGGTAGCTCAGCCGGTTAGAGCAGCGGACTCATAATCCGTCGGCCGTGGGTTCGAGTCCCACCCGCCCCACCATGCAGGTCCCTGATGTGCAGAAACGTCTCAGCGGGCGTGCGGATTCAGGACTTCGCCTGAACGGACTGAATCCGCTGCTCGTGAGTTCGACTGCGGCTCCATGGGCGGCGGTTGGCGGTCCGCTGACCTGCGTGAATGCGTCGAGCCACGAGGCACGCGCGATCCTCAGCAGGCCGCTTATCCGACGGGCGAGCTCGGAATTGGGGACGCTGTGGGGACACGGGGAATGGGAGGACTCGAGGAGCCAGCGTCGTTCCGGTTACAGCGTCGTCGGGGGAGCCGTTGTGGTGTCGGACGCTTGGGACCGTCACGGTAGGCCTGGCTTAGAACTCCTAACAGAGTGCCTTCAGCCGTCGCCAGCAGATGATGCTGCAGGCCAGGCTGAGGAAGGCTTCGTGGATGTCGTCGCGGATCTCCCAGCGGATGCGTAAGCGGCGGAACCAGTGCAGCAGCGCGAAGCTCTGCTCGACGACCCACCGGTGGATGCCCAGCCCTGATCCGTGTTCGGTGCCTCGGCGGGCGATGACCGGGGTGATCCCGACGGCGCGGACCTGCTTGCGGTACTTGTCGTGGTCGTAGCCGCGGTCTGCGTAGAGGCGATCGGGGCGTCGGCGGGGACGCCCGCGGCGGCCACGCACGGGCGGGATGGCCTCGATCAGGGGCATGAGCTGGGTGACGTCGTTGCGGTTTCCGCCGGTCAGTGACGCTGCCAGCGGGATGCCGTGCGCTTCGGTGATCAGATGATGCTTGGAGCCTGCTCGGGCACGGTCGACCGGGCTCGGTCCGGTTTTGGGCCGCCCTTCATGGCCCGGACATGGGAGCCGTCGATCACCGCCCTGGACCAGTCCAGCGCGCCAGCGGCGTGCAGCTCGGCCAGCAGCGACTCGTGCAGACGCTGCCACACACCCGCGTCGTTCCAGTCCCGCAGCCGCCGGCATCCAGAGGAGAACGCGCGTTGAAACAGTGCGACACGTTCGCGGTTGTGGACGCCTGGGATCGTCGGGGGGTCGTGTCCCCCGTCGTGGTGTAGCCGATCACCGGTCCGTCGTGCGATCACCGCTGGTCCCGGCTCGGCGAGCCCCAACAGGGCCGCCGGCGAGGGCGATTCGGGCCGCGACCTGCGGATTCCGCCGGCTTGATCGGCTACACCACTCGGCGGGACGCCATCGTCGGGGGACACCGGGACAGCTGAGATGCCGCCACGGTCGAATCGAAGCGCACCGGAAAACGACCCGTACTGAAACGGCCCGACACCTGTGTGAACGGCGCCGACCTCTGTGTATCCGCAGACGGCCTGGCCGTCGGTTCGCCAGGGCACTGCTTTCCCGGGGCCGGGGCCGGGGCCGGGGCCGCGTGCGCGAGCAAGCGCACGCCGGATTCCTTCCCGGAGCCGCAGCGCCGCCCCTTGCGACGGTCCGCTGCAACTGGCCGTCGGCATCGCCGTGGGCGCTTTTCCCACGTCGCCTTGGAGACTGCCGACGCCGCTCTCGCTGGCAAAGGTCCCCGCCAGGTCGCCGCCTTCGTCGAACACAGCCGCCACACCCTGTGTGTCGTACGGCAGAACTACGGCCTCGCGATAGGCGTCAATCTCGGCGGCCTCCTCGATGGAGTCGGGGGTTCCATGAACCCGGTCCTCGCCGCCCTGCTGCACAACACCAGGCAGTCGACCCTGCGGCCTGAAGGTTCACACCGGTGTTGGTGTCGACCTCCTGCGATTTGCGGTATCCGGGGATGGGCTTCGGTTTTCGCAGGTCAAGATGTGTTGTCGGTGGTGGCCCCTATTCTCTGGTGGTCTTCGGACGAGTTCGTGGAGGCCAGGTGGACTTACATCAGCAGCATGAGCGGTATGAGCCTTCTGTCGTGCGGGCCCTGGAAGTGTTGTGGGGAAAGTCGCGGGAACGGGCCGCGGGCACCACGAACCTTCTGATGGCACACCTCCTGGACACTGCCGCGGTCGCCGAGTTGCTGTGGGACGGCTTCCTTGCTCGTTCGACACGGTCGGCCCTGGATGCGATCGCCGGTGGGCCGGGGCGCGGGCGGCGGTTGTTCGCCTGGTTGTGCGGGGTCCATGACTGTGGGAAGGCGACGCCGGTCCATCAGCGTCTGTGGTCCGAGGGTGCGGAGGCGGTGCGACGGTCGGGGCTGACCTGGGTCGAGTCGGCTGCTGTGGCGGGGGTGAAGAGCCAGAGGCGCTGGCGTCACGACTGGGCCGGTGGGTTGATGGCGCGTGAGTTGTTGACCTCGGCTGGGTGGGTCCCGGAGCAGGTGGACTGGGTGTGGCCTTTGGTGGCGGGGCATCATGGTGCCTTTCCGTCGCTGGGGGACGTTCGGGAGCCCAGGACAGCCAAGGGGCAGTTGAGGGGGAGGGGGCTCTGGCGTCAGGTTCAGCATGCGGTGCTGGATGTGTTCACCCGGGAGCTGGGAGTCGGAGGTCTCGTCGAGTTGCAGCCTGTGGTGGTCCCGTCGAGGGCGCTGCAGTTGCAGCTCAGCGGTCTGGTGGTCATGGCGGACTGGATTGCGAGTGACGAACGCTTCTTCCGGGGTATGGATGATCTGCGGCAGGTGAGCCTGGAAGCTTCCCGTGAACGGGCGGCGTCGGCGTGGACGGCACTGGGACTCCAGCGAGGCTGGGGGGCCCTGAACGCTCCGGTGCCCGAGGGGTTCCAGGACCGGTTCGGATACGCGCCGCGGCCGTCGCAAGCCATGGTTGTCGATGCTGCGCGCAGCATGGGCGGTCCGGGGCTGATGGTGATCGAGGCTCCCATGGGGGAGGGCAAGACGGAGGCTGGTCAGGCGGCAGCGGAAGTACTGGCGGCCAGGTTCGGGGCGGACGGTGTCTTTGTGGGGATGCCGACCCAGGCGACCAGCGATCCCATGTTCACTCGCACTCGGCGGTGGCTGGAGGCGATCGACCCGGACCTCCCGTCCCGGGCGGTACTGCTGCACGGCAAGAGGGCCTTCAACCGCGAGTGGAAAGCTCTGCTGGAGAAGGCGGGAGTGTCCGCGGACGAGGTGTTTCAAGGAGTCGACGAGTTCGGGATGGGCGACGACCCCTACGGCGTCGAGCACGAAGTGTGCGGCGAGCAGGAGCGGAAGGCCCCCGCAGAGTGGTTCCTCGGGCCGAAGCGCGGGCTTCTGGCCCCGTTCGTCGTGGGCACCGTCGATCAGCTCCTGTACGCGGCCACCCGTACGCGGCATGTGATGCTGCGGATGGCGGGGCTTGCGGGCAAGGTCGTGGTGTTGGACGAAGTCCATGCGTGTGACGTGTACATGAGCCAGTTCCTGGCGGAGGCGCTGCGTTGGCTAGGTCAGGCGAACGTGCCCGTGATCATTCTCTCCGCGACTCTTGCCCCCGCTCAGCGGCAGGCGCTGTTCGAGGCGTACCTCGCCGGTGCGGCGTCACGGGAGGAGTTCCAGGCGGACGTTCCGGCTCCGCAGGGCTACCCGAGTGTCACGGCCGCGTGGTTGCCCGTCTCGGGGGAGGCGCAGTTCCATATGGACGCGACGGAGAGCTGGCGCGAGGACCTCCCCGTGGCGGTGCGCGTGATACCGGAGACGATGCCCAGAGCACGATCCACGCGTGCAGAACGAGAGCGGCTGCAGGTTGAGGCGGATACCGGAGTGGGTGATCTGCTGGCGGATGAACTCGCTGACGGAGGGACCGCGCTTGTCATCCGCAACTCCGTTGCGCGGGCGCAGAGTATCTACGAGGAACTGCGCGGGCGGTTCGGTGACGTCGAAGTACGGCTGCTGCACGCTCGTTTCACGGTTGCCCGGCGTGCCGACCTGACGGAGGAGAGCCTGCGTCTGCTGGGTCCGCGGGCGCCGCGGCCCCCGGGCGGACGGCTGATCCTGGTGGCGACTCAGCTTGCCGAGCAGTCCTTTGACGTCGATGCCGACATACTGGTCACGGATCTGGCTCCCGTCGACCTCCTGCTACAACGCATTGGAAGGCTGCACCGGCACGAAGGCACGTGGCGCCCGGGACCGCTGCGCACGCCGAAGGCGTTCGTCACCGGTTTCCAGCAGTGTGAGGGCCGTGAGCCGGCCTTCGTGTTCGCCAGCGAGATGATCTACGGGCGCCATCTGCTATTGCGGACCGCTGCCGTACTGCCCGGTGCGGGCAAGGGGTGGTCGGTTCCCGGAGACGTGCCCGGGCTGGTGGAGAGCGTGTACGGGACGGATACGTCGCTGCTGCCCGAAGCATGGCAGGAGGCCGGCGAGGCTGCCAGCCGGGAGCAGAACGACCGGGACCGTACCCGCGCCGAAGTGGCGCGACAGTTCCTGCTGACTCCGCATGGTGAGCACGAGCGCCGGACACTGGCTGGTCTGCACTACGGCGGATCCACCGCGGGCGGCGATGAGGACTCGCTGCGAGCGGCGGTGCGTGACGGTGACGAATCCGTAGAGGTCGTTCTTGTGGTTCGCGATGAGGGCGACGCGGTCTTCCGGACATTGACGGGGCGTGCCTTGAGCGTCAACGGAGATGTGGCACCGGAGGTGCTGGACGAGGTACTGGGCTCGATGGTGCGGCTGCCCTCCAAGCTCTCACAACCGGCTCTGGATCTAGGACCTTTGCCCGGCTGGCACGGGCATCCGTGGTTGCGACGGAGCCGTGCTCTGGTGCTGGACGCCTCGCGCACAGCCCGCGTAGGCGACTTCACCGTGTCGTACGACGAAGAGTTCGGGCTCCGGCAGGTGTAGAGGCTCGGGGCCGATGGCGTCGGCAGTTGTCCCGTGGGCGTAGTGAGCCGCCGGGCCGGAGCCCGGCGGCTCGGTACCCCGACTGGCGCGGGGACGACGTGAACCCCGATCTGTGATGCAAACAGAAGAGGGGACCATCCCCACAGTGCGGACCTCACGGTGCGCAGGCGGGGTCAACTCCCGAATCCTCTCAGCTGGTTGTGGAGAAAGCACACCGGTGTCCCGACGCCACTGCTAGCTTCAAACATAAGAGATTCCATCAAGGAGTGCTGATGACTCATGGCTTCTCACTGACGGACGATCCCTGGCTGCTCTTACCGCCAGCCACGGGAGAACCGGCACAGGAACGCTCCTTGCGCACGGCGCTGCTGGAGGCACACAAGTTCGGCGACCTGGTGGTGGAGATCCCCACACAGAAGCCGGCTGTGTTCCGGCAGGTCCTGCTCCCACTTATCGTCGCTGCCCTGGGCCGCCCGGCGGATGAGCGCGAGTGGATGAACTGGTACTCCACCGGGCAGTGGTCGCAGGAGCAGCGTCTCAAGCTCCAGGAATATCTGGACGCGCACCGAGGATTGTTCGACCTCTTCGATCCGGTGCAGCCCTTCGGCCAAGTCGCCGGGCTGTCCACCACGAAGGGCGCGACGAAGAATGCCGGGCTGATCGTCGCGACCGCCGCTACCGGCAACAACGTACCTCTGTTCGCTTCGCGTACGGAGCGCCACACCTTCCCGCTGACACCGGCACAGGCAGCGCACTGGCTGCTGCATACGCAGTGCTGGGACACCGCAGGGATCAAAACCGGCGCCATGGGCGACTCGCAGGCGAAGGCAGGAAAGACCACGGGAAACCACACCGGGCCCCTCGGGCAGATGGGCGTCACCCTGCTGGCCGGCAGAACGCTCTTCGAGACACTGCTGCTGAACATCCCGGTCGGAGCACCACCGACGTCGACCGACCTGCCGCAGTGGAAGAGGCGAGATCCCGCTGGCCCACGTCCGGCCAGCACCCCCCAGTGGCGGACGCGAGCACCCGAGGGGCTCCTGGACCTGTGGACCTGGCAGTCCCGGCGCATCCGGCTCCTTCCGGAAGCGACCGAAGAAGGCCTGCGGGTGACCCGGGTCCTGGTCGCCGCGGGGGACCGGATGCCGCACACGCCCGAGACCGAGCCGCACACCATGTGGCGCGTGGAGCCGACCGGCGGCCGGAACTCGGTGAAGGACAAAGACCGCACCACGTTGCCGCGCCGTCCATTGCGCCTCCAGCCGGGGAAGGCCGCATGGCGTGGGCTCGACGCGCTCCTGGCGCCCGAGCGGCAGTCCCGAGAGGCCGGGGAGAAGACGAGCGGGTTCGCCAGGAGCAAGGTCCTGGACCAGGCCGGGGGTCTCGTGCCTGAGCTAGGCGAGGCCTATCCGCTGCGTGTGGAACTCTTCGGCGTCGCATACGGCAGCCAGTCGGCCGTCATCGACGACGTGATGTTCGACGCGCTGCCTCTGCCGCTCGCCGCGCTCGGTGCCGATAGTGACGTCCGTTCCGCCCTCCTCGAAGTAGCCGAACAAGCAGAACACCTGGCCACAGCGGTCAATCACCTATCAGCTGATCTTCGGCGTGCGCTCGGCGCCGAACCGATCCCCTGGGACAAGGGGCAGCGCCCCGGCGAACTCGTCCTGCACACCCTGGATCCGCTGGTGCGACGGTTGTTGACGGGAATCAGAGGGGTGGAGGACCTGGAGCGCATCGAAGTGGGCCAGCGCGCATGGGAACAACTCGCCTGGCGCCGGAGCGGGGAGATCGCTGACCGCCTCCTGCAGGCGGTGCCCGTCGGAGCGTTCGCCGGCAGAAGCACCTCCCAGGGAGAGGGAAAGCCGGAACGTACGCATCGCGTTCCGCTGGCCGAAGCCTCCTTCCTCAGGCGTCGAGCGGAGATCCTCCACCGGGCCGACGCCCTTCGGAGCAACAGCGCCAATCCCGACGGCGAGTAGGCGACACGCCACGGGGCCCTTTCGAGGCGTCGTGAGCCCGCCATGCTCCGGCCGGAGCAAATCCGGCCACGGCAACCCCGCATGCCCTCGTGACACAGAATCCCTCATCACGTCTGGACACGGTCATGACCGAAGAAGACCATACGCAGCAGAGAATCTGGCACCGCTACATCGCCGCGGACGGCACCTGGCGCCGTAAGACCGGCACTGCCGCGGAGAAACGCCCGCCCGGGGAGGACCTAGCAGTACTGCGCGCGGGGCTGGGCCGTCCCGCCGGAACCGTGCTGGAGATGTTCCCGTTCTACACCTGTCCGGTCGACGACTTCGCCGCGCGCCGTGGGGAGGTCTCGGCCGCGCAGGAGGCCGAACACATGGCGCTCGCTCTCTACGGACTGCACCAGCAGAGCCAGGACCGGCCGATGCACCGTGACGGAGTTGGCCTCGGGCGGGCCGTGCTCGAGCTCCGGCGCCACGACCGCACCAGCGAGGCGGCAGTCGACGCCCGTTTCCAGCAGACGTTCTCCGCGACATCGACGCCGGCGCTCCAGCTCCGGCTGCGCGGCCTGGTCACTCAACTCAGGGACATCAAGCAGCCCCTCGACTACAACCGGCTGGCCTCCGACATCCTCCACTGGAACCGGCCCGAGTCCCGCAACCGAGTACGGCGCCGATGGGGCCTGGACTACTACGCCTGGACCCAGAAGACGGCACCTCCGCAATCCAGCCGCTGACAGACAGCAAGCCCGGTGTCCGCCTGCAGACGCCCTCCATCCGTTCGCGCGTGCCGGCCGCAGGTCGGCCGCGCACTGCTCACTCATACGACCCGGAGCCAACCGATGACCCAGCGCCTCTACATCGACGTGCACGTCGTCCAGACCGTCCCGCCCGCCAACCTCAACCGGGACGACCAGGGAAACCCCAAGGAAGCCGTCTACGGTGGAGTCCGTCGCTCCCGCGTCTCCTCCCAGGCGTGGAAGCGGGCATCCCGCCGGCACTTCGACGCCCAGACCCGTAAGCCCGAGCGCGCCACCCGGACCAAGCGCATCACCAATGAACTCGTCACCCGGATCTCGGGCAACACCGGCCTGGATCGCGACAACGCCGGACGCATCGCCGCCGCCCTGCTCGGCCAGCTCGGTCTGAGTCAGGGCAAGAAAGCCGGGGACACCGCGTACCTCCTCTTCTACGGCAACGCCCAACTCGACGCGGTCGCCGCTTTGGTGAATGACCGCGCCGCCGACCTGGCAGCCCTGGAGGAAAAGGCCCTGGCCGAGGCAGTCAAGGAACTGCCTGTCGCAGAGACCTTCACGACCGGGCACCCCGTGGGCGTCGCCCTGTTCGGCCGGATGGTCGCCGACATCCCCAAGCTCAACGTCGATGCCGCCGTACAGGTCGCCCACGCGCTCTCCACCCACGAGACGCAGCTCGAATTCGACTACTTCACATCCGTCGACGACCAGAACGAGAAGGACGAGACCGGTGCCGGAATGATCGGCACCATCGGCTTCAACTCCGCCACCCTCTACCGCTACGCCACCGTCGGGTTCGCCCAGCTGACCGACAATCTCGGCGGTGACACCGAAGCCGCCCTCGACGCCCTCGACCGGTTCGTCGACAGCTTCGCCCTGTCCGCACCCACCGGCTACCAGAACTCCTTCGCTCACCGCACCCGGCCCAGCCTCGTGGCGGTCGTCGTACGAACCGACCAGCCGGTCAACCTGGTCTCCGCCTTTGAGGAGCCCGTCCCAGCGGAAGCCGGCATCCAGGCGAACTCCGCCCGCCGACTCGCCGAGGAACACATCACCGCCACACACGTATGGGGCGACACCCCGCTCTACTGCGCGGCCAGCCACACCTTCACCACGCGCGAACCCCGAACCAAAGACACCGCCGAAACTCTTGCCCAAGCCTTCGGTGAACCCGTCACCTTCGCCGAACTGCGCACCACCCTGCGCGCCCGCATCACCACAGGCCTGGGGGACCAGGCGTGACCGCCCCCGACCAAAACTCCGTCCTCCTGCTCCGGCTTGCGGGCCCGATTCAGTCATGGGGGGACCGCAGCGCCTTCAACCGGCGTGAAACCCGACCCGAACCCACAAAATCCGGAGTCGTCGGTCTCCTCGCCGCAGCCGCGGGCCGCTCGCGCTACGCGCCCCTGGACGACCTTGCCGGGCTTGGACTGGGCATCCGCATCGACCAGCCCGGCAGCATCCTGCGCGATTACCACACCGTGAGCGACTACCGAGGCCAGCCGCTTCTCTCCGCCGCGGTGACCGCAAAGGGCCAGCAGAAGCCGACCTCACCCGCCAAGCACACACACATCACCCAGCGGTTCTACCTCCAGGACGCCATCTTCCTCGCGGCGGTGGAAGGCCCCGAAGGCCTCATCGCCACCCTTGAACACGCTGTACGCCACCCCGCCTTCCCTCTTGCCCTGGGCCGCCGCTCCTGCGTACCCGCACAGCCCCTGTCCCTGGGGCAGCGCACCGGATCGCTCGAGGACGTGCTGCGTGCGGAGCTCTGGCAGGCCGCCCCCGCTGTGCGCAAGCGGTGGGGGCGCGAGAACGGCGACGCAGCCCACATCGACCTGCCCGCCACCTTCGACGACCCGGCAGGAGACGAAGTCCGCGACGACGTCCCACTGTCCTTCGCTCCCAGGGGCCGGACCTTCACGACCCGACGCACTCGGCACACCTACCTCCAAGCCCCCACCGGCCTCACACCCGACCCCGCCCGCCCACGGAACACCGGCGGCCACGACCCCTTCGCCCTCCTGGGTTGGTGACCGACATGCCCTACCTCTCCCGTATTCGCATCAACCCCCTACGCTCCGAAAGTCGCAAACTCCTCGCCAGCCCGCGTGCCATGCACTCTGCCGTCCAAGGTGGCCTCCCCGGCCTGCCCGAAGAGGCACGCACCCTGTGGCGGCTCGATACGGACAACCCCCACCGCCCCCACCTGTTCGTCCTCACGACCGACAAGCCGGACTGGACCCACCTCGTCGAAGAGGCGGGATGGCCCGGCGCCGACGGCGAGCACTACGCCGTACGCGACTACGCCCCGCTCCTGCATCAGCTGGCACCGGGCCGCAGCTTCGCCTTTCGCCTCACCGCCAACCCTGTCCAGAACACCAACCGCCCCGACAAACCCACCGCGCGTCAACAGACACGCATCGACGCCGGCGGCCGACGGCGCGGCTTTCGCCTGGGCCACCGCACCGCCGCCGCCCAGCTCGACTGGTTCCTCACTCGCACCGCGCGGTGGGGCTTCGACGTCCCCACCGCCCCCCATCTGGAAGGAACCCACAACGCCGACGACGAGCCCCCACGCGACATCCGCATCACCACCCGCCAACGCCGTTCCTTCGGCAAAGGGCCAGCTACTACGAAGGAAGCCCAGGTCGTCATGAACTCCGTGACTTTCGAAGGGCGCCTGCGCATCACGGACCCCGCCCTGCTTACCAAACACCTCCTGGCCGGCATCGGCCCCTCCAAGGCCTACGGATGCGGACTCCTCACCCTCGCCCCGCTCGCCGAAAGGGAATGACCACCCGTGCCCGACATCTGGTGGAAGGCCGATCCTCAGGACCTGCACCGCCTCGTCGACCGCGTCTCCAGCGTCTACGTGGAGCGGAGCCACCTGGACCGTGACGAGAACGCCATCGTCATCATCAACAAGCGGCAAACGGTCCGGGTTCCCGCGGCCATGGTGGCCGTCATGCTCCTCGGCCCCGGCACACGCGTCACCCACGGGGCCATCCGGTTGCTCGCCGACTCCGGTACCACCGTGTGCTGGGTGGGCGAACAAGGCGTCCGCATGTACGCGGCCGGCCTCGGCCCCAGCCGGGGCGCCGGCCTCCTTCACCGCCAGGCCTGGCTCGTCACCCGCCCCAAGGAACGCCTCGCCGTCGCCCGCACCATGTACGGCATGCGCTTCCCTGGTGAGGACGTTTCCACCCTTACCATGCAACAACTCCGCGGCCGCGAAGGCACCCGCATCCGCAAGTTCTACCGCGTTCAGGCAGCACGAACCGGCGTCACCTGGAACGGCCGCGTCTACAAGGCCGGCGACGCCTTCGCGGCAGGCGATGATCTCAACCGCCTGCTATCGGCGGCCAACGCTGCCCTCTACGGCATCTGCCACGCCGTCATCATCGGTCTCGGCGCCAGCCCGGGACTCGGCTTCGTCCACACCGGCAAAGCCACGTCCTTCGTTCTGGACATCGCCGACCTCTACAAGGCCGAATACACCATCCCGCTTGCCTTCGACCTCGCCGCGCAAGGCCTTACAGAAGAACGCGACGCGCGACTCGGCCTCCGCGACCTCATCGCCCGCGACAAACTCCTCGCCCGCATCGTCACCGACGTCAAGAACCTCCTCACCCCCGAAGGAACGGACCTCGAAGACGTCGAAGCGAACCTGCTGTGGGACGAACACCTCGGCGCCGTCGCAGGCAGTACCAACTACGGCAGCCACGCGGATCTTTCGGCATATGGAATGACCGACAGCCACATCGCGGTCATCGGACCCGAAATCAACGAGGCCGAGCTGACACCATGACCGTCATCATCCTCATCGCAGCCCCAGAAGGCCTCCGCGGACACCTGACGCGCTGGATGGTCGAGGCCAGCGCCGGCGTATTCGTTGGCAACCCCAGTCGCCGCATCCGAGACCGCCTCTGGGAACTCCTAGCCACCAGAATCGGCGACGGCCAAGCCATCCTCATCGAACCTGCCGCCAACGAACAGGGTTGGGCTGTCCGCACCGCAGGCCGCGACCGTTGGCAGCCCGTCGACTTCGACGGGCTGATCCTCTCCGCCCGCCCCCGAAAACAACTAAACGAAAACAGCTACCTGGGTCGATAAAGCCCCAGCTCAGAGAGTGTGGACCCCGCGCTCGCGGGGATCGTCCGGAGGGGGGTGTGGTCCGCACCGCGGCACAGTGGTGGACCCCGCGCTCGCGGGGATCGTCCGACATACGCGCGTTGATCAGCGGGGTCCCGAACGTGGACCCCGCGCTCGCGGGGATCGTCCGAGATCACCGACCGCCACCGACCGAGGGATGTCGTGGACCCCGCGCTCGCGGGGATCGTCCGCTGGGCACGCCGAGGGTCGAACCGAACAAGGTGTGGACCCCGCGCTCGCGGGGATCGTCCTGCGAACGGCCCCCGGATCCTGGTGGACCGAGGGTGGACCCCGCGCTCGCGGGGATCGTCCTGCTTCTACGAGACCGACCAGTCCCGGACCGCCGTGGACCCCGCGCTCGCGGGGATCGTCCGGTGTGTACGTCGTCGTGACAGGCCCCGCAGGGGTGGACCCCGCGCTCGCGGGGATCGTCCGTGAGCGAGGTTCTGCGGTCATCCGATGTCCGCGTGGACCCCGCGCTCGCGGGGATCGTCCGGCCTGGTGGGATGACATCGACCGGGTGGGCCGGTGGACCCCGCGCTCGCGGGGATCGTCCGTGGGTCCAGAACGCCTCCAGTGCCACCGCCACGTGGACCCCGCGCTCGCGGGGATCGTCCGGCGGAGGCGATCCTTGACGCATCCGTCGGTACGTGGACCCCGCGCTCGCGGGGATCGTCCGAAACCCCTGTTCCTGGGCCCGTTCCTGCCCTGGTGGACCCCGCGCTCGCGGGGATCGTCCCGTGCTGCGTGAGGCGTGCGTCACTGGCTTGCCGTGGACCCCGCGCTCGCGGGGATCGTCCGTCGCGAGCTCGCCGACGCTCAGGAGGGACGTGGTGGACCCCGCGCTCGCGGGGATCGTCCGGTCCCTCTTCCCTCGTGCACCCCGCTGTGCAGGTGGACCCCGCGCTCGCGGGGATCGTCCTCCGGCCGGTGAAACGGGGGGTGAAACGACGTCGTGGACCCCGCGCTCGCGGGGATCGTCCCCCGTTCAGCGACACCAGCTTGGCCACGGTGGTGTGGACCCCGCGCTCGCGGGGATCGTCCTCCAGTCAGCCGCGTGGGAGGCAGGAAAAGACCGTGGACCCCGCGCTCGCGGGGATCGTCCCATGTGTCCGAACCGTCTCGTCTCGACAAGCTCCGTGGACCCCGCGCTCGCGGGGATCGTCCGGAGTTCCGCCCTACAAAGAGACACAGAACTACGTGGACCCCGCGCTCGCGGGGATCGTCCGCGCAGCGTGCCCTACTGGAGGAGCTGCGCAAGGTGGACCCCGCGCTCGCGGGGATCGTCCGTGATCCAGCATCATTTGAAACGCAGCACGCGTGTGGACCCCGCGCTCGCGGGGATCGTCCGGAATTGATCGCGCCATGAAACTGCCCCGCCAGGTGGACCCCGCGCTCGCGGGGATCGTCCTGTGAGGGAGCCGTCAAATTGGTCGTTCGACCAGTGGACCCCGCGCTCGCGGGGATCGTCCGATGGAGACGGCGAACGGCTGGACGTTCCCGACGTGGACCCCGCGCTCGCGGGGATCGTCCCGCCTCCACGGCGCTGACGGAGTTCAAGCGCAAGTGGACCCCGCGCTCGCGGGGATCGTCCGCCGGAGCGCGTCAAGATCGCCTTCGAGACCCGGTGGACCCCGCGCTCGCGGGGATCGTCCGTGTTCAAACGAGCCCTTGAGCAGGGGTTTGTCGTGGACCCCGCGCTCGCGGGGATCGTCCGAAGCACCGGGAAGACGCCGCCGAGGAGGTCGAGTGGACCCCGCGCTCGCGGGGATCGTCCCAACACCGGCCGTGTCCGCAGGGTGCGGTGGGCGTGGACCCCGCGCTCGCGGGGATCGTCCGGGTCGCCGGCACCCGTGTCTCGCTTCTTAGCCGTGGACCCCGCGCTCGCGGGGATCGTCCGGGTGGGGCGGCTTCGTCATGCGGCGGGGGTGAGTGGACCCCGCGCTCGCGGGGATCGTCCGGAGTTGCCCCTCGGCGAGGAGCGTCGCGAGCAGTGGACCCCGCGCTCGCGGGGATCGTCCAACGTACGTCGGTTGAATACTCTCCGGCATTTCGTGGACCCCGCGCTCGCGGGGATCGTCCGATCACTTCCACGCGGCCACCCGGTGTGTCGTCGTGGACCCCGCGCTCGCGGGGATCGTCCTGATATGGAGGCGTCTTGTTGCGATACGCCGGAGTGGACCCCGCGCTCGCGGGGATCGTCCGCTGGTCGAGCAGTACGACCGGTCGCCCGGGACGTGGACCCCGCGCTCGCGGGGATCGTCCGAGGGCCGCGGCGGCATGAGCTCCCTGCTGATCGTGGACCCCGCGCTCGCGGGGATCGTCCGGACGAGGGCACCCGGTGCGACCCCACGAAGGTGTGGACCCCGCGCTCGCGGGGATCGTCCGGGGCACCGACTGTGGACATCCCCGACGAGCTGGTGGACCCCGCGCTCGCGGGGATCGTCCGCGCTCGGGCGGGACACCCTTGTAGTAGTCGACGTGGACCCCGCGCTCGCGGGGATCGTCCGCGGGGCCGCCCGGACCACGCCCGGTCCGAGGGGTGGACCCCGCGCTCGCGGGGATCGTCCGCGGGGCCGCCCGGACCACGCCCGGTCCGAGGGGTGGACCCCGCGCTCGCGGGGATCGTCCGGGCAGGCGCTTGATCACTCGCGGCTGCGGCAGGTGGACCCCGCGCTCGCGGGGATCGTCCGCGCCACGACTCCTTGTCGACGGGCGAGGCGTAGTGGACCCCGCGCTCGCGGGGATCGTCCGAGGCGACCGTGGCCCTGCGGGAACTGCGGGACGTGGACCCCGCGCTCGCGGGGATCGTCCTTGGGATCTGCGGACAGGATCACGATGCAGTCGGTGGACCCCGCGCTCGCGGGGATCGTCCGGGCCGGGAGTTGGGGTGAGGTATTCCGCTCGAGTGGACCCCGCGCTCGCGGGGATCGTCCGGCCCACGCCCAGGGCATCCCGGGGCTGGTCATGTGGACCCCGCGCTCGCGGGGATCGTCCGGTCCGGCACCTGGCGGGCACCCCCGTCGGCATGTGGACCCCGCGCTCGCGGGGATCGTCCGGTCCTCATCACCATGCCGCCACGGCACGGCAAGTGGACCCCGCGCTCGCGGGGATCGTCCGCGCCGAAGAGGACCGTCAGCAGCGAGAAGAACGTGGACCCCGCGCTCGCGGGGACCGTCCGAGGCATACACGCCATGCTGGGCACGATTCGGCCGTGGACCCCGCGCTCGCGGGGATCGTCCGGAGCTGGACCAGCTCCAGCAGTCCGCGCCGCTGTGGACCCCGCGCTCGCGGGGATCGTCCGCCAGCCTCGACCAGGCCCTCCTCGCCATAGCCGTGGACCCCGCGCTCGCGGGGATCGTCCTTGGCATTGGGCCATGACCCCAGTGCAGTGCAAGTGGACCCCGTGCTCGCGGGGATCGCCCGTTCAACGAGGACGGGTGGATGGCGATTCAGGAGTGGACCCCGCGCTCGCGGGGATCGTCCGCAGCCCCCGCCCCGGCCGACGCGCCGTCGAGGTGGTCCTGATCGACGGCACCCGTATCCGCACCCAGCGCCGTACCGGGAAGGCCGACCGGCGGAACTACCCCGGCAAGCAGCGCAGCCATGGCCTGTACTTCCTCGCCCTGACCGACGAGAAGGGCCGCCTGATCTGGATATCCGCCGCCCGGCCGGGCGGCACCCACGACAACACCGCCGCCCACCACGACCACATCCTGGCTCACCTGCGCCCCGCCGACCTCGGCTTCCGGGGTCTGGACAACGACATTTTCGACCGCGTGATCGTCACCGGCTACACCGCCAGCTGAACCCACAAGCTCGCCCCAGGCCAGAAGGAAGCCAACCGCGTTCTCGCCGTGGGACGGGCACCGGTCGAGCACGGCTTCGCCCACCTCAAGAACTGGCGGATCCTCACCAAGCTCCGCATCGACTCTGCCCGGGCTCCCCAACTCCTACGCGCTCTGCTCGTCTTGACGAACCTCGAAGGTCCGTGCGAGCCGCCGTGGCGAGCTGGTCCAGTGGACTCCGCGTCCGCGGGGGATGGTCTGATCAATCGCGATCATGAAGCCTCGTCAGGCGATCCCAGGAGTGACAAGCTTGGCGGCGCCGAGACGCGCGCTGGTGTTTCGGCAACTCCGGCCGGTACTTCCGCCTATGGAGGCAGTCGAAGACTCGTTCGGAGTGGCAGCCTGACTGATCTTCGAATAGGCCTGAACCCTGAGAGCGCCCGTGTTCGCCTCGCCGCGCGGTGATGAATGTCCCGCTCAGGCCGAATTTCTCAAGGCGTAGACGGCTGGATAGGCAGACGAGGCACGTCTGGCCTGCGACAACGGCCACAGAGGCTCCGCCCCGGTTCAGGGGCGGAGCCTCTGCGCGCTGGAAAGGAAATCCGCTGCGGCAGGGTTCGAGTCACCTCGCCGAGCTGGCGCTACGTCCCCGTCAGGCCGGTGAAGTCGTCCAATCGGGGAGGTGTCGGGACGTAGTCGGGACGCAAGGACAGGAACAGACTGACAAAGACGAAGGGGCGCCGACATGCGAAATCCCTTCTGACCTGCGTAAACGTCAAGAACGAGCGTGGACGGGCAAGGGTCGCCAAGATCCTCAAAGGACTCATAATCCGTCGGCCGTGGGTTCGAGTCCCGCCCGCCCCACTGCGCAGGCTTCTGACCTGCGGAAACGTCCCTCCTGGGGTGTCGGAACGTCAACTCGGGCTTATCGGATCGAATCCGCTGCTCGCGAGTTCGGCGGGGGGCGGCGCGTGGCGGCCGGCATTGCGCTGACCTGGGTGAATGCGCCGGAGCGTGGTGGGGGGAGCCCAAGAGCGGCCTCAGCGAGGAGCCGGAGGCTTCAATTGAGGACGCTGTGAGGACGCAGGTACCGCGGAGTCTGCCTTCGAGGTCATCTCAAGGCAGCGTGCCGGTGCGGGCCCAGTGTCATGGCTGCCTGGCACCCATCCGAAGTGCCCGTCCTCGGCTACCCGGGACCGAGAGCAAGCGGCCACGAGCAAGGTTGACGAACGGTACGGGCCGCGGGTGAGTTCCCTGGTTGGCCGATCATTCCCGTGGCTCGGGCGCTCGGGCTTCGGCTGAGTCCTCGACAGGCCGTTGCCACGGGCCACCCCCGTTCCTCATCGCCGACTGTGCGGCTGTGGAGGCTCTACTGCCTGAGGTCGATCGTGCGGACCGGCTGTCCCGTGGTGCGGGCGATGGTGTCGAAGTCGCGGTCGCAGTGGAGCAGTGTGAGCCCCGTTTCCTCGGCGGTGGCAGCCACCAGGAGGTCGACGGGGCCCGCGCTGCGGTGCTCACCCTTGGCGGTCAGCTGTTCCTGGACGACGCGGGAGCGGCGGTAGACGCCGTCCGGCATGGGGCACCAGGCGTAGTGGGCGCCGAGCGCCGCCTTCACGCGCGTACGGTCTGCGGCCGAACGGGCTGAGTAAAGGACCTCGAGTTCGGTGATGTCGCAGATCGCGACGAGGCCGGCGCCGATTCTGTCATCCCAGTCGGCCGTGTTCTGGCGAAGCAGGACGCGGGCGAGCGCGGAGGTGTCGATGAGGTAATCGGCGACGGTCACTCATGCGCTCCGGTGTCGGAGGCGGCGTCGGCTGTGCTCGTGGGCCGGTACTTGCTCTTGTCCAGGAGAAGGTCCATGTCCAGCGCGCCGTCGGTCACCAGCTCGCGGGCTTCGTCGAGCGCGCGCAGACGCCTGTAACGGGCCGTGACTTCCCGCAGCGCGGTGTTGATGGTCTCGCGCTTGGTGGTGGTGCCGAGTTCCTTGGCCGCTTCTTCCAAGGCCTCGTCATCGAGGTCGATCACAGTGCGACTCATGGGTGCCCTCCTGTGTATATCAACCAGAGTATACCAAGATACAAGATCTTTTGTATAGAGCGGGACCAGATCGCGGCGAACACGATCGCCCAGCGGACGAACATGAGCAGCGGCACCCAGGACTGCTCGGTGCCGGGCCCGACCCCGAGCGCGGACAATCAGGACGACGCTCGGACCACACCGCGACC
Source organism: Streptomyces sp. NPDC059169 (assembly GCF_042755225.1). Classification (NCBI taxonomy): domain Bacteria; kingdom Bacillati; phylum Actinomycetota; class Actinomycetes; order Kitasatosporales; family Streptomycetaceae; genus Streptomyces; species Streptomyces sp. NPDC059169. Next base: position 158,179 of record NZ_JBHZCF010000009.1, on the reverse strand, counting down.
GCCCCCAGGCATCGTCTCGCCCCGATCATGCCCCGACAGCCATGAGCCGCGCTCAAGGCCGCCCTCCTCGAAGTCGCGCCGCCATGAAACACCGACCACGTCCGCGGCGACGGTGCCCTGCAACCGCAAGGGGGCAAGGGCCACTGTCAGACCCGGGTGGCAGCATCACCGAAGTGAACGCCATGAGGCGTCCTCAACTCACCTCCGAAGCAAACGAAGAGGAGCGTTCCCCTTGCGACTGCATCGCGTAGCGCCCGGCATTGCCGCGGGCATCCTCGCCCCGGCTCTCCTGCTCGCCACCCCGTCCTTCGCCGCCACGGCGGCACCGACCGCGGTGACGGTGCCCGCGGTGTCCTCGTCCGCGGACGAGCCGGACGCCGACCACCTGAGGGTGGCCATAGCCCGGATCCTCGCCGACCCGGACAGCGGCCGGCGTGTGACGCGAGAAGCCAACGCCCTCCTGGACGCCAACGACCCCGAGGCGATGCGCGCCTGGCTGGAGACCGGCTACCGGATCGCCCAGGCCGAGGACGACCGCGTCGCCATCGCCCGCATCCTCGCCGACCCGTCCATCAGCCCGGCCCTGCGCGCGGCAGCCAACGCCGCCCTCGACGACAACACACCCGAAGCACTGCGCCACTTCCTGGAAGTCGGCAGGCACCAGGTCGCCTGACCGGCACGGCGCCGCACCACAGCGCGTCGCCCGGGTGGCACCCCCCCGCCGCAGCCCGGTCGCCGGAACGCCGAGAATCCGGGCGGGGCCGCCTGCACCTCCGTATGCCGACGGCCCCGCCCGACAGGCCCTGTGCCGGCTCGGCGCCCTCCGCAGAGCTCTGTGGTCTCGCCGCCCGGTGCGGCATGGGCCACTGACACCTCCGACAGCAGAAAGCGCATTCTTCGATGACCACGCAACTCCTACGCACTGAGCGGAGAGGTCCGCAGACCGCTTCCGTCGTGACCGACCTGCCGTTCAAGCCTCAGCTCGTCAAAGCGGTGTTCAGGGGCGTGACCTCGTTGCACGTCTCCCGGCCGGCCGCGTGGGCCGCCGCGTCGGTGACGCGGACCGTGCTGACGGAGATCATCGACGGCGCGAGGAGCGCGGCGGCCGAGGAGGCCAGGACGAGGCTGATTCCCAAGGACCTCATCTCGGCGATCGACCGGAACGTCGAGGTGGAGGTGGGATCGGCGTGGTACCTGCACAGCCCGACCTTCCACGGCCTGATGGGCGAGGTGCGCAATGCCGATGGTGCGCTCGTGTCTCTTCGTGAGCGCCGCGGGGCGCGTACACCGAGTGGTGTGGCCGGCGCCCACCGGTTCGAGGCCGGGGTGAGAAGGCTGCTGGGGAGCCGGGGGGTGAGGGCGGTCCCGGCGATGGTCCGCGACCTGGACGGAATCGCGAGCGTGTTCCTGACGGCCCTGGCCGGGGACGCGGCCAAGGTCGTCCGCGAGGGTGGGGTCAAGCGGTTCGGGACGGTCAGTCTGGGGGTGCCGGGCGAGCCGGCCCCGGCCCCGCTGCTCAAGGACCCCCTCCGCGCCCTGTCCACCCGCCGCGGGGACGGGCGGACTGTTGGCGGCGACGACGTCCTGGCCGCCGTCACGATGCAGCTGTTCGGCGATCTCAGACAACGCGCCATCACCGAGGCAGCCGAGATGACCCGGAACACGTCGGCCAACTGATCGGGCCCGCCCCTGCGCTCTGCCCGCTGCGCACGGTTCCCACCTGTGCGGCTCCCGGAATCTGCCGCCCGCATTCGGCTCCGGTCGGCTCGCGAGAACCGGCTCGTCGCATGGGCGCGGACCGCCGGCCGCAGGCCCCCCACGGGGAAGAAGACCTCCCTTATATGGCCGTGTGAGGACGCGTTGAGGACACAAGGACAGGAACAGACCGACGAAGATCAGCTGATCCCGTTGCTGAACAGCGTGTCTAACCTGCAAGAACGCCATGGATCGGCGTAAAGACGCAAGGACCGCCAAGATCCTCAAAGGACTCATAATCCGTCGGCCGTGGGTTCGAGTCCCACCCGCCCCACCGAGCATCCCCCGGCAGAATCGTTCTGACCTGGGGAAACGCGCTTTTCGGGGGCTTTTCGCGTGTGGCGGTCGCCTCACGGCGGTGTGGCGAACGTGAGTGTTCGCGTATCCAGGGCGGTCCTTGAACGGCTGCGACCTGGGCTTTTCTGGTCTCGCGGTCGTGGGAGGGTTAACAGTGGTCCCACGGCCGCCGTGGAAGGCGATGGGGCGCCCCCGTTTCGGCGGGAGGAAGGGGTCGTGCGCGGCTGGTGTTACGCCACGCGTATAGCTGGGGCCGCGTGGCATACTCCGAGTATGGCGACTCGGAAGATTACGATCACGGTGCCGGATGAGCTGGTCGAATCGATCAAGGGGCGGGTTGATGCCCGGGGGGTGTCTGCCTACATCGCGGCAGCCGCGGCGCATCAGGATGCCATGGACCGGCTCCGGGAGTTGACGGACCGCCTGGAGACAGAGTTCGGTCCTGTATCGGCCGAGGAGGAGCGAGCGGCACTGGAGCGCATCGCGGCCATCAACGACTGGCATGACGAGCACCGCTCACCCGGCGCCGCAGCGTGAGCCGTTCGAAGCGCGCCGGTGTTCCCTCTGCGCGTCGGCGCGCCTTCGTCCTCGACTCCCAAGCGCTGTCGAAGACGGTCCAGGGCGACCGTCAGATGACGGCCTTGGTGAAGGCGGCTCCACGCCTGGACATCGCTGTCGTCACCAGCGCGCTCACCACGCTGGAGGCGTGGAACCCTCAGCTGGGTGCGCGCCAAGGGCTGTGGGACTGGGCGTTGTCCCGAATCGATGTGGAGCACACTGATGATCAGGTGATCTCCCTGGCCCGCGGCATGCTGAAGACCGCTGGGCTGCATGGGCACAAGTACGACGCCATCGACGCAGTCCTGGCTGCCGTAGCCGTCAAGACTGCGAAGCGCGGCTTCGAGGTCACCGTCTTCACCTCGGATGCCGACGACATGGGCAAGTTCCTGGCGGGCCATCGCATCCGGGTGGAAAGGATCTGATCACAGACGCTGGCGCCGGGGCCCGCCCGCTTCGGCTGCGGCGGAGAGTGGAGGGACGCGCTCCGGGCGCCGCGCCGATCGCCCGTGCTTGGAGCCGGCGTCACAATCGGATTCTGCCTGGTATCCGCTTCCGCGCCCACGGCACACCCACCTACCGGGCACACCCCCCCAGCCTCGACCAGGACTCCTGGGTGAGGTGGAGCAGTGGCTCCGATAAAGAGACACGTGCTCGAACTGCCGTCCACCCCCTCTGGGGCAGGGCCGGTGCCGTTGTCGCCGCCGGCCTTCAGGTGGCGCTGCCTTCCGGGTGGCGTGAGGGGCAGTACAGGCGCCGACGATCGGGTCAACGGTATGTGTCGTCCGCGAGCCTGGCCTACCTGCCGCGGCGGCGAGGTGCGGCGGCAGGCGGGCGGACCGGTCGGGCCACGGTCAGGCGGCGCAGCCGTACTTCTTGGCGAGCTTGGTGGCGGCCTCCCGCACCACGGCCGCATTGTTGCGGATCGCGGGGTCGTCCCGGTCGACGAGGTCCTTCTCCTCTTCTTCCCCCTTTTTCGAGGGCGCAATGAGCGCCACCGTGATGTTCGGCGCCGTCGAGCCCATGCGGGCGGCACAGTCGGCGGGCAGGTTGGCCTCGGCCTTGTCGGGAAGCGCCCAGCCGGTGACGCCGGGGCCGAGTGGGACAGAGTTCTTGGGCTTGTAGTGAGGGTCGTTCCGGTTGTCTTCGATGATCAGGGTGTAGACCCCTCGGGGGTGGTCGCTGTCCGCGTTGGCGCGCAGCACCTGGCACCCCTTGAACACCGCGTGATCGGTGCTCTTGCCCTTTCTCTCCCACTCCTCCGCGCTGACCTCGCCCCCTTTGCCGTCGTCGATCAGTTCCGCCGTCTGCCGGCTGAGCGCCCCATGACACAGCGTCTGCGGCAGCGGCGGCTTCTCCCCGTCAGGCCAGAAGCTCGCCGTCACGACGACCACCCCGGCGGCGCCGAGCACGATGGTCAGCGGCAGCCACTTCCTGTCCATGTCTACGGCTGTCCCATCTTCTTCTGGGCGTCCTCGATGCCCTGCTGGTACCAGTTCTCGGCAGTCGTCTGGAGACCGTCCTCGTACTCGCCCGGGCTCGCGTCCAGCTCCTCCTTCGTGAGGCCCTTCTCGGTCGCCATCTTCCGCATCATGGCGTTCATCTGGTTCTCGCCGTTCTCGAAGTGGTTGACCATGTTCTTACGAGTTTCCTCGTCGACCGTGGCGTTGAGCTCGTTCATGTACCCGGCCGTGCCGGCGTCGACCGTGCGCTGGAGCGCGTCGCCTACGATGGGGATGGCCGTCAGGGGTGCGCCGATGGCGTGGTAGTTCATCCTCTGGTTCCAGGCGTTGGTGTCCTTCTCTGCCTGGCCGAGGTCGTAGATGACGTCGCCGCGCACGCCGTCGAGGTGGCCGAGCACCGACGCCGACTGCTTGACCCAGGCGCGCATCTCGGGATCCTCCTTGCGGTACGAGTCCGGCGGGAAGCCGTTCAGTCCCTCGGCGATCACCACACTCTGCGAGTGGTGCATGACACCGAACGCCTTGGGGTCCTCGGCGACGCCGCGCATGAGACGGGTGAGGTCGCCCCGCTCGATCGTGAGGTTGTTGAAGTCGGTCGGCCCGTCCATGTTCTTGCCGAGGATCTGGTGCACGTCCGAGGCGTAGTCACCGATCATGTTGCCCATGCTCGTGCGCATGGGCAGGGGCACGGAGCTCTGGTTCTTCGGCGCGTCCTCGCCGCTGTATTCCTTGAGGATCCGCTCGAAGACCGCGGTCTCCGCGCCGTCGTGGTGGGTGGGGACGGCGTGCAGCGGGCTGCCCGGCTCGCGGCCGGTGGCGGCAGCCTCCAGAGCGGCGCCGAACTCGGTGCGGGCCGAGGTCTGCTTCAGCTCGTCGGGCATCTCGTCCTCGACAGCGCCGCCCGGCCAGTCACGGTCCTCGAGGAAGTACTTGAGGTTGTCCGTGGTGTTCGGGTCGAAGTAGCCGGTGGCCGCGGAGGGGTTGCGGCTCATCGCGTTCATCAGACCCTTCATCGGGTCTTCCTGTGTGCCCTGCCAGTTCTTCATGACGCCGTCGTAGGCGTCGTCGTTGTCCGTCTCCCACTCACGGATGGTGTCGCCGACCTCGGTGAGGAAGGCCTCGCTGTAGACCGGGTCGCCCTTGTCCTTGTCGTACGGGGAGGCGTTCTTGTCGTTCGGGTCGTACGCCTTGTCGCCGACGTCGGCGGCCATCAGGTCCGTGAGGTCCTTCAGGGTCGCGGCGCCGCCCCCGATGGCGCCGGGGTGGCGCGTGGGCAGGCCGTTGCCGTCTCGGGCTGTGGTGATGAGCTTGTCGGTCCAGGCCGAGGTGACACCACCGGGGGAGCCGATCGAGGAGTCGGGTCCGGTGGCGGTGGCAAGGGAGCCGGACAATGCTTTGTAGAGGCGGGCGTCGGTGCTGGAGAGCTGGCCGTCGCGGCCGCCCGACTCCAGGCTGCTGGCGAGCAGCAGAACGGCGTCTTGCTGCTCGCGGCCCTGGTAGCTGAGTTTCGTCATCAGCTGCTCGGCGAAGGCCGGTGAGTCCTTGCCTTCCTCGGCGAGTGTGAGGAGCCGCTCGCGCTCGTCGTCGTCGAGGTGTTCCCAGCGGGCGTAGAGCTTGGCGGCCTCGCGGCCGTTCTCCGCCTGCTGCTGCTCCTCGGCGCGCATCCTCTTGGCGTCGGCGACACCGCTGAGGTCGGTGCTTCCGAAGTCGTTGGGGTGGTGCTTGATCAGGGTGCGTAGGCCCCAGGCGCAGAGCTCGTCGGCTTCGTTGGCGCGTTTCAGGATGCCGTTGATCTTGCCGCGCAGCTGTTCGAACTGTGCCTCGGTGGCCAGGGGTTCGGTGCTGTCCTTGGCCCGGCGGTCAGGGTGTATTCGATGGCTGAGGACGCCGTCGGGGTAGATGATGATACCCGGAGGGGGATTCTCGTATGTGTGCCTGAGGTCGTCCTGGGCTGTCTTGAAGAGGGTGTGGGCGTCCTTGAGGAGGTCGCGTACGGACTCGGCCTCGGTGATGGCGTCACCGAATTCCTTGGCGGTCTTGGTGACGAACTCTTTGGTGACGGTGGCGTTCTCGCCCTTCCAGCTGGACTTGTCGGCCTTGGTCTTCATGGCCGATGCGTCGGTCTGGAGCGGTGAGGTCAGCTTGCCGATCATCTCGGTCCACTGGGTCACCGCCGTGTCGAGCGGGCCGAGTCTGGCAGTGAGGAGCTGTTCGAAGGTGGGCATGGCCGGCTTCTTACTGGAAGTACTTGCTGATCTGCGAGGCGGGAACGGCCCCGTCCGCTTCTGGGGCGACGGGACCGACGATGCGCAGCTGTGTCTCGATCCACTCGTCGTCGGCCTTCTTCGAGGCCTTCGTGTAGTCGAGGTGGTTGGAGATATGGGCGCACGCCTGAAGGAGGGTCTTCACCTGCGTCTCCCATGTCCCGATCACTTCCGTGAACGCTGCGCCGGTATCGAACCCGTCGCCCTTGAGGCTCGTACCAGCGGTCTCACTTGCCACCTTCGCGTGCTTACCGGTCGACTCGAGGCCGTTGAACAGGCCGAACGCTGCGTGGCCGATGTCCCCCAACTCGTCGTCCGAGACCACGTAGTCGGCCGAGCCCTTCGCCGCCCCTGAACCGCCACTGTCGCCGGCCGAGTTCAGCCTCATCGCGGCGGCCGCCTTCAGCTCGCCCCACTCCTCTTCGAACGACATGATCCACACCCCGTGTACTCATAGATAGCCGTCTGGTGCGCCACGATACCGGCGTGATCAAACGATTCGCCAAGCAAAGGGTCTTCGGCATCCTGTGGATGCATCGAAGCTCCATCGAGGAAACGGTCACCACAACCCGCTGTGGTTCGGATGAGCTTCGAGGGAGTCCGTCGGAATCGTCGCATTCGTCCACGAGTCGCCCTCGGTTGGACCGGCCGCCGGACGCCGACAAAGGCGCACCTCACTACGGAGCGTCACTTCTTACGGCCAAGAGGGACACCTTGGCGAACGCTTTACGGAGGCGATCCGATAGCGCTGCGAGGTGGCAGTCTCGCCGTGCGCCTCGGAAGCAGGGCGCGTACGCGACGGAGAACGGGTGGTGTGGCGAACGCCTAACCGATCGCCATCCGAGAGGGACCGAGGAGGATCCAGCCGGATGGAAACGGGTGACTATGTCCGTAATTTTGGCATCGTCGCAGGTGAGAGGCGTCACTCTTATGGGTTCGAGTCCCACCCGCCCCACCATGCAGGTCCCTGATGTGCAGAAACGTCTCAGCGGGCGTGCGGATTCAGAACTTCGCCTGAACGGACTGAATCCGCTGCTCGTGAGTTCAACGGCGACGCGGTGAGACCCCGTTGGGTGCTTCGTTGACCTGCGGTTATGCCTTGTGCGGGCGCTCTCCCGGGCTGGCGCGGAGGGTCCGACCGGCGGGTGAGGTCGGCGGTGGGGACGCTGATGGGACGCGGGGAATCGGAAGGGGCTGCCTCGGGCCCGCCCTGTCGAGCCTGCCGGCGGGAGGCAGTGAGAGGCGTCGACAGCGGCAGACGCGGTGTTCCGCACCTCCCTGATGTGCCTGGTCGGCGGGCCCTGCGTGCCGTGGTGAACTCGTCGAGTGCATCTTTCCTGAGCGGGAGGCTCGCTGCGGGCGGTTCACCACGGAGCCGCCGTCCGGTGAGCTGGAGCAGTTTCCGCCCGGACATCGAGGGCCTGGTTCTGGCGGGGGCGAAGCGCCGCTCGGTGCGTTCGGTCTGGTGCTCAACGCCGTGGTGCTTCAATGCCTCTGCATCGAGGCGGCCGTCAAGCGGCTGGCCGCCGACGGCTTCCCGGCAACCGACGGGCTCCTCGCAGCCCGACTGGTACACCGTCACGGTCGCCGGGGGCTCGGCCTGCGGCAGCTGTGCGACCCGCACGGTGACGACGAGACGGGCGACGGCGAGGGCAAGTAGCCGCCGGCCATGTCGCTGAACAGCGGTCGGGCTCGGAGCCACCACCGGTGACTCCCGGTTCGACCACTCCGGTGGAGCGGATCTCCGCCGTCGCGGAACGGGATCCGGAGGGGCGACGACGGGGCCCACGCGCACCGACTGGCTGCCTTCCGCCTGACGAACCCATCGCGAACAGGTCGGGGCCGTCATGACCGGGCCGGTTCGTACGTCATCCACCGCACCGCAAAAAGAACGGTTGTTCTGTTAGGGTCGGGCATCTACAAGCCGAACGCCTATTCTTTTTGTGGGGGTGTGGTGCCGCGACTCACCGACGCGCGCAAGGAACTCCGGCGTACCCAGATCGCCGAGGCCGCCGTACGCTGCTTCGGCCGCAACGGCCTGGAGCGGACTTCGATCGCCGACATCACCGCCGAGTCCGGCCTCTCGGCCGGCTCGATCTACGCGCACTACCGCAACAAGGCCGACCTGGTCCGGGCCGCCGCCCGCGAGGTGCTTGCCAGACGGGCCGACGTCCTCGGCGAGTACACGGCGGCCGACGCCCCGCCCGGCCCCGACGACCTGCTCTCCCGCCTGATCGCCGCGATCGACCCGGCCGAGGCCCGGGTCGGCGTGCAGACCTGGGGTGAGGCGACCACCGACCCGGCCATCCGCGACATCGTCGTCGACATGACTGACCGGATGCGCGCGATGCTGCACGACTGCGTCATGGCGTGGCTGGTCAAGGTCGAGCACCACGAACCGGCCGAGGCCCGGGATCGTGCCACTCCGATCGCCCACCGGGTCATGGCGCTCTACCAGGCCGAACTGCTGTACACCGCTTTGCGATCACCGACCGAGGAGACAGCGTCATGACCACCGCGACCGCTTCGTTGGCCGCCAACACCGTTGTCCGGATCGGCTACGGCGCCTTGCAGCTCGAGCGCCTGCGCGACCGCCGCGCCGACGCCGTCCCGCTGGTGCGCCGCGCGGTCGAGCTGGGCGTCAACCACGTGGACACCGCCGAGTTCTACGGCTTCGGGTTCGCCAACGACGTGATCCGCGAGGCACTGCGCCCCGAGGACGACGTCCTGGTCGTCACGAAAGTCGGTGCTGACCCCGACCCCGGCGGGCGCCTGCCGCTGCGCCTGGCACAGCGGCCCGAGCAACTGCGCGCCAGCGTCGAGGACAACCTGCGCAGCCTGCGCGTCGACCGGCTCGCGGTCGTCAACCTCCGCCGCCTGGACACCGGCCCCGGGCTGCGTGCCGACGGCGACCAGGTCGTCGACCTCGACGACCAGCTCGCGGTGATGACCGCCCTGCGCGACGAGGGCAAGATCGGCGCGATCGGCCTGAGCAGCGTCACCCTCGACGGCCTGCGCCGCGCCCTGCCGGCCGACATCGTCTGCGTGCAGAACGCGTACAGTCTCGTCTCCCGCGACGACGAGGACATGCTGCAGCTGTGCGAGGCCGAGGGCATCGCCTGGGTGCCGTTCTTCCCGCTCGGCGGTGCCTTCCCGGGCCTGCCCAAAGCGGTCGACGAGCCGGCCGTGCACGCCGTGGCCGTGTCCCTGGGCGTCACGCCCTCCCAGGTCGGCCTCGCCTGGCTGCTGCACCGTGCCCCGAACGTGCTGCTCATCCCTGGCACCGCAGACTCCGCCCACCTGGAGGCCAACATGGCGGTCGGCGAGATCACCTTCGACGCCGCGACCCTCGCCACCCTCGATGCCATCGAGTCCCGCTCCAACGAGATCCCCATCGGCTGACCGGAACCCGCACGACCGGGCCGCGACCACACCTGCAAGGACCCCCGAGGACGGATCATGAAGGCCATCATTTACCGCGACAACGGCGCCCCCGACGTTCTTCAGCTCGTCGACCGTGACCTGCCCGCCCCCGGCCCCGGCGAGGTTCGCGTCCGGGTCGCCGTGTCCGGGGTCAACCCGACCGACTGGCAGGCCCGCTCCGGTGTCGGCCACCCCAAGCACTTCTCCGAGGTCACCCCGCACCTCGACGGCGCCGGCACGATCGACGCCGTCGGTGAGGGGATCGATCAGGGCAGGGTCGGTCAGCGGGTCTGGCTGTTCATGGCCGCCGCCGGGCGGCCTACCGGCACCGCAGCCGAGTTCACCGTCGTGCCCGCCGATCTGGCCGTGCCGCTGCCCGACCAGACCGGGTTCGACGCCGGCGCCTCACTCGGCGTCCCCGCGCTCACGGCTCACCGAGCACTCACCGTCGCCGAGGGCGGGCCGCGCCGCCTGCAGCCCGGGGCGCTTGACGGCAGGGTGGTGCTCGCCGCAGGCGGGGCCGGGGCGGTAGGGCACGCAGTGATCCAGCTCGCCCGATGGGCCGGTGCCACCGTGATCAGCACGGTCAGCGGCCCGGAGAAGGCGCGGCTGGCCACCGCCGCCGGGGCCCACCACGTGATCAACTATCGCGAGGGCGACCCGGGCGCCGAGATTCGCAAGATCGTCCCGGACGGCGTCGACATCGTCGCCGAGGTGGCGCTCGGTGCCAACCTCGCACTGGACCTGGACGTGCTGCGGACGCGCGGCACGATCGCGACCTACGCCAACGACGGTGGCAAGCCGGTCGAACTGGACGTGCTGCAGAACATGGTGCTCAACACGCGCTTTCAGTTCCTCGTGCTGTTCACGGCCGGTCCAGAGGCACGCGCCGCGGCCGTCGAGGACGTCGCCGCCGCCGTCCGCGGCGGTGCACTGCCGGTCGGCGAGGAGCACGGCCTGCCGCTGATCCGCTTTCCCCTCGACCGTACCGCCGACGCGCACCGAGCGGTGGAGAGCGGCGCGGTCGGCAAGGTACTGGTGGACGTCGCATCATGACGTCCAGTCGGCTACCGGGCGGACGCCGCGTCCGTGCCGGAGGCCGGCCGGGGCGGCCAGGTGGACCGCGACAGGGTGGTACGGGCGCCATCACGCCGACTCGTGTCCGGCCCGCGCGGTCACCACGGTCTCGAAACTTCCCCTTGATCGTGCTTGATCGTGGACACCTGACGGGGACCCGAGGTTCCAGAGGAAGGGGCACGACCGGTGAGCGAGCTGTACCGGTTCATCCACGCGGAGAAGGCGAACTGCCCGGTCGTTCTGCTGTGCCGGGGCCTGAAGGTTGCCCGCTCGTCCTCGCTCCGCGTGGTGTGACGGCGAGGCCGCCCGCCGCCCGGGAGGCCGACGACGACGCGCTCGGGCACGAGATCACGGTGCTGCACACCGCCTCCCGCCACACCTACGGTGTCCCGCGCAGTCACGCTGAACTGCGACTCCTGCGGCGGCGGGTGAACCGCAAGCGCATCGCCCGCGTGATGCGCGAGCGCGACGTACGCGGCGTCACACGGCGCAAGCGCCGCTCGTCGACCCGGCCGGCCGCGAAGGCGAGGCCGGCCCCGGAACATGCCCTAGGGCTGATCGCCGACCGTGGACGATCAAGCCGGGACCACGTCAATCGACACCTCGGGCGGCCGCGAGAGTGAGTTGTGGACAGTGCAGTGGTGCACCACTGCCCGCAGCGCCTCCCGTCGGGTGTCGGTCAAGGAGCCGGGGGCGACCACCCGTATCCGCACCCCGCTGACCCGAGCCGGACGGTCGTCCGCCATGGCGAACTCCGCCGTGACCTGCAGACCGTCCCGGGGGAGGTCGTGCCGCTCGAGATAGCGGCCGGCGTAGTAGGCGATGCACGACGCGAGCGAGGCGACGAACAGCTCGACCGGGGTGGGGCCGCGGTCGTCCCCTCCCGTCTCGGTCGGCTGATCGACGAGCAGCTCGTGCCCGCGGACGCCGATCCGGTACGACTCACCGCCGTCGAACGTGACGTCGATCTTTCCCGTGTTGCTCATCAGGCCTTCCCATCGTCACAGCGGGGTCGCTTCGGCACGCCGACCGCCGGGCGCGTTCACGGCCTGGCGGGGCCGATGGCGGTCGTGCCTCTGCCATCGAGTCTGGCTCGCCACACCCCGCACGGCCATGCAGCGTGTCCCTCCCCGGACCGTCGGGCCCTCGTCGCTGCCCCGGGTGGCGCTCGGACGCGTAGTGCCCGATCCGGACGTCGGTGACAGCATCGGTTACGAGGAGACACGTGCCATGACGGATATCGAGCCGCAGGCGCACGCACTGCTCACCGACGGGTCGACCGTGCGGATACGGCGGGCAGGGCCGGACGACCGGGACGAGATCCTGCGCCTGTACGAGGAGATGTCGCCCGACAATCTGCGGCTGCGCTTCTTCGGGGTGAGCCGACGCCTGGCCGAACGGGACCTGCGTCCACAACGGTGAGGGTGTCTCCTGGGCCCACGCGTCCGTTTGCGTACCCCGACCTCACGGGCGGTGGGAAGGATGTCGGCGAGCAGGACCGCGTCTTCGTCGGCGGGCCACTGGCATCGGGACGACTCTCCTCAGTCCGGCTCCCCATAGGGGCGGCGGAAGACGGGGGCCTGTCCGGTGGCCCACGGGCGTACGGCCGCCAGCGCCTGCTCTACCGCGGATTCCAGGGTGCCGCTGGTGTCGATGGTGACGGCTTCGGGCCATGCCGGCTCTGCAGCCGCCATCGCGGTGGCCACATCGAGGTCGGCGTCGGACGGGCCGGGTGGGCGGCTGCTCAGGCGAGACGCCGACACGTCGCCCGGAACCTCACAGTGCAGGGCCACCAGATCGGCGCTGGTGTGTTCGGCCATGTGCCGGGCGGCTTCGCGCTGTCCCGCTGTGGACCAGGTCGCGTCCAGGACGACGGACTCCCCTGCGGACAGCAGCGTGGACGCGCGGCCAAGGAGGGCCGCATAGGTCTTCGCGGTCCACTCGGGCGTGTACAAGCCTTCGCCGTAGCCAGCGGCTGCGGACTCCTCCGCCGGAACTCCCGCCAGCTCCTTGCGGAGACGGTCGCTGCTGAGCAGTGTGACGCCCAACCGATCGGCCAACGCGCCCGAGAGCGTGGACTTCCCGCTGCCCGGCAGGCCGCCGACGAGCGTCAGACCGACCGCGGAGGAACGCAGGTGACGCAGCGCCGTCGCGACCAGTCGCCGTGACGCTGCCTTCGCACCGGGTGCGCCCTGACTCGCCTGGATCAGCGAGACCTTGGCGCGGACGAAGGCGCGGTAGGCGACGTAGTGGTGCCACAGGGACGGTGGTGCGGGGTCACCGCAGTACTTGCTGTACTGGGCGAGGAAGAAGGCCGCGGCGTCCGGGACTCCGAGCTGTTCCAGGTCCATGGTGAGGAAGGCGGCGTCGTCGAGGCCGTCGACGTAGCGCAGCTTGTCGTCGAACTCGAGGCAGTCCAGGAGACGGGGGCCGTCGTCGAGGCAGAAGATGTCCTCGGCGAGCAGATCGCCGTGGCCGTCCACCACTCGGCCCTGCTCGATGCGCGTGTCGAACAGCTGCTTGCGGCCGGCGAGATAGCGGCGCACCAGCCGCTCGACGTCTGCCACGCCGTCGAGCACGGGGCCGTCGACGGCCAGCTCGCGGACCTGTGCGAAGCTCGCTGTCCAGCGTGCCAACAGCGCGTCCCGGGTGCCGTGTTGGTCCACCTCTCGGTTTCGGGTGGCGTCCGCGTGTCGGGTGGCGAGCTGTCGGGCGACGGCCCTGAGCACGTCGTCAACGGCGGCTCCTTCCCGTACCAGCAGGGAGAGGCGGCGGTCCGCCGGCATGCGGCGCATGACGACGAGCGGTTCGGGTGCCTCCGAGTCCGGGCTGTGGACTTCCGCTACGCCCAGATAGACGTCGGGGGCGAAGCGGCGGTTGAGAGCGACCTCCCGCTCGCATGCGGCCCGCCGGGCCGCCACGGTGGTGTAGTCCAGGAACTCCAGATCGAGCGGCTTCTTGAGCTTGTAGGCACGGTCACCGACGAAGAAGACGATCGACGTGTGAGTCTCGCGCACCTCGGCGCGGGGAAGCGGTGGAGCGTCGGTGCCGGTGCCGGTGCCGGTGCCGGTGACGGTGCCGGTGACGGTCCGGAGCACGGACGCGTCCGACTGCGTCGTCGGCTCCCTGCGGGGGTTCGGCTCAGCCATGGGGGACGACGGCGACAGGGCACGGCGCGTGATGGATGGCGGCCTCGGCCACGGGGCCCAGGCGCGGCGCCAAGGGGGGACGGTGCTCGCGTCGCCCGACCAGGAGCAGGCCAGCGCGTTCGGCAGCCTGCACGACGGCCTTGGCCGGGCTTTCGAGACGGAGGCGGTCGACCACCTCCACGCCCGGAAACTTCTCTCGCCAGGGGCGCAGAGCCCGGTCCAGGCTCTTCTGCGCATCCCGTCTGACCTCATCGGTGACGTCGTGGTCCGTGCCCCAGGGGGTGTAGGCGTGGAGCGGCACGGTTCGGCCGTGGACGGCACGAAGAGGCACGCCCCGTGCCGTAGCCGTGGTGAAGGCGAATTCGAGCAGGTCGTCGCATGGTCCGTGGAGTTTCAGTGCCACCACAACGGCACCTGACGCATCTGGTGCGGGCGGTGGTCCTCCCTCGTGTGCTTCGGTACGTACCAGGACGACGGGCCGCTCGGCCCGACCCACCACGGGCATGCTGATGTCGCCCAGGAAGTAGCTCTCGACTGGTCTCAGCCCCCGTGAACCGAGGACGATCATCTCGGACTCCGAGGCCGCTCGCAGCAGTGCGTCCTGGGCGTCATCGGCGACCAGGTTTCCGACGACGGTGAGGCCCGGGTGGCGTGCCTGGAGCTCCGCTCGAGCGTTGTGCACGACCCGCTTCGCCCAGTAGTTCTGGTCGATCTCCGAGGGGATGCGGGTCGGTTCCGGCGCCAGCAGGGGCCACGCGTGCAGCAGACGCAGGGTGAGCCCCCTCCGCTCGGCTTCATCGGCGGCCCAGTGGGCGGCGGCAAGGCTCTCGGGTGAGCCGTCGAGACCGACGGTGATGACCGGCTCCATGGCGGCTGCCTCCCTCTCGTACGAAGCTGGAACAACGTGTGAGTCGTCCATGTCCGGACTGGCCGGTCTGTCCAGACTGTCCCGGCATGGCGCGTACGGTCCCTTCTCATTCGAGGAGTACCCCAAAGCCTCCTGGGGCGCATGTGGACCCCGGCGTGGCCGAGCTCCGAACGGTGTGGAGTCCGGCACGTGGAGGAGGCAGGAGCAGTGGCGATTCCCCTGGTGGTCGGCGTCGGTGCCCACCGGCGGCGTGGACGCCTCGGCCGGTAACCGGGCCTGACCAACCACGCGGTGCTGCGGCACGCACCGTGCCCGATCGCGGTCGTTCCGCAGACACGACTGCCCCTGCCGGGGGACGGACCACGTCGGTGGCCGGCCCCTGGGGGCCGGAAGACCGATCACAGGGACCTTCGGCCCCTGTGATCGAGGTCTGTTGCCGTTCGATGGTGATGGGCGAACGCACCAGCCACTTGCTGGAGGCCAGACCATGAGTGCACAAGGTTCGCCGTACGCATCCAGTCCGCAGCCGCCGCACCAGGAGGAGCCGTCCAGGCGAGCGAACCCGCTGAGGCGTACATCCGACAGGATCGAATCCTGGTTCTTCCGTTGCCTGATGCTCGTACTGGCCTTCGGACTGCCGGTGGCCTCCCTCAGCGCGGGGCTTGCGGCATACGAGTCCTCGATGCACACCGTGCAGGTCCAGTCGGCGCAGCGGCAGGAGGTCACCGCCCGAGTGACGTCGAATGCCGAGGAAGCCGCCCGAAAGACGTCGAATATCGAGGAAGCACGGGGCAACGCCGAGGGCACGAAGCAATGGACGCAGGTCCGCTGGACCGACAAGAACGGCAAGGAGCGGACCGGAACCGCCCTCCTGACGTCTGGTACGCCGGAGGATGCCACCGTTCGGATCTGGGTGGACCGGGATGGAACCGTCAGCAGTCCGCCGATGACCGTGCAGAACGCGACGGCCACCGGCTGGTTTGTGGGTGGCATGACGGCGGTCGCCGTGGCCTCCGGCCTCTTCGCGGCAGGGGCGGGCATGCGCCTGATGCTGGACCGCAGACGGTACGCCCAGTGGGACGCTGAGTGGGAGCTGGTGGAGCCCCGCTGGTCCGGGCGCTTTCGTCTGTGACGGGCAGCAGGCCGATCTGGAGCCGAGGACTACGACGCCGGGAGACCGGTGAGTCCTCTCCGACGGGCACGGACGAGCCGGGGCCGGGGCGCAGGGGTCGAACCCTGGCTCTGGCAGGGCCGGGACCCCTGCGCCCCGGACTTCGCCGTACGTGTCACTCCGGAGTCGTGGACTCGCCGGTGAGACGGGACTCGACGCCGACCACTCCCTCCACCGCGCCGATGAGGCGCGTCGCAACGGACACGAGCGAGGTGTCGCGGATCTGGCCGCGGAGAGTGACGACCCCCTCGTGGACGTTCACGTGGATGGCGTGGCTGAACGCGGGGAAGAGGTAGGCGATCACCGTACGGCGGACCTCCTCCTCGATCTCCTCGTCCGAGCGTAGGAACACCTTCAGCAGATCAGCTCGGCTGACGACGCCCTGCAGCATGCCCTCGTCATCGACCACGGGGAGCCGCTTCACGTGCTTCACAGCCATGATCCGCGCTGCCTGTGCCAGGGTGGCGTCGGGGTGCACCGTGACCGCAGGGGTACTCATCAGCTCACTGGCGGTCCCTGCTGCAGCCTTGGCGACGTCGGCCGGCCGCTGCTGCTCGAAGAGGCTCGTGGCCCCCTCGTGGAACTCCTCCTTGGGCAGCAGGTCGGCCTCGGAGACGACACCGATGACGCGCCCCTCGCCCTCCAGGACCGGTAGGGCGCTGACCTTCCACTGGTCCATGGTCCGGACGATTTCCTTGAAGGGCGCGTCACGCCCGACGGCCACCACCGTCAGGGTCATCACGTCGCTCACGATGTGCGGGGTCTCGGGCACCTCACACCTCCTCTCGTGTCAGCGTGTGGTCGGCGTGCGGCGGTCGTCGGGCCGGCCCTGGAAGGGCACGAAGGCGGGCTGAACCGTATGACTCCACCATCGCCGCAAACCGGCCCGGTGCAACCCGGCCGAAGGCCGTCCGAACGTGTCCGAGAGCCGGTCCTGCGTGTCGCGGTGGGACCCGGGGGGTGCGACCGTATTCACAGGGGCGCTCGCAGAGGCCGGAGAGGAAGGCGGTGGGGAACATGGTGCTCCCGCTGGTCGTGGGTGTCGACGGATCGGAGTCCAGCCTGCAGGCGCTCGACTGGGCGGTCGACGAAGCGGCCCGCCACGGGCTGCCTCTGCACATGGTTCACGCCTCTCTGTGGGAGCGTTACGAGGGCAGCCGCCCGTCCCTTGGCACCGATCGTCCCGCCGAAGAGGTCATGGCGGAGAACATCATCGCGTCCAGCGCGGAACGCGCCCGGCTGCACAATCCAGAGGTGAAGGTGTCGGGCGAAGTACTGCCCGACGATGCCGTGTCCGTGCTGCTGCGGGTGGGACACGAGGCTTTCGCCCTGGTCACGGGTTCCCGTGGCCGTGGCGAACTGGCCGGAATGCTGCTGGGATCGGTCGGCCTCACGGTAGCCGCCCGTGCCGTGTGCCCGGTCGTCGTCGTCCGTGGCTCGGAGCGGAACCGGCGGGGAACTTTCGGGCGGGTGGTGGTCGGTGTCGGCGACTCGACCGAGGGCTCGGGCGCCGTACGTTTCGCCTTCCGTGAGGCCGAGGTGCGAGGCTCTGCCCTGCACGCTGTGCGGGCCTGGCGCAGCCCGGCCCATGAGCACGCGGACCAACCCCTCGTCGTGGACGATGCCAAGCGGGTCCATGAGGAAAGGGCCTCGACCGTTCTCACCGACGCGCTGCGCGATGTAGACCACCCCCAGGTTGATGCACACCGCCATCCGGTCGAAGGCCCCGCCCACAAGGTCCTCGTGGACGCATCGGCCGATGCCGACCTGGTCGTCGTCGGCGCTATGAGGCGGCACGGTCACTTCGGTCTGCAACTCGGCAGGGTCGCCCACACACTGCTGCATCACTCCCACTGCCCGGTCGCCGTCATCCCGCAGCGAGCCTGACTCCGGCGCGTGGGCCCGCGCTCCTGCACAACTCGTGAGGGAAGCGGCGGTGAGGTCTGGTTTCCTATCCCGGGGAGTTTGGGGAGTTGCGCGTTACCGGGGCTCCGGGTGTTCTTGCATCTGGATGAAACGTCCGTGCCAGGTGTGGTCCCACACTGCGCCGGTACGGGCGTTGACCGACAGCATGCCGACGATGTCGTCGCCCCGCAGGGTGTGCAGGGTGTAGTAGCCGGGGAACGCTTCGGGGGAAGCCGCGTGCAGGTCGGGACGGTGCTCCCGCAGCCACCGGTCGGCGATCCGCACCGCCTGGCGGGGCTCGACCGTCGTGGCGCCGGTCCGGTCGCGGGCGGGCATCATCCCGTAGGCGGTGTTCCACATCATGGCCGGGCCGAACTCCAACTGCACGACGCCGTTGTCCGGATCGATGAGAACCTCGGTGGCACCCTTTCCGCCGGGCGTGCGGAGTTCGGCGTAGTAGCCGTTGCTGAACTCCATGACTTCCCCGACGCGCAGATCCCATCGGTCGGCGAAGCGTCCGGCTGCCCGCTCGGCGTCGTCCAGGTTGCGCACCGGTCCGTGGCCAGGGACTGCGCCCGTCATCGCCGTCGGGCCGGGCCGCCCGATGTCACTACCGGCGACCCACACGATCGAGGCGACCAGCACGGCCAGCGCCGCGACCAGCACGGTCAGTGGCAGCCAGCGGTCACGCCGCCTGGTCACGGGGGCACCTGTCGATGGGCGGCGAGGTGTTTGCGTGCCTCGGAGTACGCATCCGCATCGATCTCGCCGGAAGCGAAGCGGCGATCGAGGACTTCCTCCGGAGTTTCCTTCGCTGTCCACCGGGGTTCCGTGGCGTGGCGACCGGACGAGTGCTGTGTCAGGCGCACGACCGCCCACACCACGAGACCGATCAACGCGATCCACAACAGGGGCATGAAGGCCATCCAGGCCCAGCCACCGTTCCAGTACATCACCGTGGCTCACCTCCTTGGACTCTCCCACTCTCCACGCGTACCGGGAGGGGCGCCAGGGCCCATCGGCCGTGCTCCCGGGCCGTTCGGGCCCTGGTCCACCCCGGCGGCTGCTCGGTCCCTGACCGGTCGCCTCCACTTCGCCGGAATGCGTACGGGATACGAGAAACCCAGGTCCGCCGCGCGGGTGCGGCCCGGATCGTCGGGGAGGGGACCTCGTACGCGCCAGAGGGTTCGTATGTTGCGCACCACTTCGTTGTTGCGCACCACTTCGTCCCACGGCTGGAGAGGGTGCCGGCCGGCGTCGGCCTCGCCCTCGAACAGAGCGCGCACGAAAGCGCGTTCCCGTGACGGTGGGCGGTGTGACCGGGCTGCCGGTGACAAAGGCCCGAGGGCCCAGGGCAGTCACTGGAAGGCGGCGTGGATCTCCTGCTCAGTGGCGGCATGGGAGACGACGAGGAGCTCGTCGCCGGGCTGGAGCCGCACCTGCGGGGAGGGGACGGTGGGTTGGCCTTCGCGGATCACGGTGGCGATGACGCTGCCTGCGGGGAGCGTGATCTCGGCGAGTGTGCGGCCTGCGGCACGGGACTGCGGCGTGATGGCCGTTTCGATCACGTCGACGCCCGCTTTGCTCAGGCGCATGAGAGCGACGGTGTCGGTGGCGCCGGTGGCTTCCTCGATGAGGGAGATGAGAGGCATGGCGGCGGGAACTGCGGTGTCGACGCCCCAGCGCTGGTCGAAGAGCCACGTGTTCTCCACGTCGTTCACGCGCGCGGCGACGCGGGGGACAGCGAACTGCCGTTTGGCGAGAAGGCTGATCACGAGGTTGTCCTCGTCATTGCCGGTGGCGGCGATGACGAGGTCCGTGGTGTGGGCGCCGGCGTGTTCCAGGAGTGCGGGTTCGCAGGCGTCCCCTTCTACGAGGCGAACGGCCAGGTGGCCTGCGAGTTCGGCGATGCGGCCGTCGTCGATGTCGACGAGGGTGACGTCGTTGCGGGCGGCGGCGAGGACCTGGGCGATCTGGGTGCCCAGGCGGCCGGCACCGGCGATGAGGGCCTTCATGTCCCGAGCTCCTTGTCCAGGAAGCCGCGCAGGCGGCCGAGGGCGGTGGCGGCGACGGCGAAGGTGACCAGGTCGCCGGGCTCGGAGGGGGTGCTGTGCGCGGGCACGAGTGAGCGGCCCCCGCGGGTGACCTCGACGACGCGGATCTCCCCGTCGACGTCGAACTCGGTCAGCCGTCGGCCGGTGACGTAGGCGGGGAGCCGGGAGCGGACGAGCAGGGTTTCGCCGTTGCCGAAGGTGAGCTCCGGGGTGAGGTGGCGGTGCAGCAGCATCTGGTGGATCTGATGCACGCTCCAGCGGACGCTGGCGATGGTGGGGATGCCCAGCTCGCGGTAGATGTCGGCGCGACGGGGGTCGTAGATGCGGGCGAGGACGATGGGGACCCGGTAGGTCTCCTTGGCGGTCCGGGCGCCGACGATGTTGCTGTTGTCCCCTGAGGTGACCGCGACGAATGCGTCGGCGTGCTCGATTCCGGCCCCTTCGAGGACGGTCCGGCTGTAACCGTTGCCTTCGTGGAACTGCCCCGGGAAGCCGGTGGGCAGCAGTCTGCGGGTCCTGGACGCGCGGTCGATGAGACGTACGTCGTGGCCTTCGGCGGCCAGCTGGACGGCGAGCGTGGACCCGACCCGCCCGCAGCCCGCGATGATCACCCTCATTGCTCCTCTCCCTTCGGGCCATGCGGTTGGTGGCGCCGCAGCCACCATTTGCGGCTTTCCTCGGCGGCCAGCAGCAGCGCGCCGAGAGTCGCGAGGACCGCCCAGTCGATGGCGTCCAGCGGCGCGGTGTTGAACAGGGCTTGCAACGGGGGCGCATAGCTGATCGCGGCCATCAGGGCGATGCCGATGCCGCCGGCAGCCACCAGCCATGGGTTGGACAGCAGCCCGATCCGGAACACGCTCTGCCGATCGGTGCGCACCGCCAGGGCGACGAAGAACTGGCTGAGGACGATCCCGGCCTGGACCATGGTGAGCGCCTCCCGGTAGACGGGAGAGTCCTCGGTGAAGTCGGCATACGGGATTCCGGAGGCATGGATGTGCCAGAAGAACACCGCGGTCACGCCGAGCGCCTGGATGCCGCCCAGGAAGAGGATGCGTCCCATCACGGCGGTGGAGAAAAGCCGTTCCTGCCGGGAGCGCGGCGGGCGGTCCATGACGTCCGGCTCCGGCGGCTCGGCACCGAGCGCGAGCGCCGGCAGGACGTCGGAGCCGAGGTCGATCGCGAGGATCTGCACCGCGGTGATCGGCACCAGCGGGAACCCCGCGAAGGTCGCGGCCACGATCGGCACGAGCTCGCCGATGTTGCTGCTGAAGACGTAGACGAGGAACTTGCGGACGTTCTGGTAGACCGACCGGCCGAGCCGGACCGCCGCCGCGATGGAGGCGAACGAGTCGTCGAGCAGCACCATGACCGCGGCTTCCCGGGCCACATCGGTGCCGGAAGCACCCATCGCCACGCCGATGTCCGCGTGCTTGAGGGCAGGGGCGTCGTTGGCGCCGTCTCCGGTGACCGCGACGACTTCACCGCGCCGCTGCAGGGCGGTGACCACCCGCATCTTGTGTTCGGGGCTGACCCGGCACAGCAACAGCTCGCCCGAGTCGGCAAGAAGCGCGTCAAGGCCGTCGTCGTCGAGCGCGTCCAGCCGGCTGCCGGTCACGACTGTGGGCGCGGGCCGGCGCACGATCCCTACCCGGCGGGCGACGGCCTCCGCGGTCAGCGGATGGTCGCCGGTAACCATGACAATGCGGATCCCGGCCCGCCGGCAGGCTTCGACGGCGTCGCTGACGTCCGGCCGCGGTGGGTCGAGCATGCCGACGAGGCCCAGAAACGTGAGCCCCGTTTCGACCTCGTCCCGGGTGGGGCGAGGTTCGGCCACGGGCCGCGACGCCGCCGCCAGTACGCGCAGCCCTTGGGAGGCCAGCTGGTCGTTGGCGGCGGTCACCTCAGCGCGCAGTTCATCGGTCAGCGGTTGTCGTTCGCCTCTCCAGTCGATCGCGGTGCAGCGGGCGAGGAGCTCCTGGGGTGCGCCCTTGGCGTAGGCGCTGTACCCGTCGGAAGTCTTGTGCACGGTGCTCATCAGCTTGCGGGCCGAGTCGAAGGGGTACTCGGTCACCCGTGGCGCGGCAGCTCCCTCGGCGGCGAGATCCAGGTCGGCCTTCGCCGCGGCGACGAGCAGTGCACCCTCGGTGGTGTCGCCGAGCACCCGCCAGCCCTTCCGGTCGGTGGGACGGACGAGCCGGGCGTTGCAGCACAGCCCCGCAGCCCGGAGCAGTTCGCGCACCGGGAGCGGATCGGCAACTTCGCCGGTGGGTGCGTACCCCACACCGGACACGGCGTGTGACGCGCCCCCGGCCCATAGCTGGACGACGGTCATCTCCGCCTGGGTCAGTGTCCCGGTCTTGTCCGTGCACACGACGGTCGTGGAGCCAAGGGCCTCGACCGCAAGCAGCTGCTTGACCAGCGCGTGCCGCCTGGCCATGCGCCGTACGCCGATCGCCAGCGACACGGACAGCGTCGCGGGCAGTCCCTCGGGGACGAGTGCGACCATCACCCCGAGGGCGAAGACGAAGGTCTCGACGAACGGCTGGCCCGTGGGAACGCGCACTGCGAACAGGGCCGCACCGATCGCCAGCGCCGTGCCCGCCACCCGGCGGGCCATCGAGGCGACCTGGCGCTGTAGCGGGGTCTTCTGCCGCGGCGCCGCAGCCGTGAGCCGGAAGATGCGCCCGAACTCGGTCGCAGGGCCCGTGGCGAACACGACCGCCTTCGCGGAACCCGCCACGACATCGGTGCCCATGAAGACGCAGTTACGTGCCTGAAGTACCGGACCGGCGGCCACCGGTTCACCGGTTCGTCCGACAGCGTCGCTCTCTCCCGTCAGTGCCGCGTTGTTCACCGACACCTCGTGTGCCTCGACGAGCCGGCAGTCCGCCGACACCGCGTCCCCCGCCTCCAGAACGACGACGTCTCCGGGCACGAGATCACGTGCGGGCAGCTCCTGTCGCTCCCCGTCGCGCAGCACCCGACATGTGTGCGGCACCATCGCCTGCAGCGACTCCGCCGTCCGCTCGGCCGAGTACTCCTGCGCGAATCCGATCGCAGCATTCAGCACCACAACGCCCAGAATGGCCATGGCCAGTTGCAGAGTGCCCGGGTCACGGGGCTCCTGAAGCCCGTACGCCAGGAACGTGATGGCCGACGCGACGAGCAGGACAACGGCGAAGAGGTCCGTGAACTGTCCGGCGAGGTCTCGCCACAGCCCCCTCCGCTCTGCGGGCGGCAGCTCGTTGGGCCCGAACCGGTCGCGTCGCGACGCTGCGTCCGTCGACGGCAGTCCCTGTGGCGAGGTGGCCAGTGCCGGGAAGACATCCCGGGTGGCGAGGGTCTGGACGGCGGTACCGTCCTCCCCGGCGGGCGGTTGCCGGCCGTGGCTCCGGTCACCGCCCGGTGTCAGTACGGAAGTTCCGGTACCCATGGTCGGACACCTTGGCATGACGGGGTCACGGTGTCGCCACCCGCACGGCCGTGACGTTGTACTCGGGGCAGCACGTGACGGTGTCCGCGTGGCCGGAGGTGAGGCGGTTCACCCCGTTCGTGGGGAAGTGGAAGGAGCAGAAGACCCGGCCGGGGGCTGTCTGTTCGCTGATCCGGGCGGTGAGCCGGGCTCGGCCGTGTCGGCCCGTGTGCCGGTACCCGAGGCAGCGCAGGGCTTGCACTGAGGTCTCGCCGTCCGGTGAAACCGTGGCACCTGTGCCGCCCAGCTCGCGCTCCACGTCGGTGAGATGCCGTCCGCCCGGGGCGGAGAAGTACGCCGTCGCCGCGCGGACCCGGACGGGACGGCGGCCGAGCGGGGTGGCGAGGTCCGCGTCGTAGCGTGCCAGTCCGAGCGAGGCGGCAGCAGGCAGGCCGATACCGGCAGCGACAGCCGGAGCCCGGAACTCGGGGTTGTCCACAGTCCCCGCCCTGGCTGAGGCCAGGGCCTTGAGCAGCTGCTCTCCTGGCCGCCCACGCCGATCGGCCAGGGCCCGAAACGCATCGAAACAGGCACCAGAAACCACGAGAGCCATGACTTCATCGTCGAGGCAGACGGACTCGTCCGCATCCCGACATCGGCTGTGCGGCAGCGGATCCCTTGGTGGTCAGCAAGCAGGGCATGGGGCTTTCGCCGGGCTCACGCCCGCGTCAAGGGCGAGCGGCCCAGGAGCAGGACGTCGGTCGCCGCGGTGACCGCCCCCAGCGTCCGTACGCTCAGCGCACCGGCGTCATGAGAGAGTCTGCTCGGTCCAGATGGTCTTGCCGTGCTCGGTGTACCGGGTACCCCAGTGATGGGCGAGTTGGGCAACGATGTAGAGGCCGCGGCCCCCTTCGTCGACCGTGCGGGCGTGACGGAGGTGGGGGGCGGCGGGGCTGGTGTCCGAGACCTCGCAGGTGAGGCTCCGATCCTTGATGAGACGTAGCTGTACTGGTGGTGCGCCGTGGCGGACGGCGTTCGTGACCAGTTCACTGACGATGATCTCGGTAGGGAGGGAATCCCCGTTCAGGTTCCAGTCGGCGAGTTGCCGTACCGCGCGGGCACGGGCCGTGGCGACGGCCTCCGGATGGGGAGGAATGATCCACGTGGCGACCTGGTCCTTGCTGAGAACCCGGGCGCGGGCCAGGAGCAGGATGGCGTCGTCACCCACCGGCGGGGCGGGCTGGAGGGCGTAGACGGCATCGTCGCGCAGGTCGTTCAACTGGCGGTCATGACGGGACAGCACACGGCGGAGGCGCCCCAGGGCTGTTTCCGCGGCGGCACGAGAAGCCGCGAGGAAGCCGTCGGTGTACAGCGCGAGGATGGTGCCGGGGAGGAGCCGGAACTGCGTGGCGGCGAAGGGTGCCTCCTCGTCGCCCAGGGAAGGGCCGGCGGGGACGTCGGGGATCTCGGTGGTACCGTCCGGACGGGCGAGCACGGGGGCTGGGTATCCGGCTCGGGCGATAGCGCAGTCACCGGTGAGCGGGTCGTAGGCCGCGTACACGCAGGTGGCCTTCACGGGTTCGTCGCGCAACGGATCCGCGGGCGGCAGAGCCGACCTTTCCCGTGCCAGGCGGATCACGGTGTCGTTGAGGCGGGCGAGCAGGTCGTCCGGGTACAGGTCGAGCGCGGCCAGCGCATGGATGGCGGTGCGCAGCTGGCCCATGGTGGTGGCGGTGTGGATGCCGTGCCCGGCTACGTCGCCAACCACGAGGCCCACCCTGGCGCTGGAGAGCGGTATGGCGTCGAACCAGCCTCCGCCCGCCTCGGCGGGCAGGTGGAAATGAGCGACCTCGGCGGCCGTCTGGGAACTGGGGCCCTGAGGCAGGAGATGGCGCTGCAGCGTGAGCGCGATGGTGTGCTCTCGTGTGTACCGACGGGCATTGTCCACACACACGGCGGTGCGTGCGGCAAGTTCAAGGGCCAGAATCAGGTCGTCGGGGGCGAAGGGCTCGGGCCGGACCGACCGGTAGAAGCAGGTCATCCCAAGCACGGCGCCGCGCAGGACGAGCGGAGCCACGATCATGCAGTGCACCCCGCCGATGCGCATCAACTGCGCGCGCCCCGGGTCGGCGGCCAGCCACGGGGTGGTCTCGTCCACACTCAGTAGTCGAGGTTCGAGGTCACCCAGACTCTGCGTGTAAGGAGTCGGGAAGGGGAACCTGCTGGTGCCTCCCACCGGGTATGCCTGTGGCTGTCCGGTTCCGGTCTTGAAGGCGGTGCGCCGCATCGGTTCATTGCCGAAGAGCGGCCCCAGTGGTGGCTCCTCCCCGCGCACCACGGTGTCCAGGATGTCGACCACTGCGGTGTCCGCAAAGCCCGGTACCGCTACGTCCACGAGTTCACGGCAGGTCGTGATCACGTCCAGGGAGCCGCCGATGCCCTGGCGCGCGGCGTTGCGCACGGCTGCGCGTGCCCGCCCTCGTTCACGTTCGGTGACATCCACCAGAGAGGCCGCGGCTCCCAGCACACGGCTGCTGGCGTCCTGCAGGCGGAAGACGGAGACCGAGTAGACGTGCTCGGGGCCGGAACCGGCCGGTGGGCGGCCGCGTACGAGCCGGTCGAGGACCGGTACACCGTTGTCGAGCACTGCGCGGACCATCGCCTTCACTCCGTCGGGGTCGGCCATGTCGAAGGCCTCGGTGACCGGCCGGCCGAGCAGCTGCTCGACAGGAGCGCCGCGCATGCCTTCGGAGGCGGTGTTGACGCGCAGGACGCGCAGGTCCGCGTCCACGACCATGAGACCCACCGGTGACTGGGTGAACAGAGCGTCCAGGATCGCGGGCCCCACCTCGTCGGCTTCTGCGTCGCGCCGACGGGCTGCCCAGACGCCCCAGGCCACCGATCCGTCCGCGCGTAGCACCGGCTCCACGCGCAGGTCCAGTCCTGCGGACCCGCCGGACACCTGAGCACCACGTCGTCCGCACCTCACGGACTCCCCGGCGTGAGGTGGTCCTCCGACCAAGATCGTGGCAGGTCGCCCCACCGCGTCTGCAGCGGTATGCCCGAGAAGACGTTCGGCGTCCTTGCTCCACTCCGCCACCGCCCCGTTCGCGTCCACGATCAACAAGTGGTCCCGCTGCACCATGGGCCCGATCACCTCCGCCGCACGATCCGGCCTCGCTATCCGCAGGTGGCTCCCTTCGTTGCTGCTCACGGCTCTGCCGTTGGGCGCGGAGCAGCACTTCCAGCCTGCACCTGCCCGTCGTCGCGCGCTAACGCGCCGTCGGGGCCGACTGCACCCGATGACCGTGCTGATCGCGGTGTGTGCGTGCCGAGGCGCGGCGTGCGCAGGTCGTACGACCTCCGCTGGTGTCGTCATCCGCCGGTCGTCATCTCCTGGCAGGCGTCCGGCCCGCGGCAACGGCCATGTGGCTCCGTACTGATGTGCCCGGTACGGGTACGTCGAGTACGCCGATGCCCCCGCGTATGCACAGCAGGTGGCCGAGGCGGCGGGCGTGTGGCGCGACCTGACCGCCGACGGTCGGGGCGCGCAGGCGGTCGGGCTGGCCGAGGGGCGATCCGGGTGCTGGGAGAGGCCTACGAGGAGATCGACGGCTCCGACGGTGTGGTGGGGGCAGACCGTCGCCGCTGTGGCCGACGCCCATCTGGAAGCGTACGAGTCGCGCGCACCGATCCGGAGCGGCTGGCCGAGCGGCTGGTCGGCCAGCCGCTCGGCGACAGCAACGACGTGACGGACCTCGCTGATGAGCATCCTCGACCGGCACGGGCTGTGAAGGGGTGCGGGCCTGGTGCCCGCTCACCGCGTGCCGGGAGGCGCTTCACAGTCCGAGGTCGGTCGTGCGTAGGCGCTGGTGGGGTCAGACCTGGCCGCAGGGCTGCGCTTCGGTCTGCCGTTGGTGTTCCAGACGGGCCGCCTCCAACAGGCGCCGCCAAGAGGTCACGCTCGGTCGGCGGCGTAGCAGGGCACGGCGCTGACGCTCGGTCATACCACCCCAAACCCCGTGCTCGATGCGCTGGTCGAGAGCGTGCGCAAGGCATTCCGTACGCACGGCACAGTCAGTGCAGACGATCTTGCTGCTGTTCTGCGCGGCACCCCTCACGAACAACTCGTCCGGATCGGTGGCCAGGCACGCCGCCCGCCCGCCCCAGTAGCTGTCCGTCCCCGCCAGGTTGTCGTTTTCGTTGCCCTTCGAACCGTGGTTGAAGGTCAAGTCTTTCGCAGCCGATGCCGATGCCGGGCCCGATGCTCGGCCGCCGACCCGCTGCCGGGTCGGGGAAATCGACCGAAGTGCAGGTTCCTTGGAATGGGGAAGGTGCTTGGTCATGATGTGACGTCCTCACCGGCGCCTACGAGGTTAGCTGTCGGGTTCGGACGTGAGTTGTCCGGCCGGGCCGTGGCGCACGGCCTTTCGGCTTTACCCCGAGCCGGACCGTCGAGCGTGTCGCAATGTGGTTCTTGCACTGCGTACGGTCTTCGGTTCCGGCGAAAGACCTTGGGTCCCCCGCTCCTGCCCGCGGCGCTTTCGCGTCTATTGTTCCCGTCGGTCGGCGGCAGGACTCGGCTTTCCGGTCCGGCGGGGCTCGCTGCAGCGTGCCAAGAAAACGAAGCACACTTCTGCGAACACTTCAAACCCCCGATGGTGTACATCAATCGCAAGTGGTGCCTGACGGATAGGCGTTCTCGCTGGCCAAGAGGTGTCTGCCGGCGCTCCATGGGAACGTGCCGCCCTTTGGAGAGACAAGCGTCACAACGGTGTTCTGCTTGGCGCATCGGTTTTACGTGGCGACTGTCCAGATGGGCCCGTTGAGCTGGGGAGTCGCCGATTCGGCTCCGGGCGCCGCCCATTGGAGCGCCGCGGACCGCCGGTACCGCTCGGCATGGTGGTGTTGTCGCCCAACCCGCTTGCGAACTCCTGCCTGCACAGCAGGTGACATGGACCATGCGCGACCTCCGGCGATCGTGGACCCCTGCATCCATGACCATGGATACGGTCGGCGGTGCCTGTGCGTTCAGCACCGCAGTCCCGAGGGGGGCACGAGTCTGAGTCGACGCTCTGGCGGCGCGCCGGACATTGCGGCAGATTCCCATGGAATCCCATCGAGGTTCCGCCGAGCTTCTTCCTCGACAGTCGCAGGTCAGCTAGGTGAGGACGGCTTGGACGGGCAGGCTGATGCGGAGGCTGGAGCATGTGCTCGTTGGAGTGGTCGCCAGGTCTTCACCTGGGCGAAGGCGCGTTCGTCGGGTGCTCGGAGGCGGGCGTGGTCGCGGTTGGATTGTCGGTAGTGGCCGCGCTGGATCTGGTGGCGGGGCGCGCGGAAGGTGGCGCCGGCGCCCTGGCGGACCCCGGTCCGCGGGCACGAGGGTCTGCGGGCACGAGGGTCCGCGGAACGTCGAACATGGCGGGATGCGGAGCCGATAGGGCCCCTCCGGTCGACCGCGTGTTGCGTGGAATCACCACGCAAACGACGACGTCCCTGCCTCGCCACCATCCCTGCTGAACAGGCAATTTCACTCCTGGGGAACAGGATGAAAGAGGTTCGCCCTTGCGGTTCTGCAAGTCCACTGAGCCGGAACACTCTTGCTGGTTTCCGGCATGGCGGAAGGATCCGCAGGATTACCTCAGATCCCGGGCCCAACTGCTCCTGGCGGTCCACCGATTCGGCAATTCGCCGTGCATGCCAGAAGGTCTCGCTGTTACCGTCGTGCGCCACGTGATCCGGCATGTTTGGCGAATGGATCCGTCGCGCCGGACGCGCGATCGGTCCCGTTGCTCACTGCGCTAGTGGGCAGTGCGACGAGCGCCGCGTTCTGGTGCAGTTGTGGGTTGTCTCACGGGGGAAATGGCAGGCAAGGCAAGGAGCAAAACAGTGCCCCGGAAGAAATTGACACAGGGCTCGCGCACGTTGCGGCGGGAACACGCCAGACGCTGGAAGCGATCGAAGCTGTCGGTCGCGCTGGTCGGCGGGCCGGTGATCCTCGCGGTCGTCGCAGGATCAGTGTTCGCGGCGGGCAGCCACCACCGGCGGGGCACCCCGCGGGCCTCCGCACAACCGACACTCGTAGGCGAACCCAACGCGAACTGCACGCTGGTGGTCCCTCCGCAGCCGCTCACCGCCAAAGGCCTGGCCACGCCCTACGAACTCGTCGCGACGGATCCGACGCAGGGACCGTGCCATGAGGCGAATCCGGATCAGGCGGCGTTCGTGGAAGCCGCGATCCTCACCCAGGACGGCAAACTGACCATCTACAACCCGCTGGTGGTCGACAAGGGGGCGAGGCCGGCAGCGCGCCCCGTCCTGCCCTCGGTGCCGGCGGGCTCCACGGTCGGAATATGGTTCGGTTTCAACAACGCCAATCTGACGCTGCGGGCCGGCGACCGCTCCGACAGCCTGGGCCAGGGCAAGTGTGTCAACGGTGTGCCGGGGTCCATCTTCGGTCAGTTCGCCTACTGCAACGCGCCCGCCTTCTTCAAGGCCGCCAACGAGCAGACAGCCAACAAGAAGCTCACGATTCCGGCACTGGGGACCGCCAAGGACGGCCTGCCCTGCCCGACCACGAGGGACTTCTCCGTCGTGGACCAGGACGGGAGCGACAACGTGGTCACCCACTACCTCGTCGACGCCCGCGGCCGGATCGCCCAGAACAACGCCGCCAGCAGGAAGGCCATGGCGAAGGCCAAGCGACTGGACAACCACGGCGACCGCCACCACCGCCACGACGGAAGGGACAGGTCGGCGAAGGTCAACGTCCCCACCGACCTGGCCAACGGCAGCGACAATCTTCTGCTGACCGCGTTCATGGACCCGGCCCTGGGCTGCAAGCCGTTCACCGCGCCCAACCAGTCCAGCGACAACCAGGCCACGTCCGCGCTGGCCTTGGACGAACTGTCCGCCGCGGCCAACCAGCAAGAACCGATCGCGCTGATCCCGCAGAACGACCCGATGACCCTTGTCGACGGCCGCGCAAGCGCAGAGAAGACCAATGCGTACCGCGCGGGAGTCAACATGGCCCCGATCGGTGCCGACGGCGATGGCGACGGGGCTGCCTACTGCAGGACCCTCTTCGACGACCCGGCCGGCATCCGGCGAGTCTTCACGGCCAAGGCGATCTTCGAGCAGGCGCCGTCGCCGGACCCGGGAACGGCGCCGAACTTGTTCGCCTTCCTCGCCGCACGCGCCGAGGGGACGTTCACCGACCTGGGCTGCGACACGCTCCTCAATGTTTCCAACCCCGTCACCCTGACGACGAGCGGTGACGGGCTGGTCACCGATGCGGTACTGACGCCACTCGGCCAGACGCCGCAGCCCGCCGAACCCACGGAGAGCACCTCCCCGTCCGCGTCGCCGAATCCGTCGGCCGGCGGGAGCGACACCCCCGCCGCCTCCGCCACACCGAGTGCCCAGACACCCGCCTCCTCCACGACGGTGAAGCCGTCCCGGAAGAATCACCACGGCGGCTGAGGCGCCTCCCGCTGCCGCGCTCGGGTGCTGCTCACGGGTGGTGTGCGGCGCACGGCGCGGTGGACGGGGCCGTACGCGCGTTCGCTGCGGGAACCGGCCACGCCCCTTCGCTGCTCGGGGCCGTCCGCGTGGGACGGTGTCGGGACGGTCCGTCCGCGCGGGCCGGGCGCTCCCTGGAGGGGGCGCCCGGCCCGCGGGCGGCACTAGGGCGGGTTGCGAAAGTAGCTCCGTCCACCCGCAGGGCGGGGCCTGCGGCGTCTGGTGCGTGCGCGCAAGGCGGAGGATCATCCTCGTACTGGCCGTACTTGGATGACTCCGACAACGCAGCGAGCGTGCATGTCAGGCGTCGCGGGCCAGGAGGGACTTTCGCAACACGCCCTAGCTCAGCCCTCGTAGGCCACGAGCGCCATCATCCCTGCCTCGCCGTGATACGCGTTGTGGCAGTGCAGCATCCACTGTCCCGGGTTGTCCGCGTCGAAGAAGACCGACACCGTCTTCTTCGGCAGGACGATGGTGGTGTCCTTGCGCGGTCCGCTGGTGCCGAGCTGGTAGGTGTGGCCGTGCAGGTGCATCGGGTGCCACATGGTGGTGGTGTTGACGAAGTCGAGCCGGACGCGCTGGCCTTCCTCGACCGTGATCGGGTGGGCGGTCGGCTGGTTCATGTCGAACCGCTTGCCGTTGATGCCCCAGTTGTAGGTCATCATGCTGCCGGTCAGCTCGATGCGGTGGACCTGGTCGGTCTTCTTCGCCGGCATCCGGACGTCGTCCGCCGCGCGCAGCCGTGATGCAGTCATGATCATGCCGTCCAGTTCCTTCGGACGCGTCGTCGGCTTCGGCGTGCTGCCCGAGCCCGTGCGGACCAGCGCCATACCGGAGGCGTTCTTGCCCTCCGCGAGTGCGACGAGGGGGAAGACGCCATCGCCCAGGGTGACGAGGACGTCGTAGCGTTCGCCCATGCCGATCAGCACGCCGTCGGCCTGCTGGTGTCGGACGGGGAAGCCGTCGGTGTGCGTGACCGTGAGCTCATGGCCGCCGAGGGACACGCGATAAGCAGTGTCGCCGCCGGCGTTGATCAGGCGCAGCCGGATGCGCTTGCCGGGCTTGGTGCGAAAGACCACCGGATCGGTCGGAACACGCCCGTTGACCAGGTGGTAGGGGTACTTCACGTCGCCGGCGTCGCCCCCGAGCAGCCGGCTTTCGGCACCCATCAGCATGAACTGCATGCCCATGCCTGTGCCCATGTCCGTGCCGGAGGGCGAGGCGGTGGGAGAACTGTTCCCGTTCATGCTGCTGCTCATGTCCATGCCGCCCATGTCTCCCATGTCATGGCCGGATGAGCTGCCGGGTGTGTCGCCCCCGTGCATGGAGCCCATGCCCTGCTCCAGCTCGGCGAAGACGTCGTCCGGGGTGCCGGTGACGCCGTCGAGCCAGTCGTCGAGGACCACCACCCACTCCTCGTCGTACGACAGCGGCTCTTTCGGATCTTCCACGATCAGCGGCGCGTACAGGCCCCGGTCGAGCTGGGCACCCACGTGCGGGTGGAAGAAGTACGTGCCGGGCGCGTCCGCGGTGAACCGGTAGGTGAAGTTCCGTCCTGCCCGGACAGCCGCCTGGGTGACCGGCGGTACGCCGTCCATGTCACTGCGCAGGGCAATGCCGTGCCAGTGGACGGAGGTCGTGGCTTGGTTCGGCAGTTGGTTGGACAGCGTGGCGGCCAGCGTGTCACCGGCCGAGATGCGCACCTCCTTGCCCGGCACCTGGCCGCTGAAGGCCCAGGTCCTGGTCGTGATGCCGGCGCCGAGGTCGACCACGGCCTGCGTTGCGGTCAGGTTGAGCTCGCGGGTCCTGCCACTCCTGGTGCGCTTCTTGTCGGCGGCGGCGACAGCCGCCCCGGAGGGGCTGACCAGGGCGGGCGCGCCGGCGGCATTGCTGCAGGCGGCGAGCGCGCCCGCGCCCGCGATGCCCAGCCCGGCGAGCAGGACGGAACGGCGGTTCATGTGGTTCACAGGGTGTGGTCCTTCTTCTCGATGTGCTTCTGCTCGGTCGCGTTAGGGCACGGCTGAGCGCACGCGCGAGCGCACGCAGCCGCGGTCGCGGCCTACAGCAGCAATCGAGAGAGGACGGAGAGATCGGGCGGTGCCCGGCCTGTGGTTCCCGGGGCGGCCTGGCCTCCGGCCGCCCCGGTGGGGAGGGCCGGAACGCAGCCGGTGGAAAGCCGGCAGGGAGGCGTGGGCTTCAGGCTGTCGACGCCGGCAGCCGCGCAGTGCTGCATTGCTGCGCCTGAGCACGCCCCGTCATCGTCGTGGGCTGCGGTCGGGGCGATGACGCCGGGCGGCAGGGTGCGGCCACCCGTGCTGACGGACGTCGCCGCCGTGGCCGCGTGGTGGATGCCCGCCATGCTGCTCGTCCCGGAGGCCCCGGAGGCCCCGGAGGCCCCGGGGCTCCCGGAGGGCGACGCATGGGTGACGGCGGCGGCCGTTTCGTGGTGGACAAGAACCGCGAGCGTTGCCACCAGCGCGATGACGGCAGTCCGTGTCCACCTCAGCGCGGCGGCGCAAGCACCGCCCGGCCGGTGGTCGGCTGTCGTCATGTGCTTCCGTTCGTGAGTGAGGTGAGGCGAGATGATCGCTACCAATATACCCGGGAGGGGTAGGAGTGCGTCTGGGGCCGCGGTGGGTGGGGCCCACGCCGCGGTGGTTGCCCGACAGAGCCTGCGGCGCAGAGCGTCATCGAGCTCGACGTACCGCTCGTCGGCCCGGGCCGGTGCGGGCGGCGTCGGTGACGCAGCCGCGTACATGGTCGTCCAGCAGACCGAGGGCGACGTCTGGGTGAATTGCCCTGTGAGGTTGGGGGCGCGGCCGGCGGCGCCGGTCTGGTGAGGACGTCGACGCAACAGCGGTCGTCGATGACCACGCGGGGGATTCCGCGGATCCGGGCTTCGATCCCGTGCGGCCGGGCCAGGTGGTCGGCCCCCTGGTCGGCACAGCCGAGTGACCGGATGTGCCCGGGCGCAGGCGGTAGTGGTCACCGGAGATCGCCTCCCCCGCGGGTGCCGCCGGTCGCGGGGGCGGTGCAGCGGCGGGGGCGCCGTCGAAGGTGGCGGCGCAGCGCGCGGAACAACGGTGCGCAGAACAGAAGGAGAAGGAGGAGGAGGCGCCGTGCTCGGTCTGCCTGCGCTCGGCGGCGGTCGCCTCGTCCACCTGCATGCCGCACACCGAGTCAGTGACCCGTGCTCTCGCTGTCGCCCTGGGAGGAGGGATGGTGGCGTGCGTGGCCTGCCGTCGTTGCCGTGTCGCCCGCCGAGGTCCGGCCGGCGGACTCGACGCGCGGCTGGACGTGGGCGGGCCGGGCGTCTTGCAGCGGCTGGGCGTGCCAGCGGCGCAGCCGGGAGGCGTTGGTGACCACTGACAGGGACGACAGGGCCATGGCCGCGGCGGCGATGACGGGGCTGAGGCGGATGCCCCACAGGGGGTAGAGGGCGCCGGCGGCGAGGGGGACGCCGACGGCGTTGTAGACCAGGGCGAAGAACAGGTTCTGCCGGATGTTGCGCATCGTGGCCCGGGACAGACGGATCGCGGTGACGACCCCGGCCAGCGAGCCGGAGATCAGGGTGATGTCGGCGGCCTCGATGGCCACGTCGGTGCCGGTGCCGATGGCGAGGCCGACATCGGCGGCGGCCAGGGCTGGGGCGTCATTGATGCCGTCGCCGACCATGCCGACCGTGCGGCCCTCACCCTGCAGACGACGGATCTCGTCGGCCTTGTGTTCGGGCAGCACCTCGGCCAGCACCCTGCCCACGCCCACCTGGGCGGCGATCGCCGCGGCGGTGCGGGCGTTGTCACCGGTCAGCATGATGACGTCGACACCCAGGCCTTGCAGGGCGGCGATGGCGGCGGCGGAGTCGTCCTTGACGGTGTCCGCCACGGCGAGCACGCCGGCGGGCCGTCCGTCCACCGCAGCGAGGACGGGAGTCCTGCCCTCGGCCGACAGGTCGGCCGCGACGGAGTCCAGTGCGGAGGTGTCGATACCGACGTCGGCCAGTAGCCGGGCGGTGCCGACCAGGACCGCGTGCCCGTCGACAGTGGCCTGGACGCCCTTGCCGGTCACCGAGTCGAAGCCCGTCGCCGTGGGCGGGTGGAGGCTGCGGTCACGGACGCCGGTGACGATGGCCTGCGCGAGCGGGTGCTCGCTGTCGGCCTCGGCTCCCGCCACCAGCCGCAGCAGCCGCGCTTCGTCGAATCCGGCGACGGGGTGGACATCGGTCAGTACGGGCTTGCCCGCGGTGACGGTGCCGGTCTTGTCCAGTACGACGGTGTCCAGCTTGTGCGCGGTCTCCAATGCCTCGGCGGAGCGGATCAGGATGCCGGCCTGGGCTCCCTTGCCCGTGCCGACCATCACCGACAGCGGAGTGGCGAGGCCCAGCGCGCACGGACAGGCAATGATCAGCACCGCGACTGCGGAGACCAGCGCGAGGGTCAGCGCCGGAGCAGGCCCGACGGTGAACCAGAGGGCGAAGGTGGCGATGGCGATGGCGATGACGGCGGGCACGAAGTACGCCGAGACGGCGTCGGCCAGTCGCTGGATGGGAGCCTTGGAAGCCTGGGCCTGCTGTACGAGGCGGATGATTTGGGCCAGCATCGTGTCGGCGCCGACCTTGGCCGCCCTCACCCGCAGGGAGCCGGTGCCGTTGACGGTGGCGCCGATGACCGTGTCCCCGGTGTGCTTGGTGACGGGCATGGGTTCGCCGGTGACCATCGACTCATCCACTGCGGAGGCCCCGGAGAGAACCTCGGCGTCGACGGGGATCTTCTCCCCCGGTCGGATGACGATCTCGTCGCCGAGCACGACGTCCTCGACGGGGACCTCCTTCTCGGTGCCGCCCCGTACGACGCGTGCGGTGCGGGCCTGCAGGCCCAGCAGGGCTCGGATGGCCTCGCCGGTGCCGGCCTTCGCACGGGCCTCCAGCAGCCGCCCCAGCAGGATCAGGGTGAGGATGACACCGACGGCTTCGAAGTAGACCTCCCGCACGTCCTCGGGCAGCAGGCCGGGGGCGAGGGTGACCAGCAGGCTGTAGCCGTAGGCAGCGCTGGTGCCGAGGGTGATCAGGGAGTTCATGTCGGCGGCCCGGTGGCGCAGGGTCAACCAGCCCGTCACATGGATCGGCCACCCGGTGTAGAACATCACCGGCGTGATCAAGGCCAGTTGCAGCCAGTCGTTCAGCATCCAGCCGGGCACCCAGTCCGCGCCGAAGAGCTCGTGCGCCATCACCGCGAACAGCACCGGGGCGGTGAGCACCACGCCCACTACCACTCTGCGGGTGAGGTCCTTGATCTCCGTCCGTCGCTCGGCGGTGTCCGCGGCCTCCGATTCGGCGGCCGTGCGCTCCTCACCCACCGACGGCCCGCCAGTGGCACCAGGGGGAGAAGGCGGTGCAGCTGTGACGCCGGCACCGTCCGGTGCAGGCGGTGCCGAGTCGTCCGCGGGTTCGACCAGCAGCGTGCCGTGGATCATGTTCATGCCGCAGGCGAACCCGAACGAGCCCGGACGGTCGGGATTCAGCCGTACGGTGGTGCGGCTGTGGGCGGGCAGGCCGGCGCCGACCTTCAGATCGGGGAAGACCACCCGCGAGGTGCACTCGCCGGCCTCCTGCCGGTCGAAGACCAGTTCCACCGGAATGCCTTGGCGGACTTTGATCAGGTCGGGGCTGTAGCCGCCCCGCACCGTCACCTCCACCCGCTGCACCCCGCCTTCCAGCCGGGCGGCACCGACCCGGCGCGGGCCGAAGAAGTACCAGCCCAGCGCGCCGATCAGCACGGCCGAGACCACAACGACGACGACATCGAGGGCACCCATGGACTGCTCGCCTCCCTGGCCGGTTCACTCTCCAGCCTGCGCCAGGCCGCCCCTACCTGGTAAGGGCGCTATGGCCCCCTGTTCCGGGACCGCCCGGAACCAGAGCGCCATGCGCTGCGGCGGGACGAGCGAAGGGAAGGCAAGAAGCCACCGGATGCGCTTCCGCACCCGGTCGCGTGAGCAGGCCGAAGCAGGTGAGTGGCGGGGACGTCCTGCTAGGGGACCCGCAGGCGGTCCCCAGGCGTGCACCCGGTTCCGTCAAGAACATGGACACCACACCACGTGACCACGCGTCCACTTGTGCCGTGCGCGGGGCCGGAGCAGTGTGGAGATCTGGGTCTCCCCGAAATTCGAGCTCTCCGGAGGTGGGGAGAAATGATGTACTGGGACGGTGGCTGGGCCTGGATGGCCTTCATGCCGCTTCTGTGGATCGTCCTGATCGGTTTCGTCGTGTGGGCGGTCGTACGCTTCACCCACCACCCGACCGGCCACGGGAACGGCCCCGAGCAGAGGTGGCCGCAGAAGGAAACTCCGGAAGAGATCCTCGACCGCCGCTTCGCCTCCGGTGAGATCGATGCGGACGCCTACACCGAGGCGCGGCAGCGGCTGGCCGCTCACCGTCCGAGGCAGCGGTGACCTGGCTGCAGGGCCGCTGGATTCCTCCACTGCGCCGAACCCCTCGCACCCGCGGCAAGGGCGCCACCGAGGTGCTCATCGAGCGGGCACCGACGGGGGAGCGCCGAACCCGACGGCCCGGCACGAGCAACTGGCCCCGGGCGGCGGCCGACAGCAACACCTGTCCCACGCTTCCGGCATTCGCTGCCACGCTTGCCCGTGGCTGAGGTGTGCACAGGTCACAGAGCACAGATCACAGGGCACAGGTCTCACAGGTCAGGGGTCCAGCTGGTCCTCGAGGTGGGCGTCCACGGCTACGACGCCGTCGACGCCCTGGCAGAGTCCCACGACCACTGCCACGAGGCGCGGTTCCGGAACGTTGCCGCGCAGGGTGACGACCCCGTCGTGAACCTCGACCGCGACGGTGCCTTCGTCCAGGCCGAGGATGCGTCCCAGGACGTCCTGCTCGACCTCGCTGCGGACCTCGACGTCGGAGCGGATGAAGGCGTCGAGCAGGTCGCTGCGGCTGACGATGCCGGTGAGGAGCCCGTCGTCGCCGACCACTGGCAGTTGCTTGATGCGTCGCCTGCGGAGTTCCCGCGCGGCCCGGGGGATCGTCCAATCGGCGCGGGCGGTGAAGACGGGGCTGCTCATGAGCGCGCCCGCGGTCCGGGCCCGTGCCTTGCCCCAGGCGCGCTCGTCGTTCCCGTGCTGCCCCTGCGGATCGGGCATGCCGGCTTCGTGCCGCAGCACGTCGGACGCGGACACGACGCCGATGGGGGCGCCGTCGTCGTCGACGACCGGGACCGCGACGATGTCGTTCGCGTCCAGCAGGCCTGCGACCTCCTGGATCGGTGTGTTGGGGCGAAGGGTGACGACCTCCTCGGTCATCACGTCACCGACCGTGCGGCGGTGCAGCATGGCATCGTCCTCCTCCGCTGTGCGACGGGGCAGCCGCGGAGGGACAGCCGACCGGACGATGTGGCGCTCCGGCCTCCGCGGTCCTGCCGTGCTCGTCCAGGCCGTCTTCCTCCCTACCCATGACAGCACTGTGCCGTTCCGGTGACCAGTGATGTTCAGCCTTGCGGGGAGGGCCGGCGGTCCCACGTGCCAGGGTGCGGTCGTGCCCGACACCGGGTGGGACCACGTCGGTGGTCCGGAGCGTCCTCGGGGCCGTGGCGACGTCTTGCTGCTGCGTGTTCCCGTGCGAGGGGGCGCGTTGGGTGCCCCGGGTGGCGGGGGTGCCTGAGCGCTGGTGCGGGTGGCCTACGCCGCGCGGGCCTGGCGGCGGTAGCCGCCCGGGGCCTGGCCGTACTCGCGTTTGAAGGCCTTCGCCAGAGCGTATTCGGAGCCGTATCCGGTGCGCGCGGCCACGGTGGTGAGCGGCGCTTCTGATTCGCGCAGGAGCTGGGCGGCAGTGGTCATGCGCCATCTCGTGAGGTAGGCCATGGGCGGTTCGCCGACCAGCGTGGTGAAGCGGCGGGCGAAGGCGGCACGGGACAGCCCTGCGCGTGCCGCCAGGGCGTCGACGGTCCACCGAGCGGCGGGGTCATCGTGGATGGCGGCGAGGGCCGGGGCGACGGCGCGGTCCCTGAGGGCCGCCGCCCAGCCCGTGGCCGTGGCCGCGGGCTGGGCTTCGAGCCAGGCGCGCAGGATGTACAGGAGCAGCGAGTCGATCAGCGCGGGGACGATGCCGGTCGAGCCGATGCGGGGGTTCTCCAGTTCGGTGGCGAGGAGTCCGACCGCCGCGCTGAGTTCGGGGTGGCGGCCGTGCCCGGTGGAGAGGTGGATGACCTCGGGGAGTTGGTGCATCAGCGGGTGGGGGCGGCCTTGGTCGAGGTGGTAGTTGCCGCACAGGAGGCTGGTGCGGGGGCCGTCGCCGCCGAGGGTGACGGTACCGATGGGGCCGTCGGGCCGGAACCGGTCGGGGTTCTCCTCCTCGGCAGGAGTGGAGGGGTGGTCGGCGAGGATGTGCCCCCGGCCGTCGCGCAGGAAGACCACGTCGCCGGGGCCGAGGGCGAGACGCCCCAGGTGGGGCGCGTCGTCCAGGGGGATCAGCCAGCACGTCCCGTGCAGGACGACGTGGAACCCGGCGCCGGCGACCGAGGGCAACCGCAGGCCCCAGGGGGCGCGGCCCTCGGTACGCACGGAGGTGGGGACTCCGGTCCTCATCGAGCCCAGGGCCTCCGTCAGTACGTCCACCATTCCCCGCCCCTCCGGATCCGTCGGGCCTCAGCCTATGGTCAGGACGACCTTGCCCTGGACGCGACCCGATTCGACCAGTTCATGGGCCTTGGCGGCGTCAGCGAGGGGGAACGTCTCGGTGACGTGCGGCCGGAGGCTACCGGAGGCGACGAGGGCGGCGATGGCCTCCAGGGACGCGTAGTCGGGCTCGACGGAGACGCCGGCGAAGCGGCGCCCCGCGGCCTCGATCCGGGCGGCGAGCTCCTGGTTCCAGTGCTCCATGATGCTGACGAGGGTGCCGCCGGGGCGCAGGACGTCGAGGGATCGGGTGCCCTGGGAGTTGGAGTCGAAGACGACGTCCACCTCCGATACCGCCTCGACGTAGTCGGTGGTGCGGTAGTCGAGAACCTCGTCGGCACCGAGGGCGCGTACGAAGTCGTGCCTGGGCTCGCTCGCGAGGGCGATCACGTGGGCGCCCCGGGCCTTGGCGATCTGTACGGCGAGGTGGCCGACACCGCCGGCAGCGCGGTGGATCAGCACCCGCTGCCCGGTGTCCACCCGAGCGGCGTCGACCAGGCCCTGCCATGCCGTCAGACCGGCGAGGGGCAGGGCGGCGGCGTGGACGTGGTCGAGGCCGGCCGGCTTGCGGGCGACCTGGCGGGAGGGTGCGGCGACGTACTCCGCGTATCCGGTCGCGGCGCGGGGGAAGAACGGCATGCCGTAGACCTCGTCACCGGGCTTGAAGCGTGCGCCCGGTCCCACTTCCTCGACGACACCGGAGATGTCCCACCCGACACCGAAGGGCGGTTGGCCGAGGAGCGGGAGTGCCCCCGAGCGGACGGCTGCGTCCACCGGGTTGACGCCACTGGCGTGGACGCGAATCAGCACTTCGGCG
Organism: Streptomyces sp. NPDC059169; assembly: GCF_042755225.1. Classification (NCBI taxonomy): domain Bacteria; kingdom Bacillati; phylum Actinomycetota; class Actinomycetes; order Kitasatosporales; family Streptomycetaceae; genus Streptomyces; species Streptomyces sp. NPDC059169. The sequence continues at coordinate 117,754 of NZ_JBHZCF010000009.1, read as the reverse complement.
CCGAGGGGGGTGGGGCGGTCGGTGTCGACGGTCCTCAGGACTTCGGGTCCGCCGAAGGTGTCCTGGATGACTGCGCGCATGGTGGGTTCTCCTGGGGGCTCGACTGGTGATCGCGGCGGGGGTGACCGGCCGCTTCTCGATGTATTCGACCCTAGGGAGATCGAACGAGCCGGTGAATATCCCTCTGTCTCCGAAGGATGTCCCAGCGTCTCGTCGACCGGTTGCCCTGGCCATGTGCCCCCGTTGAGGAAGCCACCCCTCGACGTTCGGCGGGGGCGACCTTCCGCGGGCGAAACCGCCGGACTGCGAGGGGCGGGAGCGGGCCAAGCCCCCGTGCCGGCCGTCTGCGTTCCCGCGTCGGAGCCGGAACGCTCAGCCGTCCCGCTGCGGGGAACCGCCGCGGTGCGCGCCCCGGGACGTCGGCGAGCGGGCGGACCGGTCGTGGCGGAGACGGAGGCTCGGCTACGAGCGCGTCAGATGGGTGGTCAGCTCGTGGACGAACGCCTGCAGGTGGGGTGTGCGGGGACCTTGGCGGGTGCCCAGGTACCAGGTGCGGGCCATGGGGGTGGCGCCGATCTGGATCAGTGCGAGGCCGTGGGAGTTCGTGTAGGGCGCGGCGACCCAGTTGGGGAGGATCGTCGCCCCCTGTCCGCCGGCGACCATCTCGATGACCAGGTCCGTGATCACGGGCATGGTGGTGATGCGGGCAGGCCGGGCCTGCGGTGGCAGGGGCAGCGGGATCGAGGGGATCCTGGCCTGGTCGTAGGCGTCGTAGAGGATCAGGTGGGCGTCCGTGAAGTCCTTCGCCGTGAGGTGGGGGCGTGCGGCCCAAGGGTGGTCCGACGGGACCACTGCCACCATCTCGTCGTCGAAGAGGCGGGTCAGGCTGATCCGGTCCATCTCCCGGTCCGGCTTGGTGACCAGAGCGACGTCCACACGGTCGGCGAGCAGCGCGGGGACCGGAGCGTCGTCGGGGACGGATTCGATCCGGACCTCGGCCTCCGGGTGCCGCTCGCGGAAGGCGCGGATGACCGGCGGCAGCCACTGGAAGGTGGTGCTGCACTGCGCGGTGAAGCGCACCCGGCGGTCGCGGCCGTCACGCATCTCCTGGAGGTCTCGGGTCGCCGAACGCAGCTCGTCCAGGACCTGATGGGCCGCCACCAGCATGCGTCGACCTGCGGCGTTCGGGACGAGCCTGCGGCCCGTGCGGTCGAAGAGCGGCATGCCGAGCCGGTCCTCGAGGCGGGTGAGGCGCTGACTGAGTGCCGGCTGGCTGACGTAGAGGCGTTCCGCCGCTGCGGTGAGCGAGCCGGCGTCCGCCGTCGCGGCGAGAAGTTCGAGATCGCGCAGATCCACAGTCATAACTGTGGATTATTGCAGGCTTCAAATTTCGACGTGGTGTTATCGATCTGCCGCTTCTAGGTTCGACGTGTCGGGATGAACGACAGCGACTATGGATGACAGCGAATCAGGAGTGGTTGGCGTGTTGACGAACACCACCGCGGTGGTCACCGGGGCATCGAGCGGAATCGGGCTGGGGATCGCCCGGGCCTTGCTGGCCCAGGGTGCCAGTGTCGTGATCAACGGCCGGGACGAGGGTCGCCTCGAGAAGGCCGCCGCGCAGCTCGGACACGGCGATCGGGTCGCACGGGTAGCGGGCAGCATCGGGGACGCGGCGACGGGTGAGGGACTGGTACGGGCTGCCGTGGAGCGGTTCGGGGGCGTGGACGTCCTCGTGAACAACGCGGGCACCTTCGCCCCGAAGCCGTTCACCGATGTGACGGAGGAAGAACTGGACGGGTACCTGACGGGCAACCTCAAGGGGACCTACCTGACCACCCAAGCCGTGGTGCGCCGGATGCGGGAGCAGGGGCGCGGCGGAAGCATCGTCAACATCGGCACGGTCTTGGTCGACCACGCCATCGCCGGCTTCCCCGCGTCGGCCCCGGTGACCAGCAAGGGCGGGGTGCACACGCTCACCACGAGCCTTGCCGCCGAACTCGCGGCGGACGGGATCCGCGTCAATCTGGTGGCGCCCGGGGTGATCCGGACCCCGCTGCACGAAGGCGTGGACGTGGACGCCTTCGGCGGGCTCGCGCTGCTGAACCGTGTGGGCGACACCTCCGAGGTCGCGGACGCGGTCGTGTACCTCGCGGGCGCCGGGTTCGTCACCGGACACGCCCTGCGCGTGGACGGCGGTCATGTGACGGGGCGCTCCTGATGAGTGCCCGGCGAGACGTGGAGAACGTGCTCGGGCTGTTGTTCGACGGCCTCCACCACGGGGACACGGACGTGCTCGGTCGCGTCTTCCACCCCGGTGGCGTCTACGTCACCGGGACAGAGGGCGGGGGCGAGGGCGAGCTTCTGCGGCTGACCATGGACGAGTACTTCCGGGTGGTCAGCCGCCGCGAACCACCGGTCGAACGGGGTGAGGCGCGTCGTGACCGCATCGTGTCGGTCGAATTCGCCGGGCCGGTGACGGCGCTGGCGCGGGTGGAGAGCTCGATGGGAGGGAAGCGTTACTGGGACTTCCTGACGCTGGTGCGGGCCGAGGGGCGGTGGCAGATCGTCTCGAAGGTCTTCCACTTCGAAACGGTCGAGGGGGAGGACTGAGTTGCCATGCCGTACGTGAACGTGAGGATCACGCGAGAGGGTGCCACTGCCGGGCAGAAGGCCGAGATCATCGCGGGCGTGACCGATCTGCTGGTGAGGGTGCTCGACAAGAGCCCGGCCACGACGTTCGTGGTCATCGACGAGGTCGAGCTGGAGGACTGGGGCATCGGCGGGCTGCCGGCCGCGGACTACCGCAGGCGGCAGCCGGGGAGTTGAGGGCGCCGGAAGCGGCGGGAGTGGCTGCTCGGTGGGTCCCGTCCGGTCGGCGTCGCGACCGGTCGGGACCGGTCGCGACCGCCCGGGTGGTTTGTGGGGGAGCGACGACGAAGGCCGTGTGGCGCGGTGAGCACGGGAGCCACTCGGCCTGGTGGCGTGCGACGTGCCGGTGACGGCACCGTGGGATCGTTCGTCTGCTCGGGCAGGCCGGTCGGTGCTTCGTTGGTCACGGATGCCCGGCCAACTCGGCAGTTTCCCGAACAGAGTTCCTCGACCCGGCCGCCGGTCACGGCCGCGCGCCTCCGACTGCACGATCAGCGAACCCAGTGACACCCCCGCCGCCACGGTGGGAGGACGCCGCCCCAGGTGTGCCCCCGATCGGCGTTCCGGCGGCCCGGCGCTTCCCTGCGTGGCAGGCTGGGCTCGCCTTACGGGGCCTCATCGCCGGCGCGTGTCGGGCGTACTCGATCACCGGTGGCAAGGCGGTTCAGCCACTCCTTCAGGAGGTGCTGCTCCGCGCTGCTGAGGGTGGTCTGTTCGGGCAGTGCGGCGTGCAACGCGCGGGCGGCACCTGCCGGGCCCGCGTCCTGCACGACGGGTTTCTCGTGGGTGACGGCGGTGACCATGGATTCGCGCATGACGGTCAGGAGAGCCGGGTTGCGCTGGGCCTCGGGCAGGGACAGCCAGGTGAGCACCGCCCCGCGGCCCGTGGCGTGGATGACCTGGGCTGCGAGCTCCTCGTCGACGCGGAGCCAGCCGCCGGCGGCCAGGCGCCGGACACGGCTCATGAGGATCTCCAGGCCGGCCTTGAAGGCGGGCGAGGTCGCCCTCGCGGGTTCGCTGTACATCAGCGTGTACAGCGCGGGATTGGCGAGGCCGAATTCGACCGCGACGTCCCAGCCGTCTCTCAGGTCCTCGATGAGGTCCCGCGGGTCGGGGTCGATGTGCTTGGTGGCGAGGAACGCGGTGAAGCCGTGCTCGGCCACCGCGTCGAGCAGTCCGTCCTTGTCGCCGAACAGTCGGTAGAGGGCCGGTGGCTGCAGTCCCGCTGCTTCGGCGACGGCGCGGGTGGTGACTGCCTCGCGGCCCCCGCGGTTCAGCAGGTCGATGGCGGCCTCGACGACCCGCTGCCGGGTCTGTTGGCGGTCGACGGTCGCAGCGTCGGTGGCGCTGCTCCCGCTCTTTGCGTGTGACGGCATGTATCGATGATACCGCAATGTCGATTCCATCGTTAATATCAATGGTACGGTGTTGATGTTTCCATTGGTATCGAACTTTGAGGGGTGTTGTATGTCCGACCGACTGCGGATCGTTGCACTGGAAGAGCACGTCGCGGTGCCCGTGATCATGGATGCGTGGTCGCGGGCCGGGGCGCCGGAGCTTCCGAACCTGGGGTTCGGCGACAGCCCCGTCGCCCGGCGGCTGCGCGACACCGCGGAGACGCGGCTCGCGCACATGGACGACCAGGGAATAGACGTGGCGGTGCTGTCGATCTCGGCGCCGGGGGTGCAGAATCTGCCCGACTCGGACGCGGTCGCCGTGGCCCGCGACACCAACGACCAGCTCGCGGAGATCGTGGCCGGCAATCCCGACCGGTTCCAGGCGTTCGCGGCGATTCCGACGCAGTGGCCCGCGGCCGCGGCCGCGGAGTTGGAGCGGGCCGTCACCGAGCTGGGCTTCCCCGGCGCCATGCTCTACGGGCGCACCGGATCCAAACTCGCCGACGACCCCGGGTACGACGAGTTGTACGCCGCGGCGGAGCGACTGCGGGTCCCCCTCCACTTCCACCCTCAGATGCCCGTGCAGGCGGTGGTGGACGCCTACTACTCGAACATCGGCCCCATCGGGACCGCCCTGGCGGGGCCTGCGATCGGCTGGTACTACGACCTGGGTGTGCAGTACCTGCGGATGATCTTCTCCGGCGTGTTCGACCGGTTCCCCGACCTCCAGGTGATCGCCGGCCACTGGGGCGAGGTCGTGCTCTTCTACCTCGACCACACCGGGTTCTTCGCCGACGCCGGCGGCCTGGCCCGCCCGCTCGCCGACTACTTCACGCGGAATTTCTGGGTCGCCGGTAGCGGCACCGTCAGTCCCCGCTACCTCCGCTGGACGGCCGAAGTAGTGGGAACCGAACGGATGCTGTACTCGACCGACTACCCCTTCACCTACGGGTTCCGCCCTGCCGGATTCCCCTTCGTGGACACCAGTGCCGGCGTCGCCCGGTCCTTCCTGGAGGATGCCCCCTTCACCGACGAGCAGAAGGCCGACATCGCGCACCGCAACTGGGAACGCCTCACGGCCCGCTGAGCGTCCGGCGGTACGGCAGCCGGCTCGCCGCCCGGCTGGGGCCGCCGGGTTGACGGTTCGCCCGGGACTTCCGCGTCCTGCTCCTGCGCGGTCGTGACGGACCAACGGGTCGGCAGCTCGGAGGCGTGGTCGGCCGGCGGTTCCCTGGTGCCGTAGACGACCACGCTCCAAGCCGTCTCCGTCCGGAGGGTTCACGGTCCCCGTCTATCCAGGTCGCGCGTGGCTTGTTCGGCACGCCTACGCGCGCTGACTCCCAAGGATGCGACCGGGATTGCCGCCGTAGCGGCCCCATAGGGAAGAATGTCGGGGCGATGACGTCACGCCCTGCAGAACCGGACCGCGTCGGCCCCGCCGAGGCCGCCGCCTCCGCGGAGCCCTCCACGGAGATCTCGTACGCCCCCTTCGCCCACCTCGCGGCACCCAACGCCGCCCTCTACCGCCAGGTGATGCGCGTGTTCCTGGCGGCCAAGGAGCGGTTCGCGGTTCATCTGCGGCCCGAGGACGTGCACGCCGCACTTCCGCCGGAGCACCGCCGCGTCGGCCCGGAGGGGGCCGCCAAGGCGCTGCACAGCCTCGTCGGCTGGGGAAATCTCCGAGCGGATCCGGACACCTCCCGGGTCACCGCGGTCGAGGACTTCTACCGCAGACGCTTCATCTACCAGCTCACCCAGGCCGGCGAGGCCACCGAGCAGGCGCTGTCCGTGTACGACGAGGCACTGGGGCGGCGTGGAGCACTCCAGGCAGTGGCGCTGCACGACATCGTCACGCACCTGCGGGCGCTGCTCGTGCTCGCCGTGGAAGAGGAACCGGACGCGGCCAAGGCCCACCTGGCGCTGTCCGCGCTGACCAGCCGGTTCGAGGCGCTGGCCGAGAACGCGCGGGCGTTCATGGGGTCGCTGCAACGCACCATCGATCTGCACGGCGTCGAGGTGGAGGTCTTCCTCGCGTACAAGGACCGACTGATCCAGTACCTGGAACGGTTCATCCAGGACCTGATCACTCTCGGTGGACGGATCGCCCTGCTCATCGGGGAGCTGGAGGATCAGGGCCGGGTGGGCGTGCTGCTGCGGCTGGCAGCCGCGCGGGAGGCCGCCGATGCCGCTCCGGACGAGGCCGATACGGCCGGGGTGCAGGCGTACGAGCGGTGGGCGGGGCGCTGGGCCGGGCTGGCCGCCTGGTTCGTGTCGGCGGACGGCCGTGAGTCCCAGGCCCGCCTGCTGCGTGGACGCGCACTCGGGGCGATTCCCCAACTCCTCTCGGTTGTCAGACAGTTGAATGAGCGGCGGGCGGGTCGTTCGGACCGGTCCGCGGACTTCCGCACCCTGGCCCGCTGGTTCGCCGAAGCCCCTGACGACGAGGCCCGGCACCGGCTCTGGCGCGCCGCCTTCGGCCTCTACCCCGCCCGTCACCTCACGGTCGACGCCGACACCCTCGCCGAACGCACGGTGCGCCCGGTGGCCCCCTCCACCCGCTGGGCCGAGGCCCAACCGCTGCGGATCAGCCCGCAGTTGCGGCGTACCGGGAGCTATGAGCGGCGCGGCAAGCCCCGCAGGGTGCAGGACCGGTCGGAGCAGCGGCGGCTGTTGGCCGAGCTCGCCGCGAAACAGGCCGAGGAGATCGCGGCCGCCCGCGCCCGGGTGGCGACGGACGGCAGCACCCGCCTGTCCGCACTGGGCGAGCTGGACCCGGTCGCCTTCGGCCTGTTCCTCCGGCTGCTCGGCGACGCCCTGGCCACCTGGCGGCCCGGCACCACCACGACGGTGGCGACCAGTAACGACGGCACGATGGAAATCCGCCTCACCGCCCTCGACGACGGGACGACGGCCGAGGTTCGCACGCCGGGCGGAGTGTTCCGGGGGCCCGATCACACGGTGGAGATGACCGACCTCACGCAGGGCACCCCCGAGCGGGAGGCGCGATGACCACATCCCTGGGCGAGGTGCTGGACAGTCGGCGCACCGCCGAGTTCCACAAGGCCGCCCGTGCCCTGCTGAAGGAGCCCCTGCTGCTCGCCCGCGGCCCGAGCGCCGACGCCTACCGCCTGGTGCGCCGGTACGCAGCCGAGCTGCGCGAGTGGTTCGACCGCAACACCGGATGGTCCCTGCGGGTGGATGCGGAGTCCGCCCGGTTGCGCAAGACACCCGGCGCCCCGGCCGACACCACCCACCCGGCGCGCGAGGCGTCCCGCGCCGGCATGCCGTTCACCCGCCGCCGCTACGTGCTGCTGTGCCTGGCGTTGGCCGCGCTGGAACGCGGGGAGGCCCAGATCGCGCTCGGCCGCCTTGCCGAACAGGTGGTGCTGGACGCCACCGATCCGCAACTCATCGCCTCCGGAGTCGAGTTCACCCTGGAACGGCGGGAGGAGCGCCTGGACCTCGCCGCCGTCGTACGTCTTCTGCTGCGGTACGGGGTACTGCGCCGGGTAGCCGGGGACGAGGACGCCTACGTCAGCGGGGCGGGAGACGTGCTGTACGACGTGGAGCGCCGCGTCCTGGCCGGGCTGCTGGCCGCCCGCCACGGCCCGTCGCTGATCGTCGCGGACGGCTTCGAGGAGCGGCTGGACGCACTCACCGCGGAGAGCGCACTGGACAGCGACGAGCTGCGCTTCCGCGCGATCCGCCAGAAGCTCACCCGCCGACTCCTCGACGACCCGGTGTTGTACTACGACGAGCTGACCGACGAGGAGCTGGTCTACCTCACCCGCCAGCGCGCCTTCCTCACCGCACGCGTCGGCGAACTGACCGGCCTGGTGCCCGAAGTGCGGGCCGAGGGCATCGCGATGGTCGACCCCCATGACGACCTCACCGACGTGCGCATGCCCGAACAGGGCACCCGCGGCCACGTCACCCTGCTGCTCGCCGAGCACCTCGCCGCCGCGGGCGGCGAGGTCGGCCGGGGCGAACTGGAGCACCGCGTAAGGGAACTGGTCGCCGTCCACGGTGCGTTCTGGTCCAAGAGCGCCAAGCAGCCAGGTACGGAGGGGGAACTGGTCGAACAGGCCCTGGCCAAACTGACCGCGCTCGCCCTCGTGCGACGCACGCCCGGCGGCGTGACCGCACTACCCGCGCTCGCCCGGTACGCGGTCGGCGGGCCCGTCGTCGTGGAAACCGCGGTCCGCACCTCCCAGCGAAAGGCACAGCAACCGTGACGGCCCTGCCCCACCCCGTGCCCGGCCGGTGGCGGCCGCTGCGCATCGGCCTGGTCGACCTCTTCTACTACGACACCGAGGAGTTCTGGTTCCGCGACGGTCGCCTGTTGCTGCGCGGCAACAACGGCACCGGCAAGTCCAAGGTGCTCGCCCTCACGCTCCCGTTCCTGCTGGACGGCGACCTGTCACCGCGCCGGGTTGAGCCGGACGCCGATCCCGGCAAGCGCATGGAGTGGAACCTGCTGCTCGGCGGGGACCACCCGCACCCCGAACGGCTCGGCTACACCTGGATCGAATTCGGCCACGTCGAGGAGAGCACCGGGCGCGCCCACTTCCGTACCCTCGCCTGCGGGCTCAAGGCGGTGGCGGGCCGCGGCATCGCCCGACACTGGTACGCGGTGACCGACCAGCGCATCGGTCAGGACCTGAGCCTCCTCGACGCGACCGGGACCGCCCTGTCGCGGGACCGTCTCGCGGAGGCGGTCGCCGGGCACGGCATGGTGTACGACACGGCCAAGACGTACCGCCGCGCGGTCGACGAGGCGCTGTTCGGCCTCGGTGAGCGACGCTACGCGGCCCTGGTCGACCTGCTCATCCAGCTGCGCCAGCCGCAACTGTCGAAACGGCCCAACGAGGCCGCCCTGTCCCGCGCGCTGACCGAGGCGCTGCCGCCGATGGACCACGCCGTGATCGCCGACGTGGCCGACGCGTTCCGCTCGCTCGACGAGGAGAAGGAAGAACTGCGGGCGGCGAGCGAGGCCGAGCGGGCCGCCACCGCCTTCCTGGGCCACTACCGGCGCTACGCACGCGTCGCCGCCCGCCGCCGCGCCCGGTTGCCGCGCAGCGAACACGCCCGCTACGAGCAGCTGCACCGCGACCTGACCCAGGCCCGGGCCGAGCGGGAACAGGCGGAAACGGACCGGGAGGCTGCGGCCGGGCGGATCGCGGAGCTGGAGGAGACCGCCACACGGCTGAAGGCGCAGCAGGCCGCGCTGCGCGAGGGCCCCGAGATGCGCAGTGCCCGGGAGCTGGAGCAGGCGGCGACCGAGGCGCGCCGCACCGCCGAGGAGCTGGAGCGCGCCGAGGCCGACCGCCAGGACGCGGTCCAGGTGCACAACCGGGCCCTCGGGCGCCTTGCCTCGTCCGAGCGGCGCCTCGCCGCAGCCGAGGGGCGTGCCCGGGACACGGCCACCCGTGCCGGGGACACGGCAGCGGCGGCGCGCCTCGACGGTGGTCCCCGGACCGAGGGCGCTCCGGAGGCCGAACTCCGCAGTGCCGCAGCGGAGTCGGTGGCCCGTAGGCGTCGCACCATCGAGCACGTGGAGGAGCTGGCCGACCGCGCCGACCGGGCCGCCGCCGAGCGGCGCGCCGCCGCGCGCCGGTTGGACGAGGCCGAGGCCGAGGCCGGCCACACCGCACAGCGACAGGCAGAGGCGGAGGAAGCCGCCGAGGAGACGGGAACGGACCTCGTCGCCCGCGTGCGGGCCCACCTGGACGCCTGCGAGGAACTCGCCGTTCCCGATCCCACCGGGCTGCTCGACGCCCTCCAGGACTGGGCGACCCACTGCCAAGGCCCTTACCCCGCACGGGAGGAAGCCGGTCGGGCTCATCGCGCGCGAGCTGCACAACTCGCCGACCGGGCAGCCGCCTTCGGGCAGGAACTGGCCGGCCTTGAGGCCCGGCGGACCGAGGTCGAGCGGGAGCTGGTCGAGCTGGAGGCGGGCGGTCAACGCAGGCCGGCGGCGCCCCACACCCGTACCCCCGGCCTACGCGAGCAGATGCCGGGCGCGCCGCTGTGGCGGCTCGTCGACTTCCACGACCACGTCGCGCCGGGTGAAAGGGCCGGCCTGGAAGCCGCGTTGGAGGCGTCCGGCCTCCTGGACGCATGGGTGTGCCCGGACGGCACGGCCCTGCGCGCGGACGGGCACGAGGTCCTGCTGTCGCCCGCCGGCCCACTGACCGGCAGCACGCTCGCCGACGTGCTCTGCCCGGCCGCTGGCCGCGGCGCCCCCCAGGCGGCGGTGGGCGAGCAGGCCGTCGTCCGTCTTCTCGCCAGTGTGGGCCTCGGCTCCGGCGGCGACACCTGGGTGAGCGTCGACGGTCGCTTCCGCGTCGGTGCGCTGACCGGCAGTTGGTCGAAGCCGACCGCCGAGTACGTGGGTGAGGGCGCCCGTGAGGAGACCCGCCGGTCCCGGATCGCCGCCCTGCACGGCGAACGGGCCTCCTACATCGAGGACATGGCTCGCCTCGACGCCGAACACGCCGCGGTCGCCGAGCAACGCAGCACCCTGGACGCCGAACTGGCCGGCATCCCCGACGACGCCGGCCTGCGCCACGCGCACGCCCTCGCCGCCGCGGCCTCGGACGCGGCTCACCGGGCCCGGGCCCGCTGTGGAGAACGCGCCGCCGAACTCGCCGAGGTGTCCCGGAAGGAGGCCGGGGCCGCCACCGAACTCGCCGACACCGCTGCCGCGGTGAACCTGCCCGCGGGCCGGGCGGAGCTGGCCCTCGTCCGCCAGGCCCTGGCCGATCACACCGCCGTCCTGGCCGGCCTGTGGCCCGTGCTGCGCGAGCGCGCCGACGCCGAACGCGCCCGGGCCGACGAGCACGCGGAAGCCGGACGGAGCGGGGAGCGGGCGGCGGAACTGGCGATGCGTGCCGAAGCGGCGGCTCGACGCGCGGCAGCCGCCGACGAACGCCACGCCACCCTGCGGTCCACCGTCGGCGCCGCCGTGGCCGAGCTGGATCGGCGCCTCGCCGACACCGCCGACGCGCTCGCCGCGTGCGACCGCGGGGAGCGTCGGGCCCGTGAGGAGCACACGGCCGCCGACCGGCGCGCCCATCTGGCGCTCGGGCACATCGAGCGCCTGGACGTGGACGTCCGCGAGGCCACCGCGACCCGTGCCGAGGCCATCGCCGCACTCCAGCGCTTCACGGCCACTGGACTGTTGGCCGTTGCCCTGCCCGAGACGGCCGTACCGCCCGCGGACACCGGAGCCTGGGCCGTCACCCCCGCCGTCGCCCTCGCCCGCGCGATCGAGAGCGACCTGTCCGGCGCCGACGACTCCGACGGCGCCTGGGAGCGCGTGCAGAAGCGGCTCAGCGAGGAGTACAAGAAACTCCAGGACGCGCTCTCCCGAGGCGGCCACAGCGCATCGGCCCGGATGACCGAGCACGGCATGGTCGTTGAGATCGCCTACCGGGGCCGTACCCGGGCCGTACCCGACCTCGCCGAGGCCCTCGCCGCGGAAGTCGCCGAGCTGACCCGCATCCTGTCCGCGCATGAGCGGGAGATCCTCGAAACCCACCTGCTCACCGAGGTCGCCGGCACCCTCCAGGAGCTGATCGGGGCCGCCGAGCGCCAAGTACAGGCCATGAACGCCGAACTGCGGGAGCGGCCCACCTCCACCGGCATGAGACTACGGCTCGTCTGGCGCCCCTCGCGCAAGGCGCCGGCCGGTCTCGCGCAGGCCCGCGACCGGCTGCGCCAATCCGCCGACGCCTGGACGGCCGAGGACCGCGCAGCGGTCGGGGAGTTCCTGCAGGCCGAGATCGCCCGTCGGCAGGCTGACGACACCGCGGGCAGCTGGCTGGAGTTGCTCACCGCGGCCCTCGACTACCGCGCCTGGCACGAGTTCGGCATCGAACGTCACCAGCACGGCAAGTGGGTTCCCGCCACCGGGCCGGCCTCCGGCGGCGAGCGGGTCCTCGCCGTGAGCGTGCCGTTGTTCGCCGCGGCCTCTTCCCACTACGCCACGGCCGCCCCGCACGCCCCGCGGCTGGTCACCCTGGACGAGGCGTTCGCCGGGGTCGACGACGACTCCCGCGCCAAGTGCCTCGGCTTGCTGCACGCCTTCGACCTGGACGTGGTGATGACGTCCGAACGCGAGTGGGCCTGCTACCCACAGGTCCCCGGCATCGCCATCGCGCAGCTCTCCCGCGTCGACGAGATCCCGGCGGTCCTGGTGACCCGTTGGGAGTGGGACGGCGCCGCACGGGTCAGGAGCAGTGAACCGGACCACCTGACGGCGGCCGTTCCCCCACAGTCCGGCCCGCCGGCCATGCCGGCGGCGGTCGAAACCCAGGGTGCCCTGTGGACATGAGCGAGTACGCCGACACCCACCGGCAACCCGCCGCAACCGTCGACCGCGACCGCCTGGCCCGGCTGCTCGGCGAGCCCGACCTCGCCTGGTTGGTCGACCGCGTACGCCGCCGCATGGCGCGGGACGAACCCCTCACCGGACCGGTGGCCCTGACCGCTCCCACCGCCGCGCAGCGGGCAGCCGCGGAACGGCTGCTGGGCCGCGCGCCGGGTGCCGGACGGGCGCTGAACGTCCGTCTCGATGCCGTGGACGCCGTCCTGCGCCGCTCCGGCGTCAGCCCCGACGGCCTGGGCGCCGCCGTCACCGCCCTCACAGGACCCGTCGCCCGGCTCGCCGACGTACGCGAGCGGGAGGAGCGTGCCTGGCGGGACGCGTACGCTCCGCTCGACGAGTTCATCCGCACCCACAGGCCCGAACTGGCCCACTGGGCCGACCGGTTGCGCGCGGACGGGCTCGTGCGCCGGCTCGCCCGCACCCCCCAGGCGGCGAAGAGCCTGCTGTGCGACACGGCCGAGGCTCTGCGGAGGCTTCCGACCGAGTCCGCCGTGTCCCTGCCCGCCTTCTCGGCCTACGCTTTCGGCGACTCCCACGCCCTCGACGACGGCACCCCTCTCGCCACCCTCGTCCTGTCCGGGGCCCGTGCCCTGACCGGCTTCCCGGACGGCAGCGGCGCGGAGTGGCGCCGCGAGGCGTGGGCCGCGGCCGGGCTCCTCAAGGACGCGCTGTCCTCAACCGTCCTCGCCTCGGGCCTGCGCGGCACCTCCGCTCCGGACTGGGCGGCGGACGCGGGTGAACCAGCCGTCCTCACGCTGCGCCAGCTCACCCGGCACCCGCCGCGCACCGCACCCGCCGTCGTCCACGTGTGCGAGAACCCGGCCGTCCTGGCCACCGCCGCCGACACCTTGGGCGACGCCTGCCCGCCCCTGGTGTGTCTTCAGGGCCAGCCCTCCGCCGCTGCCCTCACCCTGCTGCGCCACCTGCACACCCTCGGAAGCACGCTGCGCTACCACGGCGACTTCGACTGGGGTGGATTGCGCATCGCCTCCGGCCTGCTGCGCCGCGTCCCCTGGCACCCCTGGCGCTACACGGCCGCGGACTACCGCGCCGCGGCCGCCTCCGTCCCCCTGGCCCCGCCCCTGGCCGGCTCGCCGACCACCGCAGGGTGGGACCCGGACCTGTCCGAGGCCCTCATCGAACTCGGCGTGCGCATCGAGGAGGAGACGGTACTCGACGACCTGTTGGCCGACCTCGGCCGGTGAACGGGGGCGACGACACCGTGGCCGGGTGGTGCTTCCCGATCGGTTGGAGCCCGAGGGACCGCACCGCCCCGTACGTCACATCGCACGGGAGATCGTGAGGAGGGAAGCGAGGACCGCCGGTGTCGGGCCGGAACGGGGATGTCCGGACGGGATGCCGTTGTGCCGGCCGGGCTCGGAGCAAGCGGCCCGATCAACGTTCGGGTGCCGGCCGTCCGTGGCCATCGATGGAATGTATTGATGCCCAATCAGAAGAGCTTACAGACAGCCGTGTTGAAGCGCATGCGTCCTCCGGAACAAGTGGACGACGGTGTTTGTGTTGCACAACCATGAGGGGAGCTGCACAGGCCGGACGCGCTGCAGATGCCGGGGCGGACACGGGGGGATGTGGCCCCTGTTTCCTTCCTCTGCATGCGTAGTGCGTCTGAGACCCCCGTACCTGCGGCCGGTCGCACCGACGGCGACGCCGCGGCCCTGAAAGGGAACCTTGGTGAATCACCCGACCGATCCGTATGCGTCGAACGGCGGGCAGGCACAGCCACACCCATCCCCGCCGACGTCCCCGCCGACACAGTCCGATGCCTACGGGCAGCCCCCCGGGGGTACCCCGGCTGCGCCTCCGCCCCCCTTCCCGCCGCAGCAGCCGGGTGTGCCCCCGCAGGTGGCTCCCGGGAACCCCGGCTATGGTCAGCAGCCGGGTGTGTCTCCGGAGGTGGCGTACGGGTACGGTCAGCAGCCGGGTGTGTTCCCGGAGGTGGCGTACGGGTACGGTCAGCAGCCGGGTGTGCCCCCGCAGGTGGCTCCCGGGAACCCCGGCTATGGTCAGCAGTACCCCGGGGTCAATCCGCCCCCTCCTTCCTTCACCCCGCAGCAGCCGGGGGCATCCGTGCAGCAGCCTCCGGCGTACGGTCAACAGCCCACCGTCCCCCCGCAGCAGCCTGCGTTCGCGCCTCAGCCGGGATTCGTGCCCCAGCAGCACCCCGGTCAGCAGTCGCCCCCGCTGCCGCCGCAGCCGGACCTCCTCGGCAGCGGTGTTCCGCCGGCGCCCTTGAGCCAGCCGCCGACGTACCCCCCAGTGGCCGAGCAGGTGCCCGGCGCCCCGACCGCTCCCGGCCGTCATGCTGCCCCCCGGCAGGTGGGCCGGAAGGCAGACACGACGGCGGTCACCACGCTGCTGCTGATGGTGCCGAGCTTCCTCGGCAGCCTCCTGGTGGTCTGGCTGCTCTCCGAGCTGATGCCGACGGGCATCGGCACGGTATTCATCCTGGCGTGGCTGGCGTCCGGCGCACTCGTCTTCTACCGTCCCGCGGAGCGGCTCTACGCGAAGTCCGTGCTCAAGTGGCGTGAGCCCACCGGCGCCGAGCTCGCCGCCCTCCGTCCGCTGTGGGACCGCGTGACGCACAGTGCCGGGATCCCGGCGGGGACGTACGACCTGTGGATCGAGGACTCCGAGGACCTCAACGCCTTCGCCGCCGCCGGCCACATGGTGGGTGTCACCCGCTGGGCTCTGGCGAACCTCCCGAAGGAGAAGCTGACGGCGGTCCTGGCCCACGAGCTCGGCCACCACCTCGGCGGACACGCCTGGGCCGGTCTGCTCGGACTCTGGTACGCCCTGCCGGGCAGGGGCGCCGTGGTCATCGCCAAGACGGTGCTCCGCATCGTCGGGGTCGTCGCGCAGGTACTCCCGCTCCTCGGCTGCCTCGTGGGTCTGGTCTTCGTGGCCTTCGTCGCAGCGGTGGCACTGTCCTTCCCACCGATCCTGGTGGCGCTGGTGACGCCGTACCTCCTGGCGTGGGCGGGACGTGCGTCCGAGCTACGCGCCGACCGGATGGCCGCACAACTCGGCTACGGCCCGGCTCTGCACGCCGTGTTCAGCGAGTGGCAGGCGGCGGGCGCCGACTCCGACCATGCCAAGGGGAAGCTCGTCCACCGCCTCATGGCCTCGCACCCTCCGGTTCACCAGCGGATCCGCGAACTCGAGAGGTTCGCCGCGACGGGAGCGTGACGGCTCCCGATCGGAAGGTCCGTTCATGACCGTCCTCCCGACCGAGGCGCACACCGGCACTGTTGGGCTGAGCCTCGCCGCCAGCCGAAAGGGGACCGTCCCGCCGCTGCCCGGGAGATCGGCGTCGCCGGATCGGTGTGCGGACCGTACGTGGCGACGAGCGCGGCGAACTGCTGTTCCCGCAGCTCGTCCCCGGTGGTCCTACCCGCGGGTTGATCACGGACCTGAGGCCGTGGCACCTCGGTGAGCAGGCAGGAATCGATCGGGTTCACGGTCTGCCGGGGCCCCCGTAGCCGTCGTCTTCGCGTCCGTGTCGCTCGCCTCGCGGGCGGTGTCCCTCCGGGATGGGGCGTGTCCCGTGAGCTGTAGCCGTGCGCAGCGGGAGCCGGAGGGCCGGCGGCCTCCGGCGGCCGGGGCGGTCGCTCGGCGGGCGTGGGTCGGCGCGCATGCCGCCCGTTGGGGCCTCGCCGGAGGTCGCATGCAGCCAACAGGCGTGCAACGGAACGTGGTTGGGGGCCGTGCACCGTCGTTGACCGATGGCGTGTCATGTGCCGGCGCGCAGCGCGTGGCGCCACAGAGGCTCAGCGGACGGGCCGCCCTCTTGCCGGCCCGAGCACCGGCGTGTCCGTCGTGCTCGGTGTGGGGCCCGTCGTCGGCGAGACGCTGACGCTGGCGGTGGGGGTCTCGGAGGGGAGCGCCGTCGGCGAGACCGACGGGCTGGGGCGGCCCGTGGATGGGGCGACCGTCGGTCCGGACGACGCGGCCGCCGTCGGGGGCGGTGTGCTCGCG
The DNA here is from genome assembly GCF_042755225.1 of Streptomyces sp. NPDC059169. Lineage (NCBI taxonomy): Bacteria > Bacillati > Actinomycetota > Actinomycetes > Kitasatosporales > Streptomycetaceae > Streptomyces > Streptomyces sp. NPDC059169. The sequence continues at coordinate 101,317 of NZ_JBHZCF010000009.1, read as the reverse complement.
TCCGCCGAAGGACTCGCGGAGGACGGCGCTCCACCGGCGGTGGCCGGTGAACGGGGAGCCCGGGGCGTCACGCCGCCGGGATCCCGGACGCTGCTCCTCCCCGGGTGGGTGTCGGGACGTCCCGGTGATGGCGACGCACTCGGGGGAGTGGTGGTCCGGTGCCCCGGTTCGTCGGGGGTCGCCCGCTCCGGGGTCGGTGCAGCCTGCGGGAGGCCGATGGACTTCTGGGGCAGCAGTGCCGCGGTGCCCAGGCCACCGAGCACGGCGAAGGCGGCCGCAGCCAGAGTCCGGCCCCCGTACTTCTTCAGGCGCGGCGCGCCGTGCCGGGCCGAGGAGACCTCCGTCGGAGGGGATGCGGCCAGGGAGACGCCGGCGGGTTCGTGGACCGGCCCGTCACCGAGGCGGACTTCCGGCACCGCCGTGGCCGCCGGCGACGGCGGTGGCTGCGGGTGCGGCGCCGAGACCACCGACGACACGGGCTCATGGGCCGCCGTGCCGAACGAAGGCGCCGGCGACGGTGGCCCCGGAGCCGTCGTGCCGACCGCCGACGTTGCCTCGGTGGCCGGGACGCCCGGGGCCATCTGGGTGTCGTACGCCCCGCACTCGGGGCACGTCACGGCCCCGTTGAGGGGACGCCGGCAAGGAGAGCAGTAGTCCATGGGGCCGCTCAGCGGGTGGGACGCGGGCGGGGACCGTGGTCGGCAGGCCGCCCCCGGCGGCGGTCTGCCGCCAGGGGACCGTGCTCGGTGTCTGTCGGAAGCATCCGTGGCATGTGCGAACCTCGCTCACTGACCCGACTTGCACGGGTCACCGGTTACCGGGGTCAACGGGCCGTGGAACAAGGGCGTTCAAACCTGGACGGAAACGTGGCGTACACAACTCTTCGCGGAACGGCGCGCGGTTCGCCGATGCGTGTGCTGTCTGGTGTTCCCGTCCGGCCGGCGACCTGGTCGGGACGAGCGGACGAGGCGCGGCGTGGGTACGCAGCACCGCACCAGGGCCGCAACGGCGCTCGTCCGGTGCCGGGCGGCGGACCTGCCCGACCCCGACGGGACGCGCTCAGTGGTCTTCCGCGCCCCCGAAGCGTGCGCGGTAGGACTCCAGGTCCTCCTCCGTGACCTTCGTGAACAGCACGGCAGGGACGGTGAACGCCGTACCGGCGGGCACGCCGTCGAGGAGCTCCGCCCGGCCGGCGGTCACCCATGTCGCCGTGTCCCCCTCCAACGAGAAGGCGCCGCGCATCACGGCGGACGCCGTCGGGATGAACGGCTCGGAGACCACCCCGTACACGTGGATCAGGTTCAACGCGGTGCGCAGGGTCAGTGCCGCGGCATCCGCGTCGGTCCTGACCTCCAGCCAGGGGGCCTTCTCCTCCAGATAGGCGTTGCCCGCCGACCACAGGGCGCGCAGAGCGGACGCGGCCTTGCGGAACTGGAGGGCCTCCAGCTGGTCCTCGTACTCCGCCAGCAGGTGAGAGACCTCCACGCCGAGCCTCTCCTCCGCCGCTCCGGGGGTACCACCCGGCGGGACGGCATCACCGAAGCGCTTACGGGAGAAGGACAGGACCCGGTTGACGAAGTTGCCGAGGGTGTCGGCCAGGTCCTTGTTGACCGTGGCGGTGAAGTGCTCCCAGGTGAACGAGGAGTCGTCGGACTCGGGGGCGTTGGCGATCAGGAAATAGCGCCAGTAGTCGGCGGGCAGGATCTCCAGGGCCGGGCCCGTGAACACACCGCGCTTCTGGGACGTGGAGAACTTGCCGCCGTAATACGTCAGCCAGTTGAAGCCCTTGACGACGTCGACCTTCTTCCACGGCTCACGCACCCCGAGCTCGGTGGCCGGGAACATCACCGTGTGGAACGGGACGTTGTCCTTCCCCATGAACTGGGTGTATCGGACGGTGTCGTCGGCCCCGTACCACCACGACTTCCAGTCGCGCCTCTCGCCGTCCGCGGCCGCGTCCGCCCACTCCTTCGTCGCACCGATGTACTCGATCGGGGCGTCGAACCAGACGTAGAAGACCTTGCCCTCGGCCGCGAGCTCCGGCCAGGTGTCGGCGGGGACCGGAACACCCCAGTCCAGATCGCGCGTGATCGCGCGGTCTTGCAGGCCCTCGGTCAGCCACTTGCGGGCGATCGCCGACGACAGGTGGGGCCACTCGCCACCGACCGCGTCGATCCACGCCTCGACCTCGGGCTGCAGCGTGGACTGCAGCAGGAAGAGATGCTTGGTCTCGCGGACCTCGATCTCCGTGGAGCCGCTGATCGCGGAGCGCGGATCGATCAGGTCGGTCGGGTCGAGCACCCGGGTGCAGTTCTCGCACTGGTCACCGCGGGCCTTGTCGTGACCGCAGTGCGGACAGGTGCCCTCCACATAACGGTCCGGGAGGAAACGGCCGTCGACCGGTGAGTACACCTGGCGGACGGCACGCTCCTCGATGAAGCCGTTCTCGGCGAGCTTGAGCGCGAAGTGCTGGGTGATCTCCACGTTCTGCCGCGAGGAACTACGCCCGAAGTAGTCGAAGGACAGCTCGAAGCCGTCGTACACGGCCTTCTGCGCGTCATGCGCCTGCGCGCAGAACTCGGCGACGGAGAGCCCGGCTTCCTTGGCGGCCAGCTCGGCCGGGGTGCCGTGCTCGTCGGTGGCGCAGATGTAGAGCACGTCGTGACCGCGCTGGCGGAGGTACCGGGAGTACACGTCCGCCGGGAGCATCGACCCGACCATGTTGCCCAGGTGCTTGATCCCGTTGATGTAGGGAAGCGCGCTGGTGATCAGGTGTCGGGCCATCCCCGGATGCTCCGTTCGTCGGTACGGCGCCCGCGGTGCTGCCGCGCGAGGCACGAGGTCGGACTGCCGCGGCGGTGTTCACCCGGGTCGCGAGGCCGTGCCGTGCGCGGCGACCGCGACGGGTGGGCCGCGTCGTGCACGGTGACGGAAGGACCGGGCCGCGGCTGTCGCAGCGTAGCGAACGGGGGCCCGTCGGTACTCGCGGTTTTCCGGTGCCGCTCAGGACGGGACGAGTCCCCGGAGGAGGAGTGCCGTCGCGTGCGGCGCCTCCAGCATCATGTCGTGACCGGACGCGACGGTGCGGATGTCCCACCCCCCTGAGACCGCTGCGTCCAGGGACCGGTCAAGGCTGGGCAGCAGCGGATCCGTGTGGCGCACGTAGACCTTGCGCAGTGCGTCGAGGCGAGCCGGGTCGAAGTGCACGGGGTCGGTCTGGCAGCGGAACGGGAAGTCGGTGAGCCGTGGGCCGGCCCATGAGCGCAACCCCTCGTCGTGGACGCCCCATCGGGCGAGGAAGGACGCGTCGGCGGGCAGGTACCAGCCGCTGCCATCCCGCTCGACCTGCTCGCGGTAGCGCTGCGCCGCCTCGGGCGGTTCGACGTCCAGGAGGCATTCGCCCGGTCGCACCACGAAGCCCCCGAGGAAGACCACCGTCGCCAGCCTCCCGGCGGCCCGTTCCGCGACCGGTCCCGCCAGGATGCCGGCGTAGCTGTGCAGGACCAGGTGGACGTCGGTGAGGTCCTCGTACCAGAGGAGGTCCGTCAGGTCGTCGACGTGGGTGTCCACCCCGACCTCGGGGGTCAGTCGGCGCTTGTGCTCGGCCTGCCCGGTGAGGCTCGGTGTGAACACCCGGTGGCCCTGCTCCGTCAGCAGGTCACGGACGTGCCGCCAGCACCATCCGCCGTGCATGGCCCCGTGGACCAGAACGTATGTAGCCATCACCGGCCGCCGCGAAGTCGCCGTGGATCAGGGTCTGCTGCCCGAGGATAGCCAGGGCGTCCGGCTTTTCCTGCGAGGACGTCCCCTCATAGGTCCGTACGGCCGAAAGGGCCACTCGTGCCGGCCCGAGGGCTACGTGCGCCCGAGCACGGCGAGAGGACCCGAAGAGCCGTTCCCGCCCGCGAGGTCATGCCGGGGGCCGTCCGCAAATGGCCTTCCGCACAACGCGACTGACGGTTCTGAAGGCTTCGTCGCCCGATGGGACCGACACCGGGCATTCCGTGATCATCGTCACTTGGTGAGCGTTTGTTGGCCTGTGAAGAGGCGGATACTATTTAGCCGCCGGTGCAACTCGAGGATTCCATTCCGTACGTGAGGGCGCGACCGCAGGGGTGACCGGGAAGTGTGAATCGACTCGACTTCACACTTTCTCCGCACGCTCCACAAAGAGATCACAATAATTCGCGGGGGTTTTGTGTGTACAGGGGGATTCTGCCGCTTGGGTATCCGACGTCTTCGTCGTGAATCAGGGGGTACGTGATCCCTCCCTGCCGGGTCACCTGCGCGGCGTCCGTCGTCGAACAGGTTCGTCCTCCGTGACGCCCGGAGCTCGGCCCCCGTCGAGGGGGCTCTTTCAGTAGCGCCCAGACGCTTTTGCGGCTGTATTCCGATGCGCTACTCACACCGGAATGAATGTCGTCGACCGCGCCGTCAGATCCGTGCTGCCGAACACCCGCCCGACCATCGGGAGTGCGGCAGACTTTCGTGTCGACATGGGGGAACATTGTTCAAAGTTGACATGTCCGTCCTCGGGCTCTCCGAGAACGAGAGTGAGGTCTATCAACACCTGCTACGCCATCCTGGAATTCGCGACATCACTGACGGCCTCTGCCTGGACATTCCCAGCACCCAAGTGGAAAGGGCAGTGGCGCGTCTGTGCGCGCTGGGGATCCTGAAGGAGAGCGAGGAGGGCGCGCTGTACGCGCTCGAGCCGGAATCCGCCATCGACCGCCTGGCGGACCTACGGCTCCAGGAGCTCCATCAGGAGTTCCAGGGCATCACGCACTCCCGCCGCCTGGTCGGCGAGCTGCGCGCCGACCGGGCAGATCCGTTGGGGCCGGCCAGGTGCCTCCAGGGCGTAGAACGGCTGTGGGACGCGGCGGACGTGCGTGACCGGATGGACGACCTCGCGTTCTTCTGCCGCCGGGAGATCCTTTCGGTGGAACCGTGCACCGCGCTCACCTTGGAGAACATCGCCCACGCCGCTCCCCTCGACCGCCGGCTGCTTCGCCGTGGGGTGCGCATCCGCAGCGTGGTGCCCAAGGCAGTGCTGCGCGATCCCCAGACACTGGTGTATCTGCGCGATCTGGCTCGACAGGGTGCCGAGGTCCGCGTTGCCGAGGGCTTCGGGGACCGCGTACTGGTTTACGACAGCGGTGTGGTGCTGGTGCCGGCCGGTGACGCGTCACGGGGTGCCCTGGTCATGCAGGACAGCGCTCTGGTCACTCCGGTCCGCTCCCTGCTGGAGAGCATCTGGGAGGCTGCCGAAAAGCTGCCCGACGACGACCGGTCCGCGGCGACGAGCGGCCCGAGCGAGATCGAGCGGCGCGTGCTGGCCCTGATGTGCCAGGTCACCAAGGACGAGTCCGGGGCGCGCACGTTGGGGGTGTCGGTGCGGACCTACCGGCGCCACATAGCGGATCTGCTGAGCGCCCTCGGCGCCTCCAACCGGGCGCACGCCGCACTGATCGCACGCGAACGGGGCTGGATTTGAGCCCGGGGCCGGCCGGGCCATGCCCGGCCGGCCCGTGCGATCCGCCCGCCGGGGCGGACCCACCACGAACCTCGGCGCCACGGGTGCCGCTAATCCTGTACCCCGTCCTGCCCCCGGCGTCCTCGGGCCAGCAGGTCGATGCCGAGGTGGTCCGTCGTCGCCGGCTTCCCGCCCAGACGGTGCACCACCACCCAGTCGCCGGTGTCGTCGAACGCCCCGGCGAACACCGAGGCGTCGCGCGTGGCGCCGTTGTGCCACCGGAGCCGGTCGGCGGTCTGCCAGGCGGCGGCCGGGTCGCCCAGCTTGCGGTCCACCAGCAGGCCCGTGACCAGTTCGGCCAGCGCACGGGGCGTGGCCCACATACCGCCCGCGGGCAGGATCGCACCGCTCGCGGTCCAGGCCGACCGCTCACCGCCGAAACGCCCCCGGGCGCACAGCCGGGCGCCGGCGGGCGGCGACTGCACCACCTCGGCGGCCACCCCCAGGGGATGCAGCACGTGCTCGCTCACCAGCTCCGCGTACGGCTGCCCGGCCGCCTTCTCGAGTGCCGCCCCGAGCACCGCGTAACCGAAGTTGGAGTACTGCTGCTGCTTTCCGGCGGGACGTTCGGCGATCGCGTCGAGCCGGCGGACGATGCTCCGCAACCGGTCCGGGGTGAAGTCCGCGTAAGGATCTTTCCGGGGCCCGTACCGCCCGGGGGGCAGCCGCGGCAACCCCGACGTGTGTTCCATCAAGTGGTTCAGGGTGATGCCGGTTTCGGGGGCTTCGGGCAACCACCGCCGCACCGGGTCGTCGATCGCCACGAGCCCGACCCGGGCCATGCGTACCAACGCGGTGCCCGTGAGCACCTTCGTCAGCGAGCCCATCTCGACGAACCGCGCAGCGTCGTGGCCGTGCTCCGCCCGTGGTGCGTGCCCCCTGCGGAGCACGCACTGGGGTACGGGACGGCGGGTGAACAGGCTCACCCGGCTGCCCACTGCTCAAGCAGCGCTTCGCGGGCGGCAGGCTTGGGAGTGTCGGGGTGGTCCGCACTGCCCCACCAGTGGACGAGGTCGGAGGGGAGTAGGTCCCCCGCGGTGATGCGGTCCAACACGGCGTGGGAGAGCCGCACTTCGCGTTCGGTGTAGGCGGGAGAGGCGGAGGAGACCTCACATGCGCACTCCTGGCCGTCCTGCCGCAGGGACACCGTCATCCGAGGAGCCGCCTCCGGGCCGCCGAAGCCCAGCATCGTGGCCGCCACACTGACGGCGGTGCTCAGGCTGCGCCGCAGCGCCGGTCCGGAGGGCACCCCCAGCACGGTCACGCGGTCCACCTCTTGCCAGCTCCATGCACGGTCACACCGGCCGGCTTCCTCGGCGGACGATCCTGACTGCGGCGAGGCCCCGAGGGAACCCACCGTCGCGACGCCGTGGTCCGTCAGCAGCATGCCCGTCCCGAACTCGTCGGCCGGTGCCCCCAGCCAGCAGCCGTCGTCATCGATCCAGAAGAGCCCGACCATGGCCCCGTGGCCGTCCGGACGCGGACGCTCAGGCTGTCCGGATGGGGGAAGGGTCGGCCTGTTCACTGACACTGATCGAACCTGTCCTCTCGATGTCGCCCTCACTCGCCACGATACCTGCCGAACCAGGGGTCCCGACCGCCCCAACGGGGCTTTCACGCCGCGCTCGTTGGGCGTCCATGAGGGCGCGCAACCGGTTCCAGGCCCGGCGCGCCACCCGCACTCCGTCATCGAGGCCGCGGCTGAGGAAGACCAGGTCGCAGGCCACCATGGTCAGCGCGAAGCTCGTCAGCCCCATGAGCAGCGCGATGGACACGTGCAGGCCGATCGACCCCACCGCCGCCCACGGCCGCAGCCGCGGGACCAGCACCCCGAGCGGGAAGTACACCATGAACAGCGTGGCGGCGTAGGTGCCGCCGACGACCAGCAGGTCGTTCTCGTACAACAGCCGGGAGATCCCGGGCCACTCGAACTCCGGGATGCGCAGCACGTAGAAGAGTGCCGTTCCGTCCTGCCACATCCGCCCCTGCACCTTGTACAGGCCACTGACGATGTACACCAGGCAGATCTGGGCACCGATGGCGGCCACTCCCAGGTTGTGCAGCGCGGGGGCGACCGCACGCAGTGTGCCCGGCATCCGCGCGACCCACCGGCGCACCACCCCGAACGACAGGGCGAACCGGTCGTAGCAGTTGGTCAGCAGGAGCATCGGAAGCACCAGGTAGGCGAGGTTGTCCCCACCGTCCAGGATCAGTGGCTGACGCTGGAACACCGACCACAGCAGCACCCAGTGCGCGGCGAGCACGAGCCGGCCCCCCAGCCCGAGGGTGACCGCGAGCGCGGCGAGCATGCCGAGGTGGAAGACCATCTCGAACCAGCCGCCCGAGGTGCTCAGGGACAGCAGGCTGAACGTCCCGTTGTCGCGCAGCCCTTCGGTGAAGCTCTGCCAGGGGTACACCCCGTCCGGTCCGAACAGGTAGCCGCGGTCGCCGTACTGACTCGCGTAGAACATGAAGCCGACGAACCCCAGCAGTGCGCGTGTGCCGCACACTCCGGTGACGGCGACCGGGGACGCGCTCAGCCGGTCCAGCGACGCCCAGAGCTTCTTCACCGCAGATCACTCACCTCTCGCCAGCCCAGATCCTCGGTGTGCACCGGTTCCTTCGCCTTGGCTGCGGGGTCGTTGCGTTTCGACCAGGGCCGCAGCTCGTGGATGTAGACCCGCACCTGGATGCGCTTCGGCTGCCCGTCGCAGACATCGGGCATCTGCGTGAGCGAGTAGCGCGACAGGAGGCGAATCGTGTCCTCGCGCGAACGTTCTTCATAGGGGAGCGGCGGCAGTACGGGCTTCTTCTGCTCCAGTTCCTGCTGGCGCACGCGGTTCAGCACCGGGTCGGAATTCTGGAGCGACTGCAGTCCCGTGGAAACGAGCCGGGACATCCTGGAGGGGAAGAATCGATCGTTCTGCGTGCGCTTGATATAGGGGTTGGTCACGTCGTAGAAGCCGGTGGACCGGCCGTCGGCACAGGACGCCTGGGCGAGAATTCCACGGTCGTCCGCGAGGGGGTCGGGGGCGAAGAGTTGCCAGTCCTGCGAGAGATAGGGGCTGAGGACTTCGTTGACCGTGTCGGAGTACCGCAGTTTCGCCGGACTCAGGGGGGCCTGGGAAAAGGCAGCCAGGAAGAAGTAGACGCCCAGGAGGGCAGTGCCGAAAAGCAGCACTGCCCTCCTGGCTACGAGGTGACGCGTCACTTGTCGAAGATCGATTCGGCGCCGGCGCCGCTGTCGGCGGTCTTGCCGCTCGGGGCGGAACCCATGCTCGAGATCTTGGTCATGTTGCCGACGGCCTGGCGCAGTGCCTTGGTGCCGGCAGCAGCCTTGGCGTGGACGTAGCCGCGCTCAGCAGCCTTGCCCACCTTGGTGGCGGCGCGCACCAGACCGCCGATCGCGGCCGGCGCCGGCTGGCCGTCCGCCTTGACGGCGGCCTGCTGCGCGACCGGCTGGGCCGGAGCGGCCTGTGCCGCACCCTGCGTAGTCAGGACCATGGCGACGCCGCCCAGCATGAGCCCGGTCGCCGCGATGACCTTCTTCATCTTCTCTCCCCTTGGTGTGTTTCCGGTGCCGGCACGGGTTGAGCAGTCGATGCCCGGCCGCGTCCCCTTTGGGAAGAGGCACGGCCCGGGTTCATATCGATATTCGCCCGGGTCTCCCTGTGTGAACAGAGGGACAAGCACGCGAACGTAGTCGCTGAGGATTTCCACCGAAGTCACTGGACGAGCTCGGTGGAAATCCCTCCCGTACGTGGTTCGGTGCGGGAATCGACGGTTCATGTACCGACGAAAAAAATACTAGTCGGGGAACAGGGGCAGGATTCCGATGTTCCCGCGACAGCATGTGGAACACCCACAACAGCTTCCTGTCACCTCGGGGAACCGGGGAAAGCGAAGAGCCCCGTCCCATGCGCGGGAACGGCGGCACGGGGCGGGGCTCGGTCCGGTGGTGGACCGGGCACGACAAACGGCTCGGTGGGAGCCGGAAACGGGAGGGCAGGCTAGTGCCGACGAACTCCCTACTGCTGCGCGGTGGGCGCCAGGCACGGCTGCGTTCGGACACCGAACTCACGACGCAGCGCAGATCGGGCGGCCAGCAGTCCCGACATCCCGTGCACACCGGGGCCCGGCGGGGTTGCGGCTGAGCAGAGGTACACACCCCGCAGTGGCGTGGTGTACGGATCGAGGCGGGGCGTGGGGCGCAGCACGCTCTGACGCAGCGTCATGGCACCCGAACCGATGTCACCGCCCACGTAGTTGGGGTTGTACGTCTCGAATTCACGGGCGCTGATGCCGCGGGAGGCGATGACGGTGTCCCCGAATCCCGGCGCGTACTGTTCGATGCGCGAACGGACCAGCGCCACGGGATCGCGGGAGTCGCCGTTGGGTACGTGCGCGTACGCCCACACCGGGCGGCGGCCCGGCCGGGCACGGCCGGGGTCGGCCGCGGCGGGGTCGACCACGAGGACGAAGGGCTCCGTGCACATCCGTCCCCGGGCGGTGTTCGTCTCAGCGAGCCAGATCTGCCTCTGGGTGCCGCCCAGGTGCACGGTGCCGGCCTTGCCGACCTCACGGTTGGTCCAGGGAATCGGTTCGCTGACCAGGAAGTCGGCCTTGGCCGCGCCGGGGCCGTAGCGGAACGCGGCGAGCGCGCGGGCGTATCCGGCCGGCAGTCGCTGTCCCGCGATGCGCATGAACTCCTTCGCCCCGACGTCCAGGAACACCGCCTTGGGCGAACCGAGTTCGCGCAGGTCGTCGATGCGGCGCCCGGTGTGGAAGGTCCCGCCGTGTGAGCGGATGTCCTCGGTCAGCGCCTGGGCGATGCGGATGCTGCCACCGCGTGGCACGGGCCAGCCGGACCCGTGGGCGAGATGGCCGAGGAGAAGCGCGACCGCGCCCGATGCCGGACTCGGCAGCCGCCCCACGGCGTGTGCCGCCACGCCGGTCAGCAGGGCGCGCGCCGCATCCGTGTGGAACCGGCTCCTCGCCAGGGGCGAACCGTGCACGAGGGCCTGCCGGGCGAACAGCAGTGCGGCACCGAGATCGTGCGGCGGGGTGCGCTGCGCGGACAGCACCAAGTCGACCACGGCCTCGCTGTGGTCGAGCAGCGGTTGCATCAAGCGCCGCCACCGGACTCCGTCCCGGCCCAGTCCGGCGCAGGTCGCTGCCAGATCACGGTAGGCCACCGCAGCCCGGCCGTCCGCGAGGGGGTGGGCGTAAGCGGCCTCCGGGTGCAGGAGTTCCACCCCGCGGGCGGCGAGGTCGAACGCACGGAAGAAGGGCGACGCGGCAGCCATGGGGTGCACCGCCGAGCAGAGGTCGTGGACGACGGCGTCGTCGAAGAGCGCGGTGCTGCGCAGGCCGCCACCGATGTCTTCGGCCTGCTCGTACAGGGCGACCCGCAACCCTGCCCGGGCCATGGTCACTGCCGCGGCCAGTCCGTTGGGTCCGGTGCCGACGATCGCCACGTCCGGCTCGCTCATCGTCCGCCTCCTTCGACTCCGGCGCCCGAGGGCGTCCTTCCGCGCCCCACCCTGCCAGGCACCGATCACCCGCCCCGGCACCGCCGGCGTCAGCATCCGGACGCGCCCATGCAGCATCGTGCCATTCTGCTGGGGGCGTTGCCGCAGGTCACAGCCGTGGAACAAGATGGCGCTGCCCGATCCGGCCCGACGCCCGGACCGGATCGCACCGGGCCGGTTCCGGAGCCGGTGCGCCGCGCACGCACGAACGGGATCGAGACATGGCACTCAACGACGCACGCAGGTACCGGTGGCCCGCCGCGCTGAGCACGGCGGTGCTGTTGGCTGTCACGGGCTGCGCCGGTACCCCGGCCGCGCCGCCGGACGAGACCGCTGCCAAGGCCCTGGACAGCGTCCGCACCGCCTCCTCCGTCCATCTTCGGCTGCACCAGGACGGCCCGGAGGCCATGAGCGTAGACCTGGACGTGGACCGCGCGGGAAAGTGCGCCGGACGGATCACGACGGCGGACGGCACCGTACAGGTCATCAAGGTGGCCGAGGAGTGGTGGATCAAACCCGACGAGAGGTTTTGGCAGACCCACTTCGGCGCCCCCGGGAGCGGCCGTGCGGGCACCGTGCGTGGCGCGGTCCCGGAGCCGTACCGCGATCGCTTCCTGCACGGCGGAGCGGAGGACGAACAGCCCGGCGGAATGGCGGCGTTGTGTGACCTGAAGGGCCTTCACACGACGCTCGCCGAGGAGGTCGGAGCCGGTCCCTTCACCGCGGGTGCGCCCGTTGTGGTGGACCGGACGCGTGCGGAGACGGTCACCGGAAGGGGCGGCAGGGTGCAGATCCGTGTGGTCGACGGAGGCAGGCCGCACGCGGTCAGTGTCGTACAGAGGGGTAGTTCCACCGTCACGACGACCTTCACCGACTGGGACGCTCCGGTACGCGCCGCGGCACCGGCGTCCGGAAGCAGTGTCGACATCGGCCAACTCAACGGACACTGAGGCCCGGGCCCGGCTGCGCCCTCGAGCCGCCGGGGACCCGCCCGGGTTCGTCGCAGACCTGGTCCTCGAACCACCCCCGAACCTGTCCGCCGCCAGTACCGCGGCACCGGCAGTACGCGGCCGCATCGCCAGGGAATCCCCGTCCCCCGGACGGACGCAGGGCGGGTGAATCCCGCACCGTGCCTACCGGCACCGCGGTCGGCGCGTGCCCGTGCCGGTCGCGCCCGGGCCGGCGTCGGCGCCGGTGCGTCGTCCACCGCGCGGGTGCGCACCTACCGCGCGGAGGGTACGGAATCCGCCCGTCCATGGAGACGGCGGCGGCTCGGGTTGGCGGGAGATCGACTTTCTCGGGGATCGAGTCGGGGCCAGACTCGACGGGGACGGGGGCGGACCGGAAGGGCAGGCATGACGGTGGAACCCGATGATGCGCTCACGATCAGGGACGTCTCCGAGCGGCTGGCCAAGTCGGTGCCGGGCGTGACGTCCCGGCAGATACGGGAGTCCGTGCAGACCGCTTACGACGAACTCCGCTACGCGCGGGTCCGCTCCTATTTGCCCGTCCTGATGGAACGCCGGGCGAAGGACCTCCTCGCCGCCGAGCACCTGCATCCCTGACGGCGACCCCGCAGCCGGGGCCGGGCCCACGACCGCTCCCGCCGCTGCGGAGTTCCGCGCTGCCGCGCCGGCCGCTAGCCGATCGTCCGGGGCAGCCGCAGGCTGAGCCCGACCGTGAGGGCGATCCCCGCGAGTTGCACCAGCAACGTCGTCACCAGGGCGTTCCGCATGCCCAACCCGGGGACCAGGCCCAGGAACAGCGTTCCGAGCGTGGCGACGCCGAGGGCGAGCGCCGATTGCTGGGTGGTGATCATGACGCCGCTGCCCACGCCGGCACGGGCCGGCGGCACCTCGGAAAGGATGATCCGGAAGAGGACGGGGAGCTGGAGCGCCTGGCCGAGTCCGGCCACCGCGACGCCGGGCATCAGGGACACCACACCGAGGTCGGGCCAGTCGCGCCAGGTGGTGAGCGCGATGAGGGCCACGCCTGTGCCTTGCGCCAGCCCACCGGCGGTCACCACGCGCGTGCCGTAGCGGGCGACGAGCCGTGGGCCCGCGAGCGAGGTCGCGAAGAAGACGGCAGCCATCGGCACCAGTGCGAGACCGGCCGGCACGGGGTCGAGCCGCGCACCCTGCTGGAGAGCCACCGCAATGACGAACATGAAGCCGCTGAACCCGATCGAGAACGGTACGACCATGACGAGTCCGCGGCGCAGCGACAGCAACCGGAACAGGCTCGGCGGCACCAGCGGGGTGCGCCCCCTCCGGTCGGCTCCCAGCTCCACCCGGTAGAACGCGTACGCCGCGAACGGGAAGGCGGCGAGCATGAGCCAGGTCCACAACGGCCAGCCCGCGGCCCGCCCCTCGGTCAGCGGGACGAGCAACGCGAGGAGCGCGGTGGCGAGGAGCAGTGTGCCCGGTACGTCGACGGGCTCGGGGCGCTGGGAACGGGTCTCGGGCACCGACCGCGTGGCGAGGAGCAGACCGACCAGCACGACGGGGACGTTCACGAGGAACACCGAACGCCAGCCGGTTCCGGCGACGTTCCAGGTCACCAGCAGCCCGCCGAGGATCTGCCCGGCGATCATGGAGAGCCCGGCCGTCGCGCCGTACAGTCCCATCGCGCGGGCCCTCCGCGGGCCGGCGGTGGCCGCCTGGATGGTGGCGAGGACCTGCGGGAGCATCATCGCGGCGGCGGCGCCCTGGGCCACGCGCGCCGCCACCAGGGACCAGGCGTCGGGAGCGAGGCCGCAAGCCAGCGAGGTGACGCCGAAGGCAGCCATACCGCCGAGGAAGAGCCTGCGGCGGCCGAGCATGTCGCCGAGGCGACCGCCGAGCACCAGGAGCACCGCGTACGAGACGCCGTAGCCGGCGACGACGAGTTCGAGGACGGCTTCCTGGGCGGCGAGGTCCCGGCTGATCGTCGGCAGGGCCACGTTGACGATGAAGAAGTCGATCAGGGGAAGTGCTGCGCCGAGCAGCACGGTGAACAGGCCGATCCGGTCGAGTCCGGGGGTGTCCGTCGTCCGGGTACCGGCTGTGCGGTCAGTGGTGAGAGTTCCGGTTTCGTTCACGGACACCAGCCTTCTCCTCGGTTGAGACTGGTACCAGAGTCTTCTTATCCTGGTACAAGAAGTACCTGGCAATAGGTTCGACGGGTCCGGCAGGCTGGAGTCATGGCTACCACGGTGCAGCACGCGGGGACGGAGGGGCGGGCGGCGTCCGCGCGCAAGCGACCGACCGCGCAGGCGGTCGGGGCGCCCGCGGCGCGATCCGGGCCGGACGAGGGCGGCGGGCCGACGAACGTGGCGGAGGCCGCCGGTGCCGGCGAAGACGCCGGGGCTATCGGGGCGACGGAGACCGCCGGGAGCTCCGGCCCTCCGGGGGTGGCCGGGCTTTCCGGGGACGGCGGACCTGATGGGACGCCTGCTGGAACCGCGGGGCGGCCTGCCGGAATCCGGGGTGTCCGGCCCCTGGCGGAGGCCGAGATTCGGCGGCACGAACTCGCCGCGTTCCTGCGGAGCCGCCGCGAGCGGATCAGCCCCGAGCGGGTCGGGCTGGAGCGCGGCCGCCGTAGGCGTACGCCGGGGCTGCGCCGCGAGGAGGTCGCGCAGCTCTCAGCGGTGGGCGTCACCTGGTACACCTGGTTGGAACAGGCCAGGGACATCCAGGTCTCGGTCCAGGTCCTCGACGCGCTCGCCCGCACCCTGCTGCTCGACACCAGCGAGCGGGCCCATCTGTTCAATCTGGCCGGTGCGGCGGATCCGGCCCCCCGCACCCCGTGCCCCTCCGTCACCCCCGCCCTGCGCCTGGTACTGGAGCAGTTGGAGCCGATCCCCGCGTGCATCCAGAACAGCCGGTACGACATCCTCGCCTACAACCGCACCTACGGACGGTTGTTGTGCGACTTGGACGGGATCCCGGAGGAGGACCGCAACTGCATGCTCCTCATCTACACGAACGAGGAGTGGCGTTCGTCGGTGGTCGCCTGGGAGGAGACCTCACGGATCATGGCGGGCAAGTTCCGTGCCGCCATGGCCGAACACCTCGCGGAACCGGCGTGGAAGGTGCTGCTCAAGCGGCTGCAGGCCGTCTCGCCCGAGTTCTGCGAGGAGTGGGACAGGCATGAGGTGGTGGTCTCGCGCAGCAAGCGCAAGCAGATCCGCAACGCCTACGTCGGAGTCCTCACGGTCGACCACACCGATCTCTGGCTCGGCCCGGACAACGGTCCGCGCATGGTCACGTACGCCCCGGCCGATGAGGAGACCCGGCTTCGTTTGGAGCGGCTCCACGAGCTGGCGCTCGATCCGTCCTGAAAACGGCGGGGCGGCATCCGTGGGCGGGGCGCCGTTGGCCCGTCCAACGTCCCGGACGGACCAACGGGCGCCCCGGACACACCGGGACCGCGGAGCCCGGTGCGGTGGCCCCACGGTCCGGTCTGCATGACCCATGGCCATCCAATGCCTCTGCACAACCCCGCCGTTCGGATAACGGTGCGCCAACGTGCCCGTGTGTCAGGAGGGTTGCGGCCCTGCGAGTGCGATGTGCCACGGCCGCGGCTACCGTACGGCGACCAGGATGATCACGACGTCGTTGAAGTTCCTGTCGAACCTGTTGAAGTTGTTGTAGTAGCTGTTGTAGTAGCCCCGATCGCAGTTGCGACCGTCTCTCCAGTCCGAGCAGCGGTAGTCGGTCCTGGTGTCGCTCGCGGCGAACGCGCTGGTGGCCGGCAGCACACCGAGTGCGAGCCCTGCGACCCCTGCCGAGAGTGCGGCAACGATCCTGCGGCGCATTCCCATGCACCTCCGAGCATTCTTCGGGGAACCTGATTTTCAGGCACTTTCCACCCTCCTCCCCTCCTGGTGTGCTGTCAAAGAGAGAGCGAGCGCGACGTCGCCGGGCAGCGGCGGACGGTTCCGGTGGTCGGGGTCGGGCCGGTGCCGGGCGGTGCGAGTGGGCCCGAGCGGTGGGGGAACGGCCCCCGGGGTGCGGACGCGAGCATCCGCACCCCGGGGGCCGTGCCGTGCTACGACGGGCTGATCGCCCTCGGGCAGAGCGTCTTCGGTCAGAACGTACTGACCTTGAGGAGCGGTTCCTTGGTGGCGTCACCGTCCCCGGCGGCGTTCCAGTCGGAGCTCCCGGCGGCGATCAGTGCCGCCTTGACCTGTGCCGGTGTGGCCGTCGGGTGGGTGGCCCGGTAGAGGGCCGCGCCGCCCGCGACGTGGGGCGAGGCCATGGACGTACCGGACAGGGTGGCGTACCTGCCGCCGAAGTAGGTGGAGCGGATGCACACGCCCGGGGCGATCAGGTCGACGTCGGCACCGTAGTTGGAGAAGTCCGCGAAGGTGTCGTCCTGGTCGTTGCGGCAGGTGGGCCGGGCGAGGCCGCCGGGCTTGCCGTCGAAGTCCGCGAGTGCGCTGACGGTGATCACCTCGTCGTAGGAGGCGGGAGCCGTGTCCTTCGCGTCGGCGTGGTCGTTGGCCGCCGCGACCACGTACGTGACGCCCGCGGCGACCGAAGCGCAGATGGCCTGGTGCATGGCGTCGCCGTCGGTGTTGCCGCAATTGCCGTCGTCGGCGCCGTCGCCGCCCAGGCTCATGTTGGCGACGTCGATCTGGTCGGCGTGCTCGGTGACGTAGTCGATGCCGCACACGACGTCGGCGGTGGAACCCCATCCGAGGGGGCTGAGCACCTGGACCGGCCAGATCCGGGCGCCGGGTGCCATGCCGACCACCCCCCTGTCGTTGTCCAGTGCACCGATGATCCCGGCGACGTGCGTGCCGTGCCCGTGCATGTCCTGCGGGGACAACTGGGGGAACCAGCAGTTCTTGCCGCCCTGGGCGAACACGTTGAGGTCCGGGTGCCGCAGGTCGACGCCGGTGTCGATGACGGCGACGTCGGCGTTGACCCGACGGTCCTTGCCGTCGATGCCGGCGGTCGGGCTGAGGTCGGCCTCGGCCCGGTCCACACCGGTCGGGGTCGACTGGGCGGCGGCTCGAACCCAGCGCTCGGGCTGGACCGATGCGACGTCCGGGTCCTCGGCGAGTGCGGCGGCCGCACCTCGGGTCATGGACGCCGAATAGCCGTGCAGTGCGTGTCGGTAGACGTGGCGCACCATGGCGCCCAAGGAGGACGCCTTCTCGACCGCCGCGTCGACGGCAGCGTCCGCGTCGACGGCAGCGTCCGCGGCTGCCTTCGCGCTCCTCGGCGCAGCAGCATCCTTGAGGGTCACGATGTACCGGCCGGGGATCTGGTCGGACTGCGTAGGTGCCGTGGCCACTGCGGGGGTCGGTGAACCGGCCGCCAGGGCGAGCGCGAGTAGGGCGGCACCGAAGATCTTGGGCATCCCGCACCTTTCTTCAGGGATTCGAGGAGAGCGAACCGTTGCTCCGGTCGAAGATTTCCGGTCCATCCGGTCCGCTTAAGCGCCCACAGCTAGCAGGTTTGGGGCGGTGCGCCGGGCCGACATCCGGCGGTCCGCGAATTCCCTGAGGCCCTGTCAACCATGTGGCGGTGTCCCCGCCATGGTGTGACGTTTCGCCTTGGTGGCGGAACGCGGACGTCTCCCGGCCGGCGTCGCAGCGCTTCGGACAGGTCCCGTGCCGTTCGCCGGGGACACCGGGCACGCGGGGTACCACCCGGGAGCGGGCCGACCGCTACCGGCTGGTCCGCCGTCCGGTGGTGTCGGTGCCGGACGGGTTCGCCGCGCTCTCCTCGGGAAGCGGCCCGCTGCACCCCTTCAGGCCCGTCCTGCCAGGTGACGGTCCCGGACGTCGGCGCGTCGGTCGTGCACGTCGGTCGGGATCCCGCGGGGCGGGCACACGGGAACAGCACCGGAGCGGCACCGTGGCGGTCCGGACGGGGAGCAGGAGACGGACGGCACAGCCGTCGGTGTTCGAGAGGGGGCGGGGCGTCGCCCGGTGCAGAAGCGCGGGCGCAGTCTCAGCGCAACCGCTGTTGCCAGTCCGCCGGAACCCTTTCCCGCGGTCCGGGAGTCGTCTGCGACGCGGGGTGTGCCGTGGGCGGGGACAGCGGGGGACCCTCGTAGTACTGCTCCGTCTCGACGTTCCAGAACCAGTCCTCTTCGGGCTCGAAGCTGGTCAGGAACGGGTGCCCAGCCTCACGCGCGTGTTGCGTGGCGTGCCGGGAGGGCGAGGAGTCGCAGCATCCGATGTGCCCGCAGGCGGCGCAGCGGCGCAGGTGCAGCCACCAGCCCGGTCCCTCACCGGCCAGGCACTCCATACAGCCCGTTCCGCTCGGAGTCGCGGTAGGGTCGATGCCCGGGACCCGGTCGTGTGCGTCGTGTGCCATGGGAGACGCCTCCCCGTTGCGGCTGCCCGGGCGGGGGCTCGCGGGCCCGTCCAGGACGGGAGCGGCTCGCCGCCCGCTTTCCCAGCATCGTAACCGTGAGCCTGCGCCCCGGCCGTCGGGCCGGGGCCTGCGGGCGTGCTCAGATCTCATCCTCCGGCCGGATCGCGGACCGCAGGTCGTCGTATGCCTTCCCCGGCGGCCCTTCCTGCGCCTCCGGCATCGCCGCGGCGATGGCGTCGAGCTTGCGCTGGACCGCACGCTCGGCGCGGAGCTCCGAATTCTTGAGCAGCGCGAGGAGGAGCAGGGTCACGGCCGTCATGCAGTCCCCCGCGAACAGCTGCCACCTCACGCCCACCTCGACGATGTGCACGGCGAACACGGCGACGACGAGGCACAGGCAGAACACGAAGAAGGACGGGGAGCTGCTGAGTCGGGAAGCTGCCTCGGCCAGCGGGGCCGCGCCCGGCCCCGCTCGATCGGCGGGGTGTTGAATCGTCGTACGTCCCGGCTACCCCGCCAGCCGTTCGGCACCTCCACGAGGCTCCGAAGAGCCGGCGGCCGGCACCGTGGAGAGGGTCCTGCGCCGGCCCGTGAGCCGACGCCGAGCGGACCGCGGATGCTGCACGATCCGCCCCGGCCTCCGGACGGGGGCCGCCGGCAGGAGCGGGCGGCTCGGGACGCCGGCTGTCTAGCAGGGGCCGTCGGGCCGGGAGGAGCCGTGGCGCCGGGTGTCGACCGACCACATGTGCGTGCAGCTGGGGCACTGGAGATGGACCCGGGCGCCCTTGTTGGAGATCAGGTAGCGCCAGTGGTCGCGGCAGTTGCGTTGGGCGGCGCAGGCCGTGCAGCCTCGGGCGTCGTCGCAGCCGGGGCAGCGGACCCAGGCGCGCCGCGCGATGTCCGCCTGCGGGTCAATGGGCAGTCGCACGACCCGTGCCCCCTCCCGGAAGAACGCCGGCGGCCACGAGCACGTCGTACGTCCGCTGCTGGTCGGCGTCGAGGTCGGAGTAGAGCAGTGCGTACGCGGCGTCCTCTGCTTCCAGGGCGGCCACCGGGTCCCAGTCCGGACCGATCGCGGCCACGACCTCGGCCCGCCGCCGGGCCTCTTCGAAGGTCAGGTCGATCGTGAAGGGTATGAGGTCGGGTGCGCGGTCCTGGTCCATGGCGAAGACTCCGGTGGGGCTGTCGGGTCTGCCACGTCTACCAGAGGCCCGCTGCCGCGTGAAGCGCCGATGCAGGGGGCCTCCGTCACAGCCCGGCCGCCGGTCGTGCACGCAGTGCGGGCGAACCACCCGCAGAACCAAGCGGAACGGGGTGTTCCTGTCCTTGCGCGCGGGACGTCCGGTGCGTGGCGCTGTGACGCACCTCATGGCCGCTTCGTCCCGCTCCCCGGACCGTGGGGGTACCCCGCCCGCCCGGCGTGGCACTCTTCCCGCGCCGAGGGAGACGCGGGTACTGCTGGATGTGGGTCACGCACCGTGCACGGACGGCACGATTCCCCGCACGATCCCGAGCTCCACCAGGTCCGTCGGGCGCAGGCGCAGCTCGTCCGCGGTGGCCGCTGCCCGAGCCGGTCCGCGTTTGAGGATCGAGGCGGCGAGCTCCGGGGCTATGACGGAGAAGTAGCTGTCCGGCGTGACCCAGGTGTTGCCCGGGGCGGCCAGGGCGAGGGCGCCTCCGGAGCCGCCCTCGCCCACCACCAGGGTGGTGACCGGGACCCGGGCGGCCGCCATCGCCGCGAACGCCTCGGCGATCGCCGCACCGGCGCCGTCCCGCTCCGCCTCCGCGTCATTGGCGGCACCCGGGGTGTCCACGAGCGTGAGCACGGGGATCCCGAGCCGGTCCGCGAGTCGAACGAGCCGAGCGGCCGTCCGGTACCCGGCGGGCCGGGTCGCCGTCCCGCCCTGCGCGGCAAAGGCGACGGACCGGCCGTTCCGCAGGCCGAAGCCGCAGGTCACGCCAGGGTCCGTGCCACCGCACCGATCACCTCGGACGTCCAGGCGCCGCTCGAAGTACGCGTCGAGGTACGCCCCGGCCCGGGGTCGGTCCGACGCCCGTGCCCGCTGCACGGCCTCCCACCCGGTGGCCGCGCCCGCCGGGGTCCCGAGCGCACCGGGCGGCGGCACCGCCGTACCGCCGTCCCCGCCGCCGGTCAGGAGCGTCAGCCACAGCGACACGGTGGACCGCAGGTCCCCCGCACGGACGACCGCGTCGATCTGGCCCGCCGCCAGTTGGCCCTCGGCCGTGTACGCCGCGGGGTCGGCGTCCGGCGGTCGGACCCGGGAGCCCGCGAAGCCGACCTGGGCCGACGGGAGGGCGAGGACGACGTCCGCTCCCGCGCCGAGGGTCGCCCAGCCGCCACCGGTCGTCGGGTCGCGGAGCACGGCGAGCTGGGGGAGCCCGGCCGCGCGCGTGAGCGCCGAGGCCCGGGCCACCCGCTGGAGCTGGGTGAGGGCGACCACGCCCTCCTGCATCCGGCTGCCGCCGGTCGCGATCAGCGACACGACCGGCAGACGGTGCTGACGGGCGTGGGCGAAGGCCGCTTCGAGCCGGTCGCCGCTGCGCATCCCCAACGAGCCGCCGAGGAAGCCGAACTCGAAGGAGACGAGCACGGTCGGGTTGCCGCCGATCTCCGCGGTGCCCCAGACGACGGACTCGTCCTCCCCGGTACGTGCCGTCGCCCGGGCACGCGCGGAGGCGTAGCCGGCCCAGCCGAGAGGTCCGTCGCCGGTGGCCACCGGGGCGGTCGGCCCGACGGCCGTCGACGCGGGCGTGCCCGTGGCCCCAGCATCGTCCGAGGTCGCGGGGCCGTCCGAGGTCGCGGCGCTCTCCGCGGGCCCCGGCCCGAGGGCTCCTGCGCGGTCCGGCGCGTCCGCGGGGGCGGCCCGGGGCGCGGGCGGCACGGGGCGGGGTATCCGGTTCACCGGATCCGTCTCGTCGAACCGGTCCGTGAGCAGGGCTATCGCTTCGCGTGCCGTCATCCGCTCAGTCATGCGGCAGCGCCCGCTTCATGATCTTGCCCATGTCGTTGCGGGGCAGCGCCTGGAGGAAGCGGACCGTCCGCGGTCGTTTGTGCGGGGCGAGCTGTCCGGCCACGTGATCGGCCAGCTCCGGCGCTGCCGGCGGTCGCGCCGGGTCCGTCGGAACCACCCAGGCCACGATCCGCTCGCCGAGGTCGTCGTCCGGTTCGCCGGTGACCGCCGCCTCGCGCACCCCGGGGTGCTCCAGCAACGCGTTCTCGATCTCACCCGCGCCGATCTTGTAACCACCACTCTTGATCAGGTCCGTTGCCTTGCGCCCCACGATCCGGACGTATCCGTCGGGGTCCCGGACGGCCATGTCGCCGGTGCGGAACCAGCTCCCGTCGAAGGCCGCCGCCGTGGCGTCCGGCCGGTTCAGGTACTCCGTGAAGAGGTGGGGGCCGCGTACCTGGATCTCGCCGACGGTCTCCCCGTCGTACGCGTCGATCTCGGTGCCGTCCTCCTCGACCAGGCGCAGCTCCACACCGGGCAACGGCACGCCCACCGAACCGGCGCGCGGTTCCCCGTCCACCCGCACGCTGGTGTTCATGAGCGTCTCCGTCATGCCGTACCGTTCGACCACCCGTCGCCCGGTCGCCGCGAAGATGCGCTCGTGGTCGTGCACCGGCAGTGCCGCCGAGCCGGACACCAGGAGGCGCGCGCCGGTCAGTGCCTTGCGCAACTCCGCGTCGTCGTCGAGGACTTCGGCCAGTCGGTGGTACATCGTCGGCACCCCGAACAGCATCGTTCCGCCCGCCCCGAGCTCCTGCGCCACGCCCTCGGTGGAGAACTTCCCGACGTGCCGTACCGAGCCGCCGCGTCGCAACGGTCCGAGGGTCCCCAGGACCAGCCCGTGCACGTGGAACAACGGAAGGGCGTGGACGAGCACGTCGTCAGCGGTCCAGTCCCACGCATCGGCCAGGGCGTCCAGGGTCGTCGCGACGGCTCGGCGGGGAACGACGGCGCCCTTCGGCGGACCGGTCGTCCCCGAGGTGTAGACGACCAGTGCGGGGGAGCTCGGATCCGGCTCGCCGGGGAGGGGCGTGGTCTGGTCGGGGGCGGCGACGGGGACGTCGATGCGCGCCAAGCCGTCGAGGACCCGGGGCAGCTCGACGCCCGGGGCCGCGAGCACCAGTGCCGGTGTGCTGTCCCCGACGATGTGCCGCAGTTCCCGCTCGCCGGTGCGCGGGTTGAGCGGTACGGCCGGGACGCCGGCGAGCAGTGCGGCGACCACGCCGACCGCCGTCTCCAGGCTCGGGGTCGCCCACACGGCGACGCGTCCGGCGCCGGAGAGCCGCACGGCCAGCGCCCCGGCCGCGGACGCCAGTTGGCCGTAGGTCAGGGCCCGTTCGCCGAAACGCAGAGCGGGCCGCGCCGATCCGTGGACAAGGGCGGGGAAAAGGGCACTCACTCGTCAGTCTCCTCACGTGGCGTCCGCACGGCGGTCTCCATCCTGCCCGCAGCCCCTTTCATTCTCCCCACAGAGTGCCTACTCGTGAGTAACCTCACGGGCGGCGTTCCCTTCGGACGAGGTGGACGAGGTGGACGAGGTGGACGAGGTGGACGAGGTGGGGGACTCACGGCAGCGGCAGGGCCACCTTCACCGCGTACACGGCGACCAGCCCGTACCCCAGGCGGAACGTCCAGGCGCGGGCGGCTCCGCCGATCCTGGCCCCGGTGAATCCGCTCGCCGCGACCAGGAGCTGCTGCCACGCGAGCGATGCGGCGAAGACACCGGTCACGAACACCGTTCCCGCGGCACCACCGCGGAGTGCCGCACCCTGAGCGGTCGTCAGGGCGGCGAAGTAGAGCGCGGTCGTCGGGTTGACGAGCGTGAGTGCCGTGAACCGGACGAACGTCCGAGCGATCCCGCGGCTCCCCTCGGCGCCGGTCGTCACCGCGTTCTCCGCAGGCCGCCGCGACGCCCACAGGCCGCGTGCCGCGATCGCCGTGAGGACCGTCGCCGCGACCAGCCGGACCCAAGCCTCGATGCCCGACAGGGCCGCAGCCACCAGCGGACCGAGGGCCGTGGCCACCGCCGCGTACACCAGGTCGACCACCGCCACGGCCGTCGCCGCGGCGACCGCCCGCCGGCGGTCCCGCATCCCCTCCTGGACCAGCAGGACCCCCATCGCCCCCATGGGCACCGCCACGCCGAGGCCCGCGGCGGCGCCGGCCACTGCTGTCGTCCACATCTCGCTCATGGCGCACACGATCGGATGCCGGTCGTCGCCCACGCGGCTGCATTCCGGTGCTGACTGCGACAATCGCGGTATGGACCGCATCGACAGTGACATCCTCGGTGTGCTGCGGGAGGATGCGCGGATCTCCTACCGCGATCTGGGCGTACGCGTCGGACTGAGCGCGAACGCGGCGGCCGACAGGGTGCGCAGAATGCGGCGCGACGGTGTGATCCGCGGGTTCACCACGCTCGTCGACCCGGCGGCGGGGCGCCGTGAAGGGCTCGTCGTCTTCATCGACATCACGCTGCGCCTGGACACCACCAACGAGGAGTTCGAGGCGGTGGTGCTGAAACTCCCCGGCATCACCGAGGTCGTGCACGTGACGGGGGCGTACGACTACCTCGTCCGGGCCCGCGCGGCCGACCCCGCCGAGCTCGACGCCCTGCTGCGCCGCCTCAAGCGCGACGCGGGCGTCGCCCAGTCGAGCACCCGCATCGCCCTCCGGTCGGCCCGTTAGCTCCTGTGCCGACCGTTCCCGCGTCCGGGCCCGGGCACGCCGTCCCCGCCGGCGCCGGACGGCTGTGCTCCCCGGCCGGGTGCGACGGGTGGGGCCCGTGACCGTGGTGCCGCAACCGGAGACGCCCCGGTGGGCGTGGGTGCCCTCAGTCCGGCAGGGGCTCGAGGAACATGCCCTGGATGCGGCCCTCCAGCATCGCCCCGAGTCCCAGCACCGCGCAGACGTCGGGTTGGTCGGCGATGTGCACCGGCATCCCCGTGGCGTCGCGGAGCATCTGGTCCAGGCCGGGCAGCCGCGCGCTGCCGCCGACCATCATGATGCCGCGATCGGCGAGGTCCGCGACCAGATCGGGCGGGCAGTCCCGAAGGATCCTCCCGATGCCGTCGAGCACGGCGGTCAGCGGGGTGTGGATGGCATCGCGCACGGCAGCGGTGTCGACCCTGACGGAACGGGCCAGCCCGGTGGCCACGTCCCGGCCGTGGATCTCGGTGGAAGCCGGCCCCTGGAGGGTGAGGCCGTTCCCGCTGAGCGCGAGCTGCAGGGGCCGTACGGACTGGCTGGGCAGCATCAGTTCGTGCTGGTGGCGCAGGTGCTGGATCACCGCGTGGTCGATGGCCTCGCCGCCGATCGGGATCCGTACGGCGGTGACGATCGAGCCGAGGGAGAGGACGGCGATCTGGGTGGTGGCAGCGCCGCACACCATGACCATGGTGGCGGTCGGCTGCTCCACCGGGAGCCCGCAGCCGACGGCTGCCGCGATCAGCGTGTCGACCAGCTCGACGCGCCGCGCACCGAGCCCGACCAGCGTCTCCACCGTGGCGCGTTGGGCGAGCGGGTCCGCGTCATGAGGGGTGGACGCGGCGGCCCGCAGCCGTGGCTTGCGGCGCAACTGGCGGCGTAGCCTCTCCCCGAGAAGCTGGCGCAGCATGCGCTGGGCCATGTCGATGTCGACGACGCTGCCGCCGGACACGGGACGCATGACCTTGATGTAGTCCGGGGTGCGGCCCGTCATCTTCTCGGCGAACTCGCCCACGGCGATGAGCGCGCCGTTGCGGGTGTTGACCGCGGCGACGCTCGGTTCGTCGACGACGAGTCCGGCCCCCTTGACGAAGACGCGCGTCCTCGCGGCGCCCAGGTCGACGGCGACGTGGCAACGGCGCAACTGCTCAAGACTGACGGACACGGCAGATCCTCCCGGGAGCGGTCATCTCCTTCGCCATCGTCGGCTCGCCCACGGCGGGCCGCGCGCTGAGCTGAGCCGGTCGGGGGTAGGGGAAGGACGGACACCTGACGTCACATCAGCCGCTGCAGCAACCCCCAGGTGAACTCCGCGACGCACGGCTTGCCGCCGGGCAGGGTGAAGGCGAGTCGCCACCGCGTGGGCGCCGTGCCCTCCATCGGCCGCGCCGGCGCGAAGGCGTCGGCCACCTCGTCGACGGTGCAGGACCAGGGGCGCAGGTCGTCCTCAGTGCGCAGCACGGGGGCCGCCGCGCCCGGAGCGCGCACGAGCCACTCGTTCCACACCGCGCCATCCGGACCTGCCAGCACGTCGAACCGCAGATCGGGCCAGAGGGGCACGGGCCACTGCAGGGCGTCGCACTCCAGGTCGCCGATGCGCCGGCGGGTGGTGGACGAGGGCTCACCGAGCACGGAGCGGTAGCGGGAGAGGGCCCCGCGGGCACGCGGTGACCGCACCATGGCTTGCCAGCGGCGGTTCGCCTCACTCATGTCGGTGAGGGACGCGCCCAGTTCCCGGCGGGCGTCTTCGACGAGGTCCGGCTGGTGATCGGCCATGCGGCGGAGCAGGACGAGCTGGAATGCCTGCGGCCCGAAGGAGTCCATGGCTCCATCCTGCCCGCGGCACGGCGCGGTGCCGCCCGTCCGGCTCCCTGGCGGGCTCCTCCTGGTCGGCTCCTCCCGCCCGGGAACACGCCCCGTTCCGATCGAGGAAACGGTGAAGGGGGGTCCGTTGCCCAAGGCGACGTGCCGGAGCCGTGGCGTATCCACACAGGATCCTCACAGTCCCTGCCGTCCTCGTCGTTCGTCGGCTGCATACGCTGCGGGCGCCATGGATTACTGCCACCTCTGCCGTCGACACCTGAACGGGGCTCTGGCGTGCGCCGGGTGCGGTACCCCTGCGGACGAGATCCGACACCGGGGTCCCGTCGCCGCTGCCGACGACGTCGTCATCGAGCTGGGCGGTGCGTACGGTGACGACCGGCCGCCCGCCGGGCGCCGCCGCGCCCAGGCGCCGGCCCGCCGCAAGGCTCCCGCGGGCCGCAGGGCGCGACGGAAGCGGGGTCGGAGGGTGCTGCTCGGGACCGTCGGGCTGGTGCTCGCCGCGGGTGCGCTGAGCCTGGCGAAGCTGGCGACGGAGTCGAAGGGTGACGACGGCGCGGCGGTCGAGGTCCGTGAGCAGGAGTCGATCGCGGTCGACGACGTCCCGGACCCGACCAACAGCGCGGAGCCGCCACCCGGGCCGAGCGCGGTCAGTGAGGCGCCCGCCACATCGTCGGCCCCCGTCGAACGCCGGACCCCCGGTTCCCCCGGTGCGGGAGAGGGCGGGGACGGCGTGCGGCCCGGTACCGCCGTGGCGCCGTCGCGAGCCGAGCGGTCCGCGTCCGCGCCGGCTGGTTCCGAGCCGAGCAGTAACGATTCTCCGACGGTGACGAGCGAGCCTTCCGGGCCGTCGACGAGCCCGCGGCCCTCGCTGCCCGTCGGCCCGCCGTCGCCCAAGGCGACCCCTTCGCCGACCGAGACCTGCACCTGGTTCCTCTTCTGGTGCACGTGAGGCCCCGGGCGGACAAGGGCCCCGGGGCACGTGCGCCGGGCGGGCCCCGGTAGGGGCGACGTCCGCGGGCTCCGCCCAGGTCTGCCCCGGCCCTCCGTCCTGTCCCCCCGACGTTCCCGGTTCCCGGCCTCTCCCGTGCGGCCGTCGCCCGTCCCTGGTCGCACCGGTCTACGCGGCCGGTTCGCCCAGCATCCGTCTGAGCAGGTCGCGCAGCACCGTACGCTCCTCGTCCGAGAGCTCGGCCAGCGGTTCGCGCGCGAAGTGGAGCGACTCCCGCAGTAGTCGTGCGGTCGCGCGTCCGTTGTCCGTCGCGGCCGCGATCTTCACCCTTCGGTCCGCCGGATCGGGCCGTCGCTCCACCAGCCCGCGAGCCTCCAGCCGGTCCACGATCCCGGTGACGTTCGACGGCTCGCACTTCAGCTTCTGCGCTATCCGCCGCATCGGGGTCGGCTCCAACGACAGCAGTCCCAGCACCCGGGCCTGCGCGCCGGTCAGTGCGTGGCGGCTCGCGGCCTCCTCGTACTCGTCGTGATAGCGCGCCACGATGGTGCCGATGAGGTCGACGACCTCGAGGGTCAACGGGTCTGCGGGGTTGGTGGCCATGATGTTCAGCATACCCGGATACTTGACAACATGAAATATTCAGGAGCATGGTTGTTTCAGAACATGAAGCTTTCTAGGAGGCACTGCAACCATGTCCGCTCTTCCCACGTCCGGCCGTGAATGGCACCTCGTCGCCCGCCCGCACGGCTGGCCCAAGCCGGAGGACTTCGCCCTGCGCGAGGCCCCGGTGGCCGAACCGGGCGAGGGCCGGATCCTCGTCCGCAACCTGCACTTCTCGGTCGACCCCTACATGCGCGGCCGGATGAACGACGTGAAGTCGTACGTCCCGCCCTTCCAGCTCGACCAGCCCATGGACGGCGGTGCCGTCGGTGAGGTCATCGCCTCCAACGCCGAGGGTTTCGCCGTGGGCGACCACGTGCTGCACGGTCTCGGCTGGCGCGAGTACGCCGACCTGCCCGCTCAGCACGCCACCAAGGTCGACGCCGCCGCGGCTCCGCTCTCCGCCTACCTGGGCGTGCTCGGCATGCCCGGCCTCACCGCCTACGCGGGTCTCTTCGAGGTCGCCTCCTTCAAGGAGGGCGACGCGGTGTTCGTCTCCGGCGCGGCCGGTGCCGTCGGCAATCAGGTCGGCCAGATGGCGAAGCTGAAGGGCGCGTCGCGGGTGATCGGCTCGGCCGGCTCCGACGAGAAGGTCAAGCTCCTCGTCGAGGAGTACGGCTTCGACGCCGCGTTCAACTACAAGAACGGCCCCGTCGCCGAGCAGCTCAAGGCGGCCGCGCCCGACGGGATCGACGTCTACTTCGACAACGTGGGCGGCGAGCACCTGGAGGCCGCGATCTCCTCGTTCAACCTGCACGGCCGCGCCACCCTCTGCGGAATGATCGCCCAGTACAACACGACCGAGCCGACCCCCGCTCCGCGCAACCTCGTGATGGTGATCGGCAAGCGGCTGCGGCTGCAGGGCATCCTCGTCAGCGACCACGCGGCACTGCAGCCGCAGTTCGTCCAGGAAGTCGCCGGCTGGCTCCGCTCCGGCGAGCTGAAGTTCCAGGAGACCGTGGTCGAGGGCATCGAGAACGGTGCCGACGCCTTCCTGGGGATGCTCCGCGGCGAGAACACCGGAAAGATGATCGTCTCGCTCGACCGGTAGGCTCGTCGCAGCCGCCGCGGTCGTGGGCGCGAGCCGCGGCGAACGAGTGAGGAACTCCTTCATGTCCATCCAGCAGTCCGACGTCCTCTACACCGCGGTCGCCACCGCCAGGAACGGCCGCGACGGCCGCGTATCGACCAGCGACGGGCGGCTCGACGTCGTCGTCAACCCGCCTGCGGAGATGGGCGGCTCCGGCGCCGGGACCAACCCGGAGCAGCTCTTCGCGGCCGGTTACAGCGCCTGCTTCCAGGGCGCACTGGGTGTGGTCGCCCGCCAGGAGAAGGTCGACGTCTCCGGTGCGACGGTCACTGCCGAGGTCGGCATCGGCAGGAACGACGACGGCTTCGGGCTCATCGTGAAGATCGCGGCGGTCATCCCGAACGTCGACGCCGCGACCGCGCGGGACCTGCTGCACAAGGCGCACCAGGTGTGTCCGTACTCCAAGGCCACCCGCGGCAACATCACGGTGGAACTCGCCGTCTGAGCCGCTGCGACGCCCGCGGCCGGCACGGCTCGGGGCCGCACCCCGCCGGGGCGCGGCCCCGAGCCGGCTCCGCTGCTCCCCGGCCGGGAGCAGCGGAGCCCCGTTGGTTGCCCGGCGGGGTCCGGGACCGGCGCGCCAGGGATGGACCGGCCGGGCTCAGCCCAGCAGGGCCCGTCCGACCTGGGCGAACGAACCCTTCGGGTGGTCCCGGAAGAGCGGTTCCGTACCGAACAGCACCACCGGGGTGCCGTGCACCGACGCGCCGCTGACGACGGCCGCCTTCCCCGCCGCGTCCTGGGGGCCGCCGCTGCCGTTCGCGCCGGCCCGCCAGTGGCCCGCGACCACCGGGTCCCCGGACCCGTAGCGCTGCTCCACCCGCGTGCCGGCGCCGAGGCCCGTGAACCACAGAGGGGCGTAGACGAAGGTGTGCGCGGGGGCACCCGCGGTGATCCGTCCGCCCGTATCGACCACCCGGACCACGCCGTTGCCGTCCTCGCTGCCCGCCACGGCGCGCACCCCGAGCAGCCCGGTCGAGGAGTTGAACGCCGCTCCCGCCTTCCCTGACGCGACGACTGCGGTCACGCGCCGGCCGAGGAACCGATCCAGCCCGTTGCGTGCAGCAGGCGTCAGCTTCCCGACGTCCAGGCCCGCCGACACGAACAGCGCGTCCACCCGTGACCAGTCGAAGCCCGCATTGAGCGACTCCGTCGACACCGGCACCACGTCGAAGCCCATCTCCCGCAGGGCGAAGAGCTCTCCGGCACCCACCGCCGCGGCGACCCTGGTGCGCTTCACCGTGGCCCCGCCCCGCTCCGCGGTGGCACGGAACACCACCCCGTAACGGTCCGCCAGTGCACGGGCCTCGGCGCGTGCCGAGCCGGGGACGACCGCCGAGCCGCCGGCCGCCCCCCTCCGCACGGCGACGCCCCGCGCCAGCAGCACGTTCAGGGCGGCGAACTCCCGGGGATCGTCCAGACGCAGCTCCAGGTCACCGTGCGGCGCCACCCGGCCCGTGGGTGCCGCGCCGCGCACCGGACGGCCGTCGTACGCCAACGGGCCCCGGGCGACCTTCTCCACACGGGCGCCCCACAACAGCCCGAGGCTCCAGCCGGAGATGTCGTACATCGCCGACACCTTCGCGCTGATGTCCCGGCCGTCGGCGAGGAGCACGTTGGCGAGGCCCCGCTTGGGCTGGTGCATGTCGATGACGTACGAGCCCGCCGGATAGCCGCGTCCCGCCAGTCGGAAGGCGGTCCGGGCCCGGTCCACTCGCACGTCGTTGGCGAGAAGGTGGTCCACCAACCGGGCCGCGGCGACTGCGCTGCGCTGCTGCTTCCCCGAGGGGATCACGTATGCCCGTGGGAAGGCCGTCGTGTAGACGTCCTCCGGGCCGATGCCGGGCACCCCCGGCACGGTCTTCTCCGACACCGTCCGCTGCGCCTCGCCCGCCGCGCCGCGCCGGAACATCTCGATCTGGGCGGCGAGCACGGAGCTGCGGTGGGCGTACGTGTAGTGGAGGGCGGCGCGCATGGCGGCCCCCGCCACGCGGGTGTTGACCGCCGAGCGACGGCGCAGTTCGGCGACGGGGAGCGACTCGTACGCGTCGTTGTTCACGGCGAGCGGGACCTCGACGGTGTGCGCGGCGACGGCGCCGTGGAACGGCGCGTACTGCGGGGTGAAGACCGGTGGCCAGTCGTCCCAGCCCTCCTTCTGGTCGCGGAAGGGGATGACGGCAGGCCGGACACCGTCCTTCCGCGGTGTGTAGCCGAGGGCGTTGACCGCCTTCTCCATACCGAGGGCGTTGGCGTACGCATGCGTGAGGAAGAGGTCGTACTCGTAGTTCTCGCCGTGTGGAGGAGTCGTCGGTTCGATGAGTGTGCCGTTGACGTAGCCGTGGAGGTCCAGCATCACGGCGGGCTGGCGGTCGACGGCGATGCTCCGCAGGAGGCGGGTTTCCGGTTGTGAGGCGGTGATCGCGTCGCGGTTGAGGTCGAAGCCGTTGGCGTTCTCCCGGGTGCCGGCGATGCGGCCGTCCGGGTTGGCGGTGACGTTGATCAGGACGCGGTGCCGGGCGAGCAGGTCCGCGGTTGGCGCGTCCTTCGCCTTCGCGAGCTCCTCGATGAGCGCCAGGGCGGCGTCGGTGCCCTCCCACTCGTTGCCGTGGATGTTGTTGTTGATGAACACCGGGGTCTTGTAGGCGGCCTCGAGGTGCCCGTCCCGCGCGGCCGCCGCCGGCCTGTTCTCGATGAGTTCCCGCATCCGCTCCTGCTCCCGGGCCTGTTTGGCGGTCTCCGGTGCGGTGACGGTCACGAGGTAGAGCTCGTGGCCGCCGGCCGAGCGTCCGGCCACCTCGACGCTGACCCGGTCGCCGGTCCGCTGCAAGGCGTTCAGGCGTGGGGCGAGTGCGTGGTACGGCGTGAGGCCCAGCTTGATCGATGTGTCGGCAGGATCGGTCGGCGGGGGCGTGAG
Organism: Streptomyces sp. NPDC059169; assembly: GCF_042755225.1. Lineage (NCBI taxonomy): Bacteria > Bacillati > Actinomycetota > Actinomycetes > Kitasatosporales > Streptomycetaceae > Streptomyces > Streptomyces sp. NPDC059169. Next base: position 69,756 of record NZ_JBHZCF010000009.1, on the reverse strand, counting down.
CGTTGTCCTGCGCGGATAGCCGACGCCGCTGGGCAGCCCCGGTGCGGCGCGTTCCAACGCCCGCAGTGCGGCGTCCGTGATCGGTGTGCCGTCCAGGGCGGTGCCGCGGCCGCCGCCCTCGCGCACCGGGTGCGGACCGTCGTGATCGCGGCCCGGGTCGGCGTGCACGGGAGTGAGGGACAATGCACCGGCCAGAGCGGCCGCGGCGCTGCACGCCGTGGCGACCAGGACGGATCGGGGTAAACCCATCGTTACGGACCTCCGGGCGTCGGAAGCGTTCGGTACGCAGGGTCTACCGGCTCATCCCACCGGCAACAAGAGGGACTTGAGGGGCGCGCGGCCGCGGTCGCCGCAGGTGTCCGGAACGTTGCCCCGTACCGTCGGTCTTCATGGTCATGACTGCTGCTGGTGGTGCCCGTATAGGCTGAGGCGCATGCGTGATCTCGGGGTTGGCTTCGGCTATGTGGTGAAGGGCCAGCAGTGGGTCGGCCGGCACGGCCGGTGGTTGGGGATCGGGCTGCTGCCCGGACTGATCGCCCTTGCGGTGTACGCAGGCGCCCTCGTCGGACTCGGCTACGGTGCCGACGATCTGGTGGGCTGGGCCACACCGTTCGCCGACGACTGGTCATCCCCGTGGCTCGGGTTGTTCCGGGGTTTCCTGACCGCGCTGGTCTTCGCCTTCGGCCTGTTCCTTGCCGTCATCACCTTCACGGCCGTGACCCTGCTGATCGGGCAGCCCTTCTACGAGTCGCTCTCCGAGGAAGTCGACCGTGTGGAAGGCGGCGACGTCCCCCGGTCCGGATTGCCGCTCTGGCGCGAGCTGTGGATCTCCGCACGGGACAGCCTGCGCGTGCTCGTGAGGGTCGCCCTGTACGGCGTGCTGCTCTTCGCGCTCGGGTTCGTCCCCGTGGTCGGGCAGACCGTGGTCCCGGCGATCGGGTTCTGCGTCTCCGGCTTCTTCCTCGCCGAGGAACTCACCGCCGTGGCGCTGCAGCGGCGCGGCACCGAGTTGACGGAGCGCCTCGCGCTGCTGCGCAGCCGCCGGACACTGGTGCTCGGCTTCGGAGTTCCGCTCGCCCTGGCGTTCGTCGTGCCGTTCGTCGCGGTCTTCCTGATGCCGGGTGCCGTGGCGGGCGCGACGCTGCTGGTACGGGACCTCACGGAACAACGGCGCGAGCCGGAGTCCGCACCCGGCGCCCCGGCTCCGCTCACCTTCGACAAGGACCGCATCGCGCCCTAGGCGCGTCCGCGACAGGTGCGTTCTCGACCGCTCCGGCCCACTGTCGTGCGCGGCGCGACCGCTCGGGGTCGGGTCGGCCGCGCCGCGGTTGCCGCCGCCCGTCAGCCGCCCGCCGCCACCGACACGATGGATCGGACCTGAGCGATGACGTCCAGCCGATTGCTCACGAACTCGGGGTCGGTGACCGTGCCGGTCGCCGGGTCCGTGTTGCCCGCGCCGAACTGCAGCACCGGCGTGTGCACATGGCCACCCGGCAGCGAGTCGTGCCGGCCGAGGCGGTCGCGCAGCAGCGTGGCGCGGTAGGCGATCTCGTTCGAGAGGTAGTTCCCGCCGCCCCCGGCCCGCGCCGAGGAACCGGGCGTGGGACCGTCGGGCCGGGTCACGGGGTCGGTGCCGCCCGCCGGTATCTCGGTGACCGCGGTGTTGTCGTACACCGGGAAGCGACCCGTGTCCGCGGTCGTGATGGATGCGTACGGGAGGGTCGTCACCGTCCACTGCGGCTGGGCGGCCGGGTCGTCGACGGGAACGGTCCCGGTGCGCGAGAGGTTCTCGTTGTCCGGGAAACCGCCGCGCCAGGCGCCGTTGGTGCGCTCCACGTCGAACCTGCCCACCCGCCCCTGGCTCACCGTGGTGAACAGGTCCGCCCGCGGCAGGACGCGGCCCAGGGCCCGTTCGACGGTTCCGGCCGCGAAGTCGGACCAGCGCACCGGGAAGACCGCCGCCTCGATCCGGGCCGGGCGGCCGTCCGCCGTGCGTATCCAGGTGCCGTCGAGGGCGAGCGCCGTCGCCCCGCTCGGGTTGCTGATCCGTATGTCGCGGTCGAGGGTGAAGGGATCGAAGCCGGTCAGCACGATGCGCTTGAAGCGCCCGCCTCGGGGGAAGGCCATCGTGTCCTGGCCGCGCGAGGTCTGCTCCAGCCGGTCGAGCAGTCGGGACCGCACGGCGTCCGACACCTCGAACCCGGGCCGCCACCCGCGTAGTTCCCGGGTCATGCCCAGCCGCGCCCAGTACAGCGGCCGGTCGTCGTCCCGACTCAGGTCGCCGGTCACCGGGCCCCTGCCCTGCGCCCTGTCGACCGCCCGGTGCCACAGCCGCGAACCGTGGCTCGTGACGGTGCGTTCGGCTTCGGCGTACGAGTCGGCCGTCCGCAGGGAGTGGGCGAACTCCCGTGCCACGGAGTCGAATCCGCTGCGTCGCAGGATCTCCTGCGGGACCGCTCGGTCGAGCCGCTGCTCCTCGACCGTCGCCGCCCGTGCCGCCTGTTCCGCGCCCGCGCTGTGGGCCGGAGCCGTGCCGAGTGCGGTGCCCAGCACCGCGGAGACGAGTAGGAGTCCCGGTGTCCGTCGCACGCCGTGTTCCCTTCGCGAGACTGTCGAGGCCGAAGTGGCCAGTATCGAGAAGGAGTTGAGGTGTGACCAGACGGACTCAAGGCGACTCGGGCGCTCCGCGGGCGGGTTCGGTTCCTCCACAGGGTGCCCGCGGCCGCGGACCCTCCCGGCGTCGGGCTGGACCGCCGGGGCGTCGGGCGCCGACGTACCGGGCCGGAGGGTCAGCGGCGCGGCTCGGGCGCCGTGATGTTGCGGTAGGCGATCTCCGCCAGCTGCTCCTGGCCGTTCCTGTTCGGATGGAACCAGTCCCAGCGGCTCAACTGCCCGCCGGTGAATCCGAAGGCGAAGACGTCCCCGCCGTCGTACCGGCACAGCAGGTCCTTCGTGCAGACGTCCTCGAGGACCGCGTTGTACGCCACCACCCGCTCGTAGACCTCGGCGCGCCGCGCCTGCGCCGCCGGGCCCACGTCATCCGCGTCCTTCAGCATGGAGGCGCAGATGCCGAACTTCCAGATCTCCCGACCCAGGGGGTCAGTGCGGCCGGTCGCCCACAGCCGCTTCAGGTCCGGCACGCTCGACACGTAGACCTGCGCCTTGGGCGCGGTGCTGCGCAGTGAGCGCATCGCCTCGGTGAAGGACCTCCTGAAGTCCGCCACCGGCGTCATCCGTGCGGGGGAGTCGCGGCAGGCGTCGTTGGCCCCGACCATCACCGTCACCAACTCGGGCCTGCGTGCCGCGGCAGCCGTCATCTGAGCGGGAAGTTCGGACATGCGTGCCCCGGACCTGGCGTGGTTCCACGCGCGTCGGGTGGCCCCCGCCGCGCCGAGCAGCCGTAGCGCGACGCTGCGGACGGCCGTGTCGGTGCCGGTCGCCCAGGACGCCTCGGGGCAGTCCGCGAACACCGCGCAGGCGTCGTAGCCGCGGGTGATCGAGTCGCCGACGGCGGCCAGCGAGGCCGGGCTGCGGTCCCAGAGGGGCGTCGGGGAGGAGGACGGGCGCGGCGGCTTGCCGGACGGACCGCTCCGCGTGGCGGGGGCGGGCTCCTCACACCCCGCCACCCCGGCCACGGCGACCAGTGCCGCAGCCGTCAGAACGGCGACGGACGCGCGCGGGCGACTCCCCGGGCGCAGGCCACCTCCGATTTCACGCATCTGCCCTCCCCGTTGACGTCCTGGCGGGTGAAAGCTCGGTGCGTACGGGCCCGGGACGGGCGGTACGACAGACCTGAGCCGCCGCCGCACGGTAGCTTTTCCCCGTCGAACCAGAGGCACCCGGCCCCCTGGCTCCGGTAAATTACATCACGTCACACGGTGTCCGTTTTGTGGAGTTTCACTCCCGATGCTGTTTACTGGGCCGCTGGGGAAGGCGAACCTCGTCCCACAGTGGAGGTCCCGGTGACGACACGCGGTGTTCTGTACGTTCACTCAAGCCCTCGCGCGCTGTGCCCGCACGTCGAATGGGCGGTGGCGGGCGTACTGGGCGTACGCGTCCAGTTGGACTGGATCCGACAGCCCGCGTCACCCGGCACCTGGAGGGCGGAGTTCTCGTGGCAAGGGGAGCCGGGTACGGCCTCCAAGCTCGCGTCCGCCCTGCGCGGCTGGCAGATGCTCCGCTTCGAGGTCACTGCCGAACCGTGCGCCACCGCCGAGGGCGAGCGCTACAGCGCCACACCCGAACTCGGCATCTACCACGCCGTCACCGGCATCCACGGAGACATCCTCATTCCCGAGGACCGGCTCCGTGCCGCTGTCGCCCGTTCCGCCCAGGGGGAGACCGACCTCGAAGCGGAGATCTGCAAGCTCCTGGGCAAGCCCTGGGACGACGAACTGGAGCCGTTCCGGTACGCCGGCGAGGGCGCCCCGGTCCGCTGGCTCCACCAGGTCGTCTGAGCCCCCTGCGCTGCCGTCCCTCTCAGCCCCGCCCGGTTCCTACGTCGGCCGGGGCTGTTGCGTGTGCGGGCTGCCGCTCCCCGGTGCACCGCTCCTGTCGTCCACGCTCCACGAGCGGTTTCCGCCGGGAACGGCCCCGCAGCGGCGATCTGCTGTTCCGGCAGGTGCGTGAGCGGCGCCCGGTGCCCGGGCGGCCGCCCGCCCGATGACGTTCGTGGGGACGCCGGTGCCGTACCCGAGGCGAAGGGGTGCCGCCCGGCGGCAGGGTGCCGAGCTGCTCGCCGCACCGGCGCGCCCGTCGCCGCACCGGTGCGGGCGCTCCCGTGGCCCGGGTGCTGCGCTGACGACACGACGGCGGGGTCCGACTCCCCCGGGAGTCGGACCCCGCCGTCGTGTTCGCCCGGGCGGAGGCCAGGTGCGGACGTCAGACCGTGCGGAAGGCCAGGACCACGTTGTGGCCGCCGAAGCCGAACGAGTTGTTGATCGCCGCGATGGTGCCCTCGGGCAGTGCGCGCGGCTCGCCGCGGACGATGTCGGCCTCGATGTCGGCGTCGAGCTCGTCGACGTTGATCGTCGGCGGGGCCGTCCGGTGGTGCAGGGCGAGGACCGTGGCGACGGTCTCGATGCCGCCGGCGCCGCCCAGCAGGTGACCCGTCATCGACTTGGTCGCGGAGACCGCGACGTGGTCGAGGTCGTCGCCGAGCACCTTGCGCAGGGCCTTGATCTCGGCCGCGTCTCCCTGTGGGGTGGACGTCGCGTGGGCGTTGAGGTGGACGACCTCCGACGGCTTGAGGTCCGTCGCGTCGAGCAGGTTCTGCAGCGCGGCCGCGATGCCGCGGCCCGTCGGCTCGGGCTGCGCGATGTGGTGGCTGTCCGCGGACAGACCCTGCCCCAACACCTCGCAGTACACGCGAGCACCCCGCGCTGCGGCGTGCTCGGCGGATTCCAGGACGACGACCCCGGCGCCCTCGCCGAGGACGAAGCCGTCACGCGCCGTGTCGTAGGGGCGCGAGGCCTTCTCGGGCTCGTCGTTGTTCTTGGACATCGCCATCATGTTGGCGAACGCCGCGACCGGCAGCGGGTGGATGGCCGCCTCGGTGCCGCCCGCGACCACGACGTCGGCGCGGCCGGTGCGGATCATCTCGACGGCGTAGCCGATGGCTTCGGCGCCCGACGCGCACGCGGAGACCGGGGTGTGCACGCCCGCCTGGGCGTTCACCTCCAGACCGACGTTGGCGGAGGGGCCGTTGGGCATCAGCATCGGCACGGTGTGCGGGGAGACGCGGCGGACGCCCTTCTCCTTCAGCACGTCGTACTGGTCGAGCAGCGTGGTCACACCGCCGATGCCGGAGGCGATGACCGTACCCAGCCGCTCGGGCCGGATCGTGTCGTCCTCGCCCGCGGGTGCGGTGAAGCCGGCGTCCGCCCAGGCCTCGCGCGCGGCGATCAGCGCGAACTGGGCCGATCGGTCCAGCTTGCGGGCCAGCGGACGCGGCAGGACGTCGCCCGGGTCCACGGCCGCCGGGGCGGCGATGCGGACGGGCAGGTCGGCAAAGCGTTCGCCCTCGAGGGACTTCACCCCGGAGCGTCCCGCCATCAGACCTTCCCAGGTCGATGCGGAGTCGCCACCCAGCGGTGTGGTTGCGCCGATACCGGTGACGACCACAGTGCGATTGGTCGAGTTCACAGGAATTCTTTCTCCACGTGTATGAGGGTTCGTGAATCAGCGGCGCCACCGCTGGGTGGCGTACCTGATCAGTCCTGGTGCTTCAGGATGTAGTCGGCAGCGTCACCGACGGTCTTGAGGTTCTTGACGTCCTCGTCCGGGATCTTGACGTCGAAGCGCTCCTCGGCGGCGACGACGACCTCGACCATCGACAGCGAGTCGACGTCCAGGTCGTCGGTGAAGGACTTGTCCAGCTGGACGTCCTCCGCCGGGATGCCGGCGATCTCGTTCACGATCTCGGCGAGACCGGCGACGATCTCTTCCTGAGTGGCGGCCATGTGGCGCTCCTTCGGTATGTAGCAGAGGTTGATCTGGGCGTTGCCCGGAAAGATCCGGATACTTGCCTAGGGGAGGGTAACGACCGTGGCGGCGTAGACGAGCCCCGCCCCGAAGCCGATGACGAGCGCGGTGTCGCCGCTCTTCGCCTGACCGGTCGCCAAGAGTCGCTCCATCGCGAGCGGAATCGAGGCGGCCGAGGTGTTGCCGGTGGTCTCCACGTCACGGGCGACCGTGACGTGGTCCGGCAGCTTCAGTGTCTTCACCATCGAATCGATGATCCGCATGTTCGCCTGGTGCGGGATGAAGACGTCCAGGTCGTCAGCGGTGATCCCGGCCGCGTCCAGCGCCTGCTGGGCGACCTTCGCCATCTCGAAGACGGCCCAGCGGAACACCGCCTGGCCCTCCTGCGTGATGGCCGGGAACCGCTCGACGGCGCCGTCGCGGTAGTCCGTCCACGGCACGGTCTGCTTGATGGTCTCCGACTTGTCGCCCTCGGAGCCCCAGACGGTCGGGCCGATCGCCGGCTCCTTGGCGGGGCCGACGACGACGGCACCGGCGCCGTCACCGAACAGGAAGGCCGTGGCACGGTCCTCCAGGTCGGTCAGGTCACTGAGCCGCTCGACCCCGATGACCAGCACGTACTCCGCCGAGCCCTCGACCACCATGCCCTTGGCCAGGGTGAGTCCGTAGCCGAAGCCCGCACAGCCCGCGGAGATGTCGAAAGCGGCCGGCTTGACCGCACCGACCTTGTCGGCGATCTCGGTGGCGACCGCAGGGGTCTGCTTGAAGTGCGACACGGTGGAGACGATCACACCGCCGATCTGCTCCGGGCTCAGCCCGGCGTCGGCGATGGCCTTGCCCGCAGCCTCGACCGACATCGCGGTCACCGTCTCGTCGTCGGAGGCCCAGTGGCGGGTGGCGATGCCGGACCGGGAGCGGATCCACTCGTCGGACGAGTCGATCGTTTCGAGGATCACCTCGTTCGGCACGATCCGAGTGGGGCGGTAGCCGCCGACCCCCATGATCCGTGCGTACGGGGCGCCCTGGCTGGGCTTGATCTTCGACATGCTGTCACGGCTCCTTGTCAGGCTGAATGCTCGGCGATCAGCGTGCGGGCCGCGTCGAGGTCGTCGGGTGTCTTCAGCGCCAGCGTCGCGACACCCGGCAGGGCGCGCTTGGCGAGACCGGTGAGGGTACCGCCCGGGCACACCTCGACGAGGGCGGTGGCACCGAGCTCCTTGAAAGTCTCCATGCACAGGTCCCAGCGGACCGGATTGGCGACCTGACCGACCAGCCGGGAGACCACCTCGGCTCCGTCGGTGACGATGAGACCGTCCTTGTTGGAGACGTAGCGCACCTTCGGGTCCGCGGGCGTGAGCGCCCCGGCAGCCTCCTCCAGCTTCGCCACGGCGGGTGCCATGTGGTGCGTGTGGAACGCTCCCGCCACCTTGAGCGCCACGACCTTGCGGACGCCCTCGGGCTTGTCGGCCTCCAGCGCGGCGAGCTGCTCCATGGTTCCGGCGGCCACGATCTGGCCCGCGCCGTTGACGTTCGCGGGCGTCAGGCCGAGCTTCTCCAGGTGCGCCACGCTCACCTCGGGGTCGCCGCCGAGCAGTGCGGACATGCCGGTCTTCGTGACGGCCGCGGCCTCGGCCATGGCCAGGCCGCGTGTGCGGACCAGGCGCAGCGCGGCGACGTCGTCGAGGATGCCGGCGAAGGCGGCGGCGGTGATCTCACCGACGCTGTGGCCGGCCACCGCGCTCGCCGAGGCGTCGCCGAGCGCGGACGCGGACAGCAGACCGGCGGCGACGAGCAGCGGCTGTGCCACGGCCGTGTCGCGGATCTCGTCCGCATCGGCCTTCGTCCCGTAGTGGGCGAGATCGAGCCCGATGGCGTCGGACCAGGCCGCAACGCGGTCGGAGGCGCCGGGGAGTTCGAGCCAGGGGGTCAGGAAGCCGGGCGTCTGAGCGCCTTGGCCGGGAGCGACGAGTACGAGCACCCTCACACTCTCTCTTGTGGATGGTCCCGGCCGCCCGTGGGGACAGGGACCAAGAACCGTCAGGGGAATTGTCGGTGTCCAACAAAATCCTAGGGTTGTTGATCGCCCTCTACCAGACGCCCGAGGATGAGTGCGATCCGGAGAGTGAACGCGGAGCGGACATCTGACGGTGACCATCCGGTGACGTCCGTCACACGTCGGAGCCGGTAGCGGACGGTGTTGGGGTGGACGAAAAGCATCCGGGCCGCGCCCTCCAGGCTGCTCGCCTGCTCCAGGTAGACACTCAGGGTCTCGAGCAGCGCGGAGCCGGCTTCCTCCAGCGGTCTGTAGATCTCCTCCACCAGCTGCTCGCGCGCGGAAGGATCGCCCGCGATGGCGCGCTCCGGCAGCAGATCGTCGGCCAGCACCGGCCGCGGCGCGTCCTGCCAGGCGGAGCAGGCCTTCAGCCCGGCCGCCGCGGCCTGCGCGGACTTCGTCGCCGCCAGTAGGTCGGGCACCACGGGACCGGCGACCACCGGCCCGGCCGCGTACGGGCCGATCAGGGATTTGGCCACGTGCAGCGGGCTGTCGCTGCCGCCCGCGATGACGACGAGCCGGTCGCCGAGCACACCGGTCAGCACCTGCAGCTTCGCGTGCCGGGCGGCGCGTCGGATCGCCTCCACCGTCAGCTCGCTGTCCCCGTCCGGCGCCGTCCCCAGCACCACACAGACGTGCTCGGGCGAGTTCCAGCCGAGTGCCGCGGCGCGGCTCACCGCACCCTCGTCCGCTTCGCCGGACAGCACCGCGTTCACCACGAGCGATTCGAGCCGGGCGTCCCAGGCGCCGCGCGCCTCGGCGGCCTGCGCGTACACCTGGGCCGTCGCGAAGGCGATCTCCCGGGCGTAGACGAGCAGTGCCTCGCGCAGCACCGATTCGTCCCCCGGCGCGGCGACCTCCTCGATCGCCGCCTCCATGACCTCGATGGTGGTCCGCACCATCTCCACGGTCTGGCGCAGGGTGATCGCGCGGGTCAGCTCGCGCGGAGCCGTGCCGAAGACGTCGGTCGAGATCGCCTGCGGGGTCTCGGGATGCCGGAACCACTCCGTGAACGCGGCGATGCCGGCCTGGGCGACCAGACCGATCCAGGACCGGTTCTCCGGTGGCATCGCCCGGTACCACGGCAGCGTCTCGTCCATGCGGGCGATGGCGTTCGCGGCGAGCCGCCCGGAGGACTGCTCCAGGCGCTTGAGTGTCGCGGAATGCGGATGGGCGGCGTTCGCGGGTTCAGGCACGGGGACAAGAGTGCCTTATCGGGACGGCCGAGCGGAGTGGCGGGTCCGGGCGGGCGGGTGGCCCGCGGTGCCCCCGTACCGGCACACGAGGGGGTGCGCCCCCTACGGTAGGGGGGTGATTTCCGTTCGGCGCGCCGAAGAGCGCTACCGCGGTGGTGACGCCGCCGCCGGCATCGAGTCCTGGCACGCCCTGTCCTTCGGTGGGTTCTACGACCCGGACAACCTCCGCTTCGGGGCGGTCCTCGCCTGCAACGAGGAGCGGCTCGCCCCCGGGGCCGGTTTCGACGAGCATCCGCACAGCCACACCGAGATCGTGACCTGGGTGGTGGAGGGCGAGCTGACCCACCGGGACTCCACGGGGCGCGCCACTGTGGTGCGGCCCGGGGACGTGCAGCGGCTCAGCGCTGCGGGCGGGGTGCGGCACGCCGAGCGCAACGACGGGGACGCCCCCCTGGTGTTCGTGCAGATGTGGCTCGCCCCCCGGGATCCGGGCGGCGAGCCCTCGTACGAGGTCGTGCGCGGCATCGCCGACTCCACGCCCTACGCACTGCCGGCCGCGGGGGCGCTGCTGCACGTGCGGCGTTTGGTGGCGGACGCGCGGACGGCCGTCCCGGACGCCTCCTCCGTGTACGTGCACGTCGTGCGCGGTGTGCTGCGGCTCGCCGGCGACGACCTGGGCCCCGGGGACGCGGCGCGGATCACGGACGCCGAGGGGCTGGAGCTCGTCGCCGCCGGGGACGCCGAGGTCCTGATGTGGGAGATGACCGGCTGAGCGGTGCGTGCGCCGGGCTCGCCGCGTCCGCTGCGGTGGACGGCGGTCCCGCACGGACCGGACCGTTCGTGGGCCGGGCCCGGTGCGCCCTTCGGGCACGAACGCGGCGACCGCCGTGGAGGACGTCCGGCGTGCGCGGCGACCGCCGCGGCGAGGCCCGGTGTGGTGTGCGAGACCCCTCCGGGCGCCGGTGCCAGCCCGCACCGCCGCTGCGTCCGGCGCCCCACGGTCGCGTCGGTGTGCCGGACGTCAGCGCAGGGCGCTCCGCCCCTGCCAGTCCGTCCACGACACGTTCCACGCGCCGAACCCGTTGCCCGGTGCCACCACGCCCTTGGTCTCCGCCCCCTTGATCTCGAACGGGTCACCGGGCCGGACCTGGGCGTAGAACCACGCGGCGTCCTCGTCGCCCATCCCGATGCAGCCCGAACTCCGGTTGGCGTTGCCGAAGTACCGGGCGTTCCACGGAGCGGCGTGTGCGTACATCCCGGACCAGGTCAGCCGCATCGAGTAGTCGACCATCTTGTCGTAGGCGTCGCCCAGCCCCACGGTCTCGGAGTTCATGTTGATCGTGCCCTCCTTGGCCATCAGGACGGCCGTTCCGTGCCAGGAACGCTTGTCACCGCCGGGCGTTCCGCCGGAGACCGGGATCTTCCGCACCACCTTGCCGTCACGCTCCAGCGTCAGCCGGTGGCTGTCGAGGTCGACCTTGACGATCTGACGGGCCCCGACGGTGAAGGAGGTCCGGTAGTCGCGGACGAACCAACCGCCGTCCCCGCCGGAGTCCGTGCCGTTCAGCTGGGCGTCGAGCGTGACCTTCGTACCCGACTTCCAGTAGTCCTTCGGCCGCCAGTCCACGCGGTCCTTGCCCGACCAGTCCTTCAGCCAGCCCCAGGAGCCCTCCGTGCCGTCCGAGGCGGTGACCTTCAACTGCCGCTCCACCTCTGCCTTGTTCGTCACCGGGCGGTCGAAGACGAGCGAGACGGGCTGTGCGACGCCGACGGTGGTGGCGTTCCCCGGCCGCCAGTCCACCTTGTTGACCCGCTCGGCCTCGGCGGTCGTGAAGGAGGACCTGCTGGTGCCCGCCGTGCCGCCCGGGGAGCGGGTCGATGCCGTCACGGTGTACGTCGTGCCGGGAGCGGCCTTGCGGTCCGACGTCCAGACGGTTCCGCCGGCCGACAGCTTGCCCGTGAGCGCCCTGCCCTTGCCGTCGGTGACGCCGACCGAGGCCAGACTGCCGCCCTTCGCCGTCACCTTGACCGGCTCGCCGGCTCCGGCACCGCGGCCGTTCGGGGTGACGGAGACGGACACGGACGCGTCCGCCGCCGCACCACCGCCCTTGGCGTCGGCCCGGGAGGGAGCGTTGCCGGACGAGCAGGCGGTGAGCGGCGCGAGCAGCAGCACCGCTGCCGTGGCGACGCGCACACGTATGGGGTTCACGGGGGACCTCCGTTGTGGAAGAAGGCGGCTCTGGCGCGGGGCGGGCGCGCCGACGGGTCGAAGGTGACTCTAGGACGGGAGAAGAGCAGGTGAACGAGGTGGTGGCAGTGTGACGGCGACTGGTGAGAAACGGTCATGGTCCGGTCACATTCGCCGCGCGGGGCGGTCACGCGCGGCTGTGAACATCTCGGCGTTCCCCACAGAGAGGTTCACACTGTGTCAGCGCTGCTCGTCACGGATGCCGGCGGCGGCCGGGATGACCGCCGCCACGAGGACCGGGGCCGGGGCCACCACGAACCGGCGGATCGCACACGAGCGGACCGGGTACGGAACGCCCGCGGCGGGGGCCTCCGGCTGGAACCCGTCTCCCCGGACACCTACCGCACGTTCCTGGCTTCCCGCGCGGGCGCACAGCTCGGTGCCGGGTTCCTCCAGTGCCCGTCCTGGGCCCAGGTCAAGGAGGGCTGGCGGGCCCTGTTGCTCGGCTGGGGCGCCCAGCCGCAGAACGGGGACCTGTCGGGGGTGGCCCTGGTGCTGCTGCGTCAGTTGCCGGGCACCCGCAAGCACTTCGCCTATCTTCCCGAGGGACCCGTCGTCGACTGGGCCGACCCGGAGATCGACCGTTGGCTCACCCCGCTGCTGCGGTACCTGCGGGAGGCCGGGGCCTTCGCCGTGCGCATCGGTCCTTCGCCGGCCTACCGCCGTTGGCAGGCGTCCCGCCTCAAGTCGCAGACGGGCAGCGGCCGGAGCCTGGGTGACGTCCTCGCCAGTGAGGTGGACCCGCTGGGCACCGCGGTCGGCGAACGGCTGCGCGCACGGGGCTGGCAGCGGTGCGGTGGCGACGGGTCCGGGGACGACGGGGACGCGCAGCCCCGTCACGTCTTCCACGTGCCGCTCTCCGGGCGGACCACGGAGGACCTGTGGGCCGGGCTCAACCAGGAGTGGCGGCGCAACGTCCGCCGCGCCCGGAGGGAGGGTGTCGAGGTGGTGGTCGGCAGCGCCGCGGACCTCCCTGAGTTCTACCGCCTCCTGAGGATCACCGAGGAGCGCGACGGCTTCCGGCTGGGCCGTTCGCTCGCGTACTACGAGCGCCAGTACGCGGCCCTCAACGCCGAGGAGCCGGGGCGGATGGAGTTGTACCTCGCGCGCCACCGCGGCGAGGTGCTCGCCGCCCACACGATGATCACGGTGGGCAACCGGGTGTGGTACCAGACCGGTGCCTCGGCGGACCACCGCCGCGAGGTCCGGCCGTCCAACGCCCTCCAGTGGCAGATGCTCCTGCACGCCCGGGCACGGGGGGCCCACGTCTACGACATGCGCGGGGTACCCTCCACACTTGACCCCGACGAACGCGCGTACGGGCTGCTGCGCTGGAAGCTCGGCACCGGAGGCCAGGTCGTCGAGACGCTGGGGGAGTGGGAGAAACCTTTGGGCGGGACCGCCAACCACGCGCTTCACCGAGCCTTCCAGGCCTACTTGGCGCGCCGGTGAGCGCCACGGCCGGTCAGGACGGGAGGCGACCGACCGACACCACCGCGCGGGCGCGCGGGTCCCTGCCGGGGGCGCGGGACGGAAGCGGCGACGACCGTGCGGCACGGTCCGACGGTGCGCCCGTGGACCGGAGCGTCCAGCGGGCCGAAACCGCACGAGGGGCAGGCACCCGGCCGGGGGGCGACCGCAGCCCCGGTGCCGCGAGCTCCCCGGGCGTCCGGCCCGGCGAGGAACTGCCCGGTGGTACGGCCCGGATCGCCGCACCTTCGGGTGCCGCGGTCTCCGGCGGGACCGTCAACGACGCTGCACGGCACGGCGGTTCGCCGACCGGCGACCCGGCCCCGGCGCACCACCCGGATGCGGAGGACGGCTCGGCGCTGCGCAGCGGTGCCGTCATGGCGGCCGGGTCCGTCGTCTCCCGCGCCACCGGGTTCGTCCGGTCCGCGGTGGTCGCCGCGGCGCTCGGCGTCGGACTGACGGCCGACGGCTACGCGGTCGGCAACTCCCTCCCCACGATCGTCTATACCCTGCTCCTCGGTGGCGCGCTGAACGCCGTCTTCGTCCCCGAACTGGTCAAGGCGGCCAAGGAGCACGAGGACGGCGGCGCCGCCTACACCGACCGGTTGCTCACCGTCTGCGTGGTCGCCCTGCTCGCGATCACCGGGGCCGCGGTGTGGGCGGCGCCCGCGATCATCGGCAGCTACACGGACTACACCGGCGGGCAGGCCGCCATGACCGTCGCCTTCGCCCGCTACTGCCTGCCGCAGATCTTCTTCCTCGGGTTGTTCACCCTGCTCGGGCAAGTGCTGAACGCGCGCGGCCGGTTCGGCGCCATGATGTGGACGCCGGTCCTCAACAACGTCGTGGTCATCGCCGTCTTCGGCCTCTTCCTGGCGACGAGTGACGGGGGAACCCTCACCCCGGCGGAGACCGCCCTGCTCGGTTGGGGCACCACGGCCGGGATAGCCGTCCAGGCGCTCGCCCTCGTGCCCGTGCTGCGTGCGGCCCGCTTCCGCTGGCGCCCGCGCCTCGACTGGCGGGGCAGCGGTCTGACCAGGCCGCTGCGGTCGGCCGGGTGGCTGGTGCTGCTGGTGCTCACCAATCAGCTCGCCTACTGGACCACCACGCGGCTGGCCACGGCCGCGGGCAGCGCGGCAGCTGCCGCAGGCATCGACGGCGGCGCCGGGTTCAGCGCGTACAACAACGCCTACCAGGTGTGGGCCGTGCCCCACGGCATCGTGACCGTCTCCCTGGTCACCGCGCTGATGCCGCGGATGAGCCGGGCAGCGGTGGACGGGGACACCGGGAGCGTGCGGCGCGACGTCTCCTACGCCCTGCGCAGCAGCGCGGCCGTCGTCGTCCCCGCCGCGTGCGTGCTGTTCGCGCTCGCACGACCGGTGATGGCCGCCGCCTTCCAGTACGGGCAGACCGACGAAGGTGACATCGGCGTCATGTCGGGCACCCTGATGGCCTTCGCACCCGGCCTGATCGCCTTCTCCGGGCAGTACGTCCTCTCCCGCGCCTTCTACGCGCTCTCCGACACCCGCACCCCCTTCCTGCTGAACCTGGTGATCGCCGGCCTCAACGCGGGCCTGTCGGTCGTGGCCTACGTGCTGCTGCCCGCCCGCTGGGCGGTGACCGGCATGGCCGCCGCGTACGGGCTGGCGCTGTGCACGGGCTGGGCACTGACGGGGTACGTGCTGAGCCGCAGGCTGTCCGCCCCGCGGCCGTGGCGCTCACCCGCCCTCGCCGCCCACGCCCGGCTGCTGGTCGCCGCAGTCCCGGCCGGGGTGCTCGGGCACCTCGCGGCCCGGCAGTGCGCGCCGCTGGGCGCGGTCGCTTCCCTCGCGGCCGGCGCGCTGGTGATCGCCGCCGCCTTCGCGCTGCTCGCCCGGCCCCTGCGGCTCCACGAACTCCACACCCTCCTCGCGGGCGCCCGCAAGCGACTCGCCCGGCGCTGACTCCACCAGGGAATCCACCGATGCCACGCGTGCTCCTCGTCGAAGACGACCCCTCGGTACGGGAAGGAGTCGAACTCGGGCTGCGCCGCCGCGGCCACGAGGTACGGTCGGCGGCCACGGGGGAGGCGGGCCTCGCCGCGCTCGGCGAGTTCCGCCCCGACCTGGTGCTCCTCGACCTGATGCTGCCCGGGATGAACGGCGTACAGGTCTGCCGCCGGATCCGGGAGAGCAGCCAACTGCCGATCATCATGCTCACCGCCCGGGGCGACGACTTCGACGTCGTGGTCGGCCTGGAGGCCGGCGCCGACGACTACATCGTCAAACCGGCACGCACCGAGGTGATCGAGGCTCGGATCCGTGCCGTGTTGCGCCGGATGGAGGACTCCGGGGGGCGGCAGGCCGTGGAGCACCACGGTGAACTCTCCATCGACCGGGTGGGACTCGCCGTCGCGAAGTCCGGTCGGCCCCTCGCCCTCGCGCCTTCCGAGCTGAGACTGCTGCTGCACCTCTCCGCGGCCCCCGAACAGGTTTTCAGCAGGCAGCAGTTGCTGGAGCACGTGTGGGAGCACAGCTACCACGCGGACGCGCGGCTGGTGGACGCCTGCGTACGCCGCCTGCGCAACAAGATCGAGGACGAGGCGGGGCGTCCCCGCTACATACAGACCCTGCGGGGCTTCGGCTACCGCTTCGGGCCGCTGTGAGCTCCGCCTCCCGGCCCGACTCCGGCCGCGGGCGGCGAGCGCGCCGCATCGCCGCCTTCGGACTGCGTACCCGGCTCGTCCTCGCGTTCCTGCTGGTCGCCGCGGTCAGCGCCGGAACCACCGCCGCCCTGACCTACCGGGAGGCGCGCAACGCCGTGTTGGAGACCGCCCAGGACACGGCGGTCTCCTCGTTCCGCGACCACATCCAGCAGTTGGGGATTGCCCTCCCCGTGGGCCCGTCGGACTGGCAGTGGCTGCTCCGCGACATCGCCCGCAAGGGCAAGCCGCACCCCTGGGTGGTCTTCGCGGAGTACGGCTCCCTCAGGATGTCGTCGGGAACCAGCCCCACGTCCACCGTGATCACCCCCGAGCTGCGCCGTGCCGCCAAGGGCAATCCCCGCGGGAGCTTCCAACGGGTCGTCAAGAACGGCGTGCCGTACCTGACCATGGGCATGCCCACGGTCTTCAAGGTCGGCCCGGGCGGCACCTTGTCCACGGGTCTCGTGCTGTACGCCGTCATGCGCATGAGCGAGGAACAGACCAACGTCGAGGCCCTGGTGACAGCAGCACGGGACGGCGCGCTGCCCGGACTCGGCATCGCCCTGGTGCCCGCGCTGATCGCCGCGCGCAGCGTGCTGCGCCCGGTGCGCGAGCTGCGGCAAGCCGCCCACAGCATGGGGCGGGGGCGCCTCGACACCCGCATCCGGGTCAGGGGTAGCGACGAACTCGCCGATCTGGCGAGTACGTTCAACGAGTCGGCGGGAGAGCTCGAACGCTCGGTGCACGAACTGCGGCAGGCCGAGGCACGCGCCCGCCGCTTCGCCTCCGACGTCTCGCACGAACTGCGCACGCCGCTCGCCGGCATGCTCGCCGTCACCGAGGTGCTCGACGAAGACGCCGACCACCTGGACGCCGACACTGCTCGTGCCGTGCGGCTGATCAGCGCCGAGACGGGCAAACTCGCCGTGCTCGTCGAGGACTTGATGGAGATCTCCCGCTTCGACGCCCGCGCGGCCGAACTCAACACCGATGAGGTGGACGCCGCAGTAGCCATCCGCAAGACCCTGCAGAACCGACACTGGGCCGACGACCGGATCCGCACGGACCTGCCCGAGGGCATCCGGGTCCGCCTCGATCCGCGCCGCTTCGACCTGGTGATCGCCAACCTCGTCGGCAACGCCCTGCGACACGGTGCCTCGCCCGTCACCGTGCGGCTGCACACCCGGGTCGACGCGAAGGAGCACACCGACGGCGCGACGGGCGGACGGCCCCTGCTGGTCGTCGAGGTCGCCGACAGCGGTCCCGGGATCCTGCCCGACGCCCTCCCGCACATCTTCGACCGCTTCTACAAGGCCGACGCGGCCCGTACCCGCTCCGCGGGAAGCGGACTCGGACTGGCGATCACCCAGGAGAACGTGCGGCTGCACGGCGGCACCGTCCGCGCGGCGAACGGCCCGGCGGGCGTCGGCGCGGTCTTCACCGTGGAGATTCCGCTGCGCACGGGGGAGGAGACGGAGTGAGGCACCGCCGGCGCGGCACGGCCGTGCTGGTCGCCGTACTCGGCCTCGCCGGCTGCGGCATCCAGGAGACCGACGTCATCGAGGCGGGCGGCCCGGCGAAGGTCGACGTCTTCCCCGCCCGGGAGGGCAGGATGCTGCTCTTCTTCCGATCCCCCGACGGTGCACTGGTGCCGGTGGCCCGGCCGGTGGACGAAATCCGGTCGGGTCAGAAAGCCGACTCCGCAGCCGGCACGGGGAGCACCTCGAAGCCCCCGGTGACGACGGCCAAGACGATCGCGGCGCTGTTCGCCGGCCCGGTCGGGAAGGACAAGCTGTCCGGACTCGTCAGCGGACTCCCGCCGTTGGCGCCCGGGGGCCGTGTGGAGGTGCTGCTGCCCCGGGCGGAGGGCGAGGACGGGATCGAGGTCGTCGTGCCCGTCCCGGTCAGCGCGTTGGACGACACCGGGCTGCGGCAGGTGATCTGCACCGCCGCGTACAACGAGGACCCCGAGGGCCGCACCTTCGTGCGCGTGCGGGGTACGGACCGGCAGGTGGGGCCCGCACGGTGCGACGCCGACGTCGCGGCCGCGGGCGACGGCACCAGGGGGCTCCCGGGCCCGGTGCCTTCCGGCTCGGCCGCAGGCGGCTGATCCACCGGCCCGTCGGCGCCCGCCCGGTCCAGGGCGTGTCGCGAAAGTCCCTCCTGGCCTGCGGGCGGACGGAGCTACTTTCGCAACACGCCCCTAGCCACGCAGCTCCGCCAGTACCGCGTCGGTGAACGGCGGCCACGCCTCGATCGCCCACGGCCCGAAGGCGCGGTCGGTCAGCGCCACGCAGGCGGCCTGCGCGTCCGGGTCGATCCACAGGAAGGTGCCGGACTGGCCGAAGTGTCCGAAGGTGCGCGGCGAGGACGTCGCTCCCGTCCAGTGCGGCGACTTGGCGTCGCGGATCTCGAAGCCCAGACCCCAGTCGTTGGGCCGCTGGTGCCCGTAGCCCGGCAGGATCCCGGTCAGCCCGGGGTGCACGACGGACATGGCCTCGAGGACGGTCCTGGGGTCGAGCAGCCGTGGTGCCTGCACCTCCGCCGCGAACCTGACCAGGTCGTCGACGGTCGACACGGCGTCCTTGGCGGGCGAGCCTTCGAGGACCGTGGACGACATGCCGAGCGGCTCCAGCACGGCCTGCCGCAGGTACTCGGCGAACGGGATGTCCGTCGCCTTGGCGATGTGGTCGCCGAGGACCTCGAAGCCCGCGTTCGAGTACAGCCTGCGGGTCCCGGGCGGCGCCGTCACCCGGTGCTCGTCGAAGGCGAGCCCGCTGGTGTGCGCCAGCAGGTGGCGGACCGTGGAACCCGCGGGCCCGGCCGGCTCGTCCAGCTCGACGGCGCCCTCCTCGTAGGCGACGAGCACCGCGTAGGCGGCCAGCGGCTTGGTGACCGAGGCCAGCGGGAAGCGGTGCGCGGTCGGGCCGTACGCACCGGCGAGGGTGCCGTCCGCGCGGACGACGGCGGCGGCCGCGGTCGGGACGGGCCAGTTCTCGGTCAACGCGAGGCTCTGCATGCGTACGACCTTAAAGTACGACTTCACGGGGTGAGCCGCGCGTCCGGATCGGGGGTTGGGGACCAAGCCGAGCGAGGCGCACACGACGCGCCTTCCTGGGAGACCTGCAGATTGACCCGTGCGGACGCCGCTCCCCTTGCGTGCTCCCGCGCCGCCTCCGGATCATGCTTGCCTGGAGTGCACTCCAACGTTCTAGCGTGGAGGTCATGACGGTGCTGGAGACCACATCCGCAACGACCGACGTCTGCTCCGAGCCCCCCGCCCACCCGCGGCCCGAG
The DNA here is from genome assembly GCF_042755225.1 of Streptomyces sp. NPDC059169. Lineage (NCBI taxonomy): Bacteria > Bacillati > Actinomycetota > Actinomycetes > Kitasatosporales > Streptomycetaceae > Streptomyces > Streptomyces sp. NPDC059169. Next base: position 50,326 of record NZ_JBHZCF010000009.1, on the reverse strand, counting down.
GGGCAGGACCACTACACGATCAGCGAGGTCGTCGCCTGGACCGGCCTCAGCGCGCACACGCTGCGCTGGTACGAGCGGATCGGCCTCATGCCGCACATCGACCGTTCGCACGCCGGCCAGCGGCGCTTTCGCAACCGCGACCTCGACTGGCTGGGATTCGTCGCGAAGCTGCGGCTGACCGGAATGCCGGTCGCGGACATGGTCCGCTACGCCGAGCTGGTGCGCGAGGGCGACCACACCTTCGAGCAGCGGCGCGAGCTGCTGGAGGCGACGCGGTCCGACGTGCGCGCCCGGATCACGGAGCTCCGGACAGCGCTCACCGTCCTCGACTACAAGATCGGCATCTACGCGGACGCCCAGCGGGCGCCGGAGAGGGCTTGACACCGATGACCGGAAACAAGATCGAAAAGGTACGGCTCGGCACGGACGGTCCGGAGGTCGGGGTGCAGGGACTCGGCTGCATGGGCATGAGCGAGTTCTACGGCGACACCGACGAGTCCGCCGCACGCGACACCCTGGACGCGGCGCTGGAGGCGGGCGTCACGCTCTTCGACACCGCGGACGTGTACGGCCGCGGTGCCAACGAGGAGTTCCTGCGGCCGTTCGTGACCGCGCATCGCGACGAGATCACCCTCGCCACCAAGTTCTCGATCGTGCGGTCGGACGATCCGCACTTCCGGGGCATACGCAACGATCCTGCGTACGTCCGCGAGGCGGTCGAGAGCAGCCTCCGCCGCCTCGGCGTCGACGTGATCGACCTCTACTACATGCACCGGCGCGACCCCTCGGTCCCGCTCGCCGAGTCCGTGGGAGCGATGGCGGAGCTGGTCGCGGCGGGCAAGGTCAGGCACCTCGGGCTGAGCGAGGTCACGGGTGCGGAGCTGCGCGAGGCTCATGCCGTGCACCCGATCGCCGCGCTGCAGTCCGAGTGGTCGCTGTTCAGCCGCGACGTGGAGAAGAGCGCGGTGGGCGCGGCGGCCGAGCTCGGTGTGGCCATGGTGCCGTACTCGCCGCTCGGGCGGGGCTTCCTGACCGGTGCGTTCGCGGACGCCGGCAAGGAGCTGTCCGCGGGCGACTTCCGCGGCTACATGCCCCGTTTCACCGGGGCCAATGCGCAGGCCAACGCGGCCCTGCTGGAGCCGGTGAAGAAGGTCGCAGCGGCGCACGGGGCGACGCCCGCCCAGGTAGCGCTGGCCTGGGTGCAGCAGCAGGCCCGGGTGCACGACCTGACGGTGGTGCCGATTCCCGGGACGCGCAGGCGCAACCGTCTGGAGGAGAACGTGGGCGCGACCCGCATCGCGCTGAGCGCCGAGGAGCTGGCCCTGCTGGAGCCGATCGCCGGGCGCGTACTCGGCGACCGGTACCCCGACATGTCGTCGACGTCGGCAGCGAGGGAGTAGCTCGGGACCGTTCCGGCCGAACGGGCACGCACACGCAGGTCGAACGCGAAGGCCGTGATACCGGCCGCGGGGACCCTGCCGCCGCGCTAACGGTCGCCCGGGGTGACCAGGCCCGACTCGTACGCGAAGATCACCGCCTGGGCACGGTCTCGCAGACCGAGCTTGGACAGCACCCGGCCGATGTGGGTCTTGACCGTCTGTTCGGCGAGGACCAGATGGGCGGCGATCTCCTGGTTGGACAGCCCACGGGCGATCAGCTCCAGCACCTCGGTCTCGCGGGGGGTCAGGCCGTTCACGCGGAGCGCCGCGCGGTCCTTGCGGAGGGCCGGGCGCTGGGTGGCGAAGTCGGCTATCAGGCGGCGGGTCACCGAGGGCGCGAGCAGCGCCTCGCCCGCGGCGACCACCCGGACCGCGGAGATCAGGTCGGCGGGCGGGGCGTCCTTCAGCAGGAAGCCGGAGGCGCCCGCCCGCAGTGCCTCGTACACGTAGTCGTCCACGTCGAAGGTGGTCAGCATCAGCACCTTCGGGACGTGGACCACGCCCGGTGGTGGCTGGAGGATCTGTCGCGCCGCGGCCAATCCGTCCATCTCCGGCATCCGCACGTCCATCAGCGCCACGTCCGGGCGCGTGGAGCGGGCCACGTCGACGCCCTGCCGGCCGTCCGGTGCCTCTCCGACGACGTCGATGTCCGCCTGTGCGGCCAGCAGCGCGGCGAATCCCGCGCGCACCATGGCCTGGTCGTCGACGATGATCACGCGGATGGTCAACTCGGGTCCTTCCCGGTGGTCAGGGGCATGCGTGCGGCGATCCGGAAGCCACCGTCCGGCAGCGGACCGGTGTCGAGGGTGCCGCCGGTCAACCGTACGCGCTCCCGCATGCCGACCAGGCCGTGGCCGGTCCCCGCGGCCTCCAGCGGTGAAACCCGTTCTGCCGCCGGGCCGTTGACCACCAGGACCGTCAGGTGCTCCCGGTCCGCCGTGACCGACACCCGGGTCGCCGCGCCGGGTGCGTGCCGCACCACGTTCGCCAGGGCTTCCTGCACGATGCGGTACGCAGAGAGGTCCACCGCCTGAGGCACTTCGCCCAGCCCGGCAGGGAGGGACAGTTCGACCGGCACCCCGGCCCGGACGGTCGCCTCCACCAGCTGCTGCACCCGGTCGAGCCCGGGCTGCGGCGTCCGCTCCCCCTCCGAGCCGTCGCTGCGCAGCACCGCGAGCAGTCGCCGCATCTCCGCCAACGACTCCCGCGCACCGGAGGCGATCGTCGCGAACTCCTCCTGTGCGGCCGGCGGCAGCCCGTCGATCCGGTACGGCGCGGAGTCGGCCTGCACGGTGATCACCGACATGTGGTGTGCCACCACGTCGTGGAGTTCGCGGGCGATCCGCGCCCGTTCCTGCAGCAAGGTGCGCTGGGCGCGTTCGGCCTCGCTGATGGTCCGCTGCTCGGTGAGGCGCCGCTGGGCGTCGCCGCGCTCGCGCACGGCACCGCCGATGAGGAGCACGACGCCACTGAGGACGAACAGCAGGGTGCTGTTCTGGTTGCCGCGTCCTGAGGTCGAACTCAGGAGGAAGCCGACGGCACCCGTCAGCAGCCAGACCGTCACCAACGTGCGCCGGGGTTCCCGCAGGGCGAGCGCCAGCATCAGGAAGAGGTACCCGACGATGAGCGGTGGCGGCCACGGCCAGGAGGTGTGGGCGCGCTCGGGGAGCCCCGCCAGGTTCACCGCGCAGACGACGTCGACCGCGAAGACGATCCACCAGGCTTGGAGCGGGCGGTGCGCGATGAGCATCAGCGGGGCCGCGGATCCCGTGGCAACGGCCCCGGCGAGACCGGCGTTCACGCCGTAGTCGTGGGAGAGGACGTGGATGGTCGACGGCAGCAGACTGGCGGTGAGCGCGAGCACGACCAGGTGGGGAAGGAGGCGACGCCACCGTCGGGCGGAGCCGGCGAGCAGCGCGGTCGGTGCGTGCGCGGGATGGGCGAGGCCGCGCAGGGACTCGAGGACGTAGCGGGCGACGGCCGGGGGGCCGGCATCGGAGGGAGGAGCGGAGGGCGGCGTCTGGGACATGGCCAGGTCAAGCGTAGGCGGCTGCTCCCGCACGGGCGTCATACCGCGGTGCCGGGGTGGGGGTCATACCTCGGTATGACCCCCACCCCGGCACCGGAGCGGAAGGGGAACTGCCCGGTCGGGCCGCCGCACCCGTCCGACTCCTACAGCTCCGCCAGGAGCTCCGCCTTCTTCGCGGCGAACTCCGCGTCCGTGACCAGCCCCGCCCCGTGCAGCTCGCCCAGGTGCCTGATCCGATCCGCCACGGCCGCGGGGTCGCGGCCGGCCGTCGCCAGCACCGGCTGCGCGGGTGCCGCGCCGCGTACGGCATCCAGGACCGCGGCGGCGAACGGGAGGGATTCGTGGACCGGACCGTAGCCCAGGCCGAACACCACCGCGGCAGGGTCCTGGTCGGCCCGCGCGGGCCGGTCGGCGGCCGGGGAGGCCCCGTCGCGCATGACCAGGCGCAGGTAGCCGTCGGAGGCCTCCGGTGACCGCCATTCGACGCCGCTCAGTTCCGACACCGGGAAACTGCGGTCGCCCGCCTTCCACTTGGCGGTGGACGCCCCGCTCCACGACCAGCGGAACGAGACCCTGTCCCCGTCGAAGACCGCCTTCCCGTCGTACGCCTTGAACTGGAGCGGAGCCTCGACCGCGGACACCAGGTACGTCGCGCAGGGTTCGGGAGCGGGCCCGGGGATCACGGCGCGGAGCTCGTCCGCGTACTGCTCGGCGAGCGTCTCGTGCTTCGCGGGCAGCACCAGGCGGTACGGGTCGCAGCCCGCCTTGAGCTGTCCCGCGGCAGCGTCCATCAGCGGATCGGCGCCCGGTCTGGGTACCGCGTGCAGCACCACCGTGCCGCGCTTGCCCGGGGAGAGGGCCACCGACTCCAGCGCTTCGTGGGGGACGCGCCGTTCGCGCAGCGCTTGGAACAGCTTCGGTGTTCCGCGGTTCCCCCGTGTGAAGCGGATGAGTACGGCGTCCGGTTCGAACTCCCAGGTGGCATGAATTCCGGCCAGCACATCACCCATGCGCCTCATCGTAGGCGGCGGGCGGCTGATCGTCGCCCCCGTCAACCGACCGGACCCATGCACTCCGTCACGGGGCTCTACGCGCGTCAGACCTCTTCCGTACCGGAGATTCCGGTACGGCACGCACTGTTCCCCGCCGCACACGTCACGGTGCGGTACGAACCGACGCCTATCTCGGCGAAGTTGCTCAGACTCTCGGTGCCTGGCTCGAAATAGCCGGTGTGGCCCACCGCGCCCGCGGCGGACAGGACCCGCGCACCGAACTCGGGGGTCACCGGGTCGGCACCGTGTCCGAGCCCGCCGACCTCGAGGTAGGGCACGTCCTGGATCCAGTCGTCGCTGTCGCGCATCGCCCACACCCGGGCCGTCGTCCGCAGCTGCGCCGCGCTCTTGACGCGCATGCCGGGGCTGCCCGCGACCGCCATGTCGCCCACCCGCTGCGGCAGTTCGGGGGCAGCGACGCCACACACCACGGAGCCGTAGCTGTGGCAGAACAGCGACACCCGTGCCGCTCCGGGCAGTGCGCCGGTCATGGCCACGAGACGGGCCGCACCGCTCGTGGCGAGCCGGCCGGTGGAAGCGTCCAGGCCCAGCCCGGAAGGGGAGGTGTAGTCGGCCCAGGCGATGACCGCCGTGCGGGTCCAGGGGGCGGCCGTCCGCTGGGCGGCGTACAACGACTGCGCCATCCCCACCGGCGCCGAGAACCTCCGCTGGGTGCGCTCGAACGTCAGCAGGTCGGTGTCGACGCCCGGGACGACCACCGAGACCCGCTGGGCCCGGTCGAGATCACCGAAGACCTCGGCGACCCGGCCCCTGCCCGACGGGTCGAAGGCGAAGATCTGCCGGCCCGGGGAGAGCAGCGACTCGAAGCGGTGCATCCGCCGGGCGGCCTCCCTGCGGCCGTCCGGCGACAGCCTGGCGTCGTGCATCCGCCACTGTTCGACCCGGCGCGCCTGGGCGAGCGCGACCCGGTTGGCCCGGTAGCGCAGCGTGACCGGAGCTCCGTTCAGGTTGCCCACCACGAGCGGGTAGCGGTCGGCCAGTGCGGTTGCCCGCTTGGCGCTGATGGAGGCGAAGAATCCGGCCAGCACTCCGGGCGGCGCGTCGGCGTTGGGCAGCGCCAGCGGCCCCGTCCTGCCCTTCTCCCACGCGGCGAGAGCCGCGTTCCTCGGCTCGTCGGGACGGTGCTGGGGCCGGACGGCCGTCCAGCCCGTGGTCGCGAGCAGCACGAACACCACGGCAAGGGCGATGAGGGCGCGCGAGACGTTCAGAGTGGGGGAGGAGTCGAAAGCAGTCACTGAGGGGACAGCGTAGAGGCGGTCGAAGCGCGGCAACGACGACCGTGAGAGAGATCACGCGTCCGGCGGTGCCACTGGGGCGCGCGGCTACTCTACGTGCGCGCTGGGCGCACGCTCCGCCGTGCCCGAAGGCTGTGAACAGGCGCCGTGCACACGCCAATCGGTGGCGAGCGCGGGCCCGAGACGATCGAGGTAGCTCTCCGTCAGCTCGCGGATGGCTTCCACGCTCGGATCCTCGCCCTGCCCCCACAGTCGACCCGTGACCCGCATCACGCCGGCGAACGCGGCGACGGCGACCCGGGGCCGGGGGTCCATGTCCACGTCCAGGTCCTCGCGTTCGGCGATCAGGCGGGCGACCTCCTCGTCCAGCTCGGCGGAGCGGCGCAGATGGACGGCGAGCAGTGCAGGGGTCGATTCGATCATCCGGAGGGTGCGCATGTGGAGTTCGAGCGGGACGATTGCCTCGATCGCCTCGCCGATGGAGTCCCAGGCGGAGCGGACTGCCGCCCGCATCGCCGTGAACGGCCCCTCCTCCGGCGGTCGTTCGCGCAGTGCCGCCACGAAGTGCGACTCCACCACGTCCTGGACGGCGAAGGCCGCCTCTTCCTTGTTGGCGAAGTACCGGAAGAAGGTGCGCTGGGACACCTCCACCGAGTCCGCGATCTCGTCGACGGTGGTGTCGTCGTACCCCTGGGTGGTGAAGAGCTCCAGCGCGGCGCGCACCAGGGCGTCGCGGGTGCGCCGCTTCTTCAGCTCGCGCAGTCCGGTTGCCGTCACCTGCCGCCTTCTCCCCGACGTCTTCCGCGGTCTCGACGACCGCTGTCCGGAGCTGTCCGGATTTCGCTCTTCGCAGCTCAGCGTACCTGTGAGCTAGGTGACAGTCACCGACTCATGAAATGCTTTGTCAAGTGTCAGTAACTGACACTAGCCTCGACGGCATGACGAGTCAGACCACTGTCGACGAGGCACCGGCGGACCGCCCCCCGCTCCCGGCGCCGTCCAAGGGGCTCCGCGGCCACCCCTGGCTGACGCTGATCTCCGTGGCCATCGGCGTGATGATGGTCGCGCTGGACGGCACGATCGTCGCGATCGCCAATCCGGCCATCCAGAAGGACCTCGGCGCCACGCTCGCCGACGTCCAGTGGATCACCAACGGCTACCTCCTGGCCCTCGCCGTCGCACTGGTCACGGCCGGCAAGCTCGGCGACCGCTTCGGCCACCGCCAGACCTTCCTCATCGGTGTCACCGGATTCGCCGTCGCTTCCGGCGCCATCGGCCTCTCCGACTCGATCGCCCTCGTGATCGGGTTCCGGGTGCTCCAGGGACTCTTCGGCGCCCTGCTGATGCCTGCGGCGCTGGGGCTGCTGCGCGCCACCTTCCCCGCCGAGCAGCTGAACATGGCGATCGGGATCTGGGGCATGGTCATCGGCGCCTCCACGGCGGGCGGCCCGATCCTCGGCGGGGTGCTCGTCGAGAAAGTCAGCTGGCAGTCCGTCTTCTTCATCAACGTGCCGGTCGGTGCCCTGGCACTGCTCCTCGGAATGGTCATCCTCAGGGACCACCGGGCCGAGAAGGCGCCGCGCTCCTTCGACCTCCCCGGCATCCTGCTGCTGTCCGGTGGGATGTTCGCCCTCGTCTGGCCGCTGATCAAGGCGGGCGAGTGGGGCTGGGGCTCGTGGAGCACCCTCGGCTGGCTGGCCGGTGCGGTGCTCCTCTTCGTGGTGTTCGCCATCTGGGAGACCAGGGCCGGGGAGCCGCTCATCCCACTGCGGCTGTTCCGCTCCGTCCCGCTGTCGGCCGGCACCGTCCTCATGGTGCTCATGGCCTTCGCCTTCATGGGCGGCCTGTTCTTCGTCACCTTCTACCTGCAGAACGTGCACGGCATGAGCGCCGTCGACAGCGGACTGCACCTGCTGCCGCTCACCGCGATGATGATCGTCTCCTCTCCGCTCGCCGGGGCGCTCATCACCAGGTTCGGCCCCCGGATCCCGCTCGTCGGTGGCATGGTGTGCACCACCGTGGCCATGTTCGGCATGACCACCCTTACGACGGACACGGGGACCCTGCCGATGTCGCTGTGGTTCGCCCTCCTCGGTCTCGGCCTCGCGCCGGTCATGGTCGGAGCCACCGAGGTCATCGTGGGCAACGCGCCGCTGGAACTGTCCGGCGTCGCAGGCGGTCTGCAGCAGGCCGCCATGCAGGTCGGCGGCAGCCTCGGCACGGCCGTACTGGGCGCGGTCATGTCGTCCAGGGTCGGCTCGGAGCTCGCCGGGAACTGGACGGACGCGGGTCTCCCGCCGCTCAACCCCGGTCAGCTCGCCAAGGCGGAGGAAGCGGTCGCCGTCGGTATCGCACCGGTTCCCCCGCACACGCCCGAGCCGTTCGCGACGAAGATCGCGGACGTCGCGCACGACACGTTCATGTCGGGGATGAGCCTGGCGTTCAGCGTCGCGGGCATCGTCGCCGTGCTGGCGGCCGGCGTCGCGCTGTTCACCAAGCGCGGTGAGAACGCCGAGGCGGGTACGGGCGCGGCCCACATCTGACGGCTGCGCCCTCCCCGGACGCCCATCCGGAGACGGGTGACGGGTGACGCTCCGACCGTCCGGGACCGGTCGGGGCGTCACCCGTCCGGGTGGACTGCGCCGGTGCCCCTTCCGTCCGACCGCCCCACCCGGTCAGGGTGCGAAGGAGCGAAGCACCGCACCGACACGGGGGTCGACACAGATGCGCACGACCGTCCTCACCGCAGCCCTGGCCCTGACCACGGCCCTGGCCGCGCCCACCGCCTCCGCGGAGCCGGCGGGCTCCTTCCCGCCGCCCGCCGCCCCGGCCGGGTCGCGGCCGCACCTCGGCCCCTGCGCAGCGGGCGAGCTGTGCCTCTGGTCCCGACCGGACTTCAAGGGCCCCCGGCAGGTGCACGACCTGACCGGCCTCGACATCGAGTCCTGCGTCCCCCTCCCGGCGGGGACCACCGCGCAGGCCGTCGCCAACCGGACCGGACGGCCCGTCACCACCTACCAGTCGGCCGAGTGCGCGGAGACCGCCGAATTCGAGACCTATCCGGGCGGCGGCACCTGGGTGCCCCAATCGCCCTACCGGGTACGGGCCTTCAAGGTCTGGGAGAACTGAGGCTGGGGTACCCGGGTCACATGAACGGATTCCACGCGCAGAACCCCCCGTTCAAACGGCCGGATGTGGTCGCGGAGCGGGCCGGACAGCGCGACGCTCGGCATCATCGGGCTCGTCTGCGCGATTGCCGGATTCTTCGAGTTGGGGATCGTCCTCGACCCGGCTGCGGTCGTCTGCGGCTGGCCGGCGATGGGTCGACGCTGGCGCAGCGACGGCATCCCCGCCGTGGTCGCCGTCGTCCTCGGGACGATCGACACCGTGCTGGCCGCCGTCTGGCTCGCCGGTGCCGCCGGGCTGGGCAACGGTCTCTAGGGGTTCCCGGATGCATCCTCGGGAACCCGCGGCCTGCCGGGCACGGTTGTCGGCCCCGACAGCCGTGCCACCTCCGCGCGCAGCTCCCTGACCTCAGCGGTCAGCGCTTCCAACAGCTCCGTCTGGTGGCGTTCCTCCGCGTTGTCGCGTTCGAAGCGGGAGATGAACCACGCCGCGATGTTCGCGGTCACCACACCGAGCAGGGCGATGCCGGACAGCATCAGCCCGACCGCGAGCACCCGGCCGAGGCCGGTCGTCGGTGCGAGGTCGCCGTAGCCGACGGTCGTCATCGTGGTGAACGACCACCAGACGGCGTCCCCGAGGGTCTTGATGTTGCCGTGCGGCGCATCCCGTTCCACGTGCAGCACCGCCAGCGAGCCGAACATCATCAGCCCCGCGACCGCCCCCGCCACGTACGTGGTGAGAGTGATCTGCTTGGCCATCCTCGCTCGCCGTCCCACGAGCAGCAGCGTGGAGACGACCCGGAGCAACCGCAGCGGCTGCACCAGCGGTAGCAGCACCGCCAGCAGGTCGAGCAGGTGCCCGCGGACGAACGGCACCTTGGCCGGCGCCAGTGTGAGGCGGACCAGGTAGTCGCAGGCGAACGCCGCCCACACCACCCACTCCACGATCGTGCAGACCTCGTGGACCCAGCTCTCGGCGTCCGGAGCCACGATCGGCACGGCGTACGCGACACCGAACGCCACGGCGAGCACCAGCAACGGTCCCTGGCTGTGCGCCTCCCAGCGCACCTGTGCCGTTCGTTCCTTCATGGGGCGCATCGTAAGGGGGCGTGGGGGCCCGTCTTCCACCCGAGCCCCCACGCCCACGCTTCAGTCCCGTACGGCTACGCGTCGCCTCCCGCCGCGCCCGGGTCGGCCGCCGCCACGTCGAGCAGCTGGTAGCGGTCCACCGCCTGCTTCAGCACCGAGCGGTCGGCCTTGCCCTCCGCGGCGAGTTCGGTGAGCACCGCCAGCACGATCGACTGGGCGTCGATGTGGAAGTACCTGCGGGCCGCGCCGCGCGTGTCGGCGAAGCCGAAGCCGTCCGCACCCAGCGAGGTGTAGCGCCCCGGCACCCAGCGGGAGATCTGGTCCGGCACCGAGCGCATCCAGTCGGAGACGGCAACGAACGGCCCTTCGACGCCGCTGAGCTTCTGCGTCACGTACGGGACGCGCTGCTCCTCCTCGGGGTGGAGCAGGTTGTGCTGCTCCACCTCCACCGCCTCGCGCCGCAGCTCGTTCCAGGAGGTCGCCGACCAGACGTCGGCGCGGACGTTCCACTCCTCGGCGAGGATCCGCTGGGCCTCCACCGCCCAGGGCACGGCGACGCCGGAGGCCAGGATCTGTGCCGGGATCTCGCCCGACTCGCCGGCCTTGAAGCGGTGGACGCCCTTGAGGATGCCCTCGACGTCCACGTCCGTCGGCTCGCTGGGGTGCTGGATCGGCTCGTTGTAGACGGTCAGGTAGTAGAAGACGTCCTCGCCGTGCGGGTGCTCGGCGTCGGAACCGTACATCCGGCGCAGACCGTCCTGGACGATGTGGGCGATCTCGAAGCCGAAGGCCGGGTCGTAGGCGACGCACGCCGGGTTGGTGGACGCCAGCAGCTGGGAGTGGCCGTCCGCGTGCTGCAGACCCTCACCGGTCAGGGTCGTACGACCCGCGGTCGCACCCAGGACGAATCCGCGCGCCAGCTGGTCGGCCATCTGCCAGAACTGGTCGCCGGTCCGCTGGAAACCGAACATCGAGTAGAAGACGTAGACCGGGATCAACGGTTCGCCGTGCGTGGCGTACGCGGAGCCCGCGGCGATCAGCGACGCCGTGCAGCCCGCCTCGGAGATGCCGTCGTGCAGCATCTGCCCGGTCGGCGACTCCTTGTAGGCGAGCAGCAGCTCACGGTCCACGGCCTCGTACTGTTGACCGAGCGGGTTGTAGATCTTCGCGCTCGGGAAGAAGGAATCCATGCCGAAGGTGCGGTACTCGTCCGGCGCGATCAGCACGAACCGCTTGCCGATCTCCTTGTCCCGCATGAGGTCCTTCAGTAGCCGCACAAACGCCATGGTGGTGGCGATCGACTGCTGACCGGAGCCCTTCTTCACGGCCGCGTACGTCTTGTCCTCCGGCAGAGCCAGTGGTTGCGACCGCACGACCCGGGTCGGGACGTACCCGCCCAGGCTGTGCCTGCGGTCGTGCATGTACTGGATCTCCTCCGAGTCGCGGCCCGGGTGGTAGTACGGCGGCAGGCCGCCTTCCAGCTGGGCGTCGGTGATCGGCAGGTGCAGCCGGTCGCGGAAGCCCTTGAGATCGTCGACCGTCAGCTTCTTCATCTGGTGGGTCGCGTTGCGGCCCTCGAAGTTCGGGCCGAGCGTCCAGCCCTTGACGGTCTGGGCGAGGATCACGGTCGGCTGGCCCTTGTGGGCGCGGGCCGCCGAATAGGCCGCGAAGATCTTCTTGTGGTCGTGGCCACCGCGGCCGAGGTGCAGGATCTGGGCGTCGGTCATGTTCTCGACCATCGCGCGCAGCCGCTGGTCGTCGCCGAAGAAGTGCCGGCGGATGTAGTCGCCCGTCTCCGTCGCGTAGGTCTGGAACTGGCCGTCGGGAGTGGTGTTCAGCTTGTTGACGAGGAGGCCGTCGCGGTCCTGGGCCAGCAGCGGGTCCCAGGTGCGGTCCCAGATCAGCTTGATCACGTTCCATCCGGCGCCGCGGAAGATCGACTCCAGCTCCTGGATGATCTTCCCGTTGCCGCGGACCGGACCGTCGAGGCGCTGCAGGTTGCAGTTGACGACGAAGGTCAGGTTGTCCAGGCCCTCGCGGGCGGCGATGGAGAGCTGCCCCAGGGACTCGGGCTCGTCCATCTCGCCGTCGCCGAGGAAGGCCCACACGTGGGACTTGGAGGTGTCCGCGATCCCGCGCGCCTCCATGTAGCGGTTCATCCGTGCCTGGTAGATCGCGCCGAGCGGGCCGAGGCCCATCGACACGGTCGGGAACTCCCAGAAGTCCGGCATCAGCCGGGGGTGGGGGTACGAGGACAGCCCGTTGGGGTACTTCGACTTCTCCTGCCGGAAGGCGTCGAGCTGTGCCTCGTTCAGCCGGTCCAGGAGGAAGGCGCGCGCGTAGATGCCCGGTGAGGCGTGGCCCTGGAAGAAGATCTGGTCGCCGCCGTCACCCTCGTCCTTGCCCCGGAAGAAGTGGTTGAAGCCCACGTCGTAGAGCGAGGCGGAGGAGGCGAAGGTGGCGATGTGGCCGCCCACTCCGATGCCCGGGCGCTGCGCCCGGGACACCATCACCGCCGCGTTCCAGCGGGTCGCGTTCAGGATCTTGCGTTCGATCTCCTCGTTGCCGGGGAAGAACGGCTCGTCCTTGGTCGCGATCGTGTTCACGTAGTCCGTGCTGCGCATCTCGGGCACGGCCACGCGCTTCTCCCGCGCGCGCTCGATCAGGCGCAGCATGAGGTAGCGGGCCCGCTCCCGGCCCCGCTCGTCGACGGCGGCGTCGAGGGAGTCGAGCCACTCCTGGGTCTCCTCCGGATCGAAATCCGGGACCTGGCTCGGCAGGCCGCCAATGATGATCGGGTTGCGATCGGATCCGGAAGCCACGCTGTTCCTTCGCTGGTCGGTGGTGTGTTGTTAACGCCGTTCCCCATCGTGTACCCCCGGGGAGCAAAACGTCATCTCTACTCATCGGTAACCAAGCTGTCCCGATTGGCGAACCGAGGGTGCGGAAGCGTACAAAGGTGGCGAAGGGCCGAATGGCAACTCGCCCGGGCGGACGGAGCCGATGTCTGGAGTTGCGGCGAGACGGCCGTAAACGTCACCGTTTCGGCGGTCTCAACGGCCGGGTACTTGCGCGATCCGTCCCGCCCGTGTGGACTACGGCCAATGCCTCGCGTACGCGCGCGGCTGAAGCATTTTCCGTAACAAGATCAGGAGGCAAGCCGTGAGCGCGACCGCGGACCACGCGGAGGAGCGGACCAACCCGGCAGCGAGGCTGGGGTTCGAGCCCGGACAGGTGGTCCAGGAGATCGGCTACGACGATGATGTCGAGCACGAGCTCCGTGAGGGCATTGAGGCTGTGATCGGCCAGGAACTCGTCGACGAGGACTACGACGACGTGGCGGACGTCGTCCTGCTGTGGTTCCGCGACGAGGACGGCGACCTTACGGACGCTCTGGTGGACGCCATCGGTCTGATCGATGACGGCGGCACGGTGTGGCTGATGACGCCGAAGACCGGCCGTGACGGCTACGTCGAACCCAGCGACATCAACGAGGCCTCCCAGACGGCGGGCCTCTCGCAGACGAAGAGCATCAACGCGGGCAAGGACTGGACCGGCAGCAGGCTGGTCACGCCCAAGGCCAAGCGCTGAACGACCCGAGCGCGATCCAGGGCCCCCGCCGATGACCGTCGGCGGGGGCCCTGTGCGTAGGCTGGGCGCCACCAGATCGGCCTGCGGCCGAGCGGCTAGCGAAGGGATGCACACGCCATGGCGATCGAGGTCGGCACCAAGGCCCCGGACTTCGAGCTCAAGGACAACCACGGACGGACGGTGACCCTCGCCGAGTTCCGCGGGGAGAAGAACGTCGTCCTGCTCTTCTACCCCTTCGCCTTCACCGGGGTCTGCACCGGCGAGCTCTGCGCGCTCCGCGACGAGCTGCCGACGTTCGTCAACGACGACGTCCAGCTGCTCGCGGTCTCCTGCGACTCCATCCACACTCTGCGGGTCTTCGCCGAGCAGGAGGGCCTGGAGTACCCGCTGCTGTCGGACTTCTGGCCGCACGGCGAGACCTCGCGCGCGTACGGCGTCTTCGACGAGGAGAAGGGCTGCGCGGTGCGCGGCACGTTCATCATCGACAAGGAGGGCGTGGTGCGCTGGACGATCGTCAACGGGCTGCCCGACGCCCGCGACCTGAACGACTACGTGAAGGCCCTCGACACCCTGTGACGCGCCGCGCGGCGCTCCTGCGGGGGAGTCCGTTCCGGCGGGAGCCGCGCCACGGACCCGGGCGGGTGTCGAAAGGGCTGTTTCGCCCGGGAACCGGTCACTAGGATCCACTCGTTGATCCGATGCCAACGCACGATGGGGGCGCTGCCCCTGCAACCACATGGGAGGACTCGTGGGAGTCAGCCTCAGCAAGGGCGGCAACGTCTCGCTGACCAAGGCCGCCCCCAACCTGACCGCGGTCACCGTGGGTCTGGGTTGGGACGTCCGTACCACCACCGGTACCGACTTCGACCTCGACGCCAGCGCCCTGCTGACCAACGCCGAGGGCAAGGTCGCCAGTGACGGGAACTTCGTCTTCTTCAACAACCTGAAGAGCCCCGACGGCTCCGTCGAGCACACCGGTGACAACCTCACCGGTGAGGGCGAGGGCGACGACGAGCAGATCAAGGTGAACCTGTCCACCGTTCCCGTCGACGTCGAGAAGATCGTTTTCCCCGTCTCGATCTACGACGCCGAGACCCGCCAGCAGTCCTTCGGCCAGGTACGCAACGCGTTCATCCGCGTCGTGAACCAGGCCAACGGCGAGGAGCTCGCCCGGTACGACCTGAGCGAGGACGCTTCGACCGAGACCGCCATGGTCTTCGGCGAGCTGTACCGCAACGGCGCGGAGTGGAAGTTCCGCGCCATCGGCCAGGGTTACGCGTCCGGCCTGCGCGGCATCGCGCAGGACTTCGGCGTCAACGTCTGAGCCGGCACCGCCCGTCGTCCGGCGCCGCACACCATCCGTGCGGCGCCGGACGCACCTGTCATTCCGTACATCCAGGGGAGGACTCACCGTCATGGGCGTCACGCTCGCCAAGGGAGGCAACGTCTCCCTCTCCAAGGCCGCACCGAACCTCACCCAGGTCCTCGTCGGGCTCGGCTGGGACGCACGCTCCACCACCGGAGCACCCTTCGACCTCGACGCCAGTGCGCTGCTTTGCCAGGCGGGCCGGGTGCTCGGCGACGAGTGGTTCGTCTTCTACAACAACCTGACCAGCCCGGACGGTTCGGTCCAGCACACGGGCGACAACCTCACCGGTGAGGGCGACGGGGACGACGAGTCGCTCATCGTGGACCTCGCCAAGGTCCCCGTTCACTGCGACAAGATCATCTTTCCTGTCTCCATCCATGAGGCGGACTCCAGAGGTCAGGCGTTCGGCCAGGTCAGCAATGCGTTCATCCGCGTCGTCAACCAGGCGGACGGGCAAGAGCTCGCTCGGTACGACCTGAGCGAGGACGCCTCCACCGAGACGGCGATGATCTTCGGTGAGCTCTACCGCTACGGGGGCGAGTGGAAGTTCCGGGCGGTCGGTCAGGGGTATGCGTCGGGCCTGCGGGGCATCGCCCTGGACTTCGGGGTCAACGTCTCGTAGCGGGTCGTGGACCCCGGCGCGGTAACGGTCCGTGCACGGAGCGGGAGCGGCTCCGGTGGTCGCAGGCCGGGTGGTCCCGCCGAGGCGTACGGACGCATCGCCCCTTCCCGTCGCCGTCGAGGGAGTGCGGGTGCGACGGGGGTTCCCCGCTCGGATCTGCGGTTTTCGGGCATCCCGGGGGCGAGGGGCCGCCCGGGAGCCGCCAGATCTACACTCGGGGTCAACGTTTCGTAAAGCCGCGTGCGGCGCGGGGGCGGCCCGTGCAAACGGGAGACCCGTACAACCGATGGGGTAGGCAGTGGTCCTGAGAACTTTCGGCTGGTCGTTTGCCGTAACGGCGCTCGGCCTTGCATTCGCCGCCTGGCAGTGGGGGTGGGAGGCGTTCGGGATCGTACTGATCCTTTCGGTCCTCGAGATCTCGCTGTCGTTCGACAACGCGGTCGTCAACGCCGGAATCCTGAAGAAGATGAACGCCTTCTGGCAGAAGATCTTCCTCACGGTCGGCGTCTTGATCGCGGTGTTCGGCATGCGGCTGGTCTTCCCCGTCGCCATCGTGGCCATCAGCGCCAAGGTCGGGCCGATCGAGGCCGTCGAGCTCGCGCTCGACTCGCCGGAGAAGTACGAGGCGCTCGTCACCGACGCCCACCCCGCCATCGCCGCCTTCGGCGGGATGTTCCTGCTGATGATCTTCCTCGACTTCATCTTCGAGGAGCGGGAGATCAAGTGGCTCGCCTGGCTGGAGCGTCCGCTGGCCAAGCTGGGCAAGGTCGACATGCTGTCGGTCTGCATCGCGTTGATCGTCCTGCTGGTCACGGCGATGACCTTCGCCACCCACGCCCACACCAGCACCGGGTACGTGGACAAGTCCGCCACCGTGCTCCTCGCGGGCATCGCCGGCTTGATCACGTACCTGGTCGTCGGCGGCCTCTCCGGGTACTTCGAGGACAAGCTGGAGGAAGAGGAGGAGCGCGAGCACGAGGAGGAGGAGAAGGCCAAGGCCGAGGGCAAGCAGATCTCGGCGGTCGGCCTGGCCGGCAAGGCGGCGTTCTTCCTGTTCCTCTACCTCGAGGTGCTGGACGCGTCGTTCTCCTTCGACGGCGTCATCGGCGCCTTCGCCATCACCAACCACATCTTCTGGATGGCGCTCGGTCTCGGCATCGGAGCGATGTACGTGCGGTCGCTGACGGTCTACCTGGTCCGCCAGGGCACCCTCGACGACTACGTCTACCTGGAGCACGGCGCCCACTACGCGATCGGCGCGCTCGCCGTGATCCTGCTCGTCACCATCGAGCACCAGATCAGCGAGATCATCACCGGCCTCGTCGGTGTCGTCCTGATCGCCTGGTCCTTCCTCTCCTCCGTGCGCCGGAACAAGACGCTCGAAGTGGCGGACACCCAGGAGGAGAAGGAGCCCGCGACGCAGGACGTGTGACGGCGCGCGGTTTGAGGAACGCTCTCAGCGGGGCGGCCAGGAGGCACGAACACGGCCTCCGGGCCGCCCCGCTGTGTATCCGGGACCGGCCGGGGGAACGGTCGGCGCAGTCAGGGGTGGGACATGGGCTTCTGGGACGGTTTGTGGCGCGGCAGGGCAGCACAGTTCGACTCGGGCAGTGCCTCCACCAACTCCATCCAACTCACCCGCAGGCACGCCCAGGTGTCGCTCAGCAAGCAGAGCGCCGCCACGGGGAACCTACGGGTCAACCTGTCCTGGCGGATGCGGACGTCCGACATCGAGGGCCGGTCGAAGCAGAGCGGCAGGCTGCTGCGGCATCCCTTCAAGCTCTTCCAGCCCGATGTCGTCCAGGCGCACACGCAGGGCGTCGTCAACGTGGACCTCGACCTCGGCTGCCTCTACGAGATGACGGACGGGAGCAAGGGCGTCGTGCAGCCGCTGGGCGGCTTCTTCGGCAGCCTGAACGAGCCCCCCTTCGTCCGGCTCAGCGGCGACGACCGCTTCGGTGCCCCGTCCGGGGAGACGCTCTTCGTCAACCTCGACCACCACGAGTCGATCAAGCGGCTGCTGTTCTTCGTGTACATCTACGACCAGACGCCGGCCTTCGACCGGACGCACGCGAAGGTGACGCTCTACCCGAGCAACGGGCCGCGGGTGGAGATCGAGTTGGACGAGCGCGCGCCGCAGGCCCGCTCGTGCGCGGTGTTCATGCTCGAGAACGTCAAGGGCGAGCTGGTCGTACGCCGCGAGGTGAAGTTCGTGTACGGCTTCCAGGCCGAACTGGACCGGCTGTACGGCTGGGGGCTGCAGTGGGGCCGCGGCTACAAGACCAAGGCCTGAGCGCTCCGGCACGACTGCACGGCCGGCACCGCTCGGGAACGGGCCGCTGCGGGCGGGCCGCTAGTGCCGGATGAACTGGGGACCCATGGGCGGCAGCTGGAAGCTCGGGTCGGCTGCGGGAGCCGCCGCGGGCTGCGGGTAGCCGTAGGCGGGCTGGGCGGCGTCACCGGCCGGGGCCGCCGCGGGCTGGGGGTAGCCGTACCCGGGCTGCGCCGTCGGGGGTGCCGGCTGCGGGTATCCGTAGGCCGGACGGTTCGCCGCCGTTGCGGGCTGCGGGTAGCCGTAGCCGGGCTGGGGACGCGGCTGGGTGGGCGTCTGGGACGCCGGCGGGGCCTGCGGCTGAGACGGGGTCTGGGCCTGGGGCGCGCTGGTCGTCGGGGGTGTCTGCGGCTCGGCGGGCTCCGCCGATGCGTCGGAGTCGTCCACGGAGATGCCGAAGGCCGTGGCCAGGCCGATCAGCCCGCTCGGGTAGCCCTGGCCGACCGCTCGGAACTTCCATCCGTCACCGCGCCGGTACAGCTCGCCACAGATGATCGCGGTCTCCTCGCCGGTCTCCGCCCGCACGTCGAACGCGGCCAGGGGCTCGTCGTCGGTCGAGGAGGCCGCGTCGAACAGCATGATCCGGAGGTCAGGTACCCCGGCGAACGTCCCGCCGTCGGAGGAGGCCGCGAGCACGACGCTTTCGACCGACGCGTCGAGCGAACCGACATCGGCCTGGACCGTGTCGTTGAGTCCTTCGGAGGTCCGCTGCTTCGGAAGCAGCCGCACCAGTCCGGAAGGGTGGCGGGGCTGGTTGTAGAAGACGAAGTCCTCGTCGGAGCGCACGCGTGCGTCGGAGCCGAGCAGCAGGGCGGAGGCGTCGACGTCCGGTACCCCCGCGCCGGGGGTCCAGCGCAGGACGGCCCGGACGGCGGTCGCTCCGAGCGGGACGTTGGAGCCCTTCAGCATCGCGTGGGTCATGCCCGCAATCCTGCCTTCCTCCGGTGTGCGCCCACAACGCGGGGGCGCCAGGGCATGCAGGGGGCCGGACCGGGGCAGCCTGGTTCGGGGACCGGGGCGGACGCGTTACCGGGAGTTCATCCACCTGGGGAACTGTTGACACCCGCCCTTACGTACTATTACCGGCCACCCAGACGACAGGGCCGCATAGGCAGTACGGGGGATCTAGATGCGTCATTTCGGGCATATCCCGGCCGCTGCCCGCAAGGAGCTGTTCCACCAGGAGCCGGCGGAGTTCGGTCCGGGTTCTCCCGCCGGCATGCTCTCCGTTGCGCTCGGGGCCACGCTGTACAGTCCGGCGACCCGGCCGCGCCTCGCGGACGACGTGCTCAAGCAGGCCGCCCGGGGCGTCGTCTCGATGGTCCTCTGCCTGGAGGATTCCATCGACGACGCGGAGGTGCGCGACGCCGAGGAGAACCTCGTTCGCCAGTTCGCCGAGCTCGACACGCGCGACGCCGATGTGCCGCTGCTGTTCGTACGGGTACGCGAGGCGGGCCAGATCCCGGACCTCGTCCGGCGCCTCGGCAGCTCGATCCGGCTGTTGACCGGATTCGTCCTACCGAAGTTCACCGAGGAGCGCGGGGGCAGCTTTCTCGACGCCCTCGCCGCTGCGGAGACCGGGATCGGCCGCGCACTCTATGCGATGCCCGTACTGGAATCGCCCGAGCTGCTCCACCTGGAGAGCAGGCACGAGACGCTGGCCGGCATCGCCCGGTCCGTCGGTGCGCACCGGGACCGGATCCTCGCCCTGCGGCTCGGGGTCACCGACTTCTGCTCGGCGTACGGGTTGCGTCGTTCGCCCGACATGACGGCCTACGACGTCAAGATCGTCGCGCACGTCATCGCGGACGTCGTCAACGTGCTCGGTCGCGCCGACGGTACGGGGTTCACGATCACCGGGCCCGTCTGGGAGTACTTCCGACTGCAGGAGCGCATGTTCAAGCCGCAGCTCCGTCGCAGCCCCTTCCTCGAAGTGCGTGCCGAGGAGCTCCGTACGGCGCTGATCGAGCACGACCTCGACGGTCTCCTGCGGGAGATCGAACTGGACCGCGCGAACGGACTGCTCGGCAAGACCTGCATCCACCCGTCCCACGTCCTGCCCGTCCACGCGCTGTCAGTGGTCAGCCACGAGGAGTTCAGCGACGCGCAGGACATCCTGCACCCGGAGCGGGGAGGGGGCGGGGTGCTGCGGTCGGCGTACACGAACAAGATGAACGAGGTGAAGCCGCACCGCGCCTGGGCGGAGCGCACGCTGCAACGGGCCGAGGTGTTCGGGGTCGCACGGGAGGACGTCGGCTTCGTGGATCTGCTGACCGCGGGACTCGCAGGCTGATGGCGGCGACCCCGGCGAACGCGAACGCGGAGAACGCGGAGAACGCGGAGAAGGCGGAGAAGGCAGAGAAGGTGGGGAGCGCGATCACCAAGGGCGCTGAGATCACGGAGGTCATGGCGATCACCGCACACAGGCGGATCACGGAGAGCACGGGAAGCACAGAGAGCACGGACAGCACGGGAAGCACGGGAACGGTGGAGGACGACGGACCGGTGGTGTGGTCGGGTAGCTGGGTCGCTCGGCGGCTGGGAGTGGAGCTCGTCGGCGACGACGGGCTGAAGGACCTGCTCGGCCTGGCCCTGCGGCGCAACCCGAAGCGGGCGCACCTGTTGGTGTCGCACGTCCTCGGCAAGCACGTGCCGCAGAGCCCGGGGGTCGTGTACGGCCACGGGCGGGCGCTGGGCCGGCGCGTGCGCGAGCTCCTCGGGGAGGAGCAGACCGCCCGTGCCGTCGTCCTCGGCTACGCCGAGACCGCCACGGGCCTCGGACACTCGGTCGCCGACGGGCTGGGTCCCGTGCACTACCTGCACTCGACGCGGCGTCCGGTTGACGGCGTCGCGCAGGCGGGCGGCTTCGAGGAGTCCCACTCGCACGCCACCTCGCACCTGCTGCTGCCGGAAGACCCGAAACTACTGGCGGGTGAGGGTCCGCTCGTGCTGGTCGACGACGAGTTCTCCACCGGCAACACCGTGCTGAACACCATCCGGGACCTGCACGAGCGCTATCCGCGCGAGCGGTACGTGGTGGTGGCCCTGGTCGACATGCGTTCGGCGGCCGACCTCGACCGGTTGGAGGCGTTCGCTCGCGAGATCGGCGCGCGGATCGACCTGGTCGCCACCGCAGTGGGCGCGGTGCGACTCCCGGCCGATGTGCTGGAGAAGGGGCGCCGCCTGGTAGCGGAGCACGAAGCCGGGGGCGACGCGCCCGAGGTCGCGGGTCGCGTGAGACACGCTCCCGATGACCTGCCCCAGGACACCGGCACCCTCGCGGCGGTGGCCCCCGCTCCCGGGCCGACCCCCCGGCACACCCCCTCCTCTCCGGCCGCCCGGCCCGCACCCGGCGTCGTAGGTGCCCGTGCCGCCGGGGCGGCCTGCCCGGGAGGAGGCACGCCCGTTGCCACCGGCGCGCCCCCGACCGGAAAGGATCCCTCCGGAAGGGATGCCCTGGGCGTGGACTCCCGCGACACGGCTTCCCCCGGTGTACCGGCCTCTCCCGGTGTACCGGCCTCCCTCGGTGCACCGAGAGAGGGCGCGTCGCGTGGCGCCGCTGTGGTACGGGTGGACCTCGGCTGGCCCGGGGGTGTCCCCGACGGTGGACGGCACGGCTTCACCCCGGAGCACCGCGTCGCACTGGAAGCCGCCCTGCCCTCCATGGCTGCTCGGCTCGCGGGGGCGCTCGGCGTCACCGTGCCCGACCCCCGGACCCCGACGGAACCCCGCCCGGAGGGGGCCCCGGCGGAACCGGGCGCCGACCGTGGCACGGCCGCCCGAGCTGCCGGCGGCGAGGGAGCGCGCGTCACCGCCGCCCCGGCGCGGACCGGTGCCACCCCCGCACGGTGCCCGCAGCGGGTCCTCGTGCTCGGGTTCGAGGAGCTGATGTACGCGCCGCTGCGGCTCGCGCAGGCCCTGGAGGACACCGGGGCCGTGGCCGAGGTCCGCTACTCGACGACGACCCGGTCCCCGGTGCTCGCCCTGGACGACCCCGGCTACGCCATACGCAGCCGGTTGGTCTTCCCGGCCCACGACCATCCCGCCGACGGCCCGGGCGAGCGTTACGCCTACAACGTCGCCGGAGGGGGCTTCGACGCCGTCGTCGCCGTCGTCGACACCACCGCCGACACCGACCTGCTGCACGCCCCGGACGGGCTGCTGGCCCAGCTCGCCTCGCACGTCCCGCACGTGGTCCTCGCCGTCGTCCCCAGCTACGAGCCCGTCCCCAGCTACGAGCCGGTACCGAGCTACGAGCCGGTACCGCGCTACGCACCCGTACCGCGCTACGCACCCGTACCGACCGAAGCAGCCGAAAGGGCCTCCATGCTGCCCGAGCCGCTCCGCGGACCCGATTTCTCCTCCTACGCGCCCGAGGAGGTGGGCTGGCTGCTCCAGGACCTCTCGGACGTCGAACTCGAAGCCCCCACCGAGGAGCGCGAGGAGGCGATACAGAGCGGTGGCGCGCACTACGCCGAATCGCTGCCCGTCGAGTACCAGCCGACCGCTCAGTACCAGGAGCTGTTCCGCACGGCACTGGACGCGTCGGCCACCCGCATCGCACGAGCGGTCGGAAGCGTCACCGAGACCGTGCTCGCCGAGAGATCACCGCACCCCGTACTCGTGTCACTGGCCCGTGCCGGCACCCCCGTCGGTGTGCTGATGCGCCGTTGGGCGCAGCACCGCCACGGCCTGGACCTGCCGCACTACGCCGTGTCGATCGTGCGCGGCCGCGGCATCGACGCCAACGCGCTGCGCTGGCTGGCCGCCCACCACGACCCGGCCGACGTCGTGTTCGTCGACGGCTGGACGGGCAAGGGCGCCATCACCCGCGAACTGGCCGCCGCCCTGGCCCGGTTCGACGGCTTCGACCCGGAGATCGCGGTCCTCGCCGACCCGGGCGGCTGCGTGCGCACCCACGGCACCCGCGAGGACTTCCTCATCCCCTCGGCCTGCCTCAACTCGACGGTGTCCGGGCTGGTTTCCCGCACGGTCCTGCGTGCCGACCTCGTCGGGCGCGACGACTTCCACGGTGCGAAGTACTACCGCGAGCTGGCTCCGGCGGACGTCTCCGGCCATTTCCTGGACACCGTCACCGCCCGCTTCGACGACGTCGCCGATGCAGTCGACGCCGACCTCAAGGAGCTGCTGTCCGCCGACCGGACGCCCACCTGGGCGGGCTGGGCGGCGGTCGAGCGGATCAGCGAGGAGTACGGGATCCACGACGTCAACCTGGTCAAGCCAGGGGTCGGCGAGACCACCAGGGTGCTGCTGCGCCGCGTCCCGTGGAAGATCCTCGCCAAGCGGGGCGCGGGCGCGGACCTGGACCACGTACGCATGCTGGCCGAGCAGCGGGGCGTTCCCGTGGAGGAGGTCGACGACCTCCCGTACACGTGTGTGGGACTGATCCACCCCCGGTACACGCGCGGCGCGACCGGGGTCGACGGCAAGGCGGTGGCCGCGCAGTGAGTGCCTTCACCCCTCCCGTCGCCGCGTCGGACGGCCCCGAGGAGTCCGGGGCCGGCGGGGCGTCCGCAACCTCGACGATTCCGCTCGTCGCCAGCGATCTCGACCGCACGCTCATCTACTCCCCCGCGGCGCTCCAACTGCAGATGCCCGACGCCCAGGCACCCCGGCTGCTCTGCGTCGAGGTACACGAGGGCAAACCGCTGTCCTTCATGACGGAGGCGGCTGCCGGGATGCTCGCGGCACTCGGCCGCACCGCCCTCTTCGTCCCCGCGACGACACGGACCCGCAAGCAGTACCGCCGGATCCACCTGCCCGGGCCGGCACCGCGCTTCGCGATCTGCGCGAACGGCGGGCACCTGCTGGTCGACGGTGTCTCCGACCGCGACTGGCAGCGGACGGTGTCGGCGCGACTGGCCCGGGAGTGCGCCTCGCTCGCCGAGGTCCGTTCGCACGTGCTTGCGGTGGCCGACCCGGCATGGCTGCTGAAGGAAAGGGTCGCCGAGGACCTCTTCGCCTACGTCGTCGTCGAGCGATCGCTCCTGCCGGCGGGTTGGACGGAGGAGCTCGCCGCCTGGGCCGGACCGAAGGGCTGGACGGTTTCCCTGCAGGGCAGGAAGGTCTACGCCGTTCCGAAGCCGCTGACCAAGAGCGCCGCGCTCCGGGAGGTCGTCCGACGCACCGGAGCCGAGCAGGTGCTGGCGGCGGGCGACTCGCTCCTCGACGCCGACCTGCTGATGGCGGCCGGCCATGCCTGGCGCCCGGGGCACGGTGAACTCGCCGACGAGGGCTGGACGGCGCAGCACGTCACCGCGCTCGCCGAACGGGGGGTCCTGGCGGGCGAGGAGATCCTGCGCCGGTTCACGGCGACGACGTCGATGACGACGGCGTCCGCGTCCGCGTCCGTACCTGTGCCCGCGTCCGTGCCCGCGTCCGCATCGGCATCCGGGGCCGTTCCCGTGGCCACGACGACCAGGCCGCAGGCCGCAGGGGTGTCAGCGGCGTCGCCGGACGGCACGGCGGAGGACCCCTTCGCCCCGGCCGACTGAGGGGACGGACGCCTGCCACCCGGGCCGGCCCACGGCTCCGTCTGGTCCCACGGCTCCGTCTGGTCCCACGGCTCCGTCCGGCCCGGGGCGTGCCGGCCGGGACGCAGGCGGGGCGGTGAACTGCGACGGGGTGGAAGGCCCGGCCCGATGAGGTGCCACAGCCGGGCCCGTGGCCCGATGAGGTGCCACGGCTGGGCTCCAGGGGCCGTCGACCGGTGTCGCGGCACTGCGATCCGCGGCTTGAGCCGGCCGGTGCCCTCGACGGTCAGCCGCAGCAACCGCCTCCGCAGCAACCGCCGCCGCCCCCGCCCCCATTGCCGGCAGGGGCGGTGCTCGTACCGCCGACGGCGACTGCCGAGAGCAGCTTCACCGTGTCGCCGTGCCCCGCGGGGCAGGTTGCGGGCGCTGAGGATTCGGCCATCGGCCGGCTCAGCTCGAAGGTGTCGTCGCAGGTGCGGCAGCGGTACTCGTAACGGGGCATGCGCTCAGATTAGCTGCGCCGTGCCGACTCCGGTGGACGCTCGTGCTCAGCCCTGGCGGGCGCGCTCCTCGTTCGCCGCCTCGTCGGGGTGGCGGGCCTTCCAGTACGGATTGTCGTGGGGGAGCGCACTGCCCACCCTCCCGTACATCCCGAACCACATCAGCATCACCCCGACGACGAAGCTGAAGAGCACGTTCTGGATGCGGAAGTTGAGGAAGTTGGCACCGGAGTCCAGCAGACCGAGGTTCACGAAGCCGCTGAAGATGAACAGGATGCCGAGCACCATGTTGAGGGTCGAGGCGAAGTTGCCGCCGATGACCATGCCCACGAAGAGCAGCACTCCGACGCAGATGGACAGGACACTGAGCGCCCCGTTGGTGCTGAGCCCGCCGACCGTGGCGTTTCCGGTGTCGAAGAAGCCGACGTTGCCGGTCAGGCCGAGGACGCCGAAGGCGAGCAGAATCAGCCCCACGATGCCCGCGCCGATGCGGTAGACCTGGCTCAGGCGGTGGTCAACGGGTAGGTGTTCGTCGAGACGGAAGCCCTTCTCGTCGGTTGCGCGCGGTGCGTGCGTGGATGCCATCTCGGCCTCCTTCAGCGTGCGTGCTTCCCTACAGCATCCGCCCGGGAGCGGGCACCGACAAATCCACCGGGTCAATTCTCCCCCGTTGGCCGGCGCGGGTCGGCCGGCGCGGGACCACCGCTGTGGAGCAGGCCGTCTGCGGAGTCCCCGTCTGCGGAGTCCCCGTCTGCGGAGTCCCCGTCTGTGGGGCCGGCGTGTCTGTGGGACCCCGGCGTCTGTGGGGCCGGTCCCACGGGTGCCTGATCGCCCTGTGGCCGGCTCGTGTCCGCGGTGGCGGAAGGGAGTCTGCCCCGCGCCCGCACTCGTGGCCCTGGTCGTGCGGGCGCAACGGAGGCCGACGTGGTGGCGCTGGCCGCACCCGTGGCCGACGAGGCGGGCCGCCCCGATCGTCCGCGGCCGTGGCGCGCGCCGCCCCGGACCGTCGGCGGGTGACCGCGCTGGCCGCACGCATCGGTGGGACGGCCAGCGTCCCCCCGCAGCCTCGCAGCCGACCGCTGGTCCGAGCCGTCCAGGGGGCGAGCGGTCCAGGGGGGCGAGCGGCTCAGGCCCCGAGTGGCTCAGGGAACCGAACGGATCTGGGATCCGAAACGGATCTGGGGTCTGAGCGGTTTAGGTCCGGGGTCTGAGCGGACCAGGGAGCCGATCGGGCCTGGTCGGTGCCGACCGGGACGCGGGTGGGGCGGAGCCTTCGCCGGGTCAGCCGCGGGTGGGGCCGCCGCGCTCGCTGCGGATCTGCTCGACCACCCGGGTCACGGCCTCCCGGACCGCGTCGGTCTCCGTGAGGAAGTGCCAGTAGTCGGGGTGACGCCCGGTGAGACCCTCGACCGCGCGCTCCAGCCGGGCCACGGAGTCGTCCAGTGGGCGGGCGTGCCGCGGGTCAGGGGTGGTGCGACCGGCCATGGCCAGGCGCTGCGCGTCCCGGATGGAGAAGCGGGTGCGCTCGACCTCCTGCTGCGGGTCCTCCGCGACGGCATCGAGCCTCCGCAGCCGCTCGCCCGCGGTCGAGATCCCGTCGTCCGTGCTGTTCAACAGCGCGCGGACGGTGCCGAGCAGGGAGGTCGCATCGGCCCAGCGCTGCTCGTCGCGCGCCTTCACGGCCTCCTTGAGCTTCTCCTCGGCTCTGCGGATGTTCTCCGTGGCCTGGGCGGGTACGGGCTGCAGGTCCTGCCAGCAGCCGGCGGTGAAGCGCCTGCGCAGCTCGCTGAGGATCGGTTCCACGCCTTCGGCCCGGGTGTTCAGGGCCTGGGCGCGGGTGCGCAGGGAGACCAGTCGTTTGTCGATCTCGGCAGCGCGTTCGGGGAGCCGCTCCGCTTCGGTCCGTACGGCCTCGGCGTCGCGCACCACGCGATCCGCACGCTGCAGTGTCTCGGCCACCCCGTGGCGGCCGGCTCCCTCGTTGAGCTTGGTCAGCTCGGGGGCGAGGGCGGCGAGCCGCGCAGCGAGATCATCCGCTCGCATCCCGGAGCCCCGCACCGAATCAAGAGCATTGCTCGCAGAAAGGAGCGCCTGACGTGCCCGCTCGACCGCCGGGGCCAGCTGGGCCAGCTGGGTTTCGGCCTTCTCGAGCAGTGGCCCGAGCTGCTGCGCGAACCGCTCGAGCTCGCCCTTGACCCGGACCAACTCGTCCTTGGCCTTGGTCAGCTCCGCACGGGCGCGGGCTGCCACGGCCGGCTCGAGGTCGTCACGATCGAGGTCGTGGGCGTCGACCGCGGTGATGTAGGCGTGGCTCACCTCGTCGATCCGCTGCCCCAGCGCGGCGAACCCGTCAGCCGCCCGTCGCGCCTCCGGCGAACCGTCCACCGCGGTGATCGTCTCGATCGAGATCCGCAGGTCACGCTGCGCCGTGTCCAACTCGTAGAACGCCGCGGCGGCCGCGTCCTTCGCGGCCTGCGCGTCGGCGCGCTGGCTCTCCCCGCGCCCTCCGAACCAGCGCCGCGTACCACCCCCGGCGAACGCGCCCGGCAGAGCGGCGGCTGCCACGGCGAGCAGTGGCAGCGGTAGCACCACCAGAGCGAATACGTCTCGCGCGAGACCCAGATGCGCCTTCGCTCCGGCGTGCGCCCGCGCGTGTCTCGCCGTCACATCCCTCTCCCGTGCCGTGTCCGCCCTGCCAGACAATTCTTCCACCTGGTAGGGACGAACACACGGGCCGTTTAGTTCGCCTTCCGCACGGTGATCTCGCCGTTGTGGCTCTCGGCCTGGATGTGGCGCGGGCTGTTCTTGTCCTGCTTCACATCGACCGAGGTGTCCCCGTTTGCTGACGACGCCGTCACGTCGTAGGCCTGCGAGCCCGGCACTTCAATGGTGATCTCGCCATTGCGGCTCACACTGTCCACCGCGTCCGGCTCCCGGGCGAAGCCGAGCCGGACCGCACCGTTGGACGAGTCCGCGGACACCTTCCGCGAGGAGATCCGCTCGCCGACGACGTCACCGTTGTGGCTGGTCAGCTTCAGGGGGCCGGTGGCCTCCCGCACGGTCACCTCGCCGTTGTGGGACTGGAGCGTCAAGGAGGTGTCGAAGCCGGTCGCGAGCACGCTGCCGTTGTCCCCGAGCACGGTCACGGCGGTTCCGCGCGGCACCTTGACCACGTGGCGCGCCTCGCAGTGGGCGGAGAAGCCGTCGCACGACACTCCGAGCTCCAGGGTCCCGTCCCGCATCTCCCACGTCGGATCGGGGCCGTTCCCCATGAACACCCACCCGTCGAACTGTCGCTCCACCAGGACGTCCCGTACGTCGGCGGGGACCAGCTCGACGTCGGAGTTCTCGGCCTCGATGGTCAGGGTCTTGCTGTCCAGCCCGAACGACTTCCGCTCGACGGGCGCACCGTCCAGATCCGTGGAACCGCACCCGGCGAGCGTGGACGCTGCGAGGACGGCCGCAGCGACACCCAGCGCCGTACGGGTGCGCGTAGCGGTGCGACGAGTATCCACGTGATCATTCCCCCAGAGCTCTGACCTGCGATGTCCCCCGATCCTAAGGAGCGCGGGCCCGGGCTGGCGATCCTGCCCCCCACCGGTGCGTGGTGGGGTTTTCCCCCGTTCACCCGCCCACCCGCAGCCGCACCCCACATCTGGTTTGCCGCACCCACCCATGGGCCATGTAACCTGTTGCCTCATTCCAGGGTGCGTAGCTCAGGGGTAGAGCGCTGCTCTTACAAAGCAGATGTCGGCGGTTCGAAACCGTCCGCGCCCACGGTGGTAAGTAGCAGGTGAGAGCCTGTTTCGGCCCCTCGTTCACGATCGGACGGGGGGCCGTTTCGCGTCCGGATGCCACATGGATGCCACATCCCCACGAGTCGGCCCAGAATCCTCACTCGTTCGAGGGACGGAATGTTTCCCTCCGGCACGTAAGGTTGCCCGCATGAGAGGGGCAGGCCGTCTCCCCACGCGAGCCTGAGACGCGCCTCTCGTGATCTGCGGACGTGTGGCGGGGAGGCCCACTCCACGGGAGGAAGGCCCCTCGTCGGGATTGTCGGCTTCTTGGGTTCAGGGGGCCTTCTGGCACGGAGCAGCGGATGTGGTGCAGTGTGCCCCGTCCGCACGGTCCGCCGCAGTCCGGCGGGCGGGAGTCTGAGGGTTACCGAAGTGCGCTCTTCAACCGCTCCGCGCGGGTGGCCTGAAGCCACATGAGGTCGGTGAGCTCATCGACGATGACGTCCGTGCGAAGCGGCCCGGTCGTGGCCGGCGTCGGCCGAGCGGTCGCCGGCTTCGGGGGCTGCGTAGCGGTGCTCACGACTCGGCCCCGGCGAGGTTCTCGACGTGGTCGCACAGGGACAGCACCGACCGGGCCAGCTTCTGGGCCTGCCGGTACGCGGCGTCCGGCCCGAACCCGGGAGGCGTGGTCAACCGGCGCCACGCCTCCTCCATGCCGATCTGGGCGACCCGCGCGGGCCCGTCGCCGGGCGGCTGGCTGGCGACGAGCGTGCTGAGTTCCGGGACCAGGAGGTGGACCATCCCGCGCATCGCGACGGTCAGTTCGTCGAGCTGCGGCCGGGGCTCGCTCATTTCCAGTACACGGCGGGCGGTCACCCGCATCGTGACGAAGTCGAGCGGATCAGCGGCCAGGGCTGGGCCCGCCGTGGTGTTCGGTGCAGCATCCCGGTTCAACACGGATCGCCCCCGAGGTGTCGCGTTCAGTGACAGCAACGACCGTAGGGGCGTACCGAGGACAACAGGCGCACAAACTGTGCGCCCTTGTTCAGGCGGCCAAGAGACCAAGCCTCAAGGCCAGTTCAGACGCACGACGACGACGCGCGGGACTCTTCGCCTGCGTCTCCTCCAGCACGATCCGCTTCGCGTACCCGTTGTACTTGATCGTCTCGGGGGCGGCCTCGTGAGCCTGCGCCAGCGTCGCCAGAGCCGCATCCGGTTGCCTATCCAACTGATAGCCGCGGGCCTCCTCGATCCGATGGCGGGCCCGCCGGGGCCGGGACGGGATGGTAGCCGCGTCCGCGCGCGCAGCCTGTCGCACGGACTCGCCGCCGGAGTGCAACTCGACGGCCACAGTCACCGCGTGGGCGCCCATGACCGCGCGGGAGAACGACGTCACCGGGTGGTAGTAGTCCGCGGGCAACTGCTCAGCCATCGCCCGGGCAGTGTCCCAATGCCGCCACGCGGCTCCCGTGTCGCCGCGGCGTGCGGCCGTGTACCCGGCTTCGAAGGTGAGCGCCCCAGCGATGGCCCGGACGTCGTCGCTCGCGTCGGCGAGCAGCGGCCCGAGGTAGGCCAGGGTTTCCAGGTTCACCGCGTCGGCGGCATCGAAGTGTCCAGGTCCGCTGTCCCGGTGCGCCTGCGTCATCAGCCACGCAGCAATGCCGATCGCGTGCGGATCCTCGGACTCCTGCGCGGCGACCATCCCGCGCTCGGCGACGCGCCACAGCAGCGCCGCGTCGGGCTGGTAGGCCACGAAGAACTGCGACAGGGAATACACCTCGGCAAGCGCGGCCTGCGCGGTGCGGCGGTCCGTGGCGGTGTCGGACTGACGCACGGCCAGTTGGGCGTCCCGGATGAGATCGGGCAGCAGGGCCCCGATGACCTCGCGGTGATTCGGGGCGGAGTGCCGAGCCGACCATGCCCGAGCCAGGCGCGCCCGCAGATGCTCCGCCGACGGCGCCTCACGGTGCCCGGTCAGCGGAAAGGCGTTCACCGCGGCCTGTACGGCAGCGAGCCGCGGATGTCCGGGGCCGGTGAAAAGATCAAGGTGCACGGACTGGTCCCCTGTGAGGTCGGCGAGGTCCCGGACGCGGAGTGCCTCGGCCATGCGCAGCACGATTTCGAGTCGCGGCACCTTCAGGCGGCCCTCCTCGATGGCCCGGACCCACGAGGCGGACTTGCCCATGAGTCCGCCGAACTGGTCGCGGGTCATGCCGCGCCGGGACCGAAGAATCTTGGCCCTTTGCCCGAACGCGATCGGGTCGGCGTACGGGTCCGGGGTAGCATCGGATGGCATGGCCTTGCCCCCTCTCCTTGCAGCTCGTCACTGTCAGGGTATGGGGCAGGGCCCTTTCCATGTGAGCGGGTTCACGCTCCTGAGCTTGACGAAAGTGCCCCCTGCCCGGCCCGAAGGCCACACAGGGGGCACTCTCACACGTACTCACGTCGCTGCGGGTCCAGCCCTGCCGACTAAAGCCCACGCCACTCCGGGGACGGAGACGGAATCCGCACTCATCCCGCTCGTCTTCCCACCATCCCGCAACATCGACGTCGCCGTCACCGATTCCCTCATCCCCGCAGCATGCCGCCGCACCAGGAGCGAGGCACCATCAGGTCTACGTGACGCACCCCATCTTCTTGAGGCCCTCCGGGAGGTAGGAAGCGGCGAACGTCTCAAGCTCCTTGCGGAGCTTCTTGGTGTCCGCAGCGTCGCCTTCCAGGAAGACGTCGAGGATGTAGTTGCTCTTGTCACCACGAGCCGGACAAGGGTTCATGGAGACGAAATTTCCGTCGGCAATGACGGAATCTCCCGGAACGTAGGACTTCGCCGGCTTCTTCGAGAGTTGGCTTTCCTTCATGTGTTCGAGCACGTCGAACTTTCCCTGGTCCCGGAACTCCTCGATGAAGAGAACACCGCGCCCGTCAATGACGACGACGCACATCGCGCTCTTTTCTTCACTTTCCTGCACCTGCCCCTTGATTTCCTTACCATCCGGCAGGAGCGGCCTCAGCGAGGCCGCATCAACCGACCGACCGCACAGCGTCTCGGGGATCTCGTACGAAGATGATCCAGCGCAGCTGGAAACTCCGAGGAGCGAGACCAGCAACAGCCCAGCCCACCGGTACCTGCGAGCATGCATCCTTCTCATCACTACCGTCACGCCCCTACAGTCCCGTTGGCGGTGTCGTTGCCGTCGAAGGCAGCCGCCCCCAACTCCTTTCGCACGAGGTATTCGTCGTCTTCGTTCGACCACTTGTGGTCGGGATTGGCATCCATCCACTCCTGGGCAAGCGCCTTCAGATACGTCTGCCGGAGGGCGAAGTTATTGCCCTTCGCGTCGGAGATCTCGCCGTCGATGCGCTTCTGCTCCTCCAGCTGCCAGGCATAGGCACCGGCGTCCACCCCGCGCTGCACCGCGTCGCCCACCACAGGGATGAAGTTGGCTGCACCGCCGATCACGTGATAGCCCCACTTGGCAGGCCAGGAGGCGTCCCCCTTGTCGGTGTCGATCGCCTGGCTTCGCACCGTCTCCATGAATCCGACGGTCTGGCCCGCCCGGACCAGTTCCTCCATGGGATCGCCCTTGTGCTCGGCATGGATGTCGGTGACGATCGCCTGGTTCACGCCCTCCATGAGCAGGCCGTAGCTGTTCTGGTCCCGTGACACCTGCTTGGACACCTCGAGGAGCTCCTTGTACCTCAGCGGGCCTTCGCTGGGGTCGCCCGAGCTCGCCGTCATGTGCACGTCCTCGCCGTAGTTGCCGAGGAGCAGCGCCATGTCGTCCCGCAGCTCGGGCGGGAAGTCATCGCGCTGCGCGGCCAGGCGGCTCATCGCGCCGGTGAAGGCGTCCCGCTGGGCGTCGGTGTGCTCGTAGGACTCCAGGACGTGCGGCTCGTCGGGGTTCAGGCCGGTGCCGGCCGCCAGCATCGCCTTGCCCAGGGCGTCGCGGGACTGGACGGTCCCGTCGCCCTTGCCGTACGGGTCGTCCTCGTCGTAGTACTCGCGCTCGGTGAGGAGGTAGTCGGCCATCTCCTCGCGGTTGAACAGCTCGGTGGCGAACTCCGGGTTGTGGGAGACGGCCTTGAGGTAGCCGGCCATCGGGTCGCTGCCCGGGCCGCCGTGCTCGCCGTCCGCGTCCTGCGCGGTGTAGTCGAGCTGGGAGGCGATGAGCGGGTTGCCCCAGATGGAGGCGGGGTCGTAGTGCTTCCCCTTCTCGAAGTCGTACAGCGCCTTGCCGTAGTCGTCGAGGAAGTCGCTGTCGAACTTGCCCTTGACCATGAGGTTGCTCATGATCTGGAAGCCGTACGGCTTCACCAGGATGCCCTCGTGGCCGAACTGCTTGCTGCCAGCCGCGATGACGTCCTTCTTCCAGGCCTCCATCTCCGGCGAGTTGCTGTGCGAGGCGTTGGCCAGGGACATGCTGAGGTTTTCCTGGACGTCGCCGAGGAGCTTGGCGCGGGCGCCGTCCGGGGTGTGTCCCTGGCCCGGATCGGCGAGGTCGCGCCAGAACTGCAGGGTGCCGTCGGCGCCCAGACCGACGGCCAGGGTCTCGGTGAAGGCCGGGTTGTCCTTCTGGTACTCGAGGACCTCGTTGAAGCGGGCCAGCTTCTCCTGGCTCCACTCGTCGACGTGGCCCTTGGCGATCTCCCGGCGCCAGTACTCGGCGTCGGCCCTGCCCTGCTCGGCGTCGGCGTTCTTCAGGCTTTCGGAGCCCTCGCCGGCGAAGTCGTACTTGTTCGACGCGAGTTGGCGCAGCGCCCGGGCGGCGATGCGGTCGGTCTCGCTCGCCTCGCCCAGGATCTTGTCGATCCTGGCCTGGGCGACCTCGAGTTCCGTGTCCGTCGGCTCGTGGATGTCGGCGTCGCCCGCGACCATCGGAGGCGGGACGGAGGCGACCACGCCGCCCTTGCCGTTGACGTAGATGTTGCGCTTGGCCAGGTCGTCGACAGCGGTCTGCAGGTCCGCCTTGTGCTGGGTGAACGCGGTGTGGGCGCCGCTCAGGATCGCCAGGACGCTCTTGGCCTCGGCTGCCGCGTCCGAGAACTGCCGGGCGGTCTTGGTGACGAAGCTCCGCGTCACCGTGGCGTTGTCGCCCTTCCAGTCGGCCGCGTTGGCCTTCGTCGCCAGGTCCGAGGCACTGGCCCCGTCGTCGCCGCCGGTGGCCAGCCGCTCCAGCTTCCCGGACATGGTCCGCCAGTCGGTGATGGCGCTGTCGAGCGTGCCCAGGCGCAGGTCCCGCAGTTCGTCCACGGTCATCGTGTGCGCAGCCATGAGTGTCCGTCCCCGTTCGTTCTACTTCAGCAGGTCGTTCAGCCGTGACACGGTCATCAGTTCGCCCGTCGCGTCGCGCATGGCGGTGGCGATGTGCACCTCGTCCTTCGCGTGCTGCGCCTTGGTGAAGTCCAGGTGGTTGGAGATGTGGGCGCAGGCCTCCTTGAGCGCCTGCTGCTGGGTGTTCCAGGCGTCGTGCATCTCGGTGAGCGCCGCGCCGAGATCCAGGCCACCGTTGAAGAGGTCCACGGAGGCCTTGAAGGTGGCCGGCCGGGCGTGGTCCGCCGCGACGCGGAACTGTTCCCGCAGGTCGTAGGCGAGGTTGCCGAGCGCGCCCAGCGCGTCGTCGTGCACCACCAGGTCCGCGGACGAAGGGCCTTTACCGGTGCCGGGGTCGTCGGGAAGCCGGTTGAGCTGCATCTGCGTCGAGTTCCGCTGAACGGCTTCGGCCTTGAGCTCTTCCCACTCGTTCCAGGACATCCCGTTCCCCCGTTCGACCGGTTCTGGTGGTGTGTGTGGATTTCAGTGGTTGTGGCGGCGGCACATGGGCCACAAGCTGATCAATTCACGCCAGCAACTCTGTCACGAGGCACCTGCATCCAGTCAACTCCGGTGCGAGACGTACGGTATGTGCAGCTGTGGCCAGCGCATTCCGTTCGTTCGCCGGGAGTTGTCAGCCGAAATCTCACCAGACGGTCTCGCCCGGTCTGCGTTCGCTGACGCCCCAGTGGTCGGCCAGGGCCTCGACGAGGAGGAGACCCCGGCCGGATTCGCCGTCCGGGGTGTGGAGGGCGGGGGTGCCGTCGCCGCTGTCGGGGACCTCGACGCGAAGCGGGCCGAGGCGCTCCAGGAAGAGGTGCAGCCGGTAGCCGCGGCCGGGCGGGACACCGTGGCGAAGGGGCGTACATGCCGATCACGGTGGCGTCCCGCGCCCACACGCTCCAGTGTCACCCGAAGCCGATCGAAGCCGACGGGACTGCTGCATGATCGGGTGACAGCGGGGTTATGCAGCCAGGGCTGCGGGTGGGGTCATGATCTCTCGCCCCATGGCAGCTCCCGCCCAAAGCCGCTCCACCGACCTCATGGTATCGGCCGTTGCAGACCCTGGTAGAACACACGTGTGACCTACAGATTTACTGCGGACATCGCCTATGGGTGGCACGAGCCGGGGCCAGACATCTATGCCCTGACTGCCGGGGTTGCCGAGTCAGAAGGTGGAGAGAGCTTCGCGCTTGAGTTCCAGTGCGGCTTCGAGGAACCCGATGCGCAGAACATTCGCAACGGCTGCGACTCGTACTGCGTTGTCACCCCCGACCAGGGCACCGCGTATGGATGTGTGCGCACGGTCGAGCTGGAAGGGGACGTCCTGCGGGTCACGTTCAACCCCGATTCCCTGGAAGCCCTATTCCTGGAGGACCCGGTGGTCGAGGCAGTCCTACGTGCACCGGCCGCAGACACAGCGCGCATGATGGAGGCACTCACCCGCATCCTCACTTACGGCCGGCCGGACGCGCTCCCGATTGTGATCGGGATCAGAACTACTGGGGCGTGGCCTCATGCTCGCCACTCGTGAACAGTGACGTAGAGCACCGCTGGCGCGGGCATAAGGCCGAAGGCGATCCACTGGAAAGCGGATCCCCCCTTCTCTCCTGTCAAGCCCCTAGTAGTGCTTGGTCAGGTTCACTCGCCGGTGGCGTGTCCGTTTGATCGCTTGTTCCGTTGACCTGTTGTGATGAGTGGGGAGCTTGCCGCGGTCCGGTGTGATCTGGAGGACTTCGCGGCAGAGATGTTCGAGCCGTTCGCGCGGGCGGATCAACGCCGGTGGGGAACGGTCTATCTGCGGGGCCTGCTGCTGGACGGGCGGCGCAAGTCGGTGGAACCGATGGCCGCCCGCCTGGGCGAGGACGGCAACCGGCAGGCCCTGGCGAACTTCATCACCACCAGTCCGTGGGACGCGGCGCATGTCCGCGCCCGCCTGGCCTGGCGGATGCAGCAGGTGGTCAAGCCGACCGCGCTGATCGTGGATGACACAGGCTTCCTCAAGGACGGGGACGCCTCGGCGTGTGTGGCCCGGCAGTACACCGGCACCGCGGGCAAGGTCACCAACTGTCAGGCCGGGGTGTCCCTGCACCTGGCCTCCGACGACGCGTCGGCTGCTGTCGACTGGCGTCTGTTCCTGCCCGAGAGCTGGGATCCCGCCTCGTCCAAGGCCGATCCGGGCAAGGTGGCCCGCCGCACCACGTGCGGCATCCCCACCGACGTCGGACACGTCGAGAAGTGGCAGCTGGCCCTGGACATGATCGACGAGACCAGGTCGTGGGGCATCGACGTCCCGATCGTCGTCGCCGACGGCGGTTACGGCGATACCGCAGCCTTCCGGCTGGGCCTGGAAGAACGCGGGCTCGGCTACGCGGTCGGCATCTCCACCACGACCACCGCCCACCCGGAATCGGCACGGCCGCATACCCCGCCCTACGGCGGTCGCGGCCCTCGGCCCCAGCCGGTTTATCCCGAGGCGGCCAGGACGGTGAAGAAGCTGGTCCTCGAGGCCGGCAAGCAGACAGCCCGGCCGGTGCAGTGGCGGGAAGGCTCCCGCCCGGGCAGCGGCCGCAGCGGCGTCAAGCGCATGTACTCCCGCTTCGTGGCCCTGCGCGTGCGGCCCGCCGGACGCGAGATCCGCAAAGCCTGCGACGGCCCGGAACTGCCCGTCTGCTGGCTGCTGGCCGAATGGCCCGCCGACCAGCCCGAACCCGTCCAGTTCTGGCTGTCCAACCTGCCCGCCGACACGGCGCTGGCCACACTCGTGCGCACCGCGAAACTACGCTGGCGCATCGAGCACGACTACCGCGAGATGAAGCAGGCCCTGGGCCTGGCCCACTTCGAAGGCCGCACCTGGAGAGGCTGGCACCACCACGTCACCCTCGTCTCCGTCGCCCACGCCTTTTGCACCCTTCAGCGCATCACCCGGTCCCCAAAAGAGACGGCGCCGGCCTGAGCCTCTACCAGGTCGCCCGCGAACTGCAGCTACTCCTCGCGGTCTGGACCGGCGCCTGCCCCACCTGTCACCGCAACATGCCAGAACCGATACCGACCTGACCAAGCACTACTAGTAGTGCTTGGTCAGGTCGGTTGTGGTGGTGCGTGTCCTTTGGGCTGGGTGTGACGTTGGGAGTGTGTGACTCCGGACGAGATTGGTTTGTTGCGTGGCGAGTTGGAGGCGTTTGCGGCGGAGGTGTTCGAGCCGTTCGCGCGCAAGGACCAGCGCCGGTGGGGGCAGGTCTACCTGCGGGGATTGCTGACCGACGGGCGGCGCAAGTCCATCGAGCCGATGGCCGCCCGGCTCGGGGCTGACGGCAACCGTCAGGCCCTGGCCAATTTCATCACCACCAGTCCCTGGGACCCGGCGCATATCCGGGCCCAGCTGGCCTGGCGGATGGAGGTGGCGATCAGGCCGAAGGCCGTGGTCTTCGACGACACCGGCTTCCTGAAGGACGGGACGGCCTCGGCGTGCGTGTCGCAGCAGTACACCGGCACCGCGGGCAAGGTCACCAACTGCCAGGTCGGCGTCTCGCTCCACCTCGCGTCCGACCACGCCTCGACGGCGGTCAACTGGCGGCTGTTCCTGCCTCAGACCTGGGACCCCACCTCACCGAAAGCCGACCCCGGCAAGGTGGCCCGTCGCGCTGCCTGCGGCATCCCCGACGACGTCGGTCATGTCGAGAAGTGGCAGCTGGCCCTGGACATGCTCGATGAGACCCGCTCCTGGGGGATCGATGTGCCGCTGGCCGTCGCGGACGCCGGATACGGCGACTGCGCGGCCTTCCGGCACGGACTGCAGGCCCGCGGCCTGAATTACGTGGTGGGGATCTCCACCACCATGTCGGCACAACCCGCCGACGCAGGCCCGGTATGCGAGCCGTACTCCGGGACCGGACGCCCACCGGTGGCGAAGTACCCCGACCCTGCCCGGCCAGTGAAAGATCTGGTCATCGAGGCGGGCAGGAAGGCCGCACGGCCGGTGCAGTGGCGGGAGGGATCCCGGCCGGGCACCGGCCGCCGCGGGGTCAAGCGCATGTACTCCCGCTTCGTGGCCTTACGGGTCCGGCCCGCCGGACGCGAGATCCGCCAAGCCGCCGACGGCCCGGAACTGCCCGAGTGCTGGCTGCTGGCCCAGTGGCCCGCCGTCGAGGCCGAGCCCATCCAGTTCTGGCTGTCCGACCTGCCCTCCGACACCCCGCTGACCACACTGGTCCGCCTGGCCAAGCTCCGCTGGCGCATCGAGCACGACTACCGGGAGATGAAGCAGGCCCTGGGCCTGGCCCACTTCGAGGGCCGCACCTGGGGCGGCTGGCACCACCACGTCACCCTCGTCTCCGTCGCGCACGCCTTCTGCACCCTGCAACGACTGACCCGGGCCCCAAAAGACACGGCGCCGGCCTGAGCCTGTACCAGGTCGTCCGCGAGCCGCAGACACTCCTCGCAACCTGGACCGGCGCCTGCCCCACCTGCCGCCGCGACATACCCACCCGCGCACCAACCCGACCAAGCACTACTAGGGCCGAGATGACATCAGTGGCC
Source organism: Streptomyces sp. NPDC059169 (assembly GCF_042755225.1). Lineage (NCBI taxonomy): Bacteria > Bacillati > Actinomycetota > Actinomycetes > Kitasatosporales > Streptomycetaceae > Streptomyces > Streptomyces sp. NPDC059169. The sequence continues at coordinate 11,841 of NZ_JBHZCF010000009.1, read as the reverse complement.
GACACCAACAGCAACGTACCGAGGCGATCAGAGGTGGACCTCAGCGAACCGTTCATCCGCGAGTATGCCGGAGCGATTGAGGTGGATCATGCCCCTGACCGACCCGACAAGGATGAGCACAGACCTCAAAGCCTTGGCCTCGTACAGGCTCCGTCCCTCTCGTCGGCCGGCGTCGCCCATCGCCTTAAGCGGGCCAGGACGGCGTATCCGCGTCGTCTGGTTGTTCATGGGCGGACAAGCTGGTTCCGCCCGCTCCAGTACGACCCCAGGGCGGTGCCAAATGAGGTAGCGGTCCTCGCGGCGCAGTTCGGCGGAGCCCCACTCGATGCGCATGACGCCCTGAGTCATGGAGCAGGCATAGGCGATGAGCACGAGCTTGACGTCCTCTGACAAAAGGAAGAGGTCGGGGTGGGGTTCTTGTTCGTCCAGCTCGTCGAGGCCCAGTTCGAAGGCTTGTTGCATCGGCTCGGGGCCGTGCCGGCGTATGAGGTCGGCTCGGAAGCCTGTGGCGCGGCGCAGTCGTGCCGCCGTGACGGGGACGTCCTTCTTCGCGGTAGCGGAGCGGATAGATCACGTGGTCGCCAAGGACCATGAGCGTTCGTCCCTGTAAGCGCACAGGCGTAGCCGCGGGAAGTGAGGCGAGGCCCACTTCCAGTTCCTCATACTGCGCGGCGTACAAGCCGTGTCCGTATGCCTCGAGCGTCTGGGTTTGTACTCCCTCGTGGCCGCTACGCGCTCGGGCATGAGCTCGAACCAAGCTGGCGGGGATCAGGCCGACCAACGGGCCTGCTGCGTCGCCGAAGGCCCCCTCGGGCCACCCTGTCACGGTTGCCATGGCACCGCCCTTCCCCCATGTGGCACCTGAGTGCCGAGCAGCATTCAACGAAACCGTGCAGGCTGGGGTGTGAGCCGCGCAAGAGAGCATCCGGCGCATGACCGGGTGCACAGTGCCCAGCATTGGTTGCGCCGGATGGCAAGTGACCGTCAGCGGGGGGCCGTACGCTGCCGACATGCGCAGAGGAGCAATTACACGGGGATCCGTGCTCAAGGCCATCGCGGAGTACGACGAGTTGGGACGGGATGCATTCCTGGCGAAGTATGGCTTCGGCGAGGCTCGCTCGTACGTCATGGCGCACGACGGGCGGGAGTACGACTCCAAGGCCATAGCAGGCGTGGCGCACCTGTGGGATCAGGGGCGAGTCCTCAAGCCTGACGAGTTCAGTGGCGGCAAGGAGCACGCCGCGGCGTGGCTGAAGCGGGCTGGTTTCCAGGTCAAGACCGTGAAGAACCCCGACTGGGCTCGGGACGAAGTCATCCTCGCCTGTCAGCTCGTGATGGAGAACGGTTGGAAGGGGCTGGACGCTCAGGATGGCAGGGTGGTCGAGCTGTCAGGCCTGCTCCAGTTGCTTCCCCTCCACGCCGAGGCAGAGCGCAACGAGAAGTTCCGCAACCCCAACGGAGTGGCGCGCAAGACGTTCGACATCGCCACGCGGCATCCGGAGTACCAGGGTAAGCCCACCAACGGCGGCGCCCTCGACGTTGCGGTGCTGATGGAGTTTCTTGCCCGGCCTCACGAGATGACAGAGGTCGCTCGGCTCATCCGGCAGGGCATCGCGGCCGGCGAACTGCAGAGCCTTGCGCCGACTGAGGACGAGGAGTTCGACGACGACTACAGCGCCCCTGAGGGGCGGTTGCTGATGCGACGGCATCAGGCTCGCGAGCGGAACAAGAGCCTGCGGAAGAAGAAGATTGCTTCCGTGATTCAGCGTGGTGGACGGCTGGCATGCGAGGCGTGCGGGTTCGACTTCGAGGAAGTCTACGGTGACCGCGGTGCTGGGTACATTGAGTGCCATCACGTCGTGCCGTTGCACGAAGCAGGCGAAGGGCGGACCAAGCTCAGCGATCTCGCCCTCATATGTGCCAACTGCCATCGAATGATCCACCGGCGTGCACCATGGCCGACCCCTGCGGAGCTGCGGGACTCCATCGAGCAAAAGCATGCAGCTGACAGGCGTGCCGCGGAAGTCATTGCACGACCACGCAGGGCGGCTGGCGAGCAGATGCTGAACCCGTGATCTGACATCCATTGCTGACATCAACATCGGCGCACAGAGGCAGTCTCGGAGGGCTGTGGGCGGCAGCCGTCGCCGGGGCCGCCAGGGTACTCAGCCGCCATCGGGCGAACTTACAAAGCAGATGTCGGCGGTTCGAAACCGTCCGCGCCCACCAGTGCAAAGGCCCCGGCAGCGGCTCGCTGCGGGGGCCTTTAACGGTAATGATTGACGGCAGTCTCACTCGCGACGGCGCCGACGGAGCAGCCGGTCCATGTGCCCCATCGCCTCCCTCCGGCGCTCGTCGGAGACGTGAGTGTGGACCTTCATCGTGACGGCGATCTGCGAGTGCCCCAGGATCTCCATCACCACCCGCGCCGGCACTCCTACGGCGAACAGGAGGGTGGCGCACCCGTGCCGGGCGTCGTGCAGCCGGATCCGGGGGAGCCCCGCCGCCTCCGTGATGCGCTGGAACGAGCGGCTGAGGTTCATCGGCTCGACCGTGTAGCCGGTACGGGTCGTAAAGACGTAGTCACCGTCCTGCCAGCCCTGCCCCGGTGTGTCCCGCTGTGCGGCCTGCCGGAGGTGCTGCCAGCGCAGCGGCGGCACGCACATGAGGGGGAGCGGGAGGACGCGGGGCCGGCGGTTCTTCGTGGAGTCCGCGTACAGCTTGTTCCGTACTCGCTGGGTCTGGTTCCGCACGGTGAGCGTGCGTCGCTCCAGGTTGATGTCCGACCAGCGCAGCCCCAGAACCTCCCCACGGCGCAGCCCGAGGGCCACGGCCGGCTGCCGGCTGCCGGCTGCTCGTCGGTCCCTCGTGGTGTCGGGGCTCGAGGAACATCCGTTGCGCATCCTTCGGTCGGTCAGACGAAGCTTCTGCTGACCGGTAAGCGCTGGTCAGCGGATGCCCGAGTTTGGACTGACCAGATCACTCCGTCACGGGCAGGCACTCGGCGAGCAGGTCGACGACGTCGTGCCAGGCTCGCTGCGCATGCCGTGGGTGGTATGCGACGCCAGGGAGTACGGTGTGGTCGACCGGCGGATGGTGGAAGGCGTGCAGGGCTCCGCCGTAGACCACGAGGCGCCAGTCGACGCCCGCGGCCTGCATCTCGGCTGTGAATGCGTCCCGTTGCGCGGGCGGCATGATCGGGTCTTCCGACCCGACCCCGGCCCACACCGGGCAGCGGATGCGCGCCGCCTCGCCCGGCCGGCCCGTGGTCAGCCCGTTGACGGTCCCGATCGCGCGCAGGTTGACGCCGTCGCGCCCGAGTTCCAGCGCGATCGCGCCGCCGGTGCCGTAGCCGACGGCGGCGATCCGGTCGGGGTCGATCCGCGGTTCGGCGCGCAGCTCGTCGAGCGCCGCGTGGCCGATGCCCCGCATCCGGTCGGGGTCGGCGAGCAACGGCATGCAACGGGCCAGCATCTCCTCGGGGTCGCCCACATAGCGCCCGCCGTGGAGGTCGAAGGCCAGCGTCACGTACCCCAATTCGGCGAGGGCATCGGCCCGGCGGCGCTCGACGTCGCTGAGCCCCGGGCCCTCGGGTCCAAGCAGCACCGCGGGCCTGCGGTCGATACCGGCCGGGAGTGCGAGGTGCCCGATCATCGTCAGACCGTCGGCCATGTACTCGACCGTGCGCGTTGTAACCGTCGTCATGAGACTGGACAGTAGTGATCGTCGAGCCCGGTCGAGCCGAGGTTCACCGCTGGCAGAACAGCGCGAGTGCCCCTCTGGCCGCGCCAGAAACCGCTGAAGATACGGATGTTTCTCGGCTGCCGTGTCCGTGGGACGTCGACTGCAGGAGCCGATCGTGCCTAGCGCTGGTTGCCTCGGTAGCGGAGTGACCTTGTTTTCTGCTCCGATCCGAGCACGTAGGCGCTCGATCTCCTGACGTTGTGCGGCGATGCGAAAGAGTGCTCGCTGCTTGAACTCGGTCAACTCGGGGTTTTGCATGTTGCGTTCGACGACCCGTGCCTTGAGTTCGCCCACGTTGGCTTTGAGTCGATCGATCTGTGCGGCTCTTGGGTCGACGATCTCGCCGGCCGTTTCGAGGGCTTGCATGCGGCGGCTGAATTCGTTTCGGCCGACAGAGAATTCCGCGGAGGACGTGGCGGCGTTCGCGGCCGAGCTGCTGAGGAACGGGTATAGGGCGGCGTGCTGGCGAGCGGGCTCGCAGATCTGCGAGGTTCAGTCGAGGTCCCCGGTCTCCTCTAGGTGCGACGCGAAGGCAGCGGCGATGCGCGGGCGGGTGGCATCCGGGACGGGCGTGTCCGGAAGTTCGGCCTCGAGGCCCCACTCCGTGTTGAACATGACGGTCATGCCGGCCGGTACCACGTTGTTCCTGAGCCAGACGGCAAACCTGGCCGCCGAGTGCACAGTGCAGTCCTTGACAGACACGCCCTCGGGTGACAGCAGTGCCATGCCCTTCATCTGCTCGTCGTCCAGGGTGATGCCGAAGTGCATCGACGATCCGCTGACAGGTCCGTCGGAGCCGTCGTCGATGCGGATGAACTCCTCGGGATTCCGCGCACGCAGTTTGGCTGCCAGGCTCTCGTATGTCAGGCCCCAACTCTGCTCACTCGGCGGGGTGAAGACGTACATGGTGCGGAGTTCAGCGATTTCTTCCGGTTCCATCGTGGTGCTTCCTGTGCTGCCGAGGTGGCGGCGCAGCATCGTAGCGATCCGGACGGACAACGACGCATCGGGCTGAAAGGAAGCGTGACCCAAGTCGGGCACTTCGGAGTCGGTGCTGCAAAGGTGAGCTCGACATATGTGGAGAGACGGTGCATCAACGCCATGGGGGTGGAGCGTGCACCGGCAGGTGGAGCTTCCGCTTCCCCAGGACCTACTCGGTGGCGCTTGCGGGCCGTCGGGATTCCACCGACATGGCGCGGCAAGCCGTCCTCGTCGGCCGGGGCATGAGTACGGGTACTCATGCCCCCGAGCCTCTCGTCGAGCATGCTGTGGGCTCCACGAAGGACCGACAGGGGAGCTTGAGTGAGGCCTACCAAAGTGGCTCTGGCTATGACAACGCTGGCAACTTTCGGGTTAGCGGTCGCAGGCGCGGGGACCGCTGCCGCGGAGGGGGATGTCCTGCTGCCACATCCTGGACCCGACGGCCTGGTGTGGGTAGAGGAACGAACGGGAGACGGCGGCGTCGTGTCGGGTGGTGCGCACCAGGGGCTGCCGACCGTTCTTACGGTGGCATGCGAAGGCGGCGGTAGCGTACGGGTGACGATGGAGTCGCAGCAGGTAGAGGTAGCAGCGTTTACGGTTGATTGCCCCATCGCGGCTGCCGGGGTCGGCTCCCTGACCATGGAAGCCGGAGTAGTCCGCCCCGGCTCCTTCTCCGTGGCAGTCGACGCTTCGGCGCAGACGATTCGATGGGCGCTGACGGTGACGCAGCCGGAGTAGCACCCCCGTTCCGTTCGGCCCGGCACACGTCGTGCCGGGGGCGGAGAGCAAGTCGACGACGTTGGGGGAGAGCGTGTCGCGCTCTCCCCTTCCGTGCCCGAGGCGTGCCAGATCGAGAGGCTAGCCACCCGGCCTCAGGTCGGCTTGCGCCACACGGAGATGTGCTTCGCGGAATCCTGGGTGAACGGCGTCCCTTCCCAGTCCGCGACGCGCCGTTCCAGCTCGAGCCCGGCGAGCCTGGCCATCAGGTCGAGCTCCGCCGGCCAGGCGTACCGGTGCCGGGAGTTGCCGCGGCGGTAGTGGCCGTCGTCACCGTCGCGGGTGAAGTGGTGCGAGACGAGAACCTGCTCGACCAGGTCGAAGGTGTCGAAGCCGAGATGCTGCTCGGAGACGTCGAACGGCACTGCGACCTGGCCGGGCGGCAGGAACCGCAGCGGGGGCACGCCCACCTCGATGACGAACCGGCCGCCGGGCCCCAGATGACGTGCGGCGTTGCGGAAGCACTCGACCTGTTCGTCCTGCGTGAGCAGGTTCGTGATGGTGTTGTACACGAGGTAGACCAGGGTGAATTCGCCGGGGACGACGGTCGTCGCCATGTCCCCGATAGCGACCGGGAGCGTGCCCTCGTCGATCTTGCGCCGCAGGACCGCTGCCATGTGTTCGGACAGTTCGATGCCCACTACCGGCACGCCGCGTTCTCGGAGGGGAACGCCCACGCGTCCGGTTCCGATGGCGAACTCCAGTGCCGGGCCGTCTCCGGCGAGCTCGGTGAGGAAGGCGAGAGTCGGTCCGAGAACGGCGGCCGAGGACATCTCGGTCTCCTCGGTGTCGTAGCGGTCCGCCGTCGCACGGGTCCACAGCTCACTGCTCGTCATGGGCGACCACTGTGCCGGGTGCGGAGGGGTGCCGTCGACGCATTTTGCCTTCCACCGGCTCCGTTTGCACGGTTCGGGGCGGGGACGTACGGACCCCTCAGGGCGCCGTCCGGCTCGGGGAGCGAGCGTTCACGGCAGTCGTGCGGTCGTTCTCCTCGGCGCAGCGTGCACTGCCCACGGCTCGGCCGCGACGTCCGAGCTGTGTGGACCAACCGGAAGTGGTTCATGCGGTGTTGGCGGAGGCCGGGGGCTTTCGAAGGATCGGCGGGCGCCTCCGGGCAGCGGTGCGGGCCAGTCGTAAGGGGCCGATGACGCCGGGCGCTCCCAGCAGGGGAGGCGGCGGGCCAGGCCGACTCGTCAGCGGATGTCGGCTTCGCCACTGCCCGCGCCCACCGGCACGAGGCACGCCGAAGGCCCAGGCCGCCGGTGCTGAACCGGAGGCCTGGGCCCCATGGTTGGTGCTGCGGGTGGTGCAGTGGCTGGCGGACTCACTGCCGTGAGAGGCGGCCGGATCGGAGCGGAACCAGCCACGGAAGTACCCGACTCTTCAGTCATGTGGCCGAGGGCGCACGGAAGACGCCGGGAGGGGTGCCCTCCCGCAGGGCGGAAGGGCACTCCCGAGAAGGTCAGCGGTGGTTGTGACCCCAGCGGTCCCAGCGGTGGTGGCCCCAGCGGCCGTCGTGCCGGTGGTCCCGGCGGTGGTGGCCCCAGCGGCCGTCGTGCCGGTGGTCCCGGCGGTGGTGGCCCCAGCGGCCGTCGTGCCGGTGGTTCCCGCGGTGGTGGTCCCAACGGCCCCCGCGGTCGTCGTTGTGGCCGTGACCGCGGTCGTGCACGGCGTGAGACACCACCGAGGGCAGGGTGGCGGCGCTCGCGCCGGTGGCTCCGCACAGCAGGACGGTGGCGGCGACGCCCAGCGCGGCGGCAAGACGGGAAACGCGCATTCCGTACTCCTTTCACGGCAGGTGCCTGATGCGCCTGCCTGGGTCGGACTCGTTGATGTTGACATCCGAAATGCTCTGGAAAGTCCGAGCCATCACCAAAGGCACCTCATGTAGGGAAAAATCGTTTGGTCGGGAACTGGCATCCGGCGTGTCGGCGTCACGCGCGCACATGTGCCGGGGGCCCGCCTCGTCCGTCAGGGTGAACCGGTACCGCACGAGCTTGCCGAACGCGCCTCCTGGGCACCCACCTCTTCGCGAGCACCTCAACCGGCGGCGACTCCCGCGCCACTCGTGCCGCGCGTTCTGCAAACCCCGGTCCGGCACGTGCGGGGAAGCGCCAGCAGCACGGGCCCTCCGCGGACGGGAAGTCGTCGATTCGGCAGCAGCACGGTGACCGACAGGGACCGCCGGAACCGGGGTACGTCCCGCCCGTACAGCGCATCGACGGGCGCGGGCCCGCGCCCGATTCCTCAGCCACCGCGACGGGACGCAGCACCGTCGGAGCCGTTTCCCGGCGAGCCGCCACCGCGAAGGAGATCGGCGTCCGTGCGGTGCCCCGTTCGACCACCGACCGCCTCCGGACCGAGGCCGGGTGCACCGGGGATCACGAGTGCGGGAGTCGGCGTCCTGCGGCGGCCAGGGTCACCTCGGTGTCGTCGCTCCACGAGCAGATCTCCCGCACGACAGGTCGTCGCCCTCGGTGAAGAGCAGGATCCCTCCCGGGCGCTCCCGGGCTCGGTCACGGGCCGCGCCGCGACCGCCTCGACCGTCCCCGTACTGTTCGGCGCCGTCTCCACCCCGGCTCGTGTCGATCTCGAAGGAGGAGGTACCGCAACCGCACGTGCAACGTGATCCGACCACAACGCTCTCCGGAATCGGCTTCCGGTGCACTTCCCGCACCGGCTCACCTCCCGTGGGTACGGCCGCGGCACTTCGGTCACGTCCGGCTGAAGGTTCGCGAGCACCGCTGCACGTGGCCGACCGGTGCCGCGCGCCCGGGCCACGGGGATCGTCGTGCGGCAACGGGGCCGCGGGGCGGACACCCGGTGCCGCCGGGGGCGTTCAGGGTGCCCGGTCCTCGGGCCCGCGGTCGAACCGGCGGACGTACCGCTTCTGCCACGGCACCTCGACGGCCCGCGGGTGGTAATGCCTCCGCACGAACGACACCGCCGTGTCGGGAGCCACACCGTCCAGGACGGCGAGGCAGGCCAGTGCCGTGCCGGTGCGCCCCCGACCGCCACCGCAGGCGACCTCGACGCGGCCGGTGCCCGCACGCGTCCACGCCTCCCGCAGGACCTCGTGGGCCTGGGCGGGGTCATGCGGCAGGTGGAAGTCGTGCCAGCGGAGCCAGTGCGACTCCCACGGGACCTCGGGAGGCCGTTTGCCCAGCAGATGGACCGCGTACGTGGGTGTGGGACCGGACGGGAGGGGGCGGCGCAGGGCGCGGCCGCGGACCAGGCGGCCAGAGGGCAGACGGAGCACTCCGGGAGCGCCCGGCTGCCAGGGGGCGTCCGGGCGGAGGGTGTGCGTCATGCCCCCAACGTAGCCGAGGGGGTGGTACGGGAGGTCGGGTTCTCGGCGGGCTGCCGGGGTGTGCGACGGACGGCGGTGTCCAGTCCCGTGGGGTCGCCGCGCAGGCCGTCGTCGAGGTCGTCGAGGTCGTCGAGGAAGGACGGGGCGGTGTCGCCGCGACCACCCGCGGGGCCGCGGCAGCCGACTGCTCGGAGCCGGCCGCCGGGTGGCGGTCGGTCCACGGCGGCGTCCCGTAGTCCGGGCCGCCAGTGGCCCGTTTGCCCCTCCCGCGGCGTGTCCGGACCCTCGCTGCTGAGTGGGGCGACGGGTTACCGGGCGCTCCGCCGTCCCGGAGCGACCGGTGGCCCGTTGATCGCGGTGCCCCGTGGCCCGGGCTGGCCGGTGCCACGGGTTTCTCAACGCGCCACCGTGACCAGGTCCTTCACCTGACCAGCGAGCGCGGCGCTCGGCCGGGGGATGGTGCCGAAGCCGTCGAGTTCGTCCGCGTCCAGGTGGTCGACCGTGGCCCGGACGGCGTCCTCCGGCACGAAGGCGTCGTCGTCCGCCGCCCCGAAGCGCGCCGTGACGCCGCCCCGTGCGGCTCCCGGATCGAGGGCTGCGTGCGGCACGGGCCTGAACTGGTCACGGGCGTCCGTCTCCAGCGCGGCGATCTGGGCGGCCCAGTTCTGCGCATCCCGCATCTCGCCGCGGCGCAGGTGCAGCAGGTGGAGGCAGAGCGCGCTGGTGGCGTTGCCCGCGCCGGCTGCGAACTGCCACCAGAACTGGGCGCCTTCCTCCGCGTCGGCCAGGTCGAGCAGGCAGGCGAAGGCGAGTGCTCCGCCGGGATCGCGGTCGTCCTCGAAGCGGGCGATGTACCCGGCGGCCTCCCGGTTGGTGATGACGTTCTGGGAGAGCGACCACAAGCGGTTCCTGGCCTGTTCGTGGAGCCCCACGCCGGGGCGCGCCCACGGGGACGCGCCGCCGGAGAGGAGCTGCACCCAGCGCGCGTCGGCGAGGTCCTGCGCCAACCGTCGGCGTGAGGCCTCGAGTTGTTCGCGCGAGTAGTCGCCCTCGAAGACCCGGGCTCTGGCGAGGGCCTCCTCGACGTCGCGGGGGCCGCGTGGCATAGGGATGTCACTCCTCATCGTCGATGTCCACTTCCACGTCCAGGGACAGCTCGGCCGCCAGCCGACGTTTCGCGTTGCAGCGCAACGTCCGCACGGTGGCCGGGGTGATGCCCATGACCGCTGCCGTGTGCTTCGTGGTGTAGCCCAACGCGTAGCGCAGGAGGACCACGTCGAACTGTCGCTCCGGGAGACGGGTCATCGCCCGGTAGAGACCGATGCTGTGCTCCAGTTCGTCGACCTGTGCACGGAAGTGTTCGCGGAAGGTGCCCATGACGGCGTCCGTGGCAGCACGTATCGCTCGGGCGAACGCCAGTGTCTCGGGGCCGGCGGACGGGCGTCCCGTGACGGTCAGTTCGGTGGCCACCCGCTCTTTGTGCAGGGCCCAGGCGTCGGCCTCGACGTTTCCCTGTCGGGTGAAGTGCTGCCAGTTGAAGGCCAGATAGAGGAACGTGCCGTGGACGAGTTCGTCGGCCGCCTTCCAGTCGCCCAGTTGGATGCGCGCGTATTCGAAGTACGGCCGGTGGTACTGGGTGTGGAACGCCCGGAAGGGCGGTGGCATGGAGTTGACGAGCCCCAGCATCGCGCGCCTGTTCCCGTCGTCGGACTGCTGGCTGCTCACGCGCGGCCTCCGTCGTCGGGCCCGCCGGCATCGGGGAGTGCCGTCGGAAGTGCGGGGTGGTGCTGGTCGATCAGGGTGGCGGTTCCCACGCGTACGCCCGCGCCGAGCAGGCGCCGCATGAGCGCCCGGACATCGGGCGCGTACGCCCTCGCGGCGGCCGCTGAGGCCAGCACGAGGGCGGCTTCGTCGAACTTCACTTCGGTGCAGTCCCATCGTCGGCGGTCGGTCGGCGCTCGGATCCCCGCGGTTGACACACGCCCGGGCGCCGGGAGCTTCATTGCTCGTGCGGACAGCAAAGCGGTTCCGTACCGCGAAACGTGGAGGCGCCTGACGATGAATATCTGGCGGACAGCGACCAGGCGGTTACAGGAATTCCCTCGAGATGTTTGCAATCTTTGATCTCCGAGTGTCATCGCGTCGTACGTACTGGCGAGTCACGTCGGGTCACCTGCAAGCCGTCCCGGAGGGGTCGGGTGGCGTCACTCTTTGCGCAAACTCTGGGCAGTGATGGGAGGTTCGCCCCGTGTGACCGACGCCATATTCGGCATATGAACCTGGCATTCGCGGGAGTGGTATCCGTCACCGAGCCGCCGTACCGGTCACGAATGTCGGTCCTGCCCCGTAGCCTTATGGGTATGTCCCCCAACGTTCGCGAGCTTGGTTCCGTGCGGTCCGCTGCCGTGGTGAATGCGGAGATTCGTGCGCTCTGGGAGCGGTCGGGGAAGCGGCTGTCCGCCGGGGACGAAGCCCGCTACCAGCAGTTGCTGGTGGAGTGGGCGGCGGCCGTCGGGTCCGGTGGGGCGGGGTCCGTCGCCGACGCCGCCTGACGTACGAAGGTCCGGGGGCGTCTCCCCGTCCGGCACCGGGTCCCGCCCGGTCCTGCCCGGTCCCGTTCGGTTCTGCGCCCGCCTGGCGCCGGTTCGCGGGGGTTGTCAGTGGTGTGGTTCACACTGGAGGCATGTGCCGCAGCATCAAGACCCTCCGACCGCCCGTCCTCCCCGAAGAAGCCACTGAGGAGGACATCAGGGCCGCAGCCCTGCAGTTCGTGCGCAAGGTGTCCGGGTTCCGTGCGCCCGCTGCCCACAACCGGGAGGTGTTCGAGCGCGCCGTGGACGAGATAGCGGACGCCACCCGACGGCTCCTCGACGGGCTGGAGGTGCGCGGCGCGGCAGGCGCCGGGCGGAGGGCTACGCGGGTCCCGGCGCCGGACGCTGCCTAATGCTGTTGTCAAGCTACGAGACGAAGAGGTGGCCGGGCCTCGTAGGGGCGTTGGTCGCGCAGGATGGCGTAGAGAACGTTGATCT